>NZ_JAIUHW010000011.1:0-232780 GCF_020165315.1 Mesorhizobium sp. BR115XR7A
TCAGGGGCGGGTCGCTTCAACATGACCCAGTGAATCAAAAACCCCCGGCAAAAGCCAGGGGTTTGTCAGCAATCTGAAGGCCGGGCAACCGGCCTTTTTTATGCGTTGCTGATCAAGGGGCCGATCGATCCGTGCCGTCATCCCCAGGGATGGTTACCGGTGGGCGCTTGCCCGCCATGATCTCGCGCTTGCCGACATGGTTCGGTGCGCCGACCAGACCCTCCTTCTCCATCCGCTCGACCAGTGAAGCGGCGCGGTTGTAGCCGATGCCAAGGCGGCGCTGGATGTAGGACGTCGAACATTTCTTGTCGCGCAACACCACCTTGACCGCCTCGTCATAGCTGGAATCGCCGTCCTCGGCGGCAACGGCTCCCTTGTCGAAGACCGCTCCCTGGTCGTCTTCCTCTTCCTCTTCATCCTCGTCGGCCGTCACGGTCTCCAGATATTCGGGGCGGCCCTGCGCCTTCAGATGCGCCACGACATGCTCGACCTCGGCGTCGGACACAAAGGGGCCGTGCACGCGGGCGATGCGCCCGCCGCCCATCATGTGCAGCATGTCGCCCTGGCCGAGCAGCTGCTCGGCACCCTGCTCGCCCAAAATGGTGCGGCTGTCGATCTTGGAGGTGACCTGGAAGGAGATGCGGGTCGGGAAGTTGGCCTTGATCGTGCCGGTGATGACGTCGACGGAAGGCCGCTGCGTTGCCATGATCAGGTGGATCCCGGCGGCGCGCGCCATCTGCGCCAGGCGCTGGATTGCGCCTTCGATCTCCTTGCCGGCGACCATCATCAGGTCGGCCATCTCGTCGACGATGACGACGATGTAGGGCATCGGCGCTAGGTCGATCTCCTGCTGTTCGAACAGCGGTTCGCCGGTGCCCTTCTCGAAGCCGGCCTGCACGGTCATGACGACCGTCTCGCCCTTGTCGCGGGCAGTGGCGGCACGCTCGTTGTAGCCGTCGATGTTGCGCACGCCGAGCCGCGCCATCTTGCGATAGCGGTCTTCCATCTCGCGCACCGCCCATTTGAGCGCGGTAACCGCCTTCTTGGGATCGGTGACGACGGGCGTCAGAAGGTGCGGGATACCGTCATAAACTGACAGCTCGAGCATCTTCGGGTCGACCATGATCAGCCGGCATTCTTCCGGCTTCAACCGGTAGAGCAGCGACAGGATCATGGTGTTGATGGCGACCGACTTGCCGGATCCGGTGGTGCCGGCGACGAGCAGATGCGGCATTTTCGCCAGCTCGGCGATGACAGGTTCACCGCCGATCGTCTTGCCGAGGCAAAGCGCCAGCTTGCAGCTGGTCTTGCGGAAGCCCTGCGATTCGATCAGTTCACGGAAATAGACGGTCTCGCGTGTCTCGTTCGGCAGCTCGATGCCGATGACGTTGCGGCCGGGCACCACGGCGACGCGCGCCGAGACCGCCGACATGGAGCGGGCGATATCGTCGGCAAGACCAATCACGCGGGAGGATTTGACGCCCGGGGCCGGCTCGAACTCATAGAGGGTAACGACCGGGCCGGGGCGAACATGGATGATTTCGCCGCGCACGCCGAAATCCTCCAGCACGCTTTCCAGGAGATCGGCATTCTGCTCAAGCCGCTCCTGCGACATGTAGAAGCCCTGCCCTTCCGGCGGCTGCTGCAGCAGCTCCTCCGAGGGAAGCGCGTAGCCTTCGCCCGTCACCGGCTGCACAACCTTTCCGGCCATGGGCAGCGACGGCGAACGCACGGCGGGAACGGTTTCCTCCACGCGTTGCAAAAGTGGCGCCGGGGCGGCGCTGGCTGCGGCAGGCGCCGTCGCGGCCGTTGTCCGACCCAGCCGGGCGGCTCTGCCCGCCGGGACGGGCGGCTCGACCACCACCTTGTTGGAGTTGGCCGGAGAGACGCCCGGCAGGGCAAGTGGAACCTGGCCAGGAAGGCATTCGATGACACGGAACAAGGCGGTGACATCGGCCACCGCCGGTCCGGAGACATCGGCCCGCGCGGTGGCAACCGGCGGAGCCGGGACCGGTGCACGCGGGACCGGGCTGACTTGGCGGGCGGGCGTCACGTCGACCAGAAGCGGCGCCAAGCCCTCGAAGAAGGCGTGATCCGAAAGATAGGGCCGCCGGGCTTTTTCAGCGGGGGCTGCTTTGACCGGCGCGCCATTCCCGCCAACGGGCGCCGGGCGCGTGGCCGCCCGTGCCGTTGCTGGCACCTTTAGAGCCGCCGGCGCAACGCCTTGCGCCGTCTCCCCGCTACGCGCCGGCTGAGCGGGCCCGGCCGGTGCCGGTCCGCGATGCATGACGGCGCCAGGGCCGACCTGCTGTGTCGGGAGCGCCTGCCGTGCGTCCTGCTCGGCAACGTCGTCCTGCGGTTGGCGGTGCTTTGGCTCATAGTCCGGCGTGCGTGTAAAACGCACATTGGGCGCAAGGAAAAAATACTCTTGCCACGCCGGGCTTTCGGTGTCGCCACCCTGCGGGAAAGAAGCGCCGGACTGGCGGACATCGACCTTGCCGCGCGGGCCGCCGGAACGCTCTCCTTGGGGGTCATCGGGCGCAGCTGTGTGCAACGAATTGATCCGAGAAAAACGCCTGGCTTCCATGCTCAAGACTCACTGTGAAACGACTGCCGAGCAATAGGGAGCGAGTGGTTAACAGTTGCTTCCCGTCAGCGTCGCTGGAGCGATCGAGACGCATCTTTCGCGGCGAAGCGCTGGGCTGGAAAGCGGGGCGAACCTTGGTCACGGGAAAAACCCGCGGACAGCATTCACATGGCGCCAAAAGCCCAGCTGCCGGCGCGTTTCCGTCGCCCGGACACAGGATCGGGACATCGAGAGGATGAAAGAGGGCGTTCGGCCCTCTTTGAGACGGCGAACGCGCTAGCTGGCCGCCTTGCCGTGCCGGGCCAGATCCTGGGCGATCGACAGCTGCAGGGCTTCAGCCAGTTCGCGCGCGGCGCGGTTCTCGGCGTCGATCTGCGCCCGGTAGGAGGCAAACTCCTGACGCGGCCTGTCGAAGGACGAGGTGATCGCCCGCTTGCCGACGGCGATCACCGCGCCGGTTTTCACATCGGTCAGCGTGTAGCCCGCGGTCAACGTCACCGAACCGGCGGTCGGCTCGTCCTGATCGGTTCCATTCTGTACCAGCGCCGAGGATTCAACGCCTTCGCTCACGCCGAGGTCGAGGGAATAAAGCGGCGAGGCGGGCTCGCCTGCGCCGCGCCCGAACCCGAAGATCAGATTGTTACGCACCTGCTGGGCATAGCGCGTCCGGACCGGCTTGACGGCGATCGATGCCATCTCGGCATTGGCGGTCGAGCCCGTCGACAACGGCGCGCTCGAATAGAGCGGCCGCACCTGACAGGCCGAAATGAGCGCCAGCGAACCGACGAGGCCGGCAAGCGCGATGCGGCGCAGCAGACGGCCCAGCTCTGTCTTTTCCCGATCAGGCAACGACATTGACGATCCTCTGCGGCACGATGATCACCTTGCGCGGAGCCTTACCTTCAAGTGCTTTCTGCACGAAGTCGAGAGCCAAGACCGCTTTTTCGACCGCACCTTGGTCCGCGTCGCGGGCAATTGTCAAATCCCCCCGCTTCTTGCCGTTGACCTGCACCGGATAGGTGACTTCGTTGTCGACGACCAGTGCCGGATCGAAGACCGGCCACGGCCGTTCGGCCACCAGATCGACGCCGCCCAGCGTCTCCCAGCACTCTTCGGCCAAGTGCGGCATCACGGGCGCGATCAGATGCACCATGATCTCAACCGCCTCGCGGCAGGCGCTTTTCAGCGCCGGAACGGCCTTGCCTTCCGCCACTTCGTTGAGCGGGGCTGTCAACGCGTTGGCAAGTTCATAGATGCGAGCAATGGCGCGGTTGAAGGCGAGCTTCTCGATGTCTTCGCCGACCGCCTTCAGGATCTTGTGCGCGGCCTTGGAAACCGCCGCGGCCTCGCCATCATTGGCCGCCTCGGGCGCAACCCCTGCCAGCGTCTCGGCCGCCGTCGACACCAACCGCCAGATGCGCTGCATGAAGCGATGCGCGCCGGCGGCACCGTCGTCGGTCCACTCGACATCGCGCTCGGGCGGCGAATCCGACAGCATGAACCAGCGCGCCGTGTCGGCGCCGTAGCCATCGGTGATGTCTTCCGGGCTCACCGTGTTCTTCTTCGACTTCGACATCTTCTCGAGCGGGCCGATGGTGACCGCCTCGCCGGTGGCGACGTCGATGGCGCGGCGCTTGCCGTCGACGTCCTCCAGACGAACCTCGGTCGGCGCCAGCCAGCGCCCATTCGACGCCGAGCCGACACGGTAGGTTTCGTGCACCACCATGCCTTGCGTGAACAGGCCTTTGAACGGCTCGGCCAGGGCAACATGGCCGGTCTCGCGCATGGCGCGGGTGAAGAAGCGCGAATAGAGCAGATGCAGGATCGCATGCTCGATGCCGCCGATATATTGGTCGACCGCCAGCCACTCGTTCGCTGCCTTGGGATCGGTCGGCTCATGTGCCCAGGGCGCGGTGAAGCGGGCGAAATACCAGGACGAATCCACGAACGTATCCATCGTGTCGGTTTCGCGCCGCGCGTCCTTGCCGCATTGCGGGCACTTCACATGCCGCCAGGTCGGGTGACGGTCGAGCGGATTGCCTGGCCGGTCGAAATCGACATCGTCGGGCAGCTTGACCGGCAGATCGGCCTTCGGCACCGGCACCACACCGCAATCCTCGCAATGGATCATCGGGATCGGGCAGCCCCAGTAGCGCTGGCGCGAAATGCCCCAGTCGCGCAGGCGGAAATTCACCTTGCGCTCGGCCATTGGCCGGTTGCCGATGGTCTTTTGCTCCAGCAGCCTGGCGACTTCATCGAAAGCGCTGTCCGGCGTCATGCCGTCGAGGAACCCCGAATTGATCATCGCGCCATCGTCGACATAGGCCTCGTCGACGATCTGGAACGTCTTGGGATCGGCGCCGTCAGGCATCACCACCGGCACCACCGGCAGGCCGTATTTGTTGGCGAAGTCGAGGTCGCGCTGGTCATGCGCCGGGCAGCCGAAGATGGCGCCGGTGCCGTATTCCATCAGCACGAAATTGGCGACGTAGACAGGCAGCGTCCAACTGTCGTCGAAGGGATGGACGACGCGGATGCCGGTGTCGAAGCCCTTCTTCTCGGCCGTCTCGAGCGCCGCCACTGAAGTGCCCATATGGCGCACTTCGTCGATGAACTTCGCCAGGGCCGGATTGGTCGCCGCGGCCTTCTTGGCCAGCGGATGATCGGCGGCGATTGCCATGAACGAGGCGCCGAAAATGGTGTCCGGCCTTGTCGTGTAGACTTCCAGCTCATGCTCGCCGGCGATTTCCGAGGCCAGCGGCCAGCGGATCAGCAGGCCTTCCGAACGGCCGATCCAGTTCTGCTGCATTAGCTTCACTTTTTCGGGCCACTCGTCGAGACCGTCCAATGAATCCAACAAATCCTGGGCAAAGTCGGTGATCTTGAAGAACCATTGCGTCAGCTCGCGCTGTTCAACCAGCGCGCCGGAGCGCCAGCCGCGCCCGTCGATGACCTGCTCGTTGGCGAGCACCGTCATGTCCTCCGGATCCCAGTTGACCTTGGAGGATTTGCGCGTCACCAGCCCCTTCTCGACGAAGTCGAGGAACAGCATCTGCTGGCGGTGGTAGTAATCGACGTCGCAGGTGGCGAATTCGCGCGCCCAGTCCAGCGACAGGCCCATTACCTTGAGCTGCTCGCGCATGGCGGCGATGTTCTGGTAGGTCCATTCCTTGGGATGCACCTTGTTCTGCATCGCGGCGTTCTCAGCCGGCATGCCGAAGGCATCCCAGCCCATCGGATGCAGCACGTTGAAACCCTTGGCGCGCTTGTAGCGGGCCACCACGTCGCCCATCGTGTAATTGCGGGTATGGCCGATATGGATGCGCCCCGACGGATAGGGGAACATTTCCAGCACGTAGTATTTCGGACGCGGATCGTCGTTGTGCGCTTCGAAAAGCTTCTTCTCGGCCCAGGCCTTCTGCCATTTGGGTTCTGACGCGCGCGGGTTGTATCGTTCGGTTGCCATGGGACGTTTTTCACTTAAAAGCATACGGACTGCGGGCAAGAGCCCGGCAGTTCATGAAATGTGGTCCGGGTGTTCACCATGGTTTGGCAAACCCGTCAACCATATGGGCATCGCGGCTGACAAAAACGCGGGTCAAAACAGCGGGATTTGCATATGGGCGACACCGTTCAGCAGTTTTTCGCGGTCAAGGCGAAGATCGCCGCCGCCGAGCGGGAGGCCGGCCGTAAAGCCGGCGCGGTGACGCTGGTGGCAGTCTCCAAGACCTTCGACGCCGCCGACATAGGCCCGGTCATCGAGGCCGGCCAGCGCGTCTTCGGCGAAAACCGCGTGCAGGAAGCGCAAGGCAAATGGCCTGACCTGAAGGAAGCTTTCCCTGGCATCGAACTGCACCTGATCGGCCCGCTGCAGTCGAACAAGGCGAGGGAAGCGGTGGCGCTGTTCGAGGTCATCGAGACGCTCGACCGCGACAAGATCGCCGCGGAGCTCGCCAAGGAAATTGTCCGGCAAGGCCGTGCGCCAAAACTCTATGTCCAGGTGAACACCGGTTCCGAACCGCAGAAAGCCGGGATCGAACCGAGCGAGGCGGTCGCCTTCGTCAGACGCTGCCGGGAAGTGCACGGCCTCGGCATCGAAGGCCTGATGTGCATCCCGCCGGCGGACGAGAACCCCGGCCCCCACTTCGCCTTGTTGGAGAAACTCGGCAAGGAGGCCGGGGTCGCCAAACTGTCGATGGGCATGTCCGGCGACTTCGAGACCGCGATCGCCTTTGGCGCCACCAGCGTCAGGGTCGGTTCGGCGATTTTTGGAAGCCGGTAGTCCGAATTTCCAGCTTGCCGTGCATATCGCTAGGCCTGATCCACAAGCACCATTATACCAGTGCTTGAAACGAAACGTGCCGTTCCTATTTGCCTTGATGTCACCGCACATCCTCCTGGAGTCTCACGATGCGTTACAATCAGCTTGGAAACACGGGGCTATTCGTCTCCGAACTTTGCCTCGGCACCATGACCTTCGGCGCCGCCGGCCAGAACGCCCAATGGGGCCTGATCGCCAGCCTCGACCAGAAGGGCGTCAACGAGATCGTCGGCCGCTCGATCGCCGCCGGCGTCAACTTCTTCGACACGGCCGACGTCTATTCCGTCGGCGAGTCCGAACGCCTGCTTGGTCAGTCGCTTAGGGATCTCGGTGTTACCCGGTCAAACGTGGTCATCGCCACCAAGGTCCACGGCGCCATGGGTGAGGGACCAAACCAGCGCGGCTCCTCGCGCGGCCATATCATGGATTCGGTCGACGCCAGCTTGGAGCGGCTGCAGCTCGACCATATCGATCTCTATCAGTTGCACGGCACCGATGCGGTGACGCCGATCGACGAGACGCTGCGGGCACTTGATGATCTCGTCTCCAGCGGCAAGGTCCGCTATGTCGGTGTCTCCAACTGGCAGGCTTGGCGCATCGCCAAGGCGCTCGGCATCGCCGACCGCAAGGGCTTTGCCCGCTTCGAGACCGTCCAGTCCTATTATTCGATCGCCGGCCGCGACCTCGAACGCGAGATCGTGCCGCTGATCAACGAGGAGAAGCTCGGCCTGATGGTGTGGTCGCCGATGGCTGGCGGGCTGCTGTCCGGCAAATATGGGCCCGGCGCGCCGGGCAATGGCGAGGGCCGCCGCGCGTCCTTCAACTTCCCGCCGGTCAACGAGGACCGCGCCTGGGCGGCGGTCGCCGTCATGCGGGAGGTCGCCGAGAAGCATGATGTCGGCGTCGCGACCGTGGCGCTCGGCTATGTCCTGGCAAAGCCTTTCGTGATGAGCGTGATCATCGGCGCCAGCCGCATGGACCAGCTCGAGCAGAACCTTGCCGCCACCAGCCTCAAGCTCGATGCCGACGATCTCGCCAGGCTTGACGAAGTGAGCGCACTACCCGCCGAATATCCCGGCTGGATGGTCGAACGCCAGGGCGCCGGCCGTCGTCCGGGGCCTTTCGTGCCGAAGGCATAGCGCGTACCGCTGGCAAGTCGGTCCTTCAACGCCGCGCGTCTCATCGACGCGCGGCGTTGATTACAGCCGAACGGTCTCGGCAAGAAAGTCGAGAAAGGCCCGCACACGTGCCGGCAGGTGTTTGCCCTGGCCGACATAGACGGCATGCGTCGGCTCTTCGTCGCCGGGGTTGAAATGTTCCAGCAGCGGCACCAGCCGGCCGGCGGCAATGTCGGGTTCGACATGCCAGCGCGCCAGTCGGGCGATGCCGGCCCCGGCGACGGTCGTTTGGCGCATCGCCTCGCCATCGGTCAATGCCAGGTTTCCGACAACCGGGGTGATCACCGGCGCGCCTGCCGTATCGATAAAAGGCCAGCCGTCGATATGCCGCGCGAAACTGAAGGCGAGCATGTTGTGACGCCCGAGATCGGACAGCGTGCGCGGCGTGCCATGTGCTTCGAGATAGGAAGGTGCCGCGACCACCACCATTCGGCTTTGACCGAGCTTGCGCGCCACCAGCCTCGATTCGCGCAGCGGCCCGGCGCGGATCGCTACATCGGCCCGCTCTTCCAGCAGGTCGATCACGCTGTCGGTCAGCACAGCCTCGACGAAAATTTCGGGATAGCGCTCCAGAAAGCGCGGCAGCAGTTCCATCAGCCGGTGTTGGCCGAACGGCACGTAGCTGTTAACTCTCAGCCTGCCGCGCGGCGCGGCTCCTGCCGCCGCTTCACGCTCGGCCTTATCCATGTCGGCGAGCACGCGCACGCCGCTGTCGTAGAACGCCGTCCCTTCCGGCGTGAGCTGGAGCTTGCGCGTCGAGCGGCTGACAAGCCGCGCCCCAAGCCGGGTTTCGAGCCGTGCTATCAGCTTGCTCACCGCCGATGGCGTCATCCGCAGCTGCCGCGCCGCGGCCGAAAAACTACCCGCCTCGACGACGCGCACGAAGACTTCGATCTCGCCGGAACGGTTGATGTCGGGCCTGGCCATCTGTGAATCTATTTCACAAGAAGTGTGCCTTGGGCAAGTCTGGTTCACAACATCGCGGATCATGATCTTCAGGGCCGGGGCGCGGACTGAGCGTCCTTCGCCGACAGATGGGACCATCGCCATGCCTCTTGCTCTTTATGCCCTCGCCGCCGGTGCTTTTGGCATCGGTGTTACCGAATTCGTCATCATGGGCCTGCTTATCGATGTCAGCAAAGACCTCGGCGTGTCGATCTCCGCCGCCGGCCAATTGATCTCTGCCTATGCGCTCGGTGTCGTCATCGGTGCACCCTTGTTGACCATTGCCACGGGCAACTGGCCGCGCAAAACCGTGCTGCTGGCGCTGATGGCGATCTTCACGATTGGCAACCTCGCTTGTGCGCTGGCGCCCGATTACTGGACGCTGATGGGTGCCCGCATCATCACCGCCTTCGCCCACGGCACCTTCTTTGGCGTCGGCTCGGTCGTCGCCACTGGTCTGGTCGCGCCCAACAGGAAGGCTTCGGCGATCGCGCTGATGTTCACCGGCCTGACCATCGCCAACATCTTAGGCGTGCCCTTCGGCACCTGGCTCGGCCAAGCCTTTGGCTGGCGTGCGACCTTCTGGGCGGTGACCGCCGTCGGCCTGGCGGCCTTCGCCGTCATCCTCGCCCTGGTGCCGCGCGGCCAGGCAGCGCCCGAGAAGAGCGATCTGCGCGCCGATCTCGCCGTTCTGCGCCGCACGCCCGTCCTGCTCGGCCTCGCCACCACGGTGCTCGGCTATGCCGGCGTCTTCGCCGTCTTCACCTACATCGCCCCGTTGCTCACCGAGATCAGCGGCTTCAGCGAAGCCGCTGTATCGCCGATCCTGCTCGTCTTTGGCGGCGGCCTCATCGCCGGCAATCTCGCCGGCGGCAAGATCGCCGATCGCTGGCTGGTGCCGGCGGTGCTCGGCAGCCTCGTGGTGCTGGCGCTGGTGCTTGCCACGATGAGCTTCGCCATCCACAGCCAGGTCATGGCCGTGATCTATGTCGGCCTGCTCGGCGCCGCCGCCTTCGCCACAGTGGCGCCGCTGCAGATGTGGGTGCTGGAAAAGGCGCAAGGCGCCGGCCAGAGCCTGGCCTCATCGTTCAACATCGCCGCCTTCAATCTCGGCAATGCGGCCGGCGCCTGGCTTGGCGGCGCGGTCATCGCCCATGGCCTTGGACTGGGTTCGCTCACCTGGGTCGCCGCCCTGCTGCCGCTCGCGGCGCTCGCCGTGGCTGGACTGGCGCTGCACCTTGATGGTGGCACCACATCAGGTGCGCCTGTCTCCGTCCGGTCGTGACGCCAGCCGGCACCCGAATCCTCTCGACCTCTTCACAAACCACCAGGAGCAAGAAAATGGACTATCGACGTCTCGGCGCATCGGGCCTGAAAGTCCCGGCGCTTTCATTCGGCGCGGGCACCTTCGGCGGCTCCGGCCCGCTGTTCGGCGCCTGGGGCAACAGCGATGCGCAGGAAGCGCGGCGGCTGATCGACATCTGTCTCGAGGCCGGCGTCAACCTGTTCGACACGGCGGACGTCTATTCGAACGGCGCCTCGGAGGAGGTGCTCGGCGAAGCGATCAAGGGCCGTCGCGATGCGGTGCTAATCTCGACCAAGACAGCGCTGCCGATGGGCGACGGGCCGGGCGACTACGGCTCCTCGCGCTCGCGGTTGATCAAGTCGGTCGACGCCGCGCTGAAGCGCCTCGGCACCGACTATATCGACCTTCTACAACTGCACGCCTTCGATGCCGGCACGCCGATCGATGAGGTGCTGTCGACGCTGGATGACCTCGTTCGCTCGGGCAAGCTGCGCTATGTCGGCGCCTCCAACTTCTCCGGCTGGCAAGTGATGAAGTCGCTCGGCTTGGCGGAGAAGCACGGCTATCCCCGCTACGCCGCGCATCAGGTCTACTATTCGCTGCTCGGCCGCGATTACGAATGGGAACTGATGCCGCTTGGCCTCGACCAGGGCGTCGGCGCGCTGGTCTGGAGCCCGCTCGGCTGGGGCCGCCTGACCGGCAAGATCCGCCGTGGCCAGCCTCTGCCGGAAAAGAGCAGGCTGCACGAGACGGCTGATTTCGGGCCGCCGGTCGGGGACGAGCATCTCTATCGGGTCATGGATGAGCTCGACGCGGTGGCGCAGGAAACCGGCAAGACGGTTCCGCAGATCGCCATCAACTGGCTGCTGCAGCGCCCGACCGTTTCCTCCGTCATCATCGGCGCCCGCAATGAAGAGCAGCTGCGCCAGAACCTCGGCGCCGTCGGCTGGACGCTAACGCCGGAGCAGGTGAAGAAACTCGATGCCGCAAGCGAAGTCACCGCGCCCTATCCGTACTTTCCCTATCGCCGCCAGGAAGGCTTCGCCCGCCTCAACCCGCCGGCGGTTTGAGCCGCGCTGGCGTTGAAGCTGCCATCTCCCCCCTTGCGGGGGAGATGTCCGGCAGGACAGAGAGGGGTGTGAAGGAACGCGGCGTTGACTAGAACCACTAGCGGCGAACGGCCCCATGGATAATTGCTGAGATGTCGACGGGACAGCACCCCCCTCTGCCCTGCCGGGCATCTCCCCAGCAAGGGGGGAGATCAGCTGTATCACCGCTCAATGCAGCACGAACTCGCCATCCACCTTGCGCCATTCATTCGGCGCGATCAGCTTCTGGTGCGTGTAGACCACCGAATGCAGTGGCCCGTCGAGCTTGGCTTTCCAGAATTCGATGAACCGGATCAGCACCGGAAACCTCGGAGCGATGTCGTAGTCCTGCCAGACGAAGCTCTGCAGGAGATGCGGGTGGTCGGGGAAATGATAAAGAATCTTGGCCGTGGTCAGGCCGTAGCCTTTGAGCATCAGGTCCATTTCAAGATGGTGGTGCATTATGGTCCCCTTGGGCGGTCCCCTGGTTGATTCTCCTTTCCTCCCAGCTGCCAATTGTGCGCGCCGTTACTTAACTGTCTATTGATTTTTGTTGATCTCAAAGGGAACTTTTCGCGTAAAAACATGCGGTTAGCAGCGAACCGCGTCGAGTGCTGACAGTTCCGGAAAGCGCCCCTGCGGCATCCCGCCGCGCGAATCCAACGTCTAATGTTGCCGTCGCGACGGAACTGGTAATAATGCCGCCGAATTCGCGGCTGCGTCGCCGCGATCCCGCGGGCGTTTCAAGCCGGCGGACTGGTTCGGGAGGAAAGCCAAGAAATGTCCGAGGTTCATGTCCATCGCGTCCAGCCGGCGTGGAAGAAGAACGCCCTGATCGACAATGACACCTACCTCAAATGGTATGCCGACAGCGTGAAGAACCCGGACAAGTTCTGGGGCAAGCACGGCAAGCGCATCGACTGGTTCAAGCCCTTCTCCAAGGTCAAGAACACCTCCTTCGACGGCAAGGTCTCGATCAAGTGGTTCGAGGATGGCCAGACCAATGTCTCGTACAATTGCATCGACCGCCACCTGAAGAAGCGCGGCGACCAGACCGCCATCATCTGGGAAGGCGACAACCCCTACGACGACAAGAAAATCACCTACAACGAACTCTACGGGCACGTCTGCCGGCTCGCCAATGTGATGAAGAAGCACGGCGTCAAGAAAGGCGACCGCGTCACCATCTACATGCCGATGATCCCGGAGGCGGCCTACGCGATGCTGGCCTGCACGCGTATCGGCGCTATCCATTCGGTCGTCTTCGGCGGCTTTTCGCCGGACGCCTTGGCCGGCCGCATCGTCGATTGCGAATCGACCTTCGTCATCACCGCCGATGAGGGTCTGCGCGGCGGCAAGCCCATTCCACTCAAGGAAAACACCGACAAGGCGATCGACATCGCCGCCAAGCACCATGTCAAGGTCAAGACCGTTGTGGTCGTGCGCCGCACCGGCGGCAAGATCGGCTGGGCGCCGGGACGCGATGTCTGGTATCACGACGAAGTCGCGACGGTTAAGTCTGATTGCAAGCCGGAGAAGATGAAGGCGGAGGATCCGCTGTTCATCCTCTACACGTCGGGCTCGACCGGCAAGCCGAAAGGCGTGCTGCACACCACCGCCGGCTACCTCGTCTATGTGTCGATGACGCACCAATATGTCTTCGACTATCATGACGGCGACATCTATTGGTGCACCGCAGATGTCGGCTGGGTGACCGGCCACAGCTACATCGTCTACGGGCCGCTCGCCAACGGCGCCACCACGCTGATGTTCGAGGGCGTGCCGAACTACCCCTCTCAGTCGCGCTTCTGGGAAGTCATCGACAAGCACAAGGTCAACATCTTCTACACCGCGCCGACGGCGCTGCGCGCGCTAATGGGTGCCGGCGACGCGCATGTGAAGAAGACCTCTCGCAAGTCGCTGCGCGTGCTGGGCTCGGTCGGCGAGCCGATCAACCCGGAAGCCTGGGAGTGGTATTTCAACGTCGTCGGCGACGGCAGGGTCCCGATCGTCGATACATGGTGGCAGACCGAGACCGGCGGCATCCTGATCACGCCGCTGCCGGGCGCCACCGACCTCAAGGCGGGTTCGGCGACACGGCCCTTCTTCGGCATCAAGCCGCAGCTGGTCGATAGCGAGGGCAAGGTGGTGGACGGTGCGGCCGACGGCAACCTCTGCATCACCGATTCCTGGCCCGGCCAGATGCGCACCGTCTATGGCGATCACGACCGTTTCGTGCAGACCTATTTCTCCGCCTACAAAGGAAAATACTTCACCGGTGACGGCTGCCGCCGCGACGCCGACGGCTACTACTGGATCACCGGCCGCGTCGACGACGTCATCAACGTCTCCGGCCACCGCATGGGCACGGCCGAGGTCGAATCGGCCCTGGTCAGCCATGACAAGGTTTCCGAGGCCGCCGTCGTCGGCTATCCCCATGATATCAAGGGCCAAGGCATCTATTGCTACGTCACCCTGATGGCCGGCGGGCAGCCGAGCGAGGATCTGCGCAAGGAGCTTGTCGCCCATGTCCGCAAGGAGATTGGCGCCATCGCCACGCCGGACAAGATCCAGTTCGCGCCCGGCCTGCCCAAGACGCGTTCGGGCAAGATCATGCGGCGCATCCTGCGCAAGATCGCCGAGGATGATTTTTCCGCGCTCGGCGACACCTCGACGCTTGCCGATCCGGCCGTGGTCGACGACCTCGTTGCCAACAGGCAGAACAAGAAGGGCTGATGCGGGAAGACGCGGTATTGGGCACCGTCACTCAGTTGTGGCGCTATCCGGCAAGTTCGCTCGCCGGCGAGCGCCGGGACACCATCCTGGTTGGACCGGCTGGGATCGAGGGCGACCGCCTGTTCGGCCTTGTCGATGCTTCGGACAATGAGATCGCCCGGCCCGATCGTGACGCCAAGTGGAACAAGGTGCCGCGCATCCGCACCCGGCTGAGCCGCGACAGCGAACTGGAAATCGCCGTCCCCGATGGCGACTGGCTCGCCGCCCCCGGCGCCGAATGCGACCGCGTCGTGTCGGCCTATCTCGGCTTCCGCGCCTCGATCCGGCCGTTCCGCGGGGAGAACGCGGCCGGCTATGCCGGGCCGCTGACCGCGGAGCGCTACCGCAAGGCGCCGATCCATCTCCTGACCACCGCCTCGCTGGCACGGCTGGAGGCGCTCCATCCGGAGGGGGTCGCCGATCCGCGCCGCTTCCGTCCCAACATCGTCGTCGACATGGCCTCGGTCGACGGCTCGTTTCCTGAAACCGAATGGATGGGCAAGAAGCTCGCCATCGGCGACCTCGTCCTGACCATCTCGGAGCCGTGCCGCCGCTGCGGCTTCACCATCATCGCCCAGGATGGTTTCGACCATGACCCCGCCATCCTGCGCAATCTGGTCCGCCACAACGCCCACAACCTCGGCGTCTACTGCACCGTCGACCGGCCCGGTCGTGTCGAGACCGGCGCGCCGATGCGGTTCGTCTGACCTTCCGGCCCAAGCCTATCGATAAAGATCCGCCCGCGTCGGTGGCAGGCCGCTCGGGCCTCGCGCGCGTTTGGTGGCGACAGTCTGGAATATCTGCGCCGAGGCGCGTTCGAAGGTGATGGAGCAGCCGCTCAGGTAAAGCAGCCACAGCCGCGCCTTGGCTTCGCCGACCTCGGCGATCGCCTCGTCGAACCGCGCCTGCAGACGCTCGGCCCACAGCCTGCAGGTGCGGGCATAGTGCTCGCGCAAATTCTCGACATCATAGACGAGGAAGCCGTGTGCTTCGAGATTGCTTGATGTCATGCCGATCGTGTCGAGTTCGCCACCCGGGAAAATGTATTTGATCAGCGCCTTGTATTCCGGCCCCTTGCGCAGGGTCTTCTTGACGTCGCCCTTGCTGCGCCTGGTGATGGCGTGATGCAGATAGATGCCGCCCGGTTTCAGCAGCCGGTGGACAGCGGAGAAATAAGCGGCATGGTTTGCCAGGCCCAGATGCTCGAACATGCCGATGGACGATATCTTGTCGAAGGTGCCGGTGAGCTCCGCATAGGACTTTATCTCGATGGTGATCTTGTCCTCCAGACCCTCGGCGCGAATGCGCTCGCGCGCTAGTGAGGTCTGGGCTTGCGAGAGCGAGACGCCGTGTCCGACGACACCATAGTTTTTCGCGGCGTGGATCAGCATCGCGCCCCAGCCGCAGCCGATGTCGAGCAATCTTTCGCCGGGCTTCAGCCGAAGCTTGCGGCAGATATGGTCGAGCTTGTCGACCTGCGCCTCGTCGATGCCGTTTGCGAAATCCTGGAAATACCCGCAGCTATAGACCATGCGCTCGTCGAGAAAGAGCCCGTAAAAGGCATTCGAGATGTCATAGTGATGCTGGATCGCCTCCTTGCTGGAGCCGCTGACGAACGGGTTGCGCCCCGCGAGATCGACCCGCGACGCCATCTGCTTTCTCGAAAACAGCACCGCCGGCAAGTCACGCAGAAGCGCCCGTTTGGGCAACGCCTTCAGCTTCGACCGCAGCTTGCCCGTCGAAGGCAGGGCATAGAAATCGAACAGCGATCCGTCCTCGATGTCGACGGCCTTGGATATCCACATCTCGATAAGGGTCGACAGGGACGGTCGGCGAACGATCTGCCAGACAATGTCGTGGTCGTTGATGACCAGCACGGGGCCGGTGGCGGGGCCGATCCGCTCGCCGGTCCACAGCCTGATCGCGAAGCCGGGCTTGATCGCCTCGACTACCGTTCGAACGATGCGCGCAGCTCTTTCGGTGGCGTCCATGCCCTTCCCCGCGGTCGATGACGCGATGTTGTCCTTTTGGGCCGCGGATCGCAAGCACGTCACGCTTTTTCCACCCGGCATCTTGTCATTTGCTGCAACGCACCCCATCATGAGTGTGTGTTCAACAAATCGAAAGGAGGTGATCCGATGTCGAGTGATTTCGTTTTCCAGAACGTGGGCTCAGCGGATTGCACTTTCGGGAAGCAGTCTTCCCGTTAAGGCGCGAGATGCGCGGTTGGTGACGTAAGCGTCACCACCATTGAGCCGCGCCATGGACGGAAACACGGAAGGCCGCCGGCTTCGAAAGAAGCGGCGGCCTTTTCCTTTTTACGTCTATTGGGTCAGTACGACCTTTTCGGTGTTGCGGATGATTTCCTGAAAGGCATTATCCAATTCCAGCCCGGTGGACACCTCGAAATAATGTCTCTCGGCGGCGGAGGCGTCTTTCGAAGAACAATCCTTTAGCACCGCCTTTGCCTGATCCCTCTCGGTTGCCGACATATCCTTATCGTTGAGGTCGAAGCCGATGGTGAAAATCTCGATGTCGTCATTTTTCATATTGTCGCACAGCGTTTCAGCATTGCCGCGCGCAAGATTGCCCTGGCTGTTGTATCTCCCAGCAACACCCGCGAAGGCGGTATTGAACTGGCCATCGGTCATCAGGATCGCAACCTTGGCGACCTTCTTCGCATCGGCGTTCGAAGCGCCGTTGCCGAGACCGGCATTCTCGATCGCAGCGCGCCATTGCGGCGACAGCATATAATACGTCCACTGAATGGCGATCGCGCCGGCCGTATAACCATCGGCCTGGAAGTCGTCGATCGAATCAAGCAATGCCTCAGAATCCGCGGTCAGCGGGATCACTTGCGCGTCAGGACACTTGTTCATTCCCTGGTCGCTGAGATGATCGTCCCGATTCACCAGGGCATAATATTTCTTGCCGTTCCTGTCTGTGCGAACCGTGTCAGGGCCATCGGCGCTCAAGTCGGCATCGCCGTTCTTATTCTTGCGCTCTGTAGCGCAATTATCCGGGTGTGGCATGGCCGCCCCAACAATGGAGACGTAGTCGCTGAAGGACGGCAGCAGATTTTTGCCCGTCTTGGCAACGAGAAGCGAACTGCCGGCGACGGGTGGTAGTTCAGAACTCCCTTGCTTCTCGGCATAGACGTTTTCGGCCAGTTTTCCGGCGTTCACGCCAGATGCATAGGGCACAATCGCGACACGGACGCGGGGGTTCTTCGGGTCTTGGTTCTCGAGCATCGTCTTGACGGCGTTCGTCGCAGCGACTTTCAGATCGCCGATCTTGTTGACGTTGCCCCGCCTGGCCATCGATCCCGTTATGTCGAGCATCATGGCCACCTCTATCTGCTTGTCGGAATAGAGCGCTTTGGTGGAAGCGCCGACGCGCTGCATGTCACTGGTGCTGAACAACGGGAAATAGAGGCCGACATCGACGTGGGCATCCGCCTGGACCGTGTTGGCGGTCCTGTCGACGATCAGCTTGTCGAGCACGATCTGGCCAGCGTGCAGAATGCCCCCCGTGCCGTTGGCGTCGAGAAAGGCCTGCACGGATTTGTTTGCGTCGGCCTCCTTGATGGCGCCGGTGGTCAGGTCACGTGCCGTCGATGTCACTGCCGCGTCGAGCACGCCCTGCAGGCTCGATCTGGCGTTGTAGAGCTGCGTGATATTGACCGAGAAGCCTGCGGCCAGCGCCAAGACCGAGGCAGCAAAGCCGAACAGGACCGCGAAATTTCCACTGCGGTCTCTGGCGAAGCCGCCGACCGCGTGAACAAGACCCCCGTAATTCCGCATCCAACAGCCTCCACTTGCCTCGGCCTCGTCGCCGCATCGGGGGCAATGCAGGATTCCAGCCGGAACGGGAGGCGACCCGATCCGCGATCGGGAATTCACCCGCAGAACATTGCTTTTATTGGATTTTCACGGGGTAAGAAGGTGAACGGTCGGTAAACGTCAGCGTGTATCCGCGCGCACCTTTACCGGACGCTTACCATGCCCATAGCGAAGTGCTGGTCCGGTGTCCGGCGACGTCTTGTTGCGGCACAGCATCTCTGTCCCGAAGCGGGCCAACTGTCCCAGGATTGCGAAGCATGTCGAGGCACAAACCCGGTCAGGTGTGTTGAGATTCAGGTCAGGCCAAGCCATTTGCAGCCCGGCCTCACCTGAATATCAACGCAGCTAGGCCAGCATCCGCGCGCTGACCGTCCTGTCGATGCCGTGATAGGGTGGATTGAACAGCCTGCCTTCCTGTTCGTAGGTCCATACCTTGAACAAGCTCAGCCGGTGCGGGCCGAAACTGTGCAGCAAGGGAACGTCGGTGGCGTCGCGGCCGCGCGCAATGACGACGCGACCGGTCCTCGGCCGGTTGTGGCGCGGGTCGAACGTATACCACTTGCCGTCCAGGAAGGCTTCCATCCAGGCCGAGAAATCCATCGGCGCGGGATCCGCCGGCACGCCGATATCGCCGAGGTAGCCGTTCACGTAGCGCGCCGGAATGTTCATGCAGCGGCAGAGCGTGATCGCCAGATGGGCAAAGTCTCGGCACACCCCGACACGTTCCTCGTGCGCTTGCGCGGCGGTGCGGGTCGAACGGGCATAGCCGTAGCCGAAGGACAGGCGGTTATGGACATAGTCGACGATCGCCTGCACCCGCGCCCAGCCGGAAGGAAGATGGCCGAAGAGCTGCCAGGCAAGGTTACTCAGATGATCCGTCTCGCAATAGCGGCTGCCCAGGAGATAGAACAGCACCTCGTCGGGCAGCTCGGCGACGGGCATTTCCCGGGCCAGCGTATTGACCTCATCCGTCTCGCCGCTGTCCTCCACGACCGCGTCATAAAGGATGCGAAAGCCGCCGGCCGGCGCAGTGAAGCGGCGGCAGGCATTGCCGTGCAGGTCATGATAGAGTCTGGTCGGCACCGAAGGCGAGGTCAGGACACGCGTCTGCCGCTTGATGTCGGCCTGCCTGTCCTTGTGAATCTCGAGCAGCGAAATCACCGGAGTGGCCTCGGCGCACTCGATGGCAATCTCATAGCCGAGGCGTATCAGCATGGGCGTCGTCCCTTGGTTCGCGTGGTGGGAATTGTACGTTTGAAACGTTGCAAGGTGACGGTGGTTCCCTGGATCGCGCCCCAAATGCGCTCGCGCGCCTTTCCCCAAATGCGCTCGCGCGCCTTTCCATGTCACCGCCTTGGCGTTACGGTTGCGTCCTCCTCGACCCCTCCCCCGCACTTCAAGGAAAATCATGTTTGCTGGCAGAAAATTCGCCGCCTTCCTCTTCGATATGGACGGCACGCTCATCAATTCCATCGCCTCGGCGGAGCGGGTCTGGGGCGATTGGGCGCGGCGCCACGGCCTCGATGTCGCGGCCTTCCTGCCGACGATCCACGGCGTACGGGCGATCGAGACCATCACCGCCCTGGCGCTTCCGGGCGTCGACCCGGGACACGAAGCGGATCTGCTGCTGAAGGCCGAGGCCGACGATCTCGACGGCATCGTCCAGATCGCCGGCGCCGTGGCATTCCTCAATTCCCTGCCGCCGGAGCGCTGGGCGATCGTAACCTCGGCGCCACGCTCGTTGGCGCTTGCACGCATGAAGGTCGCCGGCATTCCCGTCCCCGCGGTCCTCGTCGCGGCGGAGGACGTTTCCCGCGGCAAGCCGGCGCCAGATTGCTTCCAGCTCGGCGCAAGACGCCTTGGCTTCGACGCGCGCGATTGCCTGGTGTTCGAGGACGCCCCGGCCGGCATCGCGGCGGCGGAGGCGGCGGGCGCTTCGGTCATGGTGATCAACGCCACGCACCAGCACCCCCTGGCAACACAGCACGCCGCGATATCAGGTTATGACGCAATCGGCATCACCGTCGACGAGCGAGGCTGGGTTGCGCTCGAGCCGCAGCGCAACGCTGCTTGAGATCAGTCGCTAGAAATCACTGGTCAGGCCTTTGACCTCCCAGTCACCATAGCGGCCGGGCTCCTTGCCGCCACGGCCGCCGATCTCCCGCGGAAGTGCTGCTTCCTTGCGGCGGTAGTCCTGCCGCCTTGCCTCGGCTTCCTGCAGCGCGCGGCGGGCGGCGGGCGTCAGCTCCCGTGGCGGCGTGCCATCGTCCGGGCCGGGCGGCGTTTTACTGGTTTCGTCGTTCATGCGATATTTCCAGTGGATTGAAACGGGAACGGGCGTTTCCCATCATATAGCGATGACCTCACGAGGATCGAGCCTTTTTCACCACCATCCGGACAGGAGCAGACGATGAACACCATTCGCACCGCCATGCTTCTCGCCGCCATGACGGCGCTGTTCATGGGCGTCGGTTTTTTGATCG
Organism: Mesorhizobium sp. BR115XR7A; assembly: GCF_020165315.1. NCBI lineage: Bacteria > Pseudomonadati > Pseudomonadota > Alphaproteobacteria > Hyphomicrobiales > Phyllobacteriaceae > Mesorhizobium > Mesorhizobium sp. BR115XR7A. The sequence goes on from NZ_JAIUHW010000011.1 coordinate 20,526, forward strand.
GCGGTTCGGGCGGCATGATGATCGCGTTGGTCATTGCCGCCGGCACCAATTTGTTCAGCTACTGGAACGCCGACAAGATGGTGCTGTCGATGAATCGCGCCGTCGAGGTCGACGAGAAAAACGCGCCGGAATATTACGCCATCGTCCAGGCGCTGGCCAAACAGGCCGGCCTGCCGATGCCCAGGACCTATCTGATCGACAATCCGCAACCGAATGCCTTTGCCACCGGCCGCAATCCGCAGAACGCGGCGGTCGCCGCCTCCACCGGCCTGCTGCAGCGGCTGACCCATGAGGAGGTCGCCGCCGTGATGGCGCATGAGCTCGCCCACGTCCAGCACCGCGACACGCTGACCATGACCATCGTCGCCACCTTTGCCGGCGCCATCTCGATGCTCGGCAATTTCGCCTTTTTCCTCGGCGGCAGCCGCGAAAACAACAATCCGTTCGGCTTTGTCGGCGTGCTGGCGGCGATGATCGTGGCGCCCTTCGCCGCCATGATCGTGCAGATGGCGGTCAGCCGTACTCGCGAGTACGAGGCCGACCGGCGCGGCGCCGAAATCTGTGGACACCCGCTGTGGCTGGCCTCCGCGCTTGACAAGATCGCCCGCGGGGCCGAACGCATTCCCAATCCCGATGCCGAGCGCAATCCGGCGATGGCGCATCTCTTCATCATCAACCCCCTGCATGGCGAGCGCATGGACAGTCTGTTCTCCACCCATCCGAGCACCGACAACCGCATCGCCGCGCTGCAGGCGATGGCACAGCGGATGGGAGAAGGCGCTCCGCCAGCCACGCAGCGCCAAGCGCCGATGTCAACGCAGGCTGACGAGCCGGAGATGACCGGGCCTTGGGGCAAGCCAACCGCACCGGAACGGGCGACCGAGCCGGCCAGCCCAAAATCCAATCCGTGGGGTCGCAATCCGACCGGGCCCAAGGGCCGGTGGTCGTGAGCGTCGCGGGCAGGGCACCTCGACGCACGGTTTCAGGCGATCAGGATCACAATGCCGGCGGCGAATTCGTTGCCGGCCTTGCCGCGCGCAAGACGGCGGCGCGGCTGCTGGCCGCCGTCATCGACGCCCGTACGCCGCTCGACGGCCTGACCGATCACGAGAACGGCCATCCGCAATACAAGGCGCTCGATCTGCGCGACCGTGGCTTGGTCCGCGCCATACTGGTCACCGCGCTGCGCTACCGCATGACCATAGCGGGGCTCCTGGCGCGGCGCCTGGAAAAGCCGCTGCCGCCCAACGCGACCGCCTTGTCGCATATCCTGCATGTGGCGGCGGCGCAGATCCTGTTCCTCGATATTCCCGACAGCGCCGCCGTCGACCTCGCGGTGACGCACGCCAAGTCCGATCCGCGCACGCAGCGTTTTTCCGGCCTGGTCAACGGGGTGCTGCGCACGCTCGCGCGGGCCAAGGAATCCGAGCTTCCGGCCGCGCTTGCCGCCACCAACGAAGCGCCGAAATGGTTTTCCGACCGGCTGAAGGCCGCCTACGGCGCCGAGAAGGCCCGGCGGATCCTGGCTGCCCACCGCCACGAGGCGCCGGTTGATTTCTCGGTCAAGGCCGATCCCGAACTCTGGGCCGAAAAGCTTGGCGGCATTGTCCTGCCGACGGGCACGGTTCGGGTGGAGAAGCTTGCCGGCGCCGTCACCGAATTGCCGGGCTTCGCGGAGGGTGCATGGTGGGTCCAGGACGCGGCCGCCAGCTTGCCGGCAAGACTGTTCGGCGATGTCAGCGGATTGCGCGTCGCCGATCTCTGCGCCGCGCCCGGCGGCAAGACCGCGCAGCTCATTCTCGCCGGTGCCAAGGTCACCGCCGTCGACACTTCGAAGAACCGGCTGGCGCGGTTGACGCAGAACCTTGCCCGCCTCGGCCTCTCCGCCGAAATCGTCCAGGCCGATCTGCTCAAATACGAGCCGGCGGAGTTGTTCGACGCCGTGCTTCTCGACGCGCCATGTTCCTCGACCGGCACCGTTCGGCGACATCCCGACGTGCCGTGGACCAAGACGGCGGCGGACGTCGAAAAACTCGCCGACCTGCAACGCAGGCTGCTCGCCCGCGCCGTGATGCTGGTCAGGCCCGGCGGCCGGATCGTCTTTTCCAATTGTTCGCTCGATCCGCGGGAAGGCGAGGAACTCTACCGCGCCTTCCTGGTCGACAATCCGGGGGTGACCACCGATCCGATCCGGCCGGGTGAATTTGCCTGTCTCGACCCGTTCCTCACATCCGATGGCGCGCTGCGCACCACGCCCGCCGACATGGTGCTGGGCGCACCCGCGATTTCCGGCCTCGACGGCTTCTACGCGGCCCGCATGCGGCGTGCCGGCTAAAGCAATCCCAGGAAAAGCGTGTAACGGTTTTCCGTCCGGAATTGCGTGAAGACAAAGAGCTAGAGCGGCGGCTATCCCATCGAACGCTCTAAAGCATGTCATCAAGGCTCCAATGATTGCCCCAGCGGGCATCGATTTCGTCGTCGACATTCTGGTAGCGGATATCCGTCGACAGGCGGATCAGCCCATCGAGGCTCTGGTTGGTCGTCGAGGCATGGATCATGTAGGGCGAGTGAAGGACGATGTCGCCCGCTTCGAAATCCGCCATCAGCCAGCGCGTGTCGAACCGCTCCGCCATATCGGGCAGGTCCTTCGACACCCAGCCGCCCTCACTCATGTTGCGATTATAGGCACTGATGCGCTCCTGCGGACTGAGAGCGGAATTGTCCTTGTTGAACTGTCTCTCCAGGGCGGCGCCGACGGCGTGTGATCCCTCCAGGTAGACCAGGCCGCCCATGTCGATGGTCGCGTCGCCGATCGGTATCCAGGTCGTCACCACCCGGTTGGTGCCTCCGCGCAGATAGACGAGATCGTAATGCGCCGGCGTCGCGGTGGCCGTTCCAGGCAAGGTGAAGCGCATGATCTTGCGCTTGTGCAGATAGGATAGGCCGCCCACGAAAGCGTCCATCAAGCGCGACAGGCGCGGCTGCGCGCAAAAGCCTTCATAACCGGTTGACCGGACCACCGACATCAGCCGGCGCTCGGCGAGCTGACGGTCGATGGCACGATCCGAAGCGATGCCGAGCGAGGGATCCGTCCCGGGTTCCAAAAGCCCGCTCTCTGCAAGATGGGAAAGCACCCAGCCACGAAAATCGATCATTTCCCTGCGGGGCAAAAGGCCCTTCAGCCAGACATAGCCTTGGGTCGCATAAAGATGCCGGATGGCTTCAATGCCGACGGACGGGTCGGTCGCGGAAAGGTATCCGAGCCTGTTCGGCATTGTCGACAGCAGCTTGCCGTCAGCTGTGAGGGCAACCGGCGGGGTGTCCGGAAATGCCTGCTCATCCGTTGATACCGACATTTCAATCACCTGGATCGTTTCGACCTTGGCCGGAGAATAGCTTATCATTCGGCCCCTTCCTATGGATAGGAAACCGACCTCCATTTGCTCATGCCGTTTCAGCTGCGCATCCTGTTCGCGAGGCAATTGCTGGCTACCGATTCGATCGAACGGTCGCGACGAGGGTCGGTATCGCCGATGCCTTCCGCGTTCCGCGGCCCTTTCGGGACCGCGAAAACTGCTGGCCCAGCGCGTTGGCCGCCGCCGCAAGAAGACATAAGTCGCAGGAAAACCGGCTGTATGGCCCGGAAAAGACGTGACTTTTTTAGGGGCGACCCGGCCACGGCCCCGTTGCGCGCCTTACCGAGGCGAAATCCGCCTTCGCATAAGTTCTTGAATCATATAAGCTTGTGCTTGGGATAGAGGACGACCAGGAGGGGTTTTGGCACTTGCTGCCGGCAACACGACGCGTCTGTGGACGCTGGTCGCGAAGGAGTTCTGGCGCAAGACGCGCCGGCGCCTGCGCGCCGGGCCGATCTATCGCTGGCGCTATTCGGGCCGCACGCCCGAACGTGTCCTGATCGCACCGCCGGACCTGCGCCTCGCCGATCCGCAGATCGCGCTCGAGATCTACTACGGCCGTTATCCCCTGTCCGGCCACCTGGTCGAGACCGGCGGCAAATCCCCTTTCCAGATCAATGTCCCCAATCACGGTTGGCAGAAAACGCTGCATGGCTTCCGCTGGCTGCGCCATATGCGCGCCGCCGGCACCGAGCTTGCCGCCGCCAACGCCCGTGCCCTGGTTTCGGACTGGATCGCCATGCATGGCAATCATATTTCGGGCGTTGCCTGGGAGCCAGGCACGACCGCCAAACGCATCATTGCCTGGCTGCAGCACTCCTCCATCGTGCTGCAGGGTGCCGAGTTCCCCTTCTACCGCGCTTTCCTGAAATCGCTGGCCATGCAGATCCGCTATCTCAGGTCGATGGCGCGCGAAATGCCCGACGGCAAGGACCGGCTGCGCGCCCGCATCGCCCTGGCCTTCGCGGCGCTGTCCCTGCCGGCGCCGGCCTCGGCGCTGCGCGGCGCCACCCGCAACCTCGCCGGGGAACTCAATCGCCAGATCCTTGCCGACGGCGGTCACATCTCGCGCAATCCAATGGCGGTGCTGGAAATCCTCGCCGACCTCCTGCCGCTGCGCCAGACCTATGCCAACCAGGCCGAAGCGCCGCCGCAGGCGCTGATCGGTGCCATCGACCGCATGCTGCCGGCATTGCGTTTCTTCCGCCACCAGGACGGCAGCCTCGCCCGGTTCAACGGCATGGGCGCCACCATCCATGACCGCATCGCCACCATCCTGCGCCATGACGACACCGCCGGCGCACCGCTGCTGCATGCGCCGCATTCGGGCTATGAGCGGCTGGCGATGGGCGGCACCACCGTCATAGCCGATACCGGCCTGCCGCCACCGGTCGACGTGTCCAATGCAGCGCATGCCGGCTGCCTTGCCTTTGAACTGTCGTCGGGCCGCCAGCACTACATCGTCAATGCCGGCATCGACACCTACGGCGCCGCCGAGTTCCGGCCGCTGGCCCGCGCCACCGCCGCGCATTCGACGGCCACCATCAACGACACGTCTTCGGCGCGTTTCACCCACGCGCTGCGGGTAAACGACCAGTTGGGTTCACCGTTGATCGGCGGCCCGCAGCAAGTGCAGTGCAAGCGCATCGACCAGAAGGGCGTCCACGGCTTCATCGCCCGTCATGACGGCTATCTCCAGCGTTTCGGCTTCCTGCATGAGCGCGAGCTGAAACTCTCCTCGGACGGCAATGTGCTGGTGGGCCGGGACCGGTTCCAGCGGCCGGGCAGCACAGCGATCCGCAACAATGGCCGCGATTTCATCACCGTGCGCTTTCACATCCACCCCGACATCAATCTGCTGCAGGACGAGCAGGAGCGGCTGGTCCTGACCGGCGATCAGGCCGATACCTGGGTGTTCACCTCCAGCGAAGTGGTGCCCGAAGTTGAGGAATCGATCTATTTCGCCGGTCTTGGCGGTCCGCGCCGCAGCCGCCAGATCGTGCTCGCCTTCAAGGCGTCCGAAATTGCCGACGTCCACTGGCAGCTGACCCGCACAAAGATCGCCGGTTATTCCGAAAACAATTGAGCTTGCGGCGGCAATGGCATGCCGCGAAAAGCCAACGCTTGATTTCCGAGCCTCATGTGCTACGGCGCGGGCACGCTCCTCCAGACAAGAAAGGCCGCCAGCCATGGCCGTTCCTGCCAAGAACATTCCCGCCCCGGACCTCGTTCCGGTCCGCCGTGCGCTGCTCTCCGTCTTCGACAAGACGGGCTTGATCGACTTTGCCAGGGCACTGGCCGCGGCCGGCGTCGAGCTGGTCTCCACCGGCGGCACGGCAAAAGCGATCGCCGAGGCCGGCATGGCGGTGCGCGACGTCTCCGAGCTCACCGGCTTCCCCGAGATCATGGATGGCCGCGTCAAGACGCTGCACCCGTCCGTGCATGGCGCGCTGCTTGGTGTGCGCGACGACCCCGAGCACGCATTGGCGATGCGCAAATACGGCATCGAGCCGATCGATCTCGTCGTCTCCAATCTTTACCCGTTCGAGGAAGTCCGCCGCTCCGGCGCCGACTACGCGGCGATCGTCGAGAACATCGACATTGGCGGCCCGGCGATGATCCGCGCGTCGGCCAAGAACCACGCCTATGTCGCCATCGTCACCGATCCCGGCGATTACGCCGCTGTGCTCAACGCGCTGGAGATGAACATCGGCTCTCTGTCGTTGGATTTCCGCAAGAAACTGGCGGCGAAGGCCTTCGCCCGCACCGCCACCTACGATGCGGCGATCTCGGGCTGGTTCGCCGAGGCGCTGGAGATCGAGCATCCAACCTGGCGCGCTTTCGGCGGCAGGCTGGCCGAGGTGATGCGCTACGGCGAGAACCCGCACCAGGGCGCCGGCTTCTACGTCAATGGCGACAAACGGCCGGGCGTCGCCACGGCGCGGCAGCTGCAGGGCAAGCAGCTATCCTACAACAACATCAACGATACCGACGCCGCTTTCGAACTGGCCGGCGAATTCGATCCCAATCGCTCGGCCGCCGTCGCCATCATCAAGCACGCCAACCCGTGCGGCGTAGCCGAAGGCACATCGCTGAAAGCGGCCTACGCAAAGGCGCTCGCCTGCGACCCGGTCTCGGCCTTCGGCGGCATCGTCGCCTTGAACCGCACCCTTGACGCGGAGGCGGCTGAGGAAATCGTGAAAACCTTTACCGAGGTGATCATCGCGCCCGACGCCACCGACGAGGCCGCGGCAATCATAGCTGCCAAGAAGAATTTGCGCCTGCTGGTCACCAGCGGCCTGCCGGACCCGCGCACGGCCGGCACGACGGTCAAGTCGGTTTCAGGCGGCCTGCTGGTCCAAGGCCGCGACAATGCCGTGGTCGACGACCTCGACCTGAAGGTGGTGACGAAGCGCGCGCCGACGCCGGCTGAAATGGCCGATCTCAAATTCGCCTTCCGCGTCGCCAAGCACGTCAAGTCGAACGCCGTAGTCTACGCCAAGGACGGCGCCACGGTCGGCATCGGCGCCGGCCAGATGAGCCGGGTCGATTCCTCGCGCATCGCCGCGCGCAAGGCGATCGACGCGGCGGAGGCGGCAGGCATGGCGGAGCCGTTGACCAAGGGCTCGGTGGTCGCTTCGGACGCCTTCTTCCCCTTCGCCGACGGCCTGCTGTCGGCCATCGAAGCCGGTGCCACCGCCGTGATCCAGCCGGGCGGTTCGATGCGCGACGACGACGTCATCGCCGCCGCCGACGAACATGGCATCGCCATGGTGTTCACCGGCGTGCGGCATTTCAGGCACTAACCTGCCGCTCGGCGGCCAGTGGGATGAATTATCGAAGCATCTACTCCGGCCGATCCGCCGGATAGGGTGTGCGAACCAGGATCGCCATGCCGATGGCCAGGAACAAAATAATCGCCGCCATGCCAAGCCGGGCCGAGCCGCTGGTGGCGGTAATCGTCGCCACCATGAACGGCGCCAGGAAACTGGTCGCCCGACCGGCCAGCGCATAGATGCCGAAATAGCGACCGGATTCGGCTGCGGTCACGCTGCGCGCCATGTAGGAGCGCGACGAGGCCTGCACCGGCCCGAAAGCCAGGCCGATCAGCAGGCCGTACATGATGTAGGCCTTTTCGGCCGCCGTACCGAACAGGCCGCCTGAATCGGAGGTCGAAAGCTGGATCAGGCCGAGCAGCGTGAACCCAGGGCCGGTCGAGACCACGCCGATAGTGGCGATGGACAGCATGACCAGCGAAATCATCACCACCGCCTTGGAGCCCAGCGCGGTGTCCAGGCGGGCGGCGACCCAGCAGCCGAAGATGGCGACGACATTGAGGATGATGCCGAACATCCCGATCTCGGTGATCGACCAGTGGAACATGCCCGCCGCGAAGGTGCCGCCCAGCGCCAGCAAGGCATTGACGCCATCCTGGTAGATCATGCGGGCGACGAGAAAGCGGAAGATGCCGCCGCGCTTGCGCACCTCGGCCAGTGTCGATTTCAGCTCCGACAGGCCTTCGCGCACCGCCGGCCCGATCGGGATGCCCTTGATGGCGTCGGGCGTAAAGAAAAACATCGGCAGGATGAATAGGAAATACCAGCCGGCCGACAGCGGCCCGGTGGCGCGAGCATCCTCGCCCAGCTGCGGATCGAGCCCGAACAGCGGGGTGATGCCGATGATCGTCTTGCCGGTCTCCGGTGAGCCGGCCAGGCAGGTGACGACGAAGATCAGTGCGATCATGCCGCCGAGATAACCGAGGCCCCAGGCCATGTTGGAGATGCGGCCGATCTCGCTCTTTGGCACCAGCCGCGGCATCATGGAATCGTTGAAGACAGTGGAGAACTCCGCCGCCACCGACGCCAGCGAGAACAGCGCCACGACCAGGAACAGGTTGGAACCCGGCGCGGCGAACCAGAGCAAGGTGAGACTGGTGATCTTGATCGCCGCGAAAAACGCGATCCACGGCTTGCGCGGCCCGGTCTGGTCGGCGATCGATCCGAGGATCGGCGATAGCACCGCGATGACCAGCCCGGCCGCGGCGATGCCATAACCCCAGACGGCCTGGCCAGTGGTTGGATCACCCGCCATGCGCGAAACGAAATAGGGGCCGAAGATGAAGGTGGTGACGACCGTGAAGAACGGCTGCGCCGCCCAGTCGAAGAACATCCACCCCCAGATGCCGCGCCCGGATGCCCGCTGCACTGTCTCTACCGCCATAGTGATTCCCCCGGCGTCCGCTCCGCCCATTTCGGGCGCCATGTCTGCATGTTTCGAATGATCATGCAAACGGACAACCGCTGGCTCACATGCCCGTCAGATCGCTCATCAGCCCCGACGCAACCGACAGCCGCGACACGGTGATGTCGCCGCCCTCCGTCAACGCCTGCAGCCGTTCGCGGATGCGCGCCACCCGCTCGCCACCGGCTTCGAGCCAGGCCGCCACCGGATCGGCCGCCTCGGCATGGCCGGTAAGCGCGGCGATAGCGATGCCGCGCCGCGCCGCGCCGATCGTGTCGGTGGCGCGGGACAGAGCGAGCTGGTCATAATAGTCCGATGGCGTGATCGAGCGCGCCGCATCCTCGACGCGCGGGATGCGAAAGGCATCGCTGACGGCGAAGAACGCCTTGGCCGCCGCGACGATATCGGCACCGGCGGTGCGGGCCGTCAGCGCGACGTCCGGGATGAGCTCCGCCGCCTCGCTCATCGCCAGCTGCTCGGCCAGCTTTTCCGGTGCGCCCGCCTTGAACAGCCCGTGCCGCTTCTCCTCGATCCGCTCGCGCGAAAAAGCCGGCAGCAGCGAAACGAGCTTGGGCTCCAGCGCCTTGCGCGCATCCTGCAGTTCGGCGATGCGCTGGCCGAGCGGTGCCGTGCCGGCATCGTTCTTCAGGTACCAGCCGCTGCTCATATAGATAAGCCGGCTCACCATCTGATAGAGATCGAGTTGCACCTGGCCGTCGACCAGGTTGTCGAGCGCGTCGATCTCGCGATAGAGCGCGGGCAGCGCAAAGCCATCGCGCACCACGGCGAAGGTGCGCACCACATCGGCTGCGGTGCGCCCCGTCGCCTCCTGCAGCCGGTTGACGAAGGACGGCCCACCGCGATTGACCAGATCGTTGGCGACGACACGCGCGATGATCTCGCGGCGCAACCGGTGGCCATGGATCTCGGAAGCGTATTTCTTCGCCATCCGGTCCGGGAAATAACCCATCAGGTCGCGGTCGAAATGCGCATCGTCAGGCACGTCGCTGGCGACGATGTCGGAAAACAGCACGATCTTGGCATAGGCGAGCAGCACGCCGAGCTCGGCCCGGGTCAACGGCTCGCCGCGCGCCTCGCGCTCGGCAAGCGCTGCCGGCGACGGCAGTGTTTCCACGACACGATCGAGCAGGCCGCGTGCCTCCAGCGCCGTCATGAAGCGGCTCTGATGCGCGATGTCGGCGAGGCCGCGCTTGCGGGCGATCGAAAGCGCCAGCGTCTGCTGGTAGTTGTTGGACAGCACCAGCCCGCCGACCTCGTCGGTCATCTCGGCCAGCAGCTTGTTGCGCGCCGGCCGCGTCAGCGATCCCTTGCGCATTGCCGACGCCAGCGCGATCTTGATGTTGACCTCGACGTCGGAGCAGTTGACGCCGCCCGAATTGTCGATCGCATCGGAGTTGCAGCGGCCGCCATTCATGCCGAACTCGATGCGCGCCCGCTGCGTCACACCCAGGTTGGCGCCCTCGCCGATCACCTTGGCGCGCACCTCGAGCGCCGTGATGCGGATGGCATCGTTGGCACGGTCGCCGACCTCGGCATTGGTCTCGGTCGATGCCCTGAGATACGTGCCGATGCCGCCGAACCACAAGAGGTCGACCGGCGCCTTGAGGATGGCGGTCATGATCTCGACCGGCGTGGCGGTCGTCTTGGCAAGTCCGATCGCCGCCGCCGCGGCAGCCGGCAAGGTGATCGATTTCTGGCTGCGCGAAACGATGACGCCGCCATCCGACAGCTTGGTCTTGTCATAGTCCTGCCAACTCGAACGCGGCAGCGCGAACATGCGCTCGCGCTCTGCCATCGAGGCCGCCATGTCGGGATCGGGATCGATGAAGATGTCGCGATGGTCGAAAGCGGCGATCAGCCGCGTTTTCGGCGACAACAGCATGCCATTGCCGAACACGTCGCCCGACATGTCGCCGACGCCCACGACAGAGAAGGGCGAGGTCTGGATGTCGCGGTTCATCTCGCGGAAATGCCGCTTGACCGCTTCCCAGGCGCCCTTGGCGGTGATGCCCATCTTCTTGTGGTCGTAGCCGGCCGAACCGCCGCTGGCGAAGGCATCGTCGAGCCAGAAGCCGTGCTTTTCGGAGATGGCGTTGGCGGTGTCGGAGAAGGTTGCCGTGCCCTTGTCGGCGGCGACGACGAAATAAGGATCGTCCTGGTCGCGGCGCACGACACCTGCCGGTGGAATGACGCCGTCCAGGCCGATATTGTCCGTGATCGAGAGCAGGCTGGAAACGAAGTTCTTGTAAGCCGATGTGCCGGCCTCGAAGATCGCGTCGCGTCCGGCGCTCATCGGCAGTTTCTTGGGATAGAAGCCACCCTTGGCGCCGACCGGCACGATGACGGCGTTCTTGACCTGTTGCGCCTTGACCAGGCCGAGCACCTCGGTGCGATAGTCCTGGGCGCGGTCGGACCAGCGCAAGCCGCCACGCGCAACCGGGCCGAAGCGCAGGTGCAGGCCTTCGACCTCCGAGCCGTAGACGAAAATTTCGCGCCATGGCCGCGGCGCCGGCAATCCCTCGACCGCCTGCGACTCGAGCTTGATCGCCAGCGACTGGCCTTTCTCTTTCGTATCGGCAACGAAATGATTGGTGCGCAGCGAGGCTTCGATCAAATTGAGGTAGCGGCGGATGATGGTGTCGTCGTCAATGTTGGGCACATCCTCCAGCGCATCCTTGATCTTGGCCTTGAGGTGCTTTGCCGCCACCACGCCTTCGGTTTCGGCCGTCGGGCCGAGCCGGGCGATGAACAGCGCGTGCAGGCCGCGCGCGATCTCGGGATAGCGGTTGAGTGCGGCGGCGATGAAATCCTGGCTCTGCGGGATGCCGACCTGCTGCAGGTAACGGCCATAGGCACGCAGGATGGTGATCTCGCCCGACCACAGGCCGGCGGTCTGGGCGAGGCCGTTATAGCCGTCATTGTCGACGTCGCCCCGCCACACCGACAGGAAAGCGTCCTCGAACAGAGCACCGCCGTCGGCGAGGTCGATCGGCTTGCCGTAGCTGTTCTCCAGTTCCATGTCGTGGATGAAGACCAGGCCCGACTGGTCGTCGCCGACTTCGAAAGTCCGCTCGCTGATGACGCGGAAGCCGATGTTCTCCAGCACCGGAACGCGCCGCGACAGTGCCACCGGGCTGCCATGGTGATAGATCTTCAGCGCCGCCTGGTGCGGCTTCTGCTCGGCATGGCGGTAATAATCGATGGCGATCGGATTGCCGGCGCTGATCTTGGCGATTCGTCCGGCGTCGGCCAGCGCCACGCCAGCGCTGAACGTATCCCGGTAGCTCTCTGGCAGCCGCGCGGCGATGGCTTTCAACGCCGGGTCGCTGCCGCTGGCTTCGGCCGCATCGGCAAGCGCATCTTCCCAGGTGCGCACGATGTCGCGGATCGCCGCCTCTATCGTCGCCTGCTCGACCTTCGGCGTCTTGCCGCCGGAGCGGCCGATGATGAAGTGCACGCGCGCCAGCCCGCCTTCCGGGAAAGCCGGGTAATAGGCCGACAGCCGGCCCTCGAACGCGGTTTTCAGATAGGTGCCGATCTTCTCGCGCACGACGCTGTCGTAGCGGTCGCGCGGCACGAAGACGAGGATCGAGACGAAACGGTCGAACTGGTCGACGCGCACCAGCGCCCGCACGCGCGGCCGCTCGACCAGGCCCAGAATGGCAGCGGCATGCTTGCGCAGGATCGGCACCGGAACCTGGAACAGCTCGTCGCGCGGATAGCTTTCCAGCACGTTGATCAGCGCCTTGCCGGAGTGGTCGTGGCGGTCGAACCCCGACTTGGCGATGATGGTTTCGGCCTTGGACCTGAGATACGGGATCTTCATCACCGAGCGCGTGTATGCGGTCGAGGTGAACAGGCCGACGATGCGCAGTTCGCCCGCCAACGCACCTTTGGCGCTGTAGGTCTTGACGCCGATGTAATCGAGATAGATGCGCCGGTGCACCAGCGACTTGGCATTGGCCTTGGTGACGATCAGCGGCTCCGGTCCGTGCAGGAAAGCGCGGATTTCCGGCGTCGTCGTCACCGCTTCGGTGCCGCGTCTCAGCACCAGCACGTCCGGGTCGGTCAGGATGCCGAGGCCGGGTTTTTCGGCCCGCTCCAGATTGCCGCTTTCCTCGCCGCCGGTGTACTTGAATTCACGCATGCCAAGGAAAGTGAAATTGTCGTCGCGCAGCCACTCCAGGAAGGCGATCGCCTCGGCGACGCTCTTCTTGTCGAGCGGCACCGCCGAATAGCGGAATTCGGAGATGGCCTGATCGAGCCGGGCTAGCATCGGCCGCCAGTCGTTGACGGCGGCATGGACCTGGCCGAGCATCTTGCGCAGCCGCTCGGCCAGGCCATTTGCTTGTTCGGGCGTCAGCCGGGGAATATGGACATGGATCACGCTGAGCCGGTCGTGGCTGCCGTCATCCCTGGCGAAATTGCCATCGCCGAGGATTTCGTCGACACCCGTCTTGCCATGGCGGACCGTAATCACCGGATGGGTGACCAGGGTCGGTTCGCCGGCGGTTTCTGTAACCTCGCCGAGGATGGAATCGAACAGGAATGGCATGTTGTCGTTGACCACCGTGATGACGGTCACCGGACGGCCTTCGCGAACCACGCCCGAATCGGCGTCGACGGCGACGACGCACTCACCCTTTTTGTGGGCGGCGACCGCCTGGCCGGCGAGATCGGCGGCACGCTCGAGGTCGGCCACGTCATAGGCGGCGATATCCTCCGCCGGCGCGCGGGCGAGCAGGTAATCGGCGAGCCTGGCCGGTCTGTCATCGGCCTTTGCCGCAGGTGCCTTCTTCTTCGACTTAGCTGCGGATTTTACGCTGGCCATGACGCTTCTTCCCTCCCGTCGCATGCTTTTGCGACTATGGTAGCAGATGACCGCTGTTTGGCGACAAAGGTTTGACGGCTTGCCAAGAATTCTCGGAATTCGGCGGCAAGGCTTCGCATGACGAGGAGAAATGACACGATGACGGGCAAAATCACCGCGCTAGACCTGGCCGCCGGAGAACTGAGCGAGCCGACAAAAGCCTATTTCGCCAAATGCGAGGAAAAGCTCGGCCTCGTCCCCAACGTGCTCAAGGCCTATGCCTTCGAGGACAAGAAACTGCGCGCCTTCACCGACATGTACAATGATTTGATGCTGGGCGAGTCCGGCCTGTCGAAGCTGGAACGCGAGATGATCGCGGTCGCCGTCTCCTCCATCAACCACTGCTACTACTGCCTGACCGCGCATGGCGCGGCGGTGCGCCAGCTCTCGGGCGATCCCCTGCTTGGTGAGATGATGGTGATGAATTTCCGCGCCGCCGATCTTTCGCCGAAGCAAACGGCAATGCTCGACTTCGCCGTCAAGCTGACGGAGGAGCCGGCCAGGATCGTCGAGGCCGATCGCGCGGCCCTGCGCCAGGCCGGCTTCAGCGATCGCGACATCTGGGATATCGCCTCGACCGCGGCCTTCTTCAACATGTCGAACCGTGTCGCGGCCGCGATCGACATGCGGCCGAACGACGAATACCACGCCATGGCGCGATAGGGCCACGCGCGTTCCACCATCGGTCCTACTTCGCATCAAGCGTTGACAGGCGAATGCCGCCGGCTAGTTTTCCGGGAAAATTTCCGAGGGGTGAACTTGATGCCCGAGGCCAACGCTTCGTGAATGGGAGTCCCCCTATGCTTGATGCAATTGCCAAACCCGGGGTTTTTCTCCGCGCCCTGACCATGACGCTGGCGCTTGCCACTCCACCCGCCCACGCCTTCGAGGCGGTGACAGCCTACCAGCCCATTTTCGAGACAGCCGCGGCCAAGACGATAACGCTGACTGGCCATGACCTGACCGTCGAACAGGTCATCGACATCGCTCGCAACGGCGCCAAGGTCGAGCTCAGCCCCGAGGCGCTGCAACGTTCGGCGGACGCTTATGGCCTGCTGCTCGAAGGTGCTGCCGAAGGTGCCACCATCTACTGGTTCAACCGTGGCGCCGGCGACCAGCGCGAGACGGTGATCTTCTCGGGCGATCCGACGACGCCGGAAAACAGTAAGCTGCTCAAGGATCAGCAGCTCGCCCGCTTCAAGGGCGGCGTCAACAGAGGCTACGGGCCGGAGCTGCAGGAAGAAGCGCTGGTACGCGCCATCATGGCGATCCGCGCCAACACCATGTCCTACGAGGCTGCCAGCCCGCAGCTGACGCATATGCTGGTCGACATGCTGAACAAGCGGGTGACGCCGGTCGTGCAATCGCGCGGCACGCTCGGCGAAGGCGACCTCGCGACGCTTGGCAATATCGGCGCGGCCATGGTCGGGGAAGGCGAAGCCTATCTCGATGGCGTCAGAATGCCGGCCACACAGGCCCTTTCGCAGGCCGGTCTGAAGCCTCTCGAGCCTTTCGCCGCCGACCAGGCCGCGCTGATCAGCACCAATGCCTACGCACAGGCACAGGCCGTGCTTTTGCTGGAGGACGCCCGAAAACTGCTGGAGTGGACCGACCTCAGCTACGCCATGGGGCTGAACGGCATGAATTCCAGCGTGACGCCGATTTCCGCACCCGTGCAATTCATGCGGCCTTACCCATGGCTGACATGGGATGCCGCGCGGGTCATGGACATGATCAAGGGCAGCTATCTCTTCGACGAGGATCAGGCCCGCATCATCCAGGATCCGGAAAGCATGCGCGCCTCCAGCCAGCGCCAGGGCTCGGCCTGGCAGGCCTGGGCGGATCTGCGCCAATCCGTGCTGCTCTCCATCAATTCGTCGGATCACAATCCGGCCGTGCTGCCGGGCCTGACGCCGCAGAGTTCGCCGGAGCTGAGCACGCCGCAATTCATGAAATATTACATCAAGGGCGGGCCGCTGAGCGGCGGCAAGTCCGGCTACATCTTCTCCAACGCCAACTGGGATCCCTATCCCATGGCCAATCAGGTCGAGGCTTTCACCATCTCTCTCACCAATCTCGGCGTCGCGGTGGCGCAGCGCATCGAGCGCTTCCGCAATCCCTTCTTCACCGTGATCAAGCCGACCGATGCGCTGAAGCCCGACGAGCGCAAGGACATCCCGACCTTCGACGGCTATCTGCCGACCGATCTCTGGCAGGAACTGGCCGACCTCGGCACGCCGGTGACGCCGAATGGCCAGGCGATCGTCGCCACCGTCGAGGACCTGGAAGGGCAGACCCGCATCAAGACGCAACGCGCCCGCGAGGCGGTCGACATATCCTTCCATCTCTTGGCGCAGGACCTGTTGACGGCAAGCTATTGGATGGAAATCCGCAAGGCGCAGAACCCGCAGCGGAAATTCGGCGAGGCGCCAACCGCGGCGCTCGAGGCGCTGCGCCAGGTGATCCCCTGGCACCAGGCGGCATCGGAACGGCAAAAGCGGCCGCTCGGCATGGTCGCCTACGATTTCATGCAGGAGAACCCGGCCTCGAAATTCTATTCCGGCGGACCGCAGGCGCCGAAGGCGGCCGCCATGCCTGCGGCCGGCGTCTTGCCCAGATAGCCTTACCGCGCCGCGATGGCCGCCGCCGCACCGGCCATCGTCGTGGCGCTGACGCGGTTGGCGATCTTCATGGCGCGCTTGCTCCTGAGGAGCTTGCGCGCCTGCGAGGCGGCGAGCACCCAGGCGAGATCGATGGCGATCAGCACCACCGCCATGGTCGCCGTCAGTTCGACCCAGCCGACGAGACTGACCGAAGCGAGGTCGATGATGGTCGGCAACAGCGCCAGGTAAAACATCATGATCTTGGGATTGCCGAGCGTGACGGCCATGCCGGCGAAAAAAAGCTTGCCGGCCGAATCCTCACGCGGCATCTCGCCCTCCTTGGCGTCGACAGGCGCCGTCCACATCTTCCAGGCGAGATAGGCCAGGTAGAGAACGCCGATCCATTTCACAACGACGAAAGCGAGATGGAAGGTCTGCGCCACCACGGCCAGCCCAAACACCGCCAGCGACAGCCAGATGCCTTCGCCAATCCACATGGCAAGCAGGAACGGAAACACATCGCGAAACCCCTTCGAGATAACGCGCGCGACAAGCGCCGCGATCGATGGGCCAGGCGAACCGGCGGCCACGAACAAGGCGGCGGCGAAAATCAGCAGCGAGGCGAGGTGCATGGCGAGGGTCTCCGCGTCAGGGCTTCATCAATCACAATAACCCGACAGCTGCGTCTCTGGCAAAGGCAAGACAATATGAGCCATGGGCGCTGACCCCCTCAGCGTGACTTGCGGAGCCCCTTGCAGCCCCAGCATCACGCCGCTAGAAGGGCCGCCGCGAAACAATTTCGAGCTTCACTTTGCCCCAGTAACCACCGGTCTCGTCAACTCCCCCGACACACCTGCATGGCGCCGCATCAGCGGTGCCTGTTTGTTTTTTTGATGTGTTCCTCTGGGCGGCGGTTCGAGACCGGTTTGGCACTGCTGAACCGCTGTCGCTCGGCTTACCGCCAGCGACACCTGACGTCACAATCTCCGCAGCCGCCCGCCACGCCGCGCCCGCATGGGCATCTCGATAGCGCCGACCGGATGAACTTCCCAACGGGAAGGACTTACCGGCATGTCTTGCGCCCTGCGCGTCCACTGGGCGATCGCGCCAGAAATCGCACCACGACCCCTGATCAACTGCAATCGCTGTGGCTTCGTGAAAGCCTACCGCTGCAGCGAGAAATTCCGCGTCAACGCCAACGGCAAGCGCATCGACGCGTGGCTGATCTATCGCTGCGTCGACTGCGACAATTCCTGGAATTTCGGCATTTTCGAGCGCTGCAACCGGCGCGATATCGCGCCGGCACTGCTGGCGGCGCTCGAAAGCAATGATCCGGCACTGGTCCGGAGCCATGCCTTCGACATCGTCGCCCTGCGCAACCAGGTGGGACGCGTCGAAGAGTTCCCCGACGCCGTCGTGCGCAAGCAGGTGATCGGCGGGATTAAGCAAGGCGCGACGGTGCTGGATCTCCGGCTTGGTCTGGAAATACCGGTATCGTTGAGGCTCGACCGGCTGCTTGCCAACGAACTCGGCATCTCGCGGTCGCGCCTTCACGCACTGGACGAGCGGAGGCTGCTGACCATCGAGCCGGATGGAGCAAAGGCCCTGCGCAAACCGGTCCGAGAGGGAGCGACAATCCGCATCGATCTCGCCAGCGAGCCCGACCGGCGGACCATCATCTCGGCCGCTGGTGGATGAACGAAAGAGGGCGGAGAACAAGTGCTCCGCCCTCTCAAACTCTCGGAAAGGGAAACTTTACGCCGCGCCGACCGCCTTCGACGACTTCTCGAAACGCTTGCGCTCGTTCGGGTCGAGATAGAGTTTGCGCAGGCGAATGGTCTTCGGCGTCACCTCGACCAGTTCGTCGTCCTGGATCCAGGCCAGCGCGCGCTCCAGCGTCATGCGGATCGGCGGGGTGAGCTTGACCGCCTCGTCCTTGCCGGCGGCGCGGATGTTGGTCAGCTTCTTGCCCTTCAGCACGTTCACTTCGAGATCGTTGTCCCGGCTGTGGATACCGATGATCATGCCCTGATAGACCTTGACGCCGGGATCGATGACCATCGGACCGCGATCTTCAAGGTTCCACATGGCGTAAGCCACCGACTCGCCCTGTTCGTTGGAGATCAGCACGCCGTTGGTGCGGCCAGGCAACTCGCCCTTGTAGGGCTCGTAGGCATGGAACAGCCGGTTCATCACGGCGGTGCCGCGCGTATCGGTCAACAGTTCCGACTGGTAGCCGATCAGGCCGCGCGTCGGCGCATGGAAGACGATGCGCTGGCGGTTGCCGCCCGAGGGACGCAGCTCGACCATTTCGGCCTTGCGTTCCGACATCTTCTGCACGACGACACCGGCATGCTCCTCGTCGACGTCGATGACGACTTCCTCGACCGGCTCCAGCAATTCGCCATTCTCGCCCTTCTGCATGACGACGCGCGGACGCGAGACGGCGATCTCGAAACCTTCGCGGCGCATGGTCTCGATCAGGACGGCGAGCTGCAATTCGCCGCGGCCGGAAACGAAGAACGAATCCTTGTCGGGCGATTCTTCGATTTTCAGCGCGACATTGCCTTCGGCCTCGCGCAGCAGACGGTCACGGATGACGCGACTGGTCACCTTGTCGCCTTCGGTGCCGGCCAACGGGCTGTCGTTGACGAGGAAGGACATGGTCACGGTCGGCGGATCGATAGGCTGTGCATGCAGCGCCTCGGTCACCGCCAGGTCGCAGAACGTGTCGGCGACGGTGCCCTTGGACAGGCCGGCGATGGCGACGATGTCACCCGCCTGCGCTTCTTCGATCGGCTGACGCTCGAGGCCGCGGAAAGCGAGAATCTTTGAAATGCGGCCGGTCTCGATCTGGGTGCCGTCATTGTGCAGCACCTTGACCGCCTGGTTAGACTTCAGCGTGCCGCTCTCGATGCGGCCGGTGATGATGCGGCCGAGGAACGGGTTTGCTTCCAGGATGGTGCCGATCATGCGGAACGGACCGGGATGAACGGTCGGCGCCGGCACATGCTTGATGACGAGGTCGAACAGCGGCGCAAGCTGCTGGTCCTTCGGGCCTTCCGGATTTTCCGACACCCAGCCGTCGCGGCCCGAACCATAGAGGATCGGGAAGTCGAGCTGCTCGTCGGTGGCGTCGAGCGCGGCGAACAGGTCGAACACCTCGTTGACCACCTCGACATGGCGCGCGTCCGGCCGGTCGATCTTGTTGATGACGACGATCGGTCTCAAGCCGACCTTGAGCGCCTTGCCGACGACGAACTTGGTCTGCGGCATCGGGCCTTCGGCGGCGTCGACCAGCACGATGGCGGAATCCACCATCGACAGGATGCGCTCGACCTCACCACCGAAATCGGCGTGGCCGGGCGTGTCGACGATGTTGATGCGCGTGTCCTTCCAGTCGACCGAGGTCGCCTTGGCCAGGATGGTGATGCCGCGTTCCTTTTCGAGATCGTTGGAATCCATGGCGCGCTCGGCGACGCGCTGGTTGTCGCGGAAGGAGCCGGACTGTTTCAAAAGCTGGTCGACCAAGGTGGTCTTTCCATGGTCGACGTGCGCGATGATCGCGATATTACGGAGGTTCATGATTCTGGTCTCGGAAGCGTTGCAGGCAGCAGGCCAAGGGCGCTGCCTCTTTCGGTTGCGCGGCTCATACAGGGTTTTTCGCAGTTGCGAAAGGGGACGCGCGACACCAAATACTCATCAAATCTTAAGCATCTGCGTGTGAAATGATTTTGTTAACCAAGGCGGGAACCTTTTCAGGGCCCGGACAGTTCGAACGTGATGACCGATAGACTCAACCGATTTTGGCCGCTTATCGCTTCCGCCGCCTTTGCGATGCTGCTGGCGGCCAACGCCGCGCAGTCGGCCGCGACGCTGGAGGAAACGCGCCCTGTCCTGCCGGCTGATGCGCCTTCCGCACAACAGGCCTTTGCCGACGCGCCCGACGGCGTCGACCCCGTGGTGACGGGGCCGGTCAGTGCCGCCTTCAAGCAGAGACAGGCGAGCGCCAACTGCGACGCGGCGGTCTGGCCCAACATTCCAATGGTCTGCTACCCCGACTGATCGTCCGCGCCCGTTCTTACACGCCGAGGTGTGTTGAGATTCAGGTCAGGCCGGGCCGAAAATAGTGGTTTTCGAGAATCCGAGCGGAGCGTACATTTTGTACGTGAGCTCAATTCTACTGCGACGCAGTAGAATTGAGAAGCGCAGGAATCCGCCGTTTGCAGGCCGGCCTCACCTGAATTATCGACGCGCCTCAAGCCGCCTGCGGTTCGGGATCGAAGGCCGGCCGGCTGGTGTTGATCAGGAGCGAAATACAAGCCGCCGCGATCGCCGTCATGCCGGCAATCAGGAACGCCAGTTCGTAGTTGCCCTGCAGTTCGCGCATGGTGCCGCCGAAGGCAGCAGCGGTGGCGGCACCCACCTGATGGCCGGCCACGATCCAGCCGAACACGATCGGCCCGCTGCGGTCGCCGAAGGCTTCGTTGGCGAGCCTTAAAGTCGGCGGCACGGTGGCGATCCAGTCGAGACCATAGAGCACCGCGAAGATGATCAGGCTGGTTGCCGAGAAACCTGAATAGGGCAAATAGATCAGCGACAGGCCACGGATGGCATAGTAGACGCCGAGCAGCTTGCGCGGATCGTAGCGGTCGGTGAGCCAACCGGACAGCGTGGTGCCGATCAGGTCGAAAATGCCCATCATCGACAACAGGCCGGCGGCCTGCACCTCGCCGATGCCCATGTCGCCGCAGAAGGCGATCAGATGGGTGCCGACCAGCCCGTTGGTGGTGAAGCCACAGACGAAGAAGGTGGCGAACAGGTACCAGAAAACCCGCGTGCCGGCGGCGCGGCGCAGCGTGCTGAGCGTATGCGCCAGGAAATTGCCCTGTGACGCGGGCGAAGTCGGCGGCACATCATCCGCCTCGGCGCCATAACGCACCATGCCAATCGAGGCCGGGCGCTCCGGCACCAGCAACCAGACCAGAGGGATCAACGCCGCGGTGGCGATCGCGACAGCGATGACGACAGGCTGCCAGCCGCCTGTCTGGGCGAGCGAGGCGATCAGCGGCAGGAAAATCAGCATGCCGGTGGCGCTGGAGGCCGACATCAGCCCCATGACAAGACCGCGATTGGTCTTGAACCAGCGGTTGACGATGGTGGCGCCAAGGACGCTGGCGACAGCGCCGGATCCGATGCCGGAAAAAACGCCCCAGGTGATGAACAGATGCCATGGCTTGGTCATCAGCAGGCTGAGCGTGGTCGAAGCCGACATCACCACCAGCGACGCCAGCAGCGTGCGGCGCAGCCCGATGCGCTCCATGAGCGCCGCGGCGAACGGACCGGTCAGCCCATAGAGCAGGATGCCGACGCCCGCGGCCAGCGAAATGACGTCGCGCCGCCAGCCGAAGCTGTTTTCGAGCGGCAGCATCATGACGGAAGGCGCCGAGCGCAGGCCGGCCGCGATCAGCAGGCAGAGGAAGATGACGCCCACCACCACGAACGCGTAGCGCTGGCCAAAGGGACGGGATTGAGCTATCATGTTACTGACCGGTACGTTGCAAGATGGGAGCATGTATACGTACCGATCGGTAACATTGTCAATCGAGTCCCATGATGCCAAGCGACAAAAATATTGAACTGACCATCAGCGACGGTCATGCGTCGGCGCCACCGAAGGCCGCCAAGAAGATCCTCGACGTGGCCTATGACCTGTTCTACCGGCGCGGTATCCGGGCGATCGGCGTCGACGAAATCGTCAAGCGTGCCGGCGTCACCAAGCCCAGCCTCTATCGCAGCTTTCCCTCCAAGGACGAGCTGGCCGCTTCCTACCTCAGGCAATACGATCGTGAATATTGGGAGCGTTTCGACGAGGCCGTCGCCGCCAATCCCGGCGACCCGCGCGCTCAGATCAAGGCTTTCCTGACCCGCATCGGCAAGCGAACGCAGGTGGCGGACTATCGCGGCTGCGGCATGACCAATGCGGCGGTCGAATATCCCGACCACAGCCATCCGGCTCGCGTCGTCAGCGAGGCCAACAAGCAGGAATTGCGCCGCCGCCTGCGCGCCATGGCGGCTGCGATGGGCGCGCAAGACCCCGACACGCTGGGCGACGGGTTGCTGCTGCTTATCGAAGGCGCCTATATCAGCGGCCAACTGTTCGGCCTCGGCGGCCCCGCGCAGTCGGTTGCCCGCAACGCCGACCTGCTGATCGAAGCCAGCTTGAAGAAATAGCGATTGGCGATACGCTGGGACGACCTCCAAGGGAGATCTCCGCCATGCGCAGCCTGTTGATCCCGCTCACCTTCGCCGGCCTTTGCCAGGCGGCGCAGGCCGGCGACATATCCAGCACCTACACCGACCTCGACTGGAAGAAGGACTGCGTGACCTATGCGCAGGCCGAGCAGGGCGACGGCGACTGGGCCGACCTCGCCTGCTCCGGCTATCGCGGCTATCCCGTGCTGGTCGGATATGACGACGCCCGCGAATCGCTGTTCTATGGTTTTCCGCCCGGCGGCGACATGACGTCCACCTGGGAAAGTTTTTCCGCCTTGAATTCGTCCGGAGCCAAGGTCGAGTGGCGCGTCGAAACCAATGGCGACAAAGCCGCGCCGTTCGCGGTCATCCACCGCCGCTCGATCAGCAATGGCGAGGACGAGACCAAGAAGACCGAGGTGCTGCTCGTCGCCAAGGTCGCCCAGATGGACGCCCGGGACGGCTGCACCGTCGGCCTGGTGTTGGCCACCGGTAACCCCGCCGCCAACGACCAGGCGCGCAAGATCGCCGACGAGAAGGCGAAAGGCTTCGCCTGCGGCAAGGACAAGCGCGTGGTGATTGGCGACGTGCCGGCTTTCGGCCGGGTCGATAACTGACCGCTCGAGCTACTTGCTCGCCTTCGCCCGGTCGATCGCGTCCATGATCATCTTCTTGGCGTATTTGGAATCATGCCAGCCCTCGATCTTGACCCATTTGCCGGGTTCCAGATCCTTGTAGTGCTCGAAGAAGTGCTGCACCTGCTGGCGCGTGATGTCGGGCAGCTGCGTGTATTCGGTGACGTTCTCGTAGCGCAGTGTCAGCTTCGGTGACGGCACCGCGATGATCTTTTCGTCCTGGCCGGCATTGTCTTCCATGATCAGCACACCGATCGGCCGCACGTTGATCACGCAGCCCGGCACCAAGGCGCGCGTGTTGCAGATCAGCACGTCAATCGGGTCGCCGTCGCCCGAAAGCGTGTGCGGCACGAAACCGTAATTGCCGGGGTAGCGCATCGAGGTGTGCAGGAAGCGGTCGACGAACAGCGTGCCGGCCTCCTTGTCCATCTCGTACTTGATCGGCTCGCCGCCGATCGGCACCTCGATGATGACATTGACGTCCTCAGGCGGATTCTTTCCGGTGGCTATGGCTTCGATGCGCATGTCTTTTGTCCCTCTCTCGGTCGGCAGGAGATAGCGGGCGGCGCAAAATGGTGCAATGCGGCGAATGGTGCTTACAGGCGTCCGGCGAGACGCGATGGCGGTCAACCCGTTCAATCATCGGCACAAGATGTTTCAAGGTCGTGATGTGCGTGAGCCCGGGACCACGCGTTCCGCGATTATCCCCAGGCGGTCACTCCCAGACGAAGGCGACCTTCTTCAGCGCCTTCTGCTCGAAAATCTCGACCCCTTCGGCGATGTCGCGGCCGCCGGCCCCGGCATAGAAGGCAAGTGCGTTCTGATTGTCTTCCAGCGCCCACACCACCATGCCTTTCAGCCCATGGTCGGCGAGACGTGCCCTGGCCGCCGAAAACAGCCGCCTGCCGAGCCCGATGCCCTGATATTCCGGGCGCAGGTACAATTCGTAGATCTCGCCCTGCTGCTTGAGCTCCTTGGCGCGATTCTTGCCGATCGTCGCATAGCCGGCGATCGTGCCGCCGATCTCGACGACGAGGACGGTGGCGGCGCGGCGGATGGCGTTGGCCCACCAGTCGCTTCCGCGACGGTTGATCATAGATGTCAGCGTGCGGTGCGGAATGATTCCGCTATACGCGCCGCGCCAAGCCTCGAGGTGCACTTCGGCGATGGCGCCGGCATCGCGCGGGTCTGCCTTCCGAATGTCGATCGTCAGCGTATTCATGATTTGTTAACCATAAACCCGCATCGCCCGATTGCAAGAGTCCCGGCGGCCGATGGTCCGCTTTCGCACAGACGATCATGACACTGCCGACATTGGCCAAAGCCTGCCTGAAAACGCGCTCAGCCGAGGCGGATGGCGCGGCTTTCGAGTACCGAAACCCAGCGGACTTTTAGGTCCGTGGGCATCGGAAGCGCAGAAAGCCGCGTCAGGCGTCCGGCTGAGTAGCGTTTGCAGGTAGGGCTTTTCAGATTTCGACCAGATGGTCGTCGAGCTCGTTGGTATCGCCCGAAGTAACCGGAAAGTGCTCGGCCAGCACGGCCCCGACCCCCTCGATCGCCTTGACGAAACCGTCGGCAAGCCGATCGTGGCCGGCATGCGCGGTCAGATCGCGCACCACGCCGTCCCAGACATGCTGGCCGACCTTGGCGTCGATGCCCGAATCGGCGACCACTTCTGCGTAGCGCTCGGCGATCGAGACGAAGATCAGCACGCCGGTGCGCGCCGTGGTGCGGTGGACGTTGCGGGCGAGGAACTGCTTGACCGCATTGGCGTGCGCGGCCTGATAGCGCAGCCGACGCGGCACCATATGGATGCGCAGGCCGGGCAGCGTCCACAACATGGCCAGCACGCAGGCCATGGCCAGCAACTGAGCGATGACGAAATGTGGCAGGCGGATGGTGAGCCACCAGGCCTCCAGCCCATAGGCGACCGCGAGACTGACGACCAGCATGCCGAGGGTCGCCATCAAGGCTGCGGGAGCGAAGTAGCCGTCGCTGGCATGCGCCACGACGCAGTAGATCTCGCCGTCGGTTTGCGCTTCGGCGGCGCGGATCGCAGCGGCGATGCGCTCATGATCCTGCGGGCTGATCGGTCGTGTCGCCATGATCTTGTCTCACCAGCTTCCTGAAGAACCGCCACCGCCGGACGAGCCGCCGCCACCGGAAAACCCGCCGCCACTGCTTGAGCCCGACGACCAGCCACTGCCGGAACCGCCCGAGGACCAGCCGCCGCTCGACGACCTCGTCCAGCCGCTGGCTCCGGATGATCCGCCCGCTCCCTGGCCATAACGAAACGTCATACCCAGCCATCGATACACGCCCGGCGACAGCTTTGTGCCGAACATCGGCGGCAGGAAGGCCATTGCCAGGCCACCGAAGAACATCGTCGCCCACAGGATCAGGAACACCGCGACGACCGGATCCATGGGGGTGCTGCTGTCGGCGGGATTGCGCCGGCCGCGCGCCTCCAACTCCTCCGGATTGCCGTTCAGCACCATGATCATGTCGTCGACGGCCTTGGAGATGCCGCCCGGGAAATCGCCGGCGCGGAAGGCCGGCACCATGTCGTTCTCGATGATCAACTTGGTGTGCAGGTCGGTCAGCGTGCCTTCCAGCCCATAGCCGACTTCGATGCGCATCTTGCGGTCGTTTGGCGCGACCAAAAGCAGGACACCGTTGTTCTCCTTGGCCTGGCCGAGCTTCCAGAAGCGGAACAGCCGGTTGGCGTAGGGCTCGATCTCCTCGCCGCCGAGGCTGGGAATGGTGGCGACGACGATCTGGTCGGAGCCCTTGGTTTCGAAGTCCGCCAGCTTCTGCGTCAGCGCGGCACGTGTGCCGGCATCGATGATGCCGGCATTGTCGACCACGCGGCCGGTGAGAGCCGGAAGGTCGGCGGCCACGGCGGCGATCGAGGCAAGCAGCAGAGACGCCAGGATAATCAAGGCCAGGCGCAGCCGCGAAGCGCATTGGCCGGGCATTGAAGGGACGGCAGCTCTGGCCATGGCCTTACCAGCCTCCCGAGGAGCCGCCGCCGCCGGACGAACCGCCGCCGCCCGAAAAACCGCCACCGGAGGACCCTCCGCCGGAGGACCAACCGCCGCCGCCGGACGACCAGCCGCCGGACGATGATCGCCGGTGCGGCTTGAAGGTCATGCCGAGCCAGCGATAGCGTCCGGGCCCGAGTTTCTGGCCGAAGATCGGCGGCAGGACCGAGGCCGCGATGCTGCCGAAGAAAATGATCGCCCAGATGCCGATAAAAATGGCGAAGAACAGGTCGTCGGAATTGAATGGTGCCTGCTCGTTGCGCTTGCCGCGCGCTTCCAGTTCTTCCGGATTGCCCTCCAGCACCATGATCATGTCGTCGACGGCCTTGGAGATGCCGCCCGGGAAATCGCCGGCGCGGAAGGCCGGCACCATGTCGTTCTCGATGATCAGCTTGGTGTGCAGGTCGGTCAGCGTGCCTTCCAACCCGTACCCGACCTCGATGCGCATCTTGCGGTCGTTTGGCGCGACCAAAAGCAGGACGCCGTTGTTCTCCTTGGCCTGGCCGAGCTTCCAGAAGCGGAACAGCCGGTTGGCGTAGGGCTCGATCTCCTCGCCGCCGAGGCTGGGAATGGTGGCGACGACGATCTGGTCCGAGCCCTTGGTTTCGAAGTCGGCGAGTTTTTGGGTCAGCGCCGCACGTGTGCCGGCATCGATGATGCCGGCATTGTCGACCACGCGGCCGGTCAGCGCCGGAAGATCGGCGGCGAAGGCGGCGAACGGGAGGAAGAGGATGCCGGCAAGAAGGCCAAGAAAGGAAAGGTAGGCGTTCCGTAGCGCCCCCCTTGAGGAGGAGATGTCCGGCAGGACAGAGGGGGGTGTTTGCACGCCGGCGGTCCGTCTTTTCGGGAATTCGTTCCGAGGACAGTCGCCGTTCACCCGCCCTGCTTCGTGCCGAAATCGACCTTCGGCGGCTGCATCTTGTCTTCGTCGACGGTGAAGTTGGCGAAGGGCTCGTTGCCGCGGAACCAGAATGTCGCCCACAGCACCGACGGGAAGGTCTTCAGCGTCAAATTGTAGTCCCTGACCGCCTGGATGTAGTCGCGCCGCGCCACCGCGATGCGGTTCTCCGTGCCTTCGAGCTGCGCCTGCAGCGCCAGGAAATTCTGGTTGGCCTTGAGGTCGGGATAGGCTTCCGACACCGCGATCAGCCGCGACAGCGCGCTGGTCAGCCCGGCCTGGGCATCCTGAAACTTCTTGAGGGCTTCCGGATCCTTCAGCGTTTCGGGCGTCACCGTGATCTGCGTCGCCTTGGCGCGCGCTTGGACAACCGCGTCGAGCGTGTCCTTTTCATGCGAGGCATAGCCCTTGACCGTCTCGACCAGATTGGGAATGAGGTCGGCGCGGCGCTGATACTGGTTCAACACCTCGCTCCATGCCGCCCTGGCGTTTTCTTCCGCCGTCGGGATCGTGTTGTAGCCGCAGCCGGCAAGCAGCGGCAGCACGATTGCCATCATCAGGAAGGCGGGCAACGTGCGAAATGTCGATGGTCGAGCAAGGCGCTGGGCAAGCATGAAGGGATCCCTCGATAGAAGTTGCATCCGAAGCATTACCACAATCGGCGCGCAAGAAAACGGCCTCGGCCTCTGAAGCAGGCTCGGCATGAATTGTGCCCGCGCAAGGCCCTGTGATTGGCCCGGTGAACGCGATAAGGTTCGATCAGAACGGGATATCATCATGGCGAAACGCCAGGACAGCGACAGCGAATCGCGCCGTATCCTCCAGCGCGTCGCGCAGGAGACCGATCCGGCCGGCAATTCTTTCGTGGCACGGACGACGAAAGGCATGCGCGACCACGTCTCCGCGGCCGATGCCGATCGCACGGATCCGATCGAAGTCTGGGGTACGCGTGTTGGCAGGATACTCGGCCTGCTTCTGGCGCTGGGCCTGATGGTCTGGCTCGTGCTTTTCCTCACCCGGGGCAGCTAGGAATCAAGAGACAATGAGCGCCGAAAAAGCCGACGCGCCGCGCGCGGTCATCGTCATATCCAGCCATGTCGCCCGCGGCTCCGTCGGCAACCGCGCGGCCGTCTTCGCGCTGGAGACACTGGGCTTTCCGGTCTGGGCCGTACCTACGGTCACCCTGCCCTGGCATCCCGGCCATGGCCGCGCGACCCGCATCGTGCCGCCGCTCGACCAGTTCAAGGCGCTGATGGCCGATCTGGAGCGCGCGCCGTGGCTGGGTGAGGTCGGGGCCGTGCTGTCGGGTTATCTCGGCGAGGCCGGCCAGGCCGAGGCGGTCGCCTCGCTGGTCGCCGCGGTCAAGGCGAGGACGCCCGATGCCGTCTATATCTGCGATCCGGTGATGGGTGATTCCGGCGGCCTCTACGTGCCCGAGCCCACCGCCGCCGCCATGCGCGACCGGCTGATGCCGATCGCCGACATCGCCACGCCCAACCGCTATGAGCTGGAATGGATGGCCGGCGCGCCGCTGCCCGATCTGAAATCGGTGATCTCGGCCGCACTCCATGCCGGACCGTCGACCATGCTGGTCACCTCGGCTCCGTCGATGATGTCAGGCGGCACAGGCAATCTGCTGCTCGACGGCACCCAGGCGCTGCTGGCCGAACACCGCCTGATCGACAAGCCGCCGAACGGCCTTGGCGACTTGACGGCAGCGGTCTACCTGGCGCGCATCCTGTCCGGCCAGCCGGCGATCAAGGCGCTGCAGTCAACGACGGCGGCGGTCTACGAAATCCTGGCGCGCACCGCAAAACGCGGCGGCGACGAACTGCAGCTCGAAACCGACGCGCAGAGCCTGTCGCACCCGATGGCCATGGTCCAGCTTCGCCACCTCACGCATCCGGGGCGGGATCGCCGGGCGTGACCCCGGCCAAGGTCGTGCTCGTCGGCGCCGATGGCTGCAAGGCCGGCTGGATCGCCGTGCGGAGCGAACCCGGTTCGACACGTCGTGACCCAGATACGGCGCCTTCGGTCGATGTCTTCCCTTCGTTCGCCGCCCTGCTGGCGGCGATCCCCGATGACGCGATCGTCGCCGTCGACATGCCGATCGGTCTACCGGAATTTTCGCAAAAGGGCGGACGCGGGCCGGAAGCGCTGGTGCGGCCGCTGCTTGGCGCTCGCCAGTCCAGCGTCTTCTCGATTCCGTCCCGTGCCGCGCTCTATGCCGACACCAGCGGCTTCACCACGATCGAAGCCTGGTACGCGGCGCATATCAGGGCAAGCGAAGCGGCCAAGGCCACATCCAACCCGCCGCGCGGCGTTTCCATCCAGGCCTTCGGCATCTTTTCGAAAATCCGCGAGATCGACACATTGCTGATCGCGCGGCCCGAACTGCGCGGCCGCATCTTCGAATCGCATCCGGAAGTCGCCTTCTGTCGCCTGAACGGCGATCAGGCCATGCGGTTGCCGAAGAAGATCAAGGGCAGCGTCAATCTGGCCGGCATGGCGGAGCGCAAGGCGCTGCTTTGCCGGCACGGCTATGACATGGATTTCCTCGACCAGCTGCCGCCACGTGGTGCGGCCGCCGACGATTTCCTCGATGCGGCGGCCATGATGCTGATTGCCGGCCGCATCGCCAGCGGCGACGCGAAGCCGTTTCCCGACCCGCCTCGCGCTGACGGTTTTGGCATACCGGTCGCCATTTGGGCGTGACAATGTCGGCGGGCGTCCCGCTCTGGCGCATGGCATTTATAGCTAGCCCCTACAATTCTGCATTGCTCGTAACGGGTTTTTGCCGTTAGAGGCTTTCCTCGACCGCAACGAGCTGCCGCCTCCAACCCGGAAAGGCCTTAGCCGCCCATGCCTCATCTTCCCGAACACCTCCTCGCCGGCTACCGCAATTTCATGAACGGCCGCTACCTCACCGAGAGCGGCCGCTATCGCGAGCTCGCCCGCGAAGGCCAGGCGCCCGAGACCATGATCGTCGCCTGTTGCGACTCGCGATCCGCGCCCGAGGCGATCTTCGACGCCGGCCCCGGCGAACTCTTCGTCTTGCGCAATGTCGGCAATCTGGTGCCGCCTTACGAGCCGGACGGCGAGTTCCATTCGACCTCGGCCGCGCTCGAATTCGCGGTGCAGAGCCTCAAGGTCAAGAATATCGTGGTCATGGGCCACGGCCGCTGCGGCGGCATCCGGGCCGCGCTCGACACCAACTCCGCGCCGCTGTCTCCCGGCGACTTCATCGGCAAGTGGATGAGCTTGATCGCGCCGGCCGCCGAGACGGTGTCGGCCAGCACCTTCATGACGGCGACGGAACGCCAGACGGCCCTGGAGCGCATCTCGATCCGCTACTCCCTCGCCAATCTCAGGACCTTTCCCTGCGTCTCGATCCTTGAGGGCAAGGGGCGGCTGTCATT
This sequence comes from Mesorhizobium sp. BR115XR7A, assembly GCF_020165315.1. NCBI lineage: Bacteria > Pseudomonadati > Pseudomonadota > Alphaproteobacteria > Hyphomicrobiales > Phyllobacteriaceae > Mesorhizobium > Mesorhizobium sp. BR115XR7A. Next base: position 50,928 of record NZ_JAIUHW010000011.1, read on the forward strand.
GCACGGAGCCTGGTTCGACATTTCGACCGGCGAGCTCTGGGTGATGAACAAGGAGACCGGCGATTTCGAGCGGCCGGTGCTGGAATGAACGGTGGGGCGCGCCAGGCGATGAGCGTCCGGCCGGTCGTTTTCTCGGCGGCCGCGCTGATGATAGCGATCGTTGCCGCTCGCGCCGATGACCGCGCCATCATAAGCCGCTGGTATTCGGCGCTGCTGGTCGCCGATCGCACCGAGCTGGCGGACCTGCTCGCCGACGACGTCCGCATCAAGCTCGACGACCTCGGCGTTGTCCAGAGCAAGCAGGAATTCATCGCCTCGCTCGACGAATGGAAAGGTGCGGTTGCGGGAGCCGCGATCCGCCACCGCATCGAGAAGACCGAAGGTGGGGTCATCACCGTGATCGCCTGCTACGACTTCCCCAACAATGACATGCTGATGCAGGAGACCTTCGCGGTGAGCGACAACCGCATCACCGCCAGTTCGCAGGCGGCAATCGCTGAAAACTGCGAGGGCTACTGAGCGGAGCGGCCAACTGGCATATTGCGGGCCCGCGGACCGCGCCCTACATCGGTGACACCCTCCTTCCTGACGCCAGCGAAAGACCCTCCATGCCCTCTCCGAAAGCCGTCGATCTCGCCGCCCATCCGTTGACCGCGTGGCGAGGGCCGCTCGGCCTGCCCGATTTCGCCCATATTGGCGACGGTGATTTTTCTCCCGTCTTCGACGCCGCGCTGAAGGCGCATGAGGCCGAGATCGACGCGATATCAAGCAACAAGGATACGCCGAGCGTCGAGAACACGCTTGCCGCGCTTGAGCTCGGCGGCGAGGCGCTGGATCATGTCTCATCGATCTTCTGGTGCCGCGCCGGCGCCCACACCAACGAGACCATCCAGGCCCTGGAGCGTGATATTTCGCCGAAGATGTCGCGGCACTTCTCGGCCATCTCGATGAACGAGAAGCTGTTTGCCCGCATCGACGATCTCTACCAGCGCCGCGAGAGCCTTGACCTCGATCGCGAGACGCTGCGCGTCCTGGAGAAGACCTGGAAAGGCTTCGTCCGTTCCGGCGCCAAGCTCGACGCCGACGGCAAGACGCGGCTGGCCAAAATCAACGAGGAGCTGTCGTCGCTCGGCACGACTTTCGGTCAGAACGTGCTCGCCGACGAGCGCGACTGGGCGCTGTTCCTCGACGAGGCCGATCTCGCCGGCCTGCCGGATTTCGTGAAAAGCTCGATGGCCGAGGCCGCCGAGATGCGCGGCCAGAAGGGCCGCTACGCCGTCACCCTGTCGCGCTCGATCTATGAGCCGTTCACAACCTTCTCCGAACGCCGCGACCTGCGCGAGATCGCCTATCGCGCCTTCACCATGCGCGGCCAGAACGGCGGTGCGTCCGACAACACGTCCGTGGTGCGCGACATGCTGAAGCTGCGCGCCGAAAAGGCGAAGCTGCTCGGCTACGCCTCCTTCGCCGCGCTCAAGCTCGACGACACCATGGCCAAGACACCGAAGGCGGTGCACGCACTGCTCGACCCGGTTTGGGAAAAGGCATTGGAAAAAGCCGCCGCCGACCAGAAGGAGCTGGAGCGTCTGGCGGCCGAGGCCGGCAGCAACGAAAAATTCGCCGCCTGGGACTGGCGCTTCTACCAGGAGAAGCTGCGCGCCGAGAAGTTCGCTTTCGACGAAGCGGAGCTGAAACCCTATCTGCAGCTCGACCGCGTCATCGACGCCTGCTTCGACGTCGCGACACGGTTGTTCGGCGTCACGTTCGAGGAGAAGAAAGGCATCGCCGCCTGGCATCCGGACGCGCGCGTCTTCGTGGTCAAAAATGCCGACGGCAGTGAGCGCGGCCTGTTCCTCGCCGACTATTTCGCGCGGCCGTCAAAACGCTCCGGCGCCTGGATGAGCGCGCTGAAGTCCGGTTACAAGCTTGGCCATGGCTCGAAGCCGGTGATCTACAACATCATGAACTTCGCCAAGCCGCCAGCGGGCGAACCGGCTTTGCTGTCGGTCGACGAAGCGAAGACCTTGTTCCACGAATTCGGCCATGCGCTGCATGGCATGCTGACCGACGTCACCTGGCCGTCGGTGTCAGGCACCTCGGTCAGCCGCGACTTCGTCGAACTGCCCTCGCAGCTCTACGAGCACTGGCTGACGGTGCCGGCGGTTCTGGAAAAGCACGCGCTGCATGTCAAGACCGGCAAGCCGATGCCGAAGGCGCTGCTCGACAAGATGCTGGCCACGCGCACCTTCGGCGCCGGCTTCGCCACCGTCGAGTTCACCGCCTCTGCCTTGATGGACATGGCCTACCATGCACGGCCCGACGCGCCGGAAGAGCCGCTTCGTTTCGAGACCGAAACGCTTGCGACGCTGCATATGCCGGATACGATCGCCATGCGCCATCGCACCCCGCATTTTGGCCATGTCTTCGCCGGCGAGGGCTATTCGGCCGGCTACTATTCCTACATGTGGTCGGAGGTGCTGGACGCCGATGCTTTCGCCGCCTTCGAGGAAACCGGAGACCCCTTCAACCCGGCGCTGGCCGAGCGGCTGAGGAAGAACATCTACGCCGCCGGCGGCTCGAAGGATCCGGAAGAGCTCTACACGGCGTTTCGCGGCAAAATGCCGTCGCCGGAAGCGATGATGGTCAAGCGCGGATTGGTGTAGGCAATCGCCGAAGTCGGCGCCGACGTTAACCTCGTTATCCTTGGCTGCCGACCCAAGGATCCTTTACCCTTGGCCACACCGGCCGCGTCAGCTTCGTGTAATTCGTCGCCGCCGGATTGCTGGGATAGGAACTCGGCGCCGCGACATAGATGATCTCGGCGGCGATCGGCTCGAAGCCGGCGTAGAAATGGTTTGTCGACTTGATCAGCAAAATGTCTTTCGACAGCGGATCGATGCCGATGTTGGAGAAGACATCCGGCTCGAAGGTCTGGGTGCGGTTGGTGTTCAGGATCACATCGACTTCGGTGCCCTCGATGCGCACCACCGCTGATGGTCCCAATGTCACCCGGCTCGGGCCAAAACTCTGCCAGCCCTCGGCAACCGCTTTCAGTACCTTGACGCGTGCATCGATCGGTTCGCCCGCCTGCGGGCCGGCCTTGCCGCCGAAACGCAGGTCGATGACGGCGCCCTCGCCGGCCGCCTGGCAGAAAGTCACCGCGATCGGATCCCAGATCGTCGCCACGCCGAACTTGTCCAGGCCCCGCGCCAGCATCTGGCGTAGCACGAAGGTGCCGTCGCCGGGAACGCCTCCGCCGGGGTTGTCCCAGATATCGGCAATGACCACCGGCTTGCCCGGTCTTTGCTTGCGCACGGCCAGCGCCCGATCGATGCCGTCGGCCGTACTCAGCATCGTCATCGCGGTCGTTTCGCGCATGGCATAGAGCTCGCGTCCAAGCCGCTCCGCCAGCGCATCGCCCTTGGCCTTGTCATTGTCGGTAACGACAAGGATGCGCGTGCCCATTTCGGGCACGTCGGCGGCCATGAAGCCGTGGATGACCGAGACCGACAGCACGCCGTCCTTGCCGTGCAGCGCCTTGATGCGGTCGACGAAGGAGCGCATCGGTTCGCGGCTGGTCGGCAGCACCTGGATCATGCGGCAGTCGAAAGTTGAGATGACCGGCTTGATCTCGCCGCGCGCCGCGGCCAGGCCAAGCGCGACCACATGCTCGCCGCGCTCGTAGAAATCGGTGTGCGGGAATTCGAGGAAATAGGCCATGATGTCGGACGCCGCCACGCGCTTCGGCGTCAGATGGCTGTGCGGATCGAACTCGCAGGCAATCACCACGCTTGGCCCGACAATGCCACGCACGCGCTCCAGCAGGTCGCCCTCGCAGTCGTCATAGCCTTGCGCCACCATGGCACCGTGCAGGCCCAGAATGACGGCATCGACCGGCAAGGCGGCCTTGAGCTGGCCGAGGATTTCGTCGCGGAGCGCCTCATAGGTCTGCCGCTGCACGAGGCCGCCGGGCTCTGCCCAGGTGGCGGTGCCTTCGATCACGGTCAGGCCTTCGGCGGCCGTGCGGCGGCGCAGCGCCACCATCGGCGAGGAGCACAGGGTCGGCGTTTCCGGATGCTTGCCCGGCCCGGCATAGAACGCCATCTCGAAAGAGGCCCGGTCGGTTGGCACCGGCGAGAAGGTGTTGGTTTCCGTCGCCAGCGAGGCGGTGAAGATACGCATGAAAACTCCGTGGACTTCTTGTTTTCGCAATTCCGGACGGATAACCGCTGGGCACTTTTCCTGGAATTGCTGGGATTGCTATTTGACAGCCCCGAGCGCCAAGCCCCGGACAAGATAGCGCTGCAGCCAGATGAACAGGATCGCCACCGGCAGCGTCGCCAGCAGCGTCGCCGCCATCACATGGTGCCATTCGATCGTGTAGCGCCCGGCAACCAGCGAGAACACCTGGATCGGCAGCGTATAGCTCTCCTGGCTGCGCAGCATGGTGAGCGCCACGACGAATTCGTTCCAGGCATTGATGAAGGTGAAGATCGCCGTCACCGCGATCGCCGGCAGGCAGAGCGGCAGGAACACTTTTCGCAGCGTCAGCCAGCGGCCGGCGCCTTCCATCCAGGCGGCTTCCTCGAGGTCGCGCGGAATGGTGTCGAAATAGCTCTGCAGCATCCACACGGTGAAGGCGACGTTGAACGCCATGTAGATGAAGCCGAGCGCGGTGGTCGATTCGACCAGTCCCCAGGCAGCCATCAGCCGGAACAGGCCGAGCACCAGCACGATCGGCGAGATCATCTGTGAGATCAGCAGGAACTGGCGGAACGCTCCATATCCGGCAAAGCGGAAGCGCGACATGGCATAGGCCGCCGGGACGGAGATGAGGATGGCGCCAACGGTGGCGATGACAGACACATAGAGCGAATTGGCCAGCGCCCGGCCGAAGCCGGTCGCCACCCACATGTCGGCAAAATTCGACCACCGGAACTCGCTCGGCCACCAGGTCGGCGTCAGCACTTCGGTACGCGGCTTGACCGCTGTCAGGAACATCACCGCGAAGGGAAAGATCGTCACCACGATCAAGGGCGCCAGCAGCAGCCAGGCGATGATGGTGCGCTTCAGCTTGGCCTTCATGCGCGTTGCTCCCGCATGGCAAGGCGCACATAGATCATGGTGAAGATCAGCAATATGGCGAACATCACCAGCGAGACCGCCGACGCCTCGCCGAGTTTGCCGATACGGAATGCCAGCTTGTAGAGGTGGGTGACCAGTATGTCGGTCGAGTTGGCCGGCCCGCCCTGCGTCATCACCCAGATAATCGGGAACGAGTTGAAGACGTAGATGGTGTTGAGCACGATGGCGATGTTGATGAAGGGTTTCAGGAGCGGAAAGGTGATCTCGCGGAACTGCTGCAGCGGCGTTGCCCCTTCGAGCGCCGCCGCCTCGTAGAGATCGTCCGGGATCGACGACAGGCCGCCGAGAAAGATCGTCGTGGTGAACGGCACCGTCACCAATATGCCGATCAGCACCTGCATCGGAAACGCCGTCTCGGCGCTCGCAAGCCACTGGATGTTGTGGTCGATCAGGCCAAGTCCGATCAGCGCCGAATTCAACATGCCGCTTTCACCGCTCAGCGCCCAGCGCCAGACCACGGCCGTCATGGTCAGCGACACTGCCCAGGGCAGCATGATGATGACGCGGGCAAGGCCACGCCCATAGAAATCGGTATTGAGGATCATCGCCACCGGGACCGAGAGCAGCAGCGCTCCGCCGACCACCAGCACCGTCCACAGCCCCGTGCGCCAGAGCGCGGCGACGAAGTCGGGATCGGCGGCCAGCGCGGCGAAATTGGCAAGACCGCTGAACTCGCGCAGCTGACCAAAGCGATTGACGTCATGCGTGGCGATCTGGATCAGGTCCCAGACCGGCCAGAAGATGACCACCGCCGCCAGGAACAGACTGGGCAAGGTCAGGAGGTAGGGCAGGAAGCGATTTTGCATCGGCTGATTTTATACCGCGTTGCGAGGCATCAGTAGCACTGGTTGGCCAGTTGACCTGTTCTTCCCAGGCGCTCGGTTTCGAACTCTTCCCCGGCGTCGGCGCCGCCCCTCACCTGCCTGCCGGCATCCTCTCCCCGTATAGAGACGGGGAGAGGGGAGCTTTCATCACCGCTTTCGCCAGTCACCAGCGTCCCAGAAAGGCTCCGAGATGCCGGCCGCCCTTTCTCCCCGTCACTATACGGGGAGAAATGCCCGGCAGGGCAATGAGGGGCGGCGCTGACGTCGACAATTCGTCCAAAGTGGTTGCTTGTCAGTCTTCGTTATTTACGTGGAGCGCAGCCAAATGTCTGTTTTGGAAATGTGGCGCGCCCCACCTGAGTCGGGGGCGCGCCACGGGCGCAGGGAGATACGCCCTATTGTGGGGCGCGGCCCCTACTTCTTCAGCACTGCGTTGGCCTTCGCCGCCGCTTCCTTCAAGCCTGCCTCGGGATCGCCGCCGAGATAGATCTTCTGCATGGCATCCGACGTGATCTGGGCAACTTCTTCCCAGCCTGGGATGACCGGCGCGAAACGGGCATCCGGCAGCAGGGCGGTAAAGGCGGCCAGGTCGGCGTTGTTGACGTAATAGTCCATCTTGGCCTCTTCCTTGTTCACCGGCAGGAAGCCTTCGCCCTGCGTGAACTTGGCGCGCTGTTCCGTGGTGAACAGGAAGTCCATCAGCTTCCAGGCCTCGTCCTTGTTCTTGGAGTTCTTGAACATGATCATGGAGTCTGTGACGCCATAGGTGCCGCGCGCACCGGTCGGACCGGCCGGAATGGCGGCAACGCCATATTTGAGGCTCGGCGCCTCGTCCTTGATCTGGTTGGACAGGAAGGGCGCCGTGATCATCATGCCGACCTTGCCCTGCTTGAACAGGTTCTGCACGTCCTCGCGATTGTTGGAGGTGACGCCGGGCTCCGTCAGCCCCTCGTCGATCATCGACTTGTAGAGCTTGGCCGCTTCGAGCGCGCCCGGCGTGCTCAGGCCCGACGTGCCGTCCTTGTTGAGGATCTCGGTGCCCTGCGACCACATCGCGTAGTAGTAATAGACGTCGGTCTCGATCTCCTTGCCCTGAAGGCCGAAACCGAAGGCACCCTGCGCCTTGATCTTGCGAGCATCCTCCTGCAATTCGGTCCAGGTTGCCGGTGGCTTGGCGATGCCGGCCTTCTCGAACAGCTCCTTGTTGTAATACATGGCGCGCGCCGAGGCGGCGATCGGCAGGCCGTAGGTCTTGCCGCCCATGATCGAGGGCGACAGGAAGGTGTCGATGAAGCGACCCTTGAATTCGGGCGTGATGTAGCTGTCGAGCGGCTCGGCGACGTCCTGCTGGACGAAGTCGATCAGCCAGCGCGTGCCTATGATGGAGAGATCGGCGTTGGTGCCGGCGGTGATGTCGGTGGTCAGCTTCTGCAAGAGCACATCCCACGGCACCACCTCGAATTTGACCGTGATGCCAGGGTTCTTCGCCTCGAACTCGTTCTTGACCTGCTCGAAATACGGACCGGTCTTGGCGCTGTATTCGGCGACGGTAACCCGCACTTCGCCGGCCTCTGCCTGCGCCGCGAAGGCCAGAATGCCCATTCCGGCGATCAGGCCGGCAGTCCATTTCGCAAGGTTCATCCGATCTCTCCCATTGTTTCGCGCATTCGCGCTCCTTGTGCCGGTGCCGGCACAAGATTTATGTGACTTTCCTACATTATCGATGAATTCGCCGCGCGCAAGCGGATTAATATGTTGCTTAATTACATCCTGTTCTTTAGCCTCTCCGGCATCTGCCTGACCTGCGGGAGGAGCAAGCGCCGTGGTTTCGAGAGCCGAATTCGAAGGCAGGACCGCCGTCGTCACCGGCGCCGGTGGCGGCCTTGGCTCGGCGATCGTCGCACTGCTGGCCGGCAGGGGCGCGCGGGTGGTCGGCTGCGACCAATCAGAGGAGGCGCTGGCGAGCCCGCACCTTGCCTCGCGGCATGTCTTCGACCTTCTCGACCGGGCTTCCATCGAGGCGGGGATCGCCGCCGTTCTCGATCGGGACGGCGTGCCAGATATCCTGGTCAACAATGCCGGCTGGACGCGCGCCGAAACGCTCGATGCGCTAACGGCGGACACGATCGAACATGAGCTCGACCTCAACCTGACCGGTGTGATGACTTTCGCCGACCCGCTGGTTAAGGCGATGGCTGCACGCGGTTCGGGCAGCGTCGTCTTCATTTCTTCCGTCAACGCCATCGCGCATTTCGGCAATCCGGCCTACGCCGCCGCCAAGGCCGGCATCAACGCCTATGCCAAGTCGATCGCCGTCGAGCTCGGCCGTAGCGGCGTGCGCGCCAATGTCGTCTGCCCCGGATCGATTCGCACCGCCGCCTGGGACCATCGCCTTGCCAAGAACCCTGACATAATCGGCAAGCTGCAGCGGCTCTATCCGCTCGGCCGCATCGTCAACGCCTCGGAAGTCGCCGAAGCGGTGGCTTTCCTTGCCTCGGACCGCGCCTCGGGCGTAACAGGCGTGGTGATGCCCGTGGATGCGGGACTGACCGCCGGCTGCCTGCCGTTCATCGACGACATACTGGGAGCGTGACCATGACCGACGTCGAGTTTCGCAACCTCTCGAAATCCTTCGGCCAGCACAAGATCCTCGAGGAGATCAGCCTCGACATCAAGAGCGGCGAGTTCGTCGTGCTCGTCGGCCCGTCCGGCTGCGGCAAGTCGACCTTGCTGCGCATGCTGGCGGGCCTGGAGACCATCAGTTCCGGCGACCTCCTGATCGGTGGCACGCGCGCCAACGACCTGCCACCACAGCAGCGCAACATCGCCATGGTGTTCCAATCCTACGCGCTGTTCCCGCACCTGAAGGCTTCCGACAATATCGGCTTCGGTCCGAAAATCCGGGGCGAGAGCCGCGCCGCCATCGACCAGAAGGTCAAGAAGGCGTCCGGCGTCCTCAACCTGTTCTCCTATCTCGACCGGTATCCCCGCCAGCTCTCGGGCGGCCAGCGCCAGCGTGTCGCCATGGGCCGCGCCATCGTTCGCGAACCCTCGGTGTTCCTGTTCGACGAGCCGCTCAGCAATCTCGACGCGCAGTTGCGCGTGCAGATGCGCACCGAGATCAAGGCGCTGCACCAGCGGTTGAAATCCACCATAGTTTACGTCACCCACGACCAGATCGAGGCCATGACCATGGCCGACCGCATCGTCGTGATGGACCGCGGCAGGATTCAGCAGGTCGGGCCGCCGCTGGAGCTCTATGACAGGCCGGCCAACAAGTTCGTCGCCGGCTTCCTAGGCTCGCCGTCCATGAGTTTTGTATCCGGGGCACTGAAGACGACGCCCGGGACGACCTGGTTCGAGTCGGTCGGCGGCGGCCGGCTTGCGCTTGCCGGCGACCCGGTGCCGGCAGGCAGTGCCGTTGAGGCGGGGATCCGGCCGGAGCATTTCATCGTCGGTGAAGCCACCGACGCCATGACGCTCAAGGTTGATGTGGTCGAGCCGACCGGCTCCGAAACCCATGTCTACGGCGCCATTGGCACCGATACGGTGCGCGCCGTGTTCCGCGACCGGGTGCCGGTGCGGCCGGGCGACCTGCTGCCGGTCTCGGTCGACCCCGGCAACATCCATCTGTTCGACACGGCGACGGGCCTGCCGCTGAGATGACGACGGAAACGCGGATATGAAGACGCCGGCCGATATCATCACGCGGCTGCAGCTGATGTCGCAGGACGGCACCAAGTCGGATCGCCGGCTGGCGAGCCTCGTCCTGTCCGACCTCGACTTCGCCTCCAAGGCCGCGATCTCCGAGATCGCCGCGCGGGTCGGTGTCAGCGAACCGACGGTCACCCGCTTCTGCCGCAATCTCGGCTGCGAGGGGTTGCGCGACTTCAAGTTCTACCTGGCCCAGGCCATCGCCATCGGCGGCCAGTATCTGTCGCCGGAGCCACTGAGCCGCGACGCCCGCGAACAGCGCATTGCCTCGACCATCACCGAAGCGGCGGTTACAGCCATCCAGCGCGCCAGCGAGAACCTCGACATGACGACGCTGGTCGACGTCGCCGCGCGCCTTGCGGCATCAGGCAATGTGCTGTGCATAGGTTCGGGTGGCATTTCCTCGATGATGGCGACCGAAATGCAGAACCGGCTGTTCAGGCTCGGCCTGCCGGTTCTGGCACAGATCGACGGACAGTTGCAGCGCATGTATGCCGCCGTTGCCACGCCAGACACCACGGTGGTCGCCTTCTCGGTCTCCGGCTATGCGCGCTCGGTCATCGAGGCGGTGCAGGTCGCCCAACAATATGGCGCCGCCACGGTGGCGGTCACCGCGCCCGACTCCGCACTGGCCAAGGTCGCCGACACTGTCATCCACCTGCAGCCGTTCGAGGACGGCAACATCTACAAGCCGACATCGTCACGTTACGCGTTGCTGGCGATCGTCGACATGATCGTGACCTCGGTCGCCGAGACACGCGGACCGAAGGTGCTGGAGAACCTGCGCCGCATCAAGCAGAGCGTGAACACGCTGAAGGTCGACGACCCCCGTTTGCCGCTGGGCGATTGACGAGCCGGCGCCGAAACCGCCAATTTCTCCCCAAGCGGGGATAAGGAGTGGTCCGCGCAGCGGACGGAAAGCCAACTGATTGGCTTCCGAACGACCAATGCCCGGAGCGACGGCGCAGGACCGGGTCCGGCAGGACAGAGGGGGGCGCTGTCCTGCCTGCATCTCAATTTTGGAAAAGCGCTTCGACACCTGTTACCAGCGCCTCCGGATCACCCAATATTCGCAACGTCTTGAGGCGGGCCGTACCGCCGGCGACGACCGAAACGGCCGATGCCGGAACACCTAGCGCCTTGGCGACCAGCCTCTCCAGCGCTTGATTGGCGGCGCCATTTTCCGGCACGGCGCGGACCCGCGCCTTCACGTGACTTCGTCCGTCCGCCAATGTTTCTACAATGTCGAGCCGGTCCACGGAAGACTTCGGCGTCAGCCGCACGAACAGATCGACGCCGTTCTCGCGCATGCGGAACGGCGCGCTCATGCGATCGTCAGGCCAGCAGCAGCGGCGCGACCGTGGTGAGAATGAACTGCCTGAGGAAGAACAGGATCAGCAACAGGATGATCGGTGAGATGTCGATACCGCCAAGGTCGGGCATGAAGCGGCGGATCGGCCGCAGCGCCGGCTCGGTCAGGCGGTAGAGCATGTTCCCGATGCTGCCGACGAACTGGTTGCGCGAGTTGACGACATTGAAGGCGTAGAGCCAGGAAAAGATCGCCGAGGCGATGATCACCCACCAATAGAGGTCGAGCGCCATGACGATGGTTTGTATGAGGGCGAGCATGCCGGACTCCAATTGTTGCCGACATGTAGCCATTACGCGCCAAACCGGCAAGGGCAGGGTTCCGCCACGCGACCGGCAGCCGGTTTTTCGGTGAAGCGCCGCCTTGACAGGAAACCGCGGCGCCCGATAAATGCGCCATCCGCTGGACGGGGCTGTAGCTCAGCTGGGAGAGCGCGTCGTTCGCAATGACGAGGTCAGGAGTTCGATCCTCCTCAGCTCCACCAGCGGAATAATCGTCCGGCTTTTGACCGTCCCGGCAAGGCGCGGCCGGCATCCGCCACGGCGCGATGCAAGGCGTAGCCCCGATCCCCCCAAAAATGGCCAAATGGCATTTCGCCGTTTCCGAGGCGAAATGGTTGTCAATTGGACTTATGGCGATGGCCGGTGTCCGGTAGGCGCTATTTTTTTTGGAAGCCGCCCCATTAGAGTGGCGTTCTCAAATCAGTTTTTTCTGTGTGTTGTGACAGGGCGTTTCGGCGGGGGCGACCGAAAGCGCTATACGGATTCCGAGTCGAAATGAAGTATCCGCCTGCGAAAGCAAACTAGTGTCCATTCGCCAGAATCTTGCTGCAAATCTCAGGCGGCTCTGCAAGGACCATGCTTCTGTCAGCGCGGTATGCCGCGAGCTTGGCATCAACCGCACACAATTCGAGCGTTACCTGCAAGGGCAGACCGTGCCCAACAAGGCCACCGCCAAGCTGATCTGCGATTATTTCCGCGTCGACGAAGCCGAGCTGTACCGGTACCCCGGCGCCCCCTCGCCCGCGGCTCCCGGTCTGCCGCCGATCTCCGAAAGCCTGTTCACCCAGATGATCCGGCCGCCCGCTCCGTCGATTGCGGGCGGCACCTATTTCACCTATTTTTCGATCCCCGGCAGATCCGATCTGCTGGTGCGGGCGATCACCTTCGTGCGTCGCGAAGCCGAGCTGGTCACGTTCCGCAGGGTCACCGGATGGTCGGAGCATCATCGCTCGACATGGGCGCGGGCACGCGGCAATCATTATGGCGTGGCGATCTCGCGCCTTAACTGGATCTATTTCAGCGGCGTCAACCGCCGCCAGACAGGCGAGCCGTCGCTGATCTCGGTGCAATGGGCGCCTATCTCCGAACCGGTGCTGACAGGCAAGGCCATGCTTCTGACCGAAGCCGGGCCGGCATTCGTGTCGGTCATCATGCGGCAGGATAGGTCCAATATCCGGCCCAGGCATGCGATCCGCATGGCGCATGTCGTCAGGCTCGATGATCCCAGCCTCGACCAGCTCGTCGTCAGCCTCGCTCGCGACGGGCTGGGTTAGCCGCTTGCTTACGCTGAATAAGAACAAGAATATCCCGAAAAAGCGTATGCCAGCGATTGCCTACTCCATAACCGAGTAAAATCGATTTTTTTAGACTTTCTAGCCAAGAAAGATATTTTAGCTCATGGCTGATTTACTACAGTTTTAACAAACCAGTAACTCTTCCGACCTTACCTTTCTTCCCGCGGATCCCTTTCCGGGATCTTTCAACAGATCCCTGGGGGTCGGGGAAAGGGACGAAAATGACCAAGAAAGTGAACATTGGCCAGAACATGATGTTGGCGGCAACCAGGCACGGCTTGTCGGCCTGCCCCACGGCGGCGCTGAGCCATTCGGCGATCAAGCGCCTTCTGGGCCTCGACCGCCTCACCGACGCGCCCATCTATGCGTTGACCCTCTCAATCCCGGAACTTGATCCGCATTCGGCCGGTCGATCGATCAATTAGCCGGCGTAGTACATCTAGTGCAGCCAGTACGCATTCCCTAAAGTTCCATTCGATGACAGGAGCAGAACATGTCAAATCAGGCCTTACGTCAGTCAGAGCTCGACAGTCTCCAATATATCGCGACGATGACCAATGAGCTGGTGCAGATGGCCGAAGCGAGCCGCTTCCCCATGATCTCCTATCTGCTCGGTATGGCCTATGCCGAAGCCTTCGACGTCTTGCGCGGCGCACGGCCGGCACGACACGCGCAGCTCAGCGGCAATCCGATGCACCCCAAGGCACACCCGAAAGACAACCACGCTCAGCCAAGAACAGCGTAGCGCGATGCAATTGTCGGGCTTGCGGGACGGCTCGCACGGATTTGAGGGGCATTAGTCCCGCAAACTGAACACGAATGGCGCTGTACGGCTGACGCGCGGGCCGAGTTCCGCCGGTGGCGCCGGCACGGTCGCGCCCTGCAGCACCGCAAGTGCTGCTCGGTCGAGTTCGGCATCGCCGGACGAACGGGCGACCCGGGCCGACAGGACCCGGCCGGATGGGTCCATTGTAAAAGTCACGTTCACATTGCCCTGCGCGCGCCGGGATTTCGCGGCGCTCGGATAGCGCTTGTGGCGATTGATCCACGCCGTCAGCCGCGATTCCCATTTGGCCGGGCTGACACCCGAGAACCCGGCCGCCGATTTCGTCGCCGCCGCCTTGGCGGCAGGCTTGGCCTCGGCTCTCGCGGCACTTGCCGTCTTCGGTGGCTCGGCCTTTTCCTTCTTCGGCCTTGGCTTGGGCTTGTCGACCGGCTTTTTAACCTTGGCTTCGGCCGGTTTCTTTTCCTTGCGCCGTTCCGTCGGCTTTGCCCGCGGCAGCGGAACGACAGCCTCCGGCGCGACGGTCTCGACAATATCGGGGACGACCTGTTCCAGCGGCGGCTGTTCGACCGGTTCGGCCTTCGTCATCTCCGTAGGTTCGTTCGGCGGCACCATCACGGCCTCGGTAACAGGCTCCGCTTGCTCGACCATCTTGTCAGGCTCGGCCTCGGCGGCCTTCTCGGTCTGTTCGACTGGCTCGGCCCGGTCGGGAATGGCCGCGTCGGGCATCGCGGCCTGTTCGGGCACCGACGGCGTCACCATCATCGGCGCCATCTCGACCACTAGGGCCGGCGGCGGCCCGCCATCCGACAGGTCGACTGGATTGAAATTCTGCACGGCATACGCGACCGCGACATGAGCCCCAAGCATCAGCACCGCCGCGCATGCCCATAGGCCAAGGTCGCGCCAGTCGAAGCGCGACAGCACCACCGTGGGCGAGGCGGCGGATGGCGTCATGGAGCGGCCGCTTTGCCTGGCGCCGGTGCGGCGATATCACCTGCCGGCGCGGCCTCCAGGCCGACCAGCGCGATCTTCAGATAGCCGGCGGCCCGCAGCAGGTTCATCGCCTCCATCAGCTCGCCATAGGCGACCGCCTTGTCGGCTCGCAGGAATATCCGCGTCTGCTTGTCGCCCTTGGTGCGGCTGTCGAGCGTGGCGGCAAAAGCCGGGCGCGGCACCGTGTCGTTGCCGATCGCCAGGCTGAGATCGTTCTTCAGCGTCAGGAACAGCGGCGTCTCCGGTCGCGGCGCCGGCGTCGCGGTCGAACCGGGCAGGTCGACATTGACATCCACCGTCGCCAGCGGTGCGGCGACCATGAAGATGATCAGGAGCACAAGGATGACATCGATGAAGGGCGTGACGTTGATCTCGTGGCTTTCCTCGAGGTCGTCGTCCAGGGTCTGTCGAATTCTGCTCCCCATGGCGTCGCTCCCGCTACTCCGCCGCCAAGGCTGTCGCCGGCGCTATCGTGCGGAAATCAAGGTCGCGGCTGACCAGCCGTTCGACGCCGGCCGAGGCGTCGGCGAGGATCTGCCGGTAGCCGGCTATCGAGCGGGCGAAAACGTTGTAGATCACCACCGCTGGGATTGCCGCGACCAGACCCATCGCGGTGGCCAGCAGGGCTTCGGCGATGCCCGGCGCGACCACGGCGAGATTGGTGGTCTGAGCCTGCGAGATGCCGATGAAGGCGTTCATGATGCCCCAGACGGTGCCGAACAGGCCGACGAAAGGCGCGGTGGAACCAATCGTCGCCAGCAGGCCGGTGCCGCGCGACATGCGCCGCGACGCAGCCGCCTCGATGCGCGACAGGCGCGAGCTGACCCGTTCCTTCAGTCCGTCGCCGCCGACGTGGTCGAGCGCATTGGCCGAAAGCGCGGCCTCTTCTTCCGCTGCCCGCACCAGGAGCGCGCCGGGATCGCCACAGCGGTCGAGCGCGCGGCTCGCCTGCTTCAGCGTGGCGGCATCGCCGATCGCGCGGACGGCACGGCGGAGGCGCAGCTTGCCGCCGAAAATCTCCAGCGATTTGGCCAGCCATATCGTCCAGGTAACGAGCGACGCGAAAGCCAATCCAGTCATCACCGCCTTCACGATGATGTCGGCGGCCTTGAACATGCCCCATGGCGACAGGTCATTCGGCAGGTTCAGGTCCATAGCCCCCGCAGGCGCGGCCTCGGCCGGCGCTGTCGCGCTCGGCTGGCCGGCTGGTTGCGCGGGCGCCATGGCAGCCGGTGCAGCTTGTGCCGGCGCGGCAGGGGCCTCAACCGCTGGAGAAGAGCCGGCCGGTTGCTCCTGGGCCGTGGCGCCGGTCGCCCCCAGGACAAGCGATGCGACCAACGCCGCCAACAAACCATATCTCGACATGAGCTTCTTCCTTGTTCTCACGGCGGCCAGCCGCTTGCCGGTTCCTGCAACCGCCGGCGACGACTTCACTGCACATAGCCGACGGGTTGGCCGGTGACGGGATGCGCGAACACACCCATCTCGACGCCGAAAATGTCCTTGAGCACATCGCTCAGCATGATCTCGCTCGGTGTGCCGCGCGTCAGCAGCCTGCCGTCCTTCAGCGCGATCAGCTCATCGCAGTAGCGCGCCGCCATGTTGGGGTCGTGCAGCACCACGACGACGCACAGGTCGCGCTTGCGGCTGAGCTCCCTGACCAGGCCCAGCACCTCGACCTGATGCGCGATGTCGAGCGCCGAGATCGGCTCGTCGAGCAGCATGACGCCGGCATTCTGCGCCACCAGCATGGCCAGCCAAGCGCGCTGGCGCTCGCCGCCGGATAGTTCATCCACCAGCCGCTCAGTGAATCCTTCCATGTCGGTCAGCATAAGGGCCTGCTCGACATGGCGCCTGTCCTCGGCGCCGAAACGGCCAAGCGCACCATGCCATGGATAGCGTCCGAGCGTTGCCAGCTCGCGCACGGTCAAGCCCGTCGCCGCCGGCGTCGTCTGCGGCAGATAGGCAAGAGCCCGCGCCAGCTCGCGCGCGCCCCATTGCGATAGCGGCCGTGCGGCGAAAGTGATGGCGCCGGAGCTTGCCGGCTGCTGGCGCGCCAAAAGCTTGATCAGCGTCGATTTGCCCGAACCGTTATGGCCGATCAGCCCGTAGACGCGCGCGCGCCGCAATTCGAGCGAGACCGGACCGAGCAGCGTCCGTTCGCCGACAGCGAAACGCACGGCATCGATATCGAATGCGGTCTGGCTATCGGCTTCGGCCATGGTCACGGCATTTCTCCAGCCCCGCCGCCGCATTCCGATCCTGTCTGCGGAGGCAGGTCCCCGGTTGACTATGAAACATGATATTGTTAGTCAAGATTTAAGATGGGAATGCACCGCAAAAACCTGAAACGCTCCGGGGCCGGTGCCATTGTTGCCGCGTACGGGCCCTCACCCGCGCAGCCGGCCGATCCGCGCCGGCGATCTCGGTCCCGGGCCACACGATGTCGGCATCCGGTGTCGCCGCATCGATGCGGACACGCTAGGGTGAGCCGGCGGCAAGGAGCTCCGGATGATCAAGGCGACACCCTTCGACTACCCCTATGACGGCAGGCTGGTTGCCGAAAACACCGCGCTCGTCGTCATCGACCTGCAACAGGATTTCCTGTCGACATCGGGCTATTTCGCCAGGAAGGGGTATGACCCCTCGCCGCTGCGGGCGATCCTGCCCGCCGTGAACCGCCTGATCGCGGCCGCGCGCAAAGCCGGCGTCACGGTCATCCACACAAGACAGGGTTACCGCGCCGACATGGCCGACATGACGCCCTACGAGAAATGGCGCCGCAAGCGTTCCGGCCTCGACGGCACCGACGTCCTGCTGCGCTCAGGCGCTGGGTTCCAGATCGTCCCGGAGATCGACGTCGCGCCGCACGACATCATCGTCGACAAGACCTGCAACAGCGCCTTCACCTATACGGATTTCGAGCTTGTGCTGCGGGCGCAAGGCATCACGCATCTGATGTTTTCCGGATGCACGACGGATGTCTGCGTCCACACCACGCTGCGCGAGGCCTGTGACCGCAATTTCCAGTGCCTGACGATTTCGGACGCCTGCGCCAGCGGCGACAGACAAGCGCATGAAGCGGCGTTGCACATGGTGACGGTCGAGGACGGCGTCTTCGGCGTGCTGGCCGATTCGGACGCCGTCATTGAAGGCCTGTCGCGGCTTGGCGACAGCCTGAAGCAGCAGACGATTGATGGGCTTCACCCCGCTGCTCGCGTCTCCAATCCTGGGCGAGGCGCATAAGCTCTAGGCTGGAACTCGCTGGCCTCCCGGCGCGCCAGGGAGTTGCGCAGCAGCGCCAATGTTTCCCGGCCGGCCGTCGCGATCTCGCGCGGCGTGTCGACGCCGACGATCATGAACTCATCGATCCCGAGCCCGGCATAGGCGAGCAGCGACAGCGCGGCCTGAGCAGGCGGGCCGGATAGGTCGACCGCCTTGTGGCCGGCGGCGGAAACACCCTGGTGGATCCTGACCGGAAGCGCGAAGCGCAGTTTGCCCGCACGGCCATGTTCGGCCGCGGCGCCACGTGCCCGCTCCATCAATTGCCTGATGTCGTCGATCGGCCCCGGCGCCAGTTCGAAGACATCGGCATGCCGGCCGGCCACCTTCAGCGCCGTTCCGGATTGCCCGCCCATGCGGACCACGAGGTCGGCGCCATGCGGGCCCTTGCGCGGCACATAACCGCTTTTGATGCTGTAGAAAGCGCCTTCGTGATCGAAGGGCCGGTCGTTCGACCACAGCCGCTTCAACAGCACCAGATATTCGTCGATGCGCTGCCAGACGACGCCATGTCCGACCGGCCGTGTCTCGGCATCGTCGTCGTTCAAGGGCTCGCTGATCATCCTGAGCGTCAGCCGTCCGCCGCTCTCCCTGTCGATGGACGCCAGCTGGCGGGCAGCGACCGTGGGTTCGATCACGCCGGCCCAGTGGGTGAGCACCACTTGCAGCGAAGCGGTGCGGTTGAGCACCTGCGAGGCCAGATCCATGTTGGTCAGCAGCCCGGCCGAATCGTCGACGACGATCTTCTGGAAACCGCCGTCCTCGATCAGCCCGAGCTTGGTCGAGGTCTCGGCGAAGTCATAGAAAAAGGGAACCGCCGCGTCGGCGGTCTTGCCGGGTACATGCGTGAATTCGATCGGCATTGTCATCTCCTCCATCACTGGAATCACTGATGCTGTGAAATGCGAATCCTCAGGCGCGCGAAAACGCCCCGGGATCCGGCTCATTCAACTCCGATTGCCTGAAAGCTGTGGGGCAGCAGCCCCTGTCGATCCCGCGCCTTAGGGAATAAGGCCCAGCACGACTGCCCCGGTGAACACGAACGCAAGGGCAAAGACGAGATAGGCGAAAGCGCCGGCATAGGCCGGGCGAAAGCCCTGGGCATTGGCCACTCGCTGGCCGTTGCTGTCGGTCTGGGCGTTCTGGAAATAGGACATGTCGACCTCCGTCTCGCCGCTTAATCTATAAAACTTGTAGACTTTGTCGATTGCTATTTTTGGGCAACTGACAGAATTATTTTCTCGTTGACCGCCAAAAATTGGTGTGAAGTTGCTGTGAGCTGGGTCCCAGGCAATCGATCGGAAAAGCGCGGGGGTATCGATGTGAGGCGTCCCAAGGTCCAGCTTCTTCATTCCGGGACAGCTTGACGCCCTTCCTCTCCCCCTCCGGAGGGATAGGAAGGACACCAAATCCTACTCGTCTAACGCTCTTCCCTTCGAAACGGCTTGAGCAGCGCCGATGGCGCCACAGCGTTGCGCGACATGACGGCCATGGCGACGATGGTGAAGATGAACGGCAGCATCAGGAACGCCTCGTAGGGGATGTGTCCAAGCCCACTCGCCTGCATTCGCAATTGCAAGGCATCGACGAAGGCGAACAGCAGCGCGGCCCCTGCCGAGCGCCAGGGATCCCAACGGCCGAAGACGACCAGTGCGATCGCCACCCAGCCGCGCCCGGAAACGACGCCGAAGGTGAAGGCGTTGAACTGCGCCATCGACAGGAAAGCACCAGCGAGCCCCATCAGGGCGCCACCGAGAATGACGGCCTGGAAGCGCGTGGCGATGACGCTGACGCCGGCGGAGTCGGCCGCGCGCGGGTTCTCGCCGACCATGCGCACCGACAACCCCCACGGGGTGCGGTAAAGGATGAAGGCCGCCAGAGGAATGGCCAGAATGGCCATGTAGACCAGCGCGAACTGGTTGAACACCGCAGGTCCCAGCACGGGAATGTCCGAGAGAACCGGGATCGGCAGCGTCTGAAAACCCTTGATGCTCGGCGGCACCGATTGCTGGCCGAAGATCAGCCGGTAGAGGAAATAGGCCAGCCCCGACGAGAACAGGGTGACGCCGATACCGCAGACATGCTGGCTGAGACCGAGCACCACCGTGAACAACGCATGCAGCGCGCCCATCAGCATGCCGGTCACTACCGCCACCAGCACACCGAGCCACAGGCTTCCACTGAGGCTGGTGGCGGTGAAGCCGGTCATGGCGCAAAGCAGCATGATGCCTTCGATGCCGAGATTGAGCACGCCGGCCCGTTCGGAGAACATTTCGCCGAGCGTGGCGAAGGCCAGCGGCGTGGCGATGCGGATGATGGCGGCGAGAAAGCCGACCTGAAAAATCTGCTCGAACACCGCGCTCATCCGATGGCTCCGACGCGGCGGATGCGATAGGCCGTGAACAGCAGCGCCACCAGCATGGCAAGCAGCGCCGTGCCCTGGATGACGTCGCTGAGGAAGGCCGGCACGCCGGTCGCGCGCGACATAGCCTCGGCGCCGGTCATCACGGCTGCAAGGAAGATCGCCGCCGGCACGACGCCGAGCGGGTTGAGCCGCGCTAGCATGGCGACGACTATGCCGGAATAGCCGTAGCCCGGCGAAATATCGCTCATCACCTGGAAATGCACGCCGCCGACCTCACCGACGCCGGCCAGCCCCGCCAACGCGCCCGACAGCAGCGCCGTCGACAGCAGCACGCGCTCGACATGGATGCCGCCATAGCGTGCCGCTTCCGGGTTTTCGCCGGTGACCCTGATCCGGAAGC
This sequence comes from Mesorhizobium sp. BR115XR7A, assembly GCF_020165315.1. NCBI lineage: Bacteria > Pseudomonadati > Pseudomonadota > Alphaproteobacteria > Hyphomicrobiales > Phyllobacteriaceae > Mesorhizobium > Mesorhizobium sp. BR115XR7A. The sequence continues at coordinate 71,383 of NZ_JAIUHW010000011.1, forward strand.
CCAGCGTCGTGCGCACGATCAGGAACCAGATAACCGGGGCCGCGATCAGCGCCGCGACGACACCGAGATGCAGCCGTGTGCCTTCGATCAGCACCGGAAAGTTCGCCGAATCCTCGATCGGCGGCGAGATCGGATAGCCGCTGAAGCTGTCCTTCCACGGTCCCTCGATCAGTGCCATCAGGGCATAATAGATGACCGAGTTGAGCAGCAAGGAGCTCACGACATCGTCGACCTTGAACTTTACCCGCAGCGTCGCAGGCACCAGCGCGACCGCCGCGCCCGCGGCCGCCCCCGCCAGCGCCATGAAAAGCATGGCAAGCGATCCTGGCATCGGGATCGCACCAACGAAACAGCTCGCCACCGCGCCGGCCAGCAATTGCCCTTCCGCGCCGATGTTCCAGAACTTTGCGCGGAAGGCGACCGCTACCGCAAGTCCGGTAAAGATCATCGGGGCGGCGCGGACCAGCGTTTCGGTGACGGCGTAGCTGTCGCCAAGCGAGGCCGTGAACATCACGCCGTAGGATTCGAACACCCCGGCCCCGGCCAGCGCGATCAGGCCGCTGCACAGGATGAGCGTGGCGACGATCGCCAGCAGCGGCAGCGCGAGGTTGAACCAGGCGGGCGTGGACGTGCGGACTTCGAGGCGGAACATCAGTGGCCCTCCGCGCCGGTCATCAGCAGGCCGAGCCGGGCGACGGTCGCATCGGCACTGTCCAGCGTGCCGACGATGCGGCCCTCATACATCACCGCGATGCGGTCGCAGAGCACCAGCAGTTCCTCCAGATCCTCGCCGATGACGATGATGCCGCAGCCCTTGGCGCGCATGTCGAGGAATTTTTCATGGATGAAGCGCGCCGCACCGATGTCGAGGCCACGTGTCGGCTGTGAAACGATCAGCACCTTCGGATCGAAAGCAAGCTCGCGCGCCAGAAGCGCTTTCTGCAGATTGCCACCGGACAGCGCGCCGGCGCGCGTCATCGGCCCGGGACATCTGATGTCATAGGCCTTGATCTGTTCCTCGGCGAAAGCGCGGATCGCATCCGGCTTGAGCAGGCCCTTGGCGGAGAAGGCTGAAGTGCCGATGCGCGGCAGCACCATCGAATCGGCGAGCGGCAAATTGGTGACCAGCCCCGTCGTCATGCGATCTTCCGGGATGCGGCCAAGGCCGAGCGCCTGCACCTCGCGCGGCGAGAATTTTGCCACCTGTTTGCCGGCTATCGTCATTCGGCCCGTCTCGGGCGCCAGCACGCCGGAGATCACCTCCGCCAGCGCCCGCTGGCCATTGCCGGAGACGCCGGCGATGCCGAGGATTTCGCCTGCACGAACCGCAAGCGACACGTCGCGCAACGCCGTGCCGGAATGCTTCGAGGTTGAAACACCGTCGAGCGTCAGCACATCGGCGCCGGGCGTCGACGATCCCCTTGCCGGCGGCACGATCTCATGGCCGCACATCAGTTCAGCCATTGCAGCCGACGTCGTGTTGGCGGGGTCGTCGACACGGCCCGCGACGCGGCCATGCCTCAGCACGGTGCAGCGATGCGTCAGCGCCCGCACCTCGTTGAGCTTGTGCGAGATGAAGATGATGCCCAGGCCTTGCGCCGCCATCGAGCGCAGGGCCGAAAACAGTCCGTCGACCTCGCTCGGTGCCAGCACCGCCGTCGGCTCGTCAAGGATCAAGAGCTTGGCACCGCGAAACAACGCCTTGACGATCTCCAGCCGCTGTTGCTCGCCGACCGACAGCGCCGAGACCGGCAGATTGGGATCGAGCGTCAGCCCGTGCCGGCTGCTGATTTCAGCAAGCCGCGCCAGCCCGCCGCTGCGGTCGATCCGTCCCGATTTGCCCGGAATACCAATGAGCAGATTTTCCAGCACGGTGAGCCGTGGTGCCAGATGAAAATGCTGATGCACCATGCCGATGCCCGCGGCCAGCGCATCGGCCGAGCTGGTGATCCTGACTGGCTGGCCCTGGATCAGGATCTCACCGGCATCCGGCGCGTAGGCACCGAACAGCACGTTCATCAATGTCGTCTTGCCGGCGCCGTTCTCGCCGAGCAGCCCGAGGATTTCGCCCGGCGCCACGCTGAGATCCACAGCCTCGTTTGCCTTGACGACGCCGAAGCTCTTGGTGATGCCGCGCATTTCGATGAGAGGGGCGGACAAGAATGCTCCTGATTTTTCCGATCCGGCCTTAGCTGCGGAGGGCGGCGCTGTACCCCCCTCTGTCCTGCCGGACATCTCCCCCTCAAGTGGGGAGATTGGCAGCTTCGCCGACTTCGCTTATGTTTCAAGGTCGGCGATTGGCGAAAGCCGAAGTGACATCTGATCTCCCCCCTTGAGGGGGAGATGGCCGGCAGGCCAGAGGGGGGCGCCACGCGCCAGCCCCTCAATCATGGCGTCAATCCGAAACCGGCGTGTTCTCGTCGACATCGACGCGGAAATTGCCTTCCAGGATCTCGGCCTTCTTCTTCTCGACCAGATCCTTGACCTCGGCGGGCAAAGTCTTGTCGAACTTGTGGAAGGGCGCCAGATACGAACCGCCCTTGGCCATGCGCGAGAAATCGCCATAGTCCTGCGCGGTGTAGACCCCCGCCTTGACCAGCTTGATCGCCTGCTCGACCGTCGGATACATGTCCCAGACCGGACCGGTGATGACGGTATCGGGGCCGAGGCTCGACTGGTCGGACATGTTGGAGATGGCGAAGATCTTCTTTTCCACCGCCGCCTCGATGACGCCGAAGCGTTCGGCATAGATGACATCGACGCCGGCATCGATCTGCGCCACCGCGGCTTCCTTGGCCTTCGGCGGATCGAAGAAGGAGCCGATGAAGGCGACCTTCTTCTTGACGTTCGGGTTGACCTCCTTGGCGCCGGCGAAGAAGGCGTTGACCAGCCGGTTCACTTCCGGAATGCCCATCGCCGCCACCGCGCCGACCGTGCCCGATTTCGACATCTTGCCGGCGATCATGCCGGAGAGATAGGCGGGCTCGTGGATCCAGTTGTCGAACACGCCGAAATTCGGCTCGGCCGGCCCGGCGCCGGAGCCGAACAGCCAGGCTGTCTTGGGGAACTGCTTGGCCGTGCGGCGCGATTCACGCTCGGCGGCGAAGGCATCACCCAGCACCAGCTGGTAGCCGCCCTGCGCATATTCGCGCATGACGCGGCTGAAGTCGGCGGTCTGGACCTTCTCCGACCATTTATATTCTATGCCCAGTTCCTTCTCGGCCTTCTGCAGGGCGACGTGGATCTGGTTGTCCCAGGGTTCCTCGATCGGCGTGGCGAAGATCGCCGCCACCTTCAGTTTTTTGCCCGCCGCGAAGGCCGCACCCGGCAGCATCGTCGCGGCCAGGCCAAGCGCGCCCAGCTCCAGCACGTTGCGTCGCGACAGCCCTTCGCGCATCGAATGAGATCTGTTCTTCCGGTCTTCCATTGAAGTGCCCCTCTGTTTGACAGCCGTGTCGAGCCGGCCGTTCCTGAAATCAGACGGGGAACTATGGAACGGGTCCGGACTTTTGTCCACATGGTCAAATTTGGCAGGATCGAGCATATCCACTCTCCTGGCCTGCCAGGAAGAGCGATTGCTCAGGCCCGTTCGAGCGCGATGGCAATGCCCTGGCCGACGCCGATGCACATGGTGGCCAGCGCATAGCGGCCGCCGCGCTCGCGCAGCTCCAGCCCCGCCGTGCCGGAGATGCGCGCGCCCGACATGCCTAGCGGATGGCCAAGTGCGATGGCACCGCCATTCGGGTTCACGTGCGGCGCATCCTCGGCAATGCCGAGTTGGCGCAGCACGGCGATGCCTTGCGAGGCAAAGGCTTCGTTGAGTTCGATGACATCGAATTGTTGCGGCGTCAGGCCAAGCCGCGCACAAAGTTTCTGCGTCGCCGGCGCCGGACCGATGCCCATGATGCGCGGCGCGACCCCGGCGGCGGCCCCGCCAAGAATACGGGCGATCGGCGTCAGCCCGCATGTCTTCACCGCCGCTTCCGAGGCAACAATGAGCGCCGCAGCGCCGTCATTGACACCAGACGCATTGCCGGCCGTCACCGTGCCACCTTGCCGGAACGGCGTCGGCAATTTGGCCAGCGCCTCGACGGTTGTGCCGGCGCGAGGATGTTCATCCTTGCTGATAGTGACCGCATCTCCCTTGCGCTGTGGGATGGTCACCGGGGTGATCTCCTTCGCCAGCCGGCCATTGGCTTGTGCCGCGACGGCCTTGTCCTGGCTGCGCACGGCGAAGGCATCTTGGTCCGAGCGGGAAACAGCGAAGTCTTCCGCCACATTCTCGCCGGTTTCCGGCATGGAATCGACGCCGTATTGCTTCTTCATCAGCGGGTTGACGAAGCGCCAGCCGATGGTGGTGTCATAGATCTCGGCATTGCGCGAGAACGCCGTGTCGGCCTTGGGCATGACGAAAGGCGCGCGGCTCATCGATTCGACACCACCCGCGATCATCAGTTCCGCCTCGCCGGCCTTGATGGCACGCGCCGCGATGGTCAGCGCGTCCATGCCCGAGCCGCACAGACGATTGACCGTCGAGCCTGGTATCTCCTTCGGCAGCCCAGCTAGCAGCAAGGCCATGCGCGCCACGTTGCGGTTGTCCTCGCCGGCCTGGTTGGCGCAGCCATAGACGACGTCGTCGATCCGCTGCCAGTCGATGCCGGGATTCCGCTCAAGCAAAGCCTTCAGCGGGATGGCGGCAAGATCGTCGGCACGAACCGAAGACAGCGAACCGCCGAAGCGGCCGATCGGCGAGCGGATGTAGTCGCAGATATAGGCCTCGGCCATTTTATGCAGCCTTTGTTTTTCCGGTTCCCTCATGCGCCGCCTTGGTGCGGGCCTGCAGGTCGCGCAATGTCTTCAGTTCGAGTTCGCTTGGCGCGGGTGTTTCGTCAAGCGCCTCGGCGAACTTAACAACCCAGCCACAGCGCTCCTGCACCTGCTGACGGGTTACCTTGGGGTGCAGCGACACGACCGTGAATTCCTTGGTCACCGGATCGGGCTTCCAGATGGCAAGATCGGTGATCAGCAGCGTGGGGCCCGCGGTCTCGATGCCCAACCGCTGTCGGTGATCGCCGCCCTCGCCATGGCCGAAGGAGGTGACAAAGTCGATCTTCTCGACCATGCCGCGCTTGGTCTGCGCCATGGTGATGTAGATCTCCTTCGACGATGTCGCGATCTCCGGCGCGCCGCCGCCGCCGGGCAGTCGGGTCTTGGGATGGAAATAGTCGCCTATCACAGTGGTGTTGATGTTGCCGAACTTGTCGAGCTGCGCCGCACCGAGGAACCCTATGGAAATGCGGCCGCCCTGCAGCCAGTAGCGGAACATCTCCGGCACCGCGACGGTGGTGACGGCGGTTTCGCACAATTCGCCATCGCCGATCGACAGCGGCAGCACGTCGGGCGCCGTACCGATCGTGCCGCTCTCATAGATCAAGGTGATGTCGGGCGCATGCGTCAGCCGCGCGACGTTGCATGCCGCGGACGGCGCGCCGATGCCGACGAAGCAGACATCGTCATTCCTCAGCGCCCGGCTCGCGGCGATCGTCATCATCTCGTTGGGGGTGAAGCCCGGCTGATTGTCGCTCATGCCGCGTTCCGCAGATGCGAGACCCGGGCCGCGAAATCGTCGGGACTTTTCTCGATCACGTTTGCCTGCATCCAGGCCCGGAATTTCTCGCGGTCGGCCGCGACCTCGTCCCATTCGAGATAGGCGGCATTGTCGCGCGCATAATAGCCATGGGCATAGGAGGGGTGCGAACCGCCGGGCACGACCGAGATCGCCGCGATCGTCCAGCGCGGCAGCACGGTCAGATTGGGGTGAAGATCGTCAAAATTGTCGACCACCTCCTCCACCGTCACCACCGCGCGCCTCGCCGCCAATACCGCCTCCTTCTGGACGCCGATGATGCCTTCGACCAGCACATTGCCTTTCCGGTCGGCTTTCTGCGCATGGATGAAAGTGACATCGGGCCGGATGGAAGGCACGACCGCCAGCATCTCGCCGGTGAACGGACAGGTCACCGCTTTGATGTTCGGATTGACATCAGCCAGCCCCGTGCCGCGATAGCCGCGGAACACCGCGCAGGGCAGGCCGGCCGCACCCGCCTCATAGCCATTGGCCATGCCGGCATGGCTGTGTTCCTCGACCGCGATCGAGCGGGGAAAACCGTTCTCGATCGCATCGCGGGCGCGCCGCAGCAGGCCGACACCGGGATTGCCGACATAGGAGAAGACGATTTTCTGGGCCATGCCCATGCCGATCATCTGGTCGTAGATCAGGTCCGGCGTCATGCGGATCAGGGTCAGGTCGCGATATCCCTGGCGGATCGCCTCATGCGCCGCAGCCGTCGGGATCAGGTGGGTGAAACCTTCGAAGGCAGCGGTGTCGCCATCGTTCAGGTTCTCCGCCACGGCCTGTTTGAGCGGCAGGAACTTGACCATCGCGGCGACTCCCAGAGTCCAAAAAGTTCGTATTGCGAACACATGTATTGAATGCGATACTTTCTAAACTCCGTTGAGCCGGGGTGTCAATCGTGGCGAGATCGCCCGGACCGAGAGATGAGATGGACGACGAGACCGTTTCCCGTGATCACGTCGGCTCGCTCGAGCGCGGACTCGGCGTGATGGAGATATTGGCCCGCCATCCCTCCGGCATGACCCTGACCGAAATGGCCGAACAAGCCGGCCTGACCCGTGCCGGCGCCCGGCGATTCCTGCTGACGCTCACCGCTACCGGCTATGCGACGCAATCCGGGCGTCTATTCTCCCTGTCCCCGCGCCTGCTGACCGTTGCCCGCACCTGGCTCGGCGGCGCCTCGCTGTGGAGCTTCGCCGCGCCGATCATGCGCGCGGTCGCCGCGCAACTGAACGAGGCCTGCTCTGCAGCGATCCTGTCGGGCCAAGATGTCGTCTATGTCGCCCGCATTCCAGGCCGGCGGATCCTGAGCGTATCGCTCGATGTCGGCACCAGGCTACCCGCTTATTGCACCTCGATGGGGCGGATGCTGCTGGCGGGGCTGACACCGGCGGAATTGGACGCCTTCTTCCGTAAGGCAACGGTCGAGCGGCGGACGCCGAAGACAATTGTTGAAAGACCGTTGCTGGCAAAGGCCATTGCCAAAGCCAGAATGGATGGCTTCGCCATCGTCGACGAAGAGCTGGAACTCGGCCTGCGCTCCATCGCCGTGCCGATCCGCGACCGCGCTGGGCGCACGGTCGCGGCGATCAATGTCTCGACCCAGTCGGCACGGTTTTCCGTCGCGGATATGGAGCGGGAGATCTTGCCTGCGCTGCTTGAGGCCAGACAGCGTGTCGAGGATTTCTTTGTCGTCTGATAGAGGCCTGTTAGGCTTCCCTGGCGTTGGCCCGCCAGCGTCTAAATAGCGCCCTCAATGCTTGATCCGGTCCCGCATCGCGTACCACAGCATGCCCAGCACATAGAGCGGCCCGCGCAGCGCCGTGCCGCCCGGGAACGGCATTGGTGTCAGCGTCGAGAACAGGTCGAGCCGTGAGGCATCGCCGGTGATCGCCTCGGCCAAAAGCTCGCCCGAGAGCGTCGACAGGATGACGCCCTTGCCTGAATAGCCGTGCGCGAAATAGACCTCGCCATAGTGCCCGACATGCGGCAGCCGCGACGTCGTTACCGACACCAGCCCGCCCCAGGCATGGTCGATGCGGCAGCCCTTGAGTTGCGGAAAGGTGCTCTCCATGTGCGGCCGCACGAAGCCGGCAATGTCGGCCGGCGGTGACGGCGTGTAGCGCTCGCCGCCGCCGAACAGCAGGCGTCCATCGGCGGACATCCGGTAATAGTTGACGACGAAGCGTGTGTCGGACACCGCGACATTGGCCGGGATGACGTTGCGCGCGCCCTCCAGCGGCTCGGTGGCGACAATGTAGTTACCGACCGGCATGATGCGACTGTTGACGCGCGGCTCCAGCCCGTTGAGCAGCGCGTCGCCGGCCAGCACGACATGTCTGGCCCGCACCGATCCCTTTGCCGTCGAGACCCGGATCGAGGGTTCGCGCTCCAGCTTCACGGCCAGCGAGTTTTCGTGGATGACCACGCCGGCCGCGACAGCCGCGCGGGCAAGCCCAAACGTGTAGTTGAGCGGATGCATGTGGCCGCCGAGCGGCTCATACATGGCGCCATGATAAGGCGTGTCGACCTTGGCCCGAGCCGCCGCCGCCGAGAGTATCTCGACATCGCGGAATTTCATCACGCTCTCGAGGCACTTGGCCTCTTCTTCCAGATCCCTAAGGTCGGATCCGTTGACCGCGCCGACCAGATGGCCGGTCAGCCTGAGATCGCACTCGATGGCATTGCGTTCGATGATGTCGAGCACCAGGCCGCGCGCCTCGAAAGCGAGGTCGAACAGCACCTTGGCCCGCTCGGCTCCGTAGAGCTTGACCAGACCCTTGGCGCCCTTGCGCAGGCCGGGGATCATCTGGCCGCCATTTCGGCCCGATGCGCCCCAGCCGATCTTGCCGCCTTCGAGCAGCACCACCTTCAGCCCGCGTTCGGCGGCGTGAAGGGCGGCCGACAGCCCGGTGCAGCCGCCGCCGACGACGACCAGGTCGGTTTCGGCATCGCCGACGAGCGCTGGATGGTCCGGCGCCGGATTGGCGGTGGCGACGTAGTAGGATTTGCCGATGTCGAGACCGGAATTGAAACCCGTTGAAGATGCCATGATCACACCTTCAGCAAGAGATGGTCGCGTTCCCAGCTCGTCACCACGCTTTGGAATAGGTCGAGTTCGACGCTCTTGACGCGCAGATAGGTCTGGAAGAAGTCCTCGCCGAGCAGCTCTCGCACCGGGGCACAAGCCTCGAAACGATCCAGCGCCTCCTCCATGGTCTTAGGCAGCGTGCTCCTGATCTTGTAGGCATTGCCCGACGCCTCGGCCGAGCGCGCCAATTTCTGCTCGACGCCCAGATAGCCGGCTAGCAGCGACCCGGCGATCGCCAGATAGGGATTGCAATCCGCCCCAGGCAGCCGGTTCTCCACCCGCCGCGCGGCGCGTCCCCCCGCCGGCACACGCAGGCCGCAGGAGCGGTTGTCATGCGACCACTCGATATTGGCGGGTGCGCTGTGGTTGGGCCTTATGCGGCGGAAAGAGTTCACGTTTGGCGCGAACAGCGGCATGATTTCCGGAACATATTTCTGCAATCCGCCGATGAAGTGGCCGAACATCCTGGTGTCGGCATCGTCGCCGCTGGCGAAAAGCGCATTGCCGGCCTCGTCGACGACCGACATGTGCAGATGCATCGAGCTGCCGGCCTGGGCCGCGATCGGCTTGGCCATGAAGGTCGCATGCATGCCGCATTGCTGCGCGGCCTGGCGCGTAAACCGCTTGAACAAAAGCACCTGGTCGGCCAGCGGCAGGGCGTCGCCATGCAGCAGGTTGATTTCCAGCTGCGCCGTGCCCGATTCATGGATCAGCGTATCGAGCGGCAGACCGGCCGCCGCTGAATAGTCGTAGATGCGCCGGATCACCGGCTCGAATTCTTCCAGCGCGGCCATGTCATAGGGATGCTGCACACCCTCGGCGCGGCCATTGGCGCCGACCGGGGCGGTCAGCGGTCTGTCCGGATCGGGATTCGGCGCGGCCAGATAGAATTCGAGTTCCGGCGCCACCACCGCGCGCCAGCCGCGCTGGCGATAGAGATCGAGCACGGCGCGCAGCACATGGCGTGGCGAGGCCATCCATGGCCTGCCGTCCATGTGGAAGGCGTCGGCGAAGACATAGGCCTTGCCCGCCCCCGCACCCGGCGCCAGGCACAGCGTCGAGACATCGGGCACCATGCGCATGTCGGGGTCCGAATAAGCAAAACCCTCGTCGATAGAGCCGGAATAGCGACCGTCGATGCTGACCAGGAAGGCGCTACTCGGCAGGTAGAGCGCGCGGTCTTCCAGCGCCTTGAGGAGTTTGGCGGTCGGCAGCGCCTTGCCGCGCAACACGCCGTTCATGTCGGGCACCAGGCACTCGACCTCGGTGATGCCGTGCTGCGTGAGCCAGGTCTTGGGGTCGTTGATTGCGGTATTCGTGTTCTTATCAAGCATTTCGTTCATGTCCGTTTCGGGGAGAGAATGGCTTGCGCGGCCACGTCCATTCCGGATTTCAGCACCATCTCGGCTGCATTGTCCCTGAGGCGGGCGGGCGTGGCGTCATCGGCCAGCTGGCCGAGAATGGCTCTCTTCAATCCCCCTTCGGTCCAGCCGTCGCGGCCGATATGATCGCCGGTCTCTCCGGCGCATTGCGCATTGTCGTCCCAGCAATAGAGCATGATCAGCGACGGCACGCCGAAGCGCAGCGCCTCGCAAAAGCTTTTATTGCCGCCGTGGTGGATGAAGGCTGGGCGCCCCGGGTGGGCAAGGCCTGTGCGATGCCAATGCAGTTTAGCGCGGCGCCAGAGCCCGCCTTGGAAAACAGCGCGATGGTCGGGCTGGCTTTACGCGTCAATTCATCCTCTTCAATCCGGCCGGCTGATCACGCCGAACAGTGCGGCTCCTTGCCTGGCCGCCTGCGGCCGCCGGCTGCGGGAGAGGCGCAGGTGGATGCGAAACAGATCGGCACCCATTTCATATCGCCGGTTGTCGAGATGGTCGAGTGTATTGAGGTGCTCGCGCAACGATTGCTTCGGCCGGAAGACGTTGATGCATGACCCGGAACGGCTCATTGGTACTGCCGCGCTCGCCGGTCCGGTCTTGTCGCCGCATTTCCAGCCTCTCGGCAGGCCCGCCCTGATGCGCTCACCACCGGTCTTGTGGGCCACCAGCCAGTCGACAAGCCGCGCTCGGCTTTTTTCGCCGACAATCAGGTCGAAGCGAGAAGCGGTTCTGCGTTGTCGTTGAACGGGAAGGGCTCCAGGAGGAAAACAATGCCGCCGGGCCAAGCCCAGCGGCATCTCCTTTGGTGACTACTGCCTTTTCAGCGACGAACCGCTACGGCGTCGTTCCCGCCTGAAGCTTGGCCGCCGTCTGGTCGATCTTGCCGGCAAGAACACCTTGGGCCCAGGCCGTGACCTCGGCGTCGACCGGCTTGTTGGCCATGTCGGTCAGCGCCGCATCGAGCGATGCATCATCGGTGCCGACCGCTGCCGCCGCAGCCGCGGCCGCAGCCTCATCGGCCGCAGTATTGTCGGCGTCGACCACCGCCTGCTGGGCAGTGATGTCAGCCTGCAGAGCCGATATCTGGCCGGGCAGGGCCGCCTGCTGTTCGGCTGTCATGGCGTCGATTTCGGCCTGAGACAGCGACGTCAGTGCGCTCAACTGCGAATTCAGCGTATCCAGTTGAGCCTGGGCCGCGGCAGCTGTGGCAGCGGCCGCCGCAGCCGCGGTCTGCGCGTTCTTGGCTTTCGCGGACTGCGTCACGAATGCCTGAACGGCGGCGAACTTCTTGCTCTTGGAGTTCATATAGGCGTTGACGTTGCGCTGCAGCGAATTCAGCCGGCCAAGCTTGGCGTGGATATTCTTCTCCTTGGGCACGGACGAGACCTTTGTGTTCGTATCGACCGTGGCGTCGGCCGTTGTGTCCGTGTCCGTCTTGGCTGCCCGTCCCGGTGCCGACGATGACTTGCCGTGCGAAGCACCGCTGTTGCCGTTGCCATTCCCATGGGTGCCGCCATTGCCGCCGCCATTGCCGTTGCCGCCGCCATTGCCTCCAGCATTGCCGCCGCCATTGCCATGCCCATTGCCGGCGAGCGCCGGAGACGCCAGAAGCGCCAATGCGGCCACGGCCGCGAACAGTGTTTTCCGGTTTGTCATGCTAATCTCCTCGGGAATCGCCGCACTCGCCCACCGCTGAACCACCTGCGTATGAGAAATCACTAATCATACCCGGTAAACTTTAGACAAATGCGGTCTCAATCCGAGAGCGCGCGCTGCATCGGATCAATAACCAATTGAAAAGACAAGGAAATATACCGCTTTGACCTGGCTTGGCACTGAAGTCCCATGCCCGCCAGACCATGGTCTTGTGCCGTCCGGCATCCCGCGAAACGACAGAAAAAGCGGGGCTGAACTGGGAAAGGTCGATCGATCAAAGCAGCGTCAGCCGATGCTCTCGCCGCCGTCGATCACCAGCGCTTGCCCGGTCATGAAGGATGAACGGTCCGAGACCAGGAACAGGATCGCCTCGGCGATCTCTTCGGCCACCGCCCAGCGCCCCATCGGGATCTTGGTGCGGACATAGGTTTCGATCGCCTCGCGTCCGCCCATCTGGGCGATGAACGGCTCGTTGAATGGAGTGTCGACCCAGCCCGGGCAGAGCGCGTTGACGCGCACATTGTGCCGGGCATAGTCGAGCGACATCTGCCTGGTCATCGCCACCACGGCATGTTTCGACGTCGCATAGGCGATCATCTCGCGGTCGTAGAACACACCCGAATTCGAAGCCGTGTTGAGGATGACGCCGCCGCCTTGCGCGATCATCGACGGCATGACGATCCTCGCCGCGAGGAATTGCGCCCGCACATTGACCCGCCAGGAGGCGTCCATGCCGGCGGTCTCGACCTCGGTCAGCGTGCCGCCGACCTGGATGCCGGCATGATTATGCAGGATGTCGATGCGCTGATGTCTGTCGAGCGTTCCGACGATGAGCTGGTCGATCGCATTGTCGTTCGAGACGTCGGTCGCGATCGCCTCGGCCCGGCCGCCCGCCGCCCGGATATCCGCGGCCGTTGCCTCGCCGGCGGCTCCATCCCTGTCGGCGATAACGACCACCGCGCCTTCCCTGCCCATGATCATGGCTCCGGCACGTCCGATGCCGGAGCCGGCGCCTGTCACCACGGCGATGCGGTCTTTGAGGATCATGGAGCGGCTTTCAGTTTGACGGCTTGCGCTGGCGCAGTTGCCATTGGGCAAGCACCACGAGCAGGACGGAGGCGACGAGCACGATCGTCGCGATGGCGTTGATCTCCGGCGTTACGCCGCGCCGGATAGAGGCAAAGACATAGATCGGCAGCGTCGTCTGCGCGCCGGCGACGAAGAAGGCGACGATGAAGTCGTCGAAGGAGAAGGTGAAGGCGAGCAGGAAACCGGCGACCACCGCCGGCATGATCTGCGGCAGGACGATCGAGCGGAAGGTCGTTAACGGCGTGGCGTATAGATCGCTGGAGGCCTCGACCAGATTGCGATCGAGGCTGCCGAGCCGCGTGCCGACGATCATCGTCACCAGCGCCATCGAGAACAGGCCATGCGCGGCGATGATCGAGCCGTAGCCGAGCGACAGGCGCGGCGGCTGGTCGCCCGGCCAGACCGAGGCGAGGAACGGATTGACGACCGCGAACAGCTGAACGAGCGCGACCAGCGTCGAGATGCCGATGACGACGCCCGGAACGACGATCGCCGCGCCAAGCAGCCCGTCGAAGACGGCGCGGGTTCTGGCGCCGACACGCGCCAGGCCAAGCGCCGCCGCGGTGCCGAACACCGCCGCCAGCAGGGCGCTGGTGGTGGCGATGAACAGGCTGTTCTTCAGCGCCTCGACCAGGAACGGGTTGGACAGGGCCTTGCCATACCACTGCACCGAGAAACCGGTGAACTCGCTGGCATGGTGGCCGGCGTTGAAGGAAAACAGCACGACCAGCACGATCGGCAGATAAAGGAACGCAAAGACGGCAATGACGAAGGCGCGCATCAGATGAGGTCCACCCGGCGAGCGCCCGCAACGCGGTTCGAAATGCGGTTGGCGACAATCAGCACCACCACCGAGACCAGCACCAGCGTGATCGCGATGGCCGACCCGAACGGCCAGTTGCGCGATTGCAGGAAGAGGTCGACCAGCGCGTTGCCGATGAAGAACACCTTGCCGCCGCCAAGCAGCGTCGGGATCAGGTATTCGCCGAGCAGCAGGATCATGACCAGCGAGAAGCCGGTCATCACGCCCGGCAGCGACAGCTTCAGGGTCACGCCGAGAAAGGTCGACAACGGCCTCGCGCCGAGATCGGCGGAGGCCTCCAGCAGCCTTCGGTCGAGCCGTTCGAGGCTGACATAGATCGGCAGGATCATCAGCGGCAGATAGCCGTAGACGATGCCGAGCAGGACCGCGCCCGGCGTGTTGATCAACCTGACATCCTCGATGCCGGCAAAGGCGAGCAGCGCCGGGATGCCGCGTCCACCCAGAATGTACATCCACGCATAGGTCCGCATCAGAAGGCTGGTCCAGAACGGAATGACGACCAGCGCGAGCAGGATCAGCCGCCAGCGCTGCGGCGCCTGCAAGGCGAGGTAATAGGCGACCGGATAGGCGACAAGCAGGCAGGCGAGCGCGCCCACTGGCGCCAGCACCATCGTGTTCCAGAACGCGGTCGCCCGTGCCGGGAGATTGGCATATTGCGCCAGCGTGAAGGCTGCCTGGTAGCCGCCCTCCGGCGCCCGCTCGCCGACGCTGAACACGGCGATGGCGATGAATGGCAGCACCAGGAACACCACCAACCATGCCGTCGCCGGCGCGAGCAGCAAGGCGGTCAGGAAATTACGCCGAAATCTGTTGCCGTGCATCGAAACCGCCCCGGTGCCGGCGGGCATGGGCCCGCCGGTCGATTGTCTTTATCCAGGCCAGTCTCAAGCCGATTTGAAGCGCGCCATCAGTTCGGCACGGCCCGGGTCGGTCAGCGTTGCCGCCGCGCCGAATTCAAGCGGCGTCAACAGCTCCGCCGCCGGATAGAGGATCGGATTGTCGAGCACTTCCTTGGGCAGCAGCTTGTTGACGCGCGCATCCGTCGAAGGCGCGCCGTTGGCGAGGTGCTCCTTCACTGCGACCTGCGGGTTCATCAGATAGTTGAGCAGCGCATAACCGGCGGGCTTGTTGGGCGCGTCCTTCGGGATGGCATAAAAATCGGTCCAGATCTCGCCGCCTTCCTTGCCCAGCACATAGGCGATCTCGGGAATGTCGCGATGCAGTTGCGCGCCGTCATTGGTCCAGCACATCGTCATCCACGCGTCGCCCGCACGCATACCCGGCTGGTAGTCGGACGAGACGGCGAACAGATGCGGCTTGACCTTCAGCAGCAGTTCCTCTGCCTTGGCGAGCTCGTCCTGCTTCAGCGAATTGAACGAATAGCCGTAATATTTCAGCGCGTTGCCGATGGTGGTGAGCTGGTAGTCGTGCACCATGGTGCGGCCATCGCCCTCGGCCAGGGCGGTATCCCAGAACTCCTTCCAGCTCGTCATCGGCTTGGTCAGCTTCTTGGTGTTCACTGCAAAGCCCGTGGTGCCCCAGTTCTTCGGCACGGCGTAGATCACCTTGTCGATCGTGCCCTCGGAGGTGAAGCGCGGATCTTCCTGCGTACCGTCGAAATTCGGGAGCTTCGCCATCTCCAGCGGCTCGATAATGCCGAGCTTCCTGTAGGTCGAGATCGTATAGTTGGTCGGCACGAACAGGCTCCAGCCCGAGGCGCCGGCCTGCAGCTTGGCCAGCATCTCCTCGTTGGAGCCGAACACGTTGACCTCGACGGCGACACCGGTGTCCTTTTTGAAGTTCTCGAAGGTCTGCGGGTCATGGTAATTCGGCCAGGTGGCGATCGACATGCGGTCGCCAAGGCTTTCGGCGGCGAAGGCAGGGGTCGGCATGATGCCGATCTCGCGCGCCATCACCGCCGTTGCGATGCCAAGGCCGGTGAGGCCAAGGAAGTCGCGGCGGCCGATCGAGCCGCGCTTCAGGCGCATCAGCTGGTCGACGAAATTCTCGGGGCTTATCGGCAGTCCGTCACGATATGATTTCGACATGTTTGTTTACCCTCTGGTTGGTCCCGTTGTTCTTGGTTTCCGGAAACGCCAGCGGCGTTCCCATGGCATAGCCGATGGCGACGGGTTCACCCGGCTTGAAGAGATTGCCTTGGCCGATCAGGTGATCGGCCTTGGCGAGCAAAGTGCCGATGCCCTGCACTTCGATCGCGTATTCCGCGGTCGAGCCGAGGAATATCCGGTTGCGGACGATGCCTTTGAGCGGACCGCTTTCGGGAGCGCCAAGGCTGAGTGATTCGGGACGCAGACTGACCGAGACGGTCTCGCCTTGTCGAAGCGCGGTTCGCTTGCGCGCCGCGATCACAGTGCCGTCCGCCAGCGCCACGTCCACCAGGTCGCCCGTGTGCCCGGCGACGGTGCCGCTCAAGAGATTGGTCTTGCCGACGAAATCGGCGACGAACAGGTCGGCCGGCTCGTCATAGATCTCGCTCGGCTGGCCGAGCTGGACGATGCGCCCGCCATTCATGACGCAGACGAAATCGCTCATCGACAGCGCTTCCTCCTGGTCGTGGGTCACCAGCACGAAGGTGATGCCGATCTCGCGCTGCAGGTTCTGCAGCTCGATCTGCATGTCGGTGCGCAGCTTCTTGTCGAGCGCCGCAAGCGGCTCGTCGAGCAGCAGCACCGCCGGCTTGTTGACCAATGCACGCGCCAGCGCGACACGCTGCTGCTGGCCGCCGGACAGTTCGTGGATCTTGCGGCCGCCATAGCCGGCGAGCCGCACCATTTCGAGCGCTTCGCCAGCCCGCCGGCCGATATCGCGCGACGACAGCCGTGGCCTTGCCTGGCGCAGCCCGTAGGAAACGTTGGCTTCGACATCGAGATGCGGAAACAGCGCGTATTGCTGGAACACCATGTTGACCGGCCGTCGGTAGGGCGGCGTGCCGGCCATGTCCTGGCCACGGATGAACACCTGGCCTTCGCTCGGCTGTTCGAACCCGCCGATCATGCGCAGGCAGGTGGTCTTGCCGCAGCCGGACGGTCCAAGCAGCGCAACGAAGGCGGAGGGCGGCACGGCAAGGTCGATGCCGCTGACCGCGGTCACCGCGCCATAGCGCTTGGCGACGCCGCGAAATTCGATGTCGGGCACTGCGGTCAAGGCTGCGGGCTCCAGGACGATGCGATTTCAAGACGCTACCAGAGCTAATGGCAGCTAGTATATACCTCGCAGGTGGTATATCTGATCTATTTTCCCGTTTAAGGGGGTATTGGATTGAGCGCTTCCCGCAGCGACGAATACCGCCGGCTCGCCACGCTTGTCGCGGCGACGCGGGAGACGAGCGGGGATGTCTTCGGCCAAGCGATGGTCGATTGGCTGCGGCAGCATGTCGGCTTCGACCATTGCGTGATCTTCGGCTATCGGGGTGCCGCGCGCCCGCCACTGCTGTTCGAGACCTTCACGCCGGCCGAAAGCCACGTCTTCGTCGCGCTCTATCAGGAAGGCCCCTATCTGCTCGACCCCTTCCATCACGCGGCGGTCGAGCGCAAGGAAGGGTTCTGGCGCATGCGCGAACTGGCTCCTGATCGTTTCTACGCCAGCGAATATTTTCGCTCCTATTACAGCCAGACCAGGCTCGCCGAGGAAGTCGGCTTCTTCGTGCCGCTGCCGGGCAAGGACGCGCTGGTGCTGTCGCTGATGCGGCTCAGCGCTTCCGGTCCGTTCGGCACCGCCGATGCCAGGCTGCTGCGCGACATGGCGCCGGCGGTGATCAGCTTCACCAGGTTGCGCTGGCCAACTCTTCCCGCCGACGAACCGGCCGAGACGAAGCAGGACGAGGAAATCACCGAGGTCAACGAGTTCGACCGCGCCCATATCTGGAAAAGCCTGTCGCTGACGCCGCGCGAAAAACACGTCGTCGACCTGGTGCTGCAGGGCCATTCGACGGAATCGATCGCCAGGGCCATGCGCATCGTGCCGGGAACCGTGAAGGTCCATCGCCGCAACATCTACCGCAAGCTCAACATCAAGTCGCAGGCCGGCCTTTTCGCCCGCTTCGTCGAGATCATCGACGCGCGGATCCGGTGATTCCCGCAGGCCGCTGACTACCCCGGGTCAGGCTTCCCACGAGTCGGTTTTGGCCATCCGCTCGAGCAAGGGCGCCGGTTTGAAAACATCCTTGCCCGTCCGCTCATGCCAATACCTGAGTCGCCCGACGATCCTGGCCGCGCCTTCGAGGCCGGCCCAGAACATCGGGCCGCCCTTGCCGATGGGAAAGCCATAGCCATTGACCCAGACGACATCGATGTCGGACGCACGGGCCGCGATTCCCTCCTCCAAAATCTTCGCGCCTTCGTTGACCAGGGGATAGAGTGTGCGCTCGATGATTTCGTCGGCGTCTATCGTGCGCGGCACGATGCCCTTTTCCGCCGCCTTGTCGCGGATCAGCGCCTCGACCTCGGGATCGGGCACCGGCGTGCGCGAACCGTTCTCGTAGAGATAGAAGCCACGGCCGGTTTTCTGGCCGAAGCGCCCCTGTTGGCAGAGCGTGTCGGCGATGGGGGCCGTGAGGCCCCGCGCCTTGCGGTTACGCCAGCCGATGTCGAGGCCGGCAAGGTCGCCCATCTGGAAAGGACCCATCGGCCAGCCAAAATCGGTGAACGCCTTGTCGATCTGGCTGGGGGTTGCGCCTTCGAGCAGCAGCGCTTCGGATTCCGAGCCGCGCGCGGCCAGCATACGGTTGCCGACGAAGCCGTGGCAGACGCCGACGACGACAGCCACCTTGCCGATCCGGCGCGCAAGGTCGATCACGGTCGCCAGCGCATCAGGCGCCGTTTTTTCGGCGCGCACGATCTCCAGCAGTTTCATGACGTTGGCCGGCGAGAAGAAATGCAGGCCGAGCACATCCTGCGGCCGCGAGGTCGAGGCGGCGATTTCGTCGATGTCGAGATAAGAGGTGTTGGTGGCGAGGATGGCGCCCGGCCTCGCCACCGCGTCGAGCTTCCCGAAGATTTCTTTCTTGACCGCCATGTCCTCGAACGCTGCCTCGACGATCAGGTCGCAATCGGCGAGATCGGCATGATCGATCGTGCCTTTGAACTGGGCGAGCCGCTGCCGCTTGGCATCCTCGCTCAAGGAGCCGCGTGCAACCGAGACGGTGTAATTCTTCTCGATCGTCGCCAACCCGCGCCGCAGCGCCTCCTGGCTGGTTTCCAGCAAGGTGACGGGAAAGCCGCCATTGGCGAAGGCCATGGCAATGCCGCCGCCCATCGTGCCGGCGCCGATGACGCCGACGCGGGCGATCCTGCGCTTGACGACGTCCTTGCCGGGAAGCTTGGCCGCCTCGCGTTCGGCGAAAAACAGGTGCCGTTGGGCGCGCGACTGGTCGCTGGCGACAAGCTTGACGAACAGCGCCCGCTCCTCCGCCAGCGCCTCGTCGAAGGGCAGCGTGACGGCATTGCGCACCGCCTGCGCACAGGCGATTGGCGCTTCGAGGCCACGCGCTTTGCGGGCAAGATCCGCGGCCTCCGCATCGAAGGCGGCAAGGTCGGTCTCCTTCAGGACGTCGTCGCGGTCGCGCACCGGCGGGAACGGACCGCCCTTGCGGGCCATTTCGCGGGCGAAATTCACGGCGTGGGTGGTCAGATCGCCTTCGAAAACGGCGTCCACCAGGCCGGCGCCGTATGCCTCATCGGCACCGATCGGTGTACCGGAAACGATCATCTTCAATGCCTTGGTGGCGCCAACCAGGCGCGGCAGCCGCACCGTGCCGCCGCCACCGGGCAGGATGCCGAGCTTCACCTCGGGCAGGCCGAGCCTTGCGCCTTGATCGGCAACCCGGAAATGGCAGCCGAGCGCCAATTCCAGCCCGCCGCCGAGCGCGGTACCGTGGATGGCGGCGACCGTCGGCTTGGCAATGGCTTCCAGCACCGCCACGATGGCGCGCAATTCCGGCTGCTGCATCGGCTTGCCGAATTCGGTGATGTCGGCGCCGGCAACGAAGGTCCGGCCGGCGCAAGCGATGACGATGGCCGCGACCGATGCGTCATCGCGCAAAGCGACCAGAGCCTGCATCAGCGGTTCGCGGACGTGGAAACTCAGCGCGTTTACCGGCGGATTGTCGATGGTGACGATGGCGACGCCACCCTCGTTCGCGACGCTGACAGAACTGGACAAGTGGGGGCCTCCCAAGACCGACTGAGATCGGGGACCGGTTTACAAGGCCACGCCGCGAATGGGAACCGGCTGGTCCAATGGTTGGCGGATAGGCTGCGGTCGCGCCGGAGACGTTGCGGTCAGCGCACCGCCTTCTCGCCGCCCGCAGCCGTAATCACCCCTACGATGATAAGCCCGGTCAGCAGGAGACGCACCCCGGCGCTGACGCCGAATGTGTTGAGCATGGTGAGCAGCAGCACCAGGAACAGCGCCGCGCCCCAGACGCCCGGCACATTCGCCTTGCCGCCCGCCACCGACGTGCCGCCGATGACGACCACGGCGATCGAAGCGAGCAGGTATTCGTTGCCGATGTCGACATTGGCGCCGCGGAAATAACCGGCGAGCAGCGCGCCATCGATGCCGCCGAGCGCGCCCGACAGCGTATAGGTGAGAAAACGGATCCGCCCGACATTGACGCCGGCGAGCCAGGCGGCGCGGATGTTCTGGCCGATCGCCAGCACCGAGCGGCCATAGATCATGCGCTGTAAGGCGATGGCCGCACCGATGGTGAACAGCACAGTGAGGATCGCCAGCACGGGCACGCCCAGCACCTGCCAGTTGGTGAAATCGGCGAAGCCAGGCGGCGGCTTGATCTGCAGTCCGCGCCCATAGCTGATGTCGACCGACTGGATGATGAAGCTCGCCGACAGCGTGGCGATGATCGGCGGAATGCGCAGCGCCCAGATCAAGAGATAGTTGATGGTCCCGATCGCGGCGCCACAGGCGAGCGCCGCCAGCAATCCGACCAGGATCATGGCATCGCTGCCGCCCATCACCTTCATGGCGACCGCGCTGGCGAGGCCGATATTGGCCGGCAGCGACAGGTCGACATTGCCAGGTCCAAGCGTAATGACGAACATCTGGCCGACGCCGACGATGACGGTAAACACGGCAAGCGACAATGCCGCCGTGACCATGCCGCCGCCGCCATAGCCCCCGGTGAAGGCGATCGTCGCCAACCACACCAGCAGCGCACCGACAAACGACCAGATCCAGGGTTTTGTGAGCAGGGTTTTCAGCGAAGCCATCGCTCACCTTTCCCTGCGGCTGATCAGCACCCGCGCCGCAAGCACGATGATCAGGATGGCGCCGTTGGCGGCCACCTGCCAGTCGGGCGGAATGTGCATGAAGGTGAGCAGCGGCGAGGCGGCCAGCGCCAGCGTCAGCGCGCCGATGACGGCGCCGATCGGCGAGACCCGGCCGCCGACGAACTCGCCGCCGCCGAGGATGACGCCGGCGATGGCCAGCAGCGTGTAACCATTGCCGATATTGGCATCGGCCGAGGTGGTGATGCCGATCAGCGCCATGCCCGACAGAACGCCGAACAGGCCGGCCAGCGCAAACAGCACGATCTTGGTCTTGAGCAGCGACCAGCCGGCGCGCTTGAGCGCCGCGGGATTGCCGCCCGAGCCGCGCAGGATCACCCCGTAGGAGGTACGCATCAGGCCGAAATGCACGACGGCCGCGATCAGCAGCGCGGCGATGATCGGAAACGGAATGAAAGGCGGCTTGAACGACATGATCGCCAGCAGCCAGTCCGGCGCCTTGCCGCCCGGTTTTGGCAGGACGAGAATGGCGAGGCCCTGCCAGACGAAGCTCATGCCGAGCGTCACCACGATGGAGGGCAGGTTGCGCAGATGGATCAGCGCGCCGAGCAGCGCATAAATGCCGATCGATCCGGCGAGAATGAGGATGCCGATGAGCGGCGCATCCTTAAGCCAGGTCGCGGTGACGCAACCGACAAAACCGACAAAGGTGCCGATCGAGAGATCAAGCTCGTTGCCGGCGATGACGAACATCTGCGCGATCGTCGCCAGCGCGATCGGAATCGCCAGGTTCAACATCAGGCTGAAGCCGAAATAGCTGATGGCGCGCGGATTGAGCCAGGCGATCGCGAGCAACACCAGCGCCAGCGATAGCGCGGGCAGCAGGCCGCGCAACAGCCGCGCCCGCGCCGCCGCATTGCGTGCCGCCGATCCCTTGAAGCCATTGTCGATTGGCGTCGCCGTCATCTCAGGCCGCATCGCCGAAGGAGGACTGGATGATCTTCTCTTCGGTCAGCTCGTCGCGCGTCAGATTGGCGACGATGCGGCCGTTCTTGAAGACATAGATGTGGTCGCAATTGTCGAGCTCTTCGGTTTCGGTCGTGTACCAGAGGAAGGTGCGTCCGCGGCCCGCCTCCTCGCGCACGAGATCGTAGACCTCCAGCTTGGTACCGATGTCGACGCCGCGCATCGGGTCGTCCATCAGCACGATCTGGGCATCGGAGCCGAGCGCCCTGGCGAACAGCGCTTTCTGCTGGTTGCCGCCCGACAGCGAGAAAATATTGTTGTTCATGTCAGGCGTGCGGATGCCGATCTTCTTCTGCCAGAACGCGGCCAATTCGGCCTCACGCTGGGGTGAAATCAACAGCCCGTTGCGCAAGCGCGCCAGCGAGCGGATGCCAATGTTTTCGGCAATCGACCATTGCGGGAAAATGCCATCGGACTGGCGGTCGCCTGCCACCAGGGCCACCGGCGCCGTCACCTCGATGCCGGCCTTGGCGCGTGCGGCGGCATCAAAGATGCGCAGCAGCAAGTCGGTCTGTCCGTGACCGGCCAGGCCGGCAAGGCCGATGATCTCGCCCGCGCGCGCGACGAGGTCCTTGCCATCCGCCTGTCCGGCCGGCCGCGCCCGCACGCGCAGCGGATTGGCGCCTGTCTTGGCGGCGGCGGCCTGCGCGGCGGTCTTCGCACGCGCCTCGGCTCCGCCCATCACGGCTACCAGCCGGTCGCGATCAAAGGCACCAGCCGCGTCCGACGCCACCACCTTGCCGTCGCGCATCACCACGATCCGGTCGGCGTTCCGCAGCACCTCGCCCAGCACGTGCGAGATCAGGATGCAGCTTTTGCCACCAGCGACGAAGCGGCGCACGAAGGCCAGCAACTGGCCCGATGTGTGCGCGTCGAGCGACGAGGTCGGTTCGTCGAGGATAACCAGGTCGAGCCGGTCGTGCGTCACGGTGAAGGCACGCGCCACCTCGACCATCTGGCGCCGGCCGATCGACAGATCGCCGACAATGTCCCAGGCCGAGATGCCATGGTCCGGAAAGATTTCGTCCAGCTTGGCGGTGATCAGCTCTGCCGCCTTGCGCCGCCAGCCGAAGCCGGTGAGCGAAGCATGGTTGATACGCGTGTTTTCGGCGACGCTGAGATTGGGGCACAGCGACAGTTCCTGGAACACGCAGCGTATGCCGCGCTGCTGCGCCCGCGACACCGAGTAGTTGTCCTCGATGCCGCCATGCACGGTGATCGTGCCGCTGTCGGGCGTCGAGGTCCCGGCCACCATGTGCATCAGCGTCGACTTGCCGGCGCCGTTATGGCCGACGAGGCCGACGCATTCGCCGGGCCCGACATGGAAATCCACCCCGCCCAGCGCCCTGACGGCGCCGAAATGCTTTTCGGCACCGTCAAGTCTTACGATATCAACACTGGCGGCGCCGAATTGGTTTTCGGCGCCGCCCAGTCTGATGATGTCCGTGTCGCCTGCAGCCATGCTCAACGATATCCGCTCGGTGATGCCCGCGGCAACGCGTCTGCGACTTTCACTTGATATTGGCTTTGATCGCCGCGATGGCATCTTCCTGCGTGTATTCGTGGGTGGCGACACCGCCCTCCTTGATCTTGGGCAGGGCCGCCTCGAAATCGTCCTGGGTGAAGGCCAGATACGGCACCAGCAGATCGTGCGGAATGTCCTTGCGGCCATCGAGCACTTGCTGCGCCACCCAGAAGGCGAGCGTCGATACGCCCGGCGCGATCGAAGCCGACCAGGTCTGGTAGCCGTCCTTGTCCTTCTGTTCCTTCCACCACTTCAATTCGTCCTGCCGGTTGCCCATGATGATGGTCGGGCGCGGCTTGCCGGCGGCGGCGAAGGCTTGCGCGGCGCCATAGCCGTCACCGCCCTGGTCGACGATGCCGACGACGTCGGGCAGCGACGGCAGGATGGTCGCCACCGCCTTCTGAGCCGTGGTCTGGTCCCAGTCGCCGGTGACAGAACCGACGATCTTGAATTCGGGATGCGCGGCCACGCCTTCGAGGATGCCTGCATGGATGGCATCGTCGATCGAGGTGCCGGCAAGCCCCCGGATTTCAAGCAGATTGCCGCCCTTGGGCTGGAACTTGGCCATCTGCTCGACTTCCTGCTTGCCCATGTCCTTGAAGTCGACGACGACGCGGTAGGCGCAGGGCTCGGTGACGGTGCCGTCGAAGGAGACGACGGTGATGCCGGCATCGCAGGCCTGCTTGATGGCGCCGTTGAGCGCATCCGGCGAGGCGGCGTTGATGACGATGGCGTCATAGCCCTGCAGGATCAGGTTCTGCACCTGGGCGGCCTGGGTCGGCACCTCCTTGTCGGCGGTGGTGAAGACATCAGCCGCGCCGACGATCTTGTCGTCGACGGCCTTCTTGGTGACGATGCCATAGCTGTCGAGCATCGCCTGCCGCCACGAATTGCCGGCATAATTGTTGGAGAACGCGATCTTCTTGCCGCTGGTGTCGGCAAAAGCCGTACCGGCCGCGAGCACCGCCGCAAGCGTGCTGAGAACCAATAGTTTCTTCATGTGATACTCCTCCCGAGAGTTGCTGATCAGTTTGATTGTCGACGAATTTCGCGATTGAGATCCTGTTTTTTATCTATTGTCAGACAAAAGTGCAGAAGGCCGGCGGGCTGTCAACTGCAATCCGATGTGCGCCGGCGATCAACTTGCGGTGCGCTGATTGAAATGGCTTCGTTTGATGGCTAGGCATGCGGGCCAGGAGAGCGAACAAGCATGGCAGTGACGCCGACTGTGCCGCCGGGCGCACCGGGAATTCCCGCGCGCTGGACCTCTAGCGCCAAGAGCGGAGTCGGCTCGGCGCTTTCGCCGTCCAGCCGCGTCTGGTTCACCATCAGCCACGGCATCCTGAACGAGGTGTACTATCCGCGCGTCGACAGCGCCTGCACGCGCGACCTCGGCCTGATCGTCACCGGCATGGATGGCTATTTCTCCGAGGAGAAGCGCGATGCCTCGCACGGCATCGAGCCGTTCGAGGACGGCGTGCCCGCCTACAGGCTGGTCAATACAGCCGACGACGGCGCCTACCGGATCGAGAAGCGTATTCTGGCCGATCCGGCGCGCCCGACCGTGCTGCAGGAAATCACCTTCAGTCCGCTCAAGGGCTCCGCGGCCGATTACCGCGTCTACGCGCTTCTGGCGCCGCATCTGGTCAATGCCGGCATGGGCAACACCGCCTGGGTCGGCGAGTACCAGGGAAAGCCTGTCCTGTTTGCCTCGGGGCGCGGCACCTGCCTGGCGCTGGCCTCGTCCCTGCCCTGGCGGGATTGCTCGGCCGGCTATGTCGGCTTCTCCGACGGCTGGCAGCAACTCGACAATACCGGCAAGCTCGACACGGCTTGCCGGCGTGCCGAGGACGGCAATGTCGCGCTGACCGGCGAGATCGGCTTCACCGCCGCCAACACAAAAACCGTGCTGGCGCTGGGTTTTGGGACGACACCGGACGAAGCCGCCGAAAACGCCTTCGCCAGCCTGAAGCGGGGTTTTGAACCGGCGGCGAAATCCTACGTCGAACAATGGCGCGAATGGCAGGCCGGGCTGCTGCCACTGGACCGCCACGCGGTCCCCGGAGTGAACAGCTACCGCGTCTCCACCGCGGTGCTGGCAACCCACCGGTCATCGGCGATGCCCGGCGCGGCGGTGGCCAGCCTGTCGATCCCATGGGGATTCAACAAAGGCGACGATGATCTCGGCGGCTATCATCTTGTCTGGCCACGCGACCTGGTCGAAACAGCGGGTGGCTTTCTCGCCGCCGGCGATGCCGCCTCGGCACTGCGGATCCTGGAATATCTCCGCTCCATCCAGCAGCCGGACGGTCATTGGCCGCAGAACGCCTGGCTCGACGGCTCCGCCTATTGGCCCGGCATCCAGATGGACGAATGCGCCTTTCCCTTGCTGCTGGCGGATGCCCTGCATCGCGCTGGCCACTTGCCGCGTGCCAGGCTGAAGGCCTTCCTGCCGATGATCGAGCGCGCCGCCTCCTATGTCGTGCGCAATGGTCCGGTCACTGGCGAGGACCGCTGGGAAGAAGACGCCGGCTACAGCCCGTTCACGCTGGCCGTCGAGATCGCGGCACTGCTTGCCGGCGCCGACCTGCTCGATGCCTGCGGCAAAGCGGCGGAGGCGGCCTACCTGCGCGAAACCGCCGACTGCTGGAACGACCAGGTCGAACGCTGGACCTATGTCACCGGCACCGCCATCTGCAAGACCGTCGGTGTCGGCGGCTATTACGTCCGCATTGCGCCGCCAGACGACCCCGATGCCGGCTCGCCGAAGGACGGCTATGTGCCGATCAAGAACCGGCCACCCGGCGACACCGACCGGCCGGCCGAGGAAATCGTCAGCCCGGACGCGCTGGCCCTGGTGCGCTTTGGCCTGAGAGCCGCCGACGATCCGCGCATCGTCGATACCGTCAAGGTTATCGACGCGCAGCTGCGCTGCGAACTGCCGCAAGGGCCGCTCTGGTACCGCTATAACAGCGACGGCTATGGCGAGCACGAGGATGGCACGCCCTTCGACGGCACCGGCCAGGGCCGGCCCTGGCCCCTGCTGGCCGGCGAAAGGGCGCATTACGAGCTGGCCGGCGGGCGCAAGGACAAGGCGGCCAGCTTGCTCGATGCGCTGGAGCGGTCGGCCGGGCCTGGCGGCCTGCTGCCCGAACAGGTGTGGGACGGCGCCGATATTCCCGAGCGCGAGCTGCTGCATGGCAAGCCATCGGGCAGCGCCATGCCACTGGTCTGGGCGCATTCCGAACACATCAAGCTGCTGCGCTCGCTACGCGACGGCGCCGTCTTCGACATGCCGCCGCAAGGCGTGAAGCGCTACATCCAGGACAAGACCGTATCGTCGTTCAGGGCATGGCGCTTCAACAACAAGATCCGCGCACTGCCCGAGGGCAAGACATTGCGCGTCGAGCTGCTGACGGCGGCCACCATCCACTGGAGCACGGACAATTGGGCAACCGCCCACGACAGCCGGACAGCGGAAAACGCTTTCGGCCTTCATCTTGTCGATCTGCCCACGGCCAGCCTCCCCAACGGAAGCACGCTGATCTTCACTTTTTTCTGGCCCGGAACCGGCGATTGGGAGAATGTCGACTTCTCCATCATGTCAGGCGCTCAGGACAGCCAGTAGATCCTTCCTCGACAACCCCAGAAAATCTCTAGGAAACAGGGACGAAACCATGCAGATCGGAATGATGGGACTGGGCCGGATGGGCGCCAACATGGTGCGGCGGCTGATGCGCGACGGCCACGAATGCGTCGTCTATGACATCAACCCGGCCAGCGTCGCGGCGCTTGTGAGCGACGGCGCCTTGGGGGCGGCATCCCTGGAGGAATTCGTCGGCAAGCTGGCCAAGCCGCGCTGTGTCTGGCTGATGCTGCCGGCGGCGATCACCGGCAGGATCATCGATCAGGTCGCGGCGCTGATGGAGCCCGGCGACATCGTCATCGACGGCGGCAATTCCTACTATCACGACGCCGTCGACCAGGCCGCGAAACTGGCCACCAAGGGCATGCATCTTGTCGATGTCGGCACCAGTGGCGGCGTCTGGGGGCTGGAGCGCGGCTACTGCCTGATGATCGGCGGTCCCGACGTGGCGGTGCAGCACCTCGATTCGGTCTTTGCCACGCTGGCGCCTGGCGCTGATGCCGGAGCGCCCACCCCGGACAAGACCGCCGGCACCGCGCCCTATGGCTACCTGCATTGCGGACCGAGCGGCGCCGGCCATTTCGTCAAGATGGTGCACAACGGCATCGAATACGGCGTCATGGCCGCCTATGCCGAAGGCATGAACATCCTGAAGTCGGCCAATGCCGGCAAACGGCAGCGGACGGCGGACGCCGAGACAAGCCCGCTGGAAAACCCGCAATACTACCAGTTCGACATCGACCTTCCGCAGGTGGCCGAGGTGTGGCGGCATGGCAGCGTCATCGGCTCCTGGCTGCTCGATCTCACCGCCGGTGCGCTGAAGAGCGATCCGGGTCTGGCGCAATTCGGCGGCCGGGTCTCGGATTCCGGCGAGGGCCGCTGGACGCTGAAGGCGGCGATCGACACCGGCGTGCCGGCACCGGTGCTGTCGTCGGCCCTGTTCGACCGCTTCTCCTCGCAAGGCGAATCCGAATTCGCCGACAAGCTGTTGTCCGCCATGCGCTATGCCTTTGGCGGGCACATCGAAAAGCCGAAGGGCGGCAAGTGACGGCGACAGGGGAGACGCAAGCATGAGCCAGGAACGGTCCGATACGCTGGTGCTCTTCGGAGCGACCGGCGACCTCGCCCACAAGAAGATATTTCCAGCGCTTTACCAGATGGTCGCCAAGGGCACGCTCACCGAACCGGTGATCGGCGTCGCCTTCGACGCCTGGGATTTGAAGCAGTTGCAGGACCGCGCCCGCGACGGCATCGTCCATGCCCTCGGCGCCGTCGATGAGAAGGTCTTCGCCAAGTTCGCGTCGCTGCTGCGCTATGTCAGCGGCGACTATCGCGATCCCACGACCTTCGAGAAGCTGAAGACGGCACTCGGCAGCGCCCAGCGGCCGCTGCATTACATGGCGGTGCCGCCGTCCATGTTCGAGACCGTCGTGCAAGGGCTGGAGCAATCCGGCACCGCGCATGGCGCGCGGCTGATGGTCGAAAAGCCGTTCGGCCACGATCTGCAGTCGGCACGCTGGCTGAACCGGGTGCTGCACCTGGTGTTCGACGAACAGTCGATCTTCCGCATCGACCACTATCTCGGCAAGGAGGCGATCCAGAACCTGCTCTATTTCCGCTTCGCCAACTCCCTGCTGGAGCCGATCTGGAACCGCAATTACGTCGAGAGCGTGCAGATCACCATGGCCGAGGATTTCGGCGTCGAGGGGCGCGGGCGGTTCTACGACGATGTCGGCGCCATCCGCGACGTCATCGAGAACCATCTGCTCAACATCCTGCTGCTCCTGGCCATGGAGCCGCCGGTCGGCCGCTCCGCCGACGACCTGATCGACGAGAAGGTGCAGGTGTTGCGCGCCATCCGGACATTGACGAAAGACGATGTCGTGCGCGGCCAGTTCACCGGCTATCTCGCCGAGCCCGGCGTGGCGCCGAACTCGCCGGTGGAGACCTTCGCGGCGGTGCGCTTCTTCGTCGACACCTGGCGCTGGCAGGACGTGCCGTTCTTCATCCGCGCCGGCAAGAACATGCCGGTGCATGTCACCGAGGTGGTGGTGCGGCTGAAACGGCCGCCGCTCGACGTCTTCGACCCGATCAAGCCCGCCGACCAGAATTACGTCCGCTTCCGCATCGACCCGCAGGTGATGATCGCCATCGGCGCCCAGCGCAAGGCGCCGGGCGACGACATGATCGGCGAGCAGGTGGAACTCACCGCGCTCGACGATTCGAAGGGCGACATGCCGCCCTATGAACGGCTGATCGGCGACGCCATGAACGGCAACGGCCAGCTCTTCACCCGCCAGGACGCCGCCGAACTCGCCTGGCGCATCGTCGGTCCGGTGCTCGGCGACACCACGCCGCCGCATCTTTACGAGCCGAAGACGTGGGGGCCAGCGGACGCCATGGCCGGCTTCGGGCCGCCCAATGGCTGGATCGACCCGGTCGCATGAGTGGAGGGGACGAGATGGCCAAGGTGGTTAAGAAGGCTGCGTCGGACACCGGGCAGGTAGTCCTTTCGATCGACATTGGCGGGTCGCACGTCAAGATCCTGACCAGCGACGGTGGCACCGAGCGCCGGACGGATTCCGGGCCTGACCTGACGCCAAGGCAGATGATCGACAAGGTAAAGAAGCTCGCCGACGGCTTGTCCTACGACGTCATCTCGATGGGCTATCCAGGCCCCGTGCGTCAAAACAAGCCGGTGCTCGATCCCATGAATCTCGGCAAGGGCTGGGCCGGCTTCGATTTCACCGCTGAGTTCGGCAAGCCGGTCAAGGTGGTCAATGACGCGCTGATGCAGGCCCTCGGGAGCTATGAGGGCGGGCGCATGCTGTTCCTCGGCCTCGGAACCGGCCTCGGTGCCGCGATGGTCCTCGACAATGTCGGCCAGCCGATGGAACTCGCCCACCTTCCCTACAGAAAAGGCCAGAGTTTCGAGGACTATGTCGGTGAACGCGGCCTCGTAAAGCGCGGCAAGAAGAAGTGGCGCGGTCATGTCTTCGACGTCGTCAACCGGCTGCGCGCCGCCCTGCAGCCAGACTATGTCGTCATCGGCGGCGGCAATGTCGACAAGCTGGACGAATTGCCCCCCGACTCCAGGCGCGGTGACAACACACGCGCCTTTGAAGGCGGATTTCGTCTGTGGCGCGACAAGGCCCTGATCGTCTGATATTATTACAGCTTAGTATAGTTGTTCAAAATGCCGTGTTGTGTCGCGGCGATAGATTGCATTGCGCAGATTTGCCGACTAGGAAGTCAGCCCCACTACATCGCGTCGCGCGCGACGCACGAAGACGACGCACTTTAATTTCGCGCATCATCCTTTTTGAAAACGGCCCCATTTTCGAGGTTATGCGCCATGGATGGAGGAAATAGATTGACCGACGAAAACAGCCACGCCAGCAAGACCCTCGACCTTCTCGAGCTGACGGCCCATATCGTATCGGCCTATGTCGAGAAGAACCGTCTGCCTGCGTCCGGCCTTCCCGAGCTGATCGCCAGCGTCAGCGCCTCGATCAGCGGGCTCGGCCAGCCGGTCGCCCCGGTGGCGCCGCCGCTGGTCCCGGCCGTCAACCCGAAGAAGTCGGTGACGCCGGATTTCATCATCTGCCTCGAGGACGGCAAGAAATTCAAATCGCTGAAGCGTCATCTCGGCGTCCATTTCGGCCTGACGCCGGACGCCTATCGCGCCAAATGGGGCCTGCCTTCCGACTATCCGATGGTTGCCCCCAACTACGCGGCTTCGCGCTCCGAACTGGCGAAGTCGATCGGCCTCGGCCGCAAGGCCGCCGTGGTCGCCCCCGTCAAAGGCAAGGGCCGGAAGGCCAAAGTCCCGGCCTGAGGCGATTTGGACGCTGAGCCAATTGTTAGGACGACTGGAATAGAAGCCTGCCGGCGAATTCGCCTTGGCAGGCTTCGTGCTTTTGTGGCTTGGATAACCTGGGACAAGACGATCTGGGGGAAGCCATGAACTACACCAGGATGGTGATCGAGAAAGAAGCGCCGGAGGAGTACGGTTACGACCGCATCCGTTACAACCTCTCCGAAAGTTCGATCGCCGATCAGAAACTCTCCGACATTGGCCTCTCGCTGCCTGATCTGACCCTCTTCTATGGCGAGCATCGCGGCGACAGGGAATTGCGCGCGCTGATCGCCGCGCAAGATGCCGGCATCGCGCCCGACGACGTGCTGGTCACGGCCGGTGCGGCCGGCGCGTTGTTCATCATCTCCACCTCGCTGCTCTCGGCCAGCGATCACCTCGTCGTCATCAGGCCCAACTACGCCACCAACATCGAAACGCCGCGGGCGATCGGCTGCGCCATCAGCTTTGTCGACCTCGCCTTCGACGAAGGCTTCGCCATCGACGTCGAGCGCGTCAGGGCCGCGATGCGGCCGAACACGAAGCTGATCAGCGTTACTTGCCCGCACAATCCGACCGGCACCATGATGAGCCGTGCCGAATTGGACGCGCTGGTCGCGCTCGCCGAGACCAGCGGCTGCTATCTGCTGGTCGACGAAACCTATCGCGATCTCTCCTATGGCAGGCGCCTGCCTTCCACGGCCACGCTGAGCAAAAAGGCCATCAGCGTCTCGTCGCTGTCGAAAGCCTTCGGCATTCCCGGCATCCGCATCGGCTGGCTGATCACCAGGGATGCGGCCCTTCAGGAGACATTTCTGGCCGCCAAGGAGCAGATCGGCATCTGCGGCAGCGTCATCGACGAAGGCATAGCGCGCGGCATGCTGGAAGGCCGGGACGCTTTCCTGGCAAAGCTGCAGCCCGAAATGGCCAGGCGCCGGGACATCGTCCAGGCCTGGATCGACCGCGAGCCGCTGGTCGACTGGGTGCGGCCCGAAGGCGGTGTCGTCGGTTTCCCGCGCCTCGATGTCGAACCCGGCTTCGACCTCGATCGCTTCTATGTCAGGCTGCTGGAAGATCACGGCACCTATGTCGGGCCCGGCCACTGGTTCGAAATGGAAAAGCGCTTCTTCCGCGTCGGCTTCGGCTGGCCGAGGGAGGCCGAGTTGAAAGGCGGGCTGGACGCGATTTCAGCTGCGCTGCGGCAGTAACTTCCGCGTGCTATCGGTGGTGCGGATCAAAAGTCCCTTGATCCGGATCTGATTTTAAAGCATATCCGCCCCGAACTTTACCAAGTTCCATTGGTCGAACAGCGCCCATTCGGGAAGTGCCCCGCGAGCCGATGCCCACCGCAACGGGGCCTCACTTCATGATACCAGAACAAACCTTGCCGGAGCAGCGCTATGCCGCTTTCCGGCACAGAGCCTTCCTCAGCTACTGGACGGCGCGCTTTCTCACCACTTTCGCGACCATGATCGTTTCGGTGGCCGTCGGCTGGCAGGTCTATGATCTGACGCGCGATCCGTTCGATCTTGGCATTGTCGGCATCGTCCAGTTCCTGCCGTCGCTGCTTCTGGTGCTGGTTACAGGTGTCGTCGCCGACCGTTTCGGCCGCCGGCTCATCATGACCTTGGCGACCTTGGTCGAAGGCGCCTGCGCGCTGGCTCTGCTGTTTTTGACCCTGCGCGGCCTTACAACCCCGCTCCCGATCTTCGCCGTGCTGGTCATGTTCGGCATTGCCCGCGCCTTCTACGGGCCGGCTTCGTCCTCCCTGTTCGCCAATCTCGTGCCGCAGCGCGATTTCGCCAATGCCATCGCCTGGAACTCCTCCGCCTGGCAGACCGCGACGATTGTCGGCCCGGTCGCCGGCGGCTTGCTCTATGGCGTGTCGGCGGAAGTGGCCTATGCGACGGCCGCAGTCCTGATGCTCGCCGCCGCGTTGCTGATCTTCACCATTCCCAAGCCCGCGCAACAGACCGCCACCGACAAGCCGACAATGGAGACGCTGTTTGCCGGCTTCCGCTACATCTGGAGCGAGAAGATCGTGCTTGGCGCCATCTCGCTCGACCTCTTCGCCGTGCTTCTGTCCGGCGCCTCGGCGCTGCTGCCGGTCTATGCGCGTGACATCCTCCAACTTGGCCCCTGGGGCCTCGGCCTGCTGCGTTCGGCGCCTGGGATCGGCGCCATCTGCGTCGCCGTCTGGCTTGCGGGCCATCCGATCCGCGACCGTGCCGGCAAGATCATGCTGAGCTTCGTGGCGGCGTTCGGCGCCTGCACCGTGCTGTTCGGCCTGTCGACGCTCACCTGGCTCTCGATCGTAGCACTTGCCCTGCTCGGAGCCACCGACATGTTCAGTGTCTACATCAGGGAGACGCTGATCCAGCTGTGGACGCCCGACGAGGTGCGCGGCCGCGTCAACGCCGTCAACCAGGTCTTCGTCGGCGCCTCCAACGAAGTCGGCGAATTTCGCGCCGGCACCATGGCGGCGCTGATCGGCACGGTTCCGGCGGTGGTCATCGGCGGCATCGGCGCCGTCGCGGTTGCCGGCCTGTGGGCCTATCTGTTCCCGGCGCTGCGCAAGGTGAGGCACCTCAAAGGACGAAACTGACGGGGCAGCGAATCTATGCTAAGCCGCCGCCGAACCAACCAAAGGACGACACAAGTGAGCGAACCGACCGTGGCCGAAGCGACCGAAAATATCTACGCGTCGCTCAGGGCGGACAATGCCGACATCGACGCCCATATCGCGACGCTCAAGGCAGCGCTGGCGCGAGAGGGGATAAAACAGGCGGTGTTCGATCCTGCCAAATTGGCGCAGAGCAACCGCTCGGGCCGCAAGTTGATGCAGGCTTATTTTCGGCAGCGCGGCGTGAGCGTAACGTTTTCGGACTAGTTTTTAGGCGTCGGCGGTTCAGAGCACCGGCCCGGCACTACCGCGCCACAGGCTCGCCAAAAATCGTGCGCAAAAACTCGTCGAGCCAGCGCTTCAAATGCATGTCCCAGATCAGCCGGCCGCCGAGATGGTCGCGGCCGGGCTGCGCACCGGGCAGCTCGAAGCGGTGGGCGCCGCGCACCACCCAGCGCTGCATCATCACTCGGGTCAGTTCGCCGTGGAACTGGATGCCCCAGGCATTATCGCCATAGCGGAAGGCCTGGTTGGGATAGGTCTCGTTCGTGGCCAGCAGCGTCGCGTCGCTCGGCAGCGAAAAGCCTTCACGATGGAACTGGTAGACCATCTCTGGCCAGTGCATCAGTTTCTTGCCGGCCTCGGTCGCTTTCAGGGGATACCAGCCGATCTCGACCAGCCCTTCGCCATGGCCCTCGACCTTGCCGCCGAGATGATTGGCCAGCATCTGCGCCCCAAGACAGATGCCGAGCAGTGGCCGGTTCTCCCTGAGTGGAACCTGCAGCCAGTTGGTCTCGCGACGGACGAACTCGTCCTCGTCATTGGCGCTCATCGGACCGCCGAAGACGACCGTGCCGGCGTGGCCATCCAGCGTTTCCGGCAAGGCGTCGCCGAGCGGCGGGCGGCGGATGTCGAGATCGAAGCCCTCTTCGAGCAGCATGTGACCGACGCGTCCGGGGCTCGAATTCTCCTGATGCAGCACGATCAGGACTTTTGGTTTCGACCTCGTCTGGCGCGGCATGGGACGGCGAAAATCCTATTCGTCCGAGGATGTTCCAGTGGCGCCCGGCGCGTGCGCCGCCGCCTTGCGGCGCGCCTCGACGCGATCGTGGCGTTCGACGCCGATCAGCTCGGCGACACGCCACACCGTGTTGTCCTCCAGCTCATGCAGCTCGCCATCGGCATAAACGATCTCCCACATCAGGCCGATGAACGCCTTGCGCCCCTCCGCGTCGAGGTGGCGCTTGAGCACGCTGGTGAAGGCGTAGAGGTCGATTGCCTCGTTGTCGGCCCGCTCGCCGGCGGCGGCGAGTGCTTCGAGTTCGGCGCCGCTGATCGAATAGCTTTGCGCCAGCACCGCCTTGAACCGCTCCCATTCGACATCCTGGCGCACGCCGTCGGCATTCATCACGTGATAGAGCAGCGCCGAGGCCGCGACGCGCGGATCGTCCGTGCTGGCATGGCTGCCGGAGCCGGCCGGCAAATCCCTGAGAAACGACAGAACGCGCTCGAACATCAATTCATTCCCAAACGGCCCAACGGCCTGCCCAAATCAAAACAGCCGGAACCGGCGTGTCGACTTTTCCGCCTCGTCGTCCGGATCGACGCCTGGATCGTCCGGCAGCCGCGCCAGTTCTTCCGCCGGCTCGACGGCCTCGGCGTCGGCGGGCACCGCGGCAAAGGCGGCGGCCGTGACCGGGGCGACATGATCCTCGCGGCTTTCGGCGTCTTTGCCCGTCGCCTCGTCGCCCGGTGCGGCGTGATCGATCACCTCGACCGGCCTTTCCGGCCTGCCCGGCGCCTCGATGGCCACTGCCGGGGCGTCCGGCTCATCGTGGCTGTCGATCAGCTGGCCAAGCCGCTCCATCGGCGCGCGCCATTCGAAGGCGTCGAGCCGGCCGGTGACCGGCGAGACCGGCGCCCAGCGCTCGGAGACGACGCCGTCGGCGACCCAGGCCGGATCGCGCGGGGCTCGCACCGCCTTGGACAGCAGCTGCCGCACCTTGCCCTGGTCGCCGGTCTCGGCCTCCTCGATGTCGGCGAGCAGCAGATAGGCGCCCTCGCGTCGGTCCATGCGGATCGCGGCCTCTGCCTCGCGGCGGGCGGTTGAAAAATCCTGCGCGTCGAGCGCGGCACGCGC
This sequence comes from Mesorhizobium sp. BR115XR7A, assembly GCF_020165315.1. NCBI lineage: Bacteria > Pseudomonadati > Pseudomonadota > Alphaproteobacteria > Hyphomicrobiales > Phyllobacteriaceae > Mesorhizobium > Mesorhizobium sp. BR115XR7A. The sequence continues at coordinate 107,140 of NZ_JAIUHW010000011.1, forward strand.
CACCGTCATTGACGATTCAGCGTGGTTCTTCTTCATCTCCTGCAGCTTCTTTGCCCGGTTGAGCCGATCGAGCACGGCGTCACCCGGCCTCGCATGGGTGTAGAGCTCGGCAATCTCGGGATGCGGCTCGGCCTTCCATGCCGCTTCGAGGATCTTCGAACCCTTGCGCACGTCGTTCTGCCTGAACAGCGCCGCGGCGGCGGCAACGGCGGCGGGGGCAAAATCCGGCTGTAATCTGTTGGCCTCGATCGCCGCTGTCCTGGCAGCCGCGGGATCGCTGTCCGCAAGCGACTGCGCCTTGGCGGTCAACAGCACCGCGCGGCGGCGGTTGGCGGCGTCACGCTCGATCTGCCGCGTCGACTTCTGCGCGTCGACCAGTTTCAGCGCGCCATCCCAGTCGCCGCGCGCGGTCAGTTCCTCCAGCGTCGATTCGGCCGCCCAGGCCAGTTGCGGCGCCACTGCGGCGGCACGGCCGGCATAGTGCCGGGCGGCGTTGCGGTCACCCAGTCGTTCGGCTTCCAGGTAAAGCCCACGCAGGCCAAGCAGCCGCATTTCGGGATCGTCGAGCATGCTCTCGAATTTTTGGCGCGCGCCTTCATGGTCGCCTTCGAGCAGCGATGCCTGTGCCTCGAGCAGATGGATCAGCGGCTCCTGGTCGGAGCGGATCAGCTTGGCCGCTTCCTTGGTCTTCTTGCGGGCCAGCGCCCCGTCGCCGGCGCCGGCGGCGATCATGCCGGTCGACAGCGCCTGATAGCCACGGTCGCGGCGGCGCACGCGAAAATAGCGCGAGATGGTGTAGGGACTGTTCCACAGCGACTTGATGAGCCACCAGACAATCATCACCGCGGCGACGACAGCGACGACGGCAACCGCCGCCACCATGAGGCTCACCTGGTACTGATAGCCGTTGAAGGTAACGACCATGTCGCCCGGCCGATCGGCCAACCAGGCAAAGCCCAGCCCGAGCGCGAAGACGACGATGAGGAAGGCGAGCAGGCGGATCATCGTGTTGCCCTCATGCCTTCATCGCGCCGGAGATCAGCGCGTCGACCTGGCTTTCGACCTCGATGCGCGCCTTCAGTTTGCCGGCAAAGTCGGCGCCCGCGGCCTTCGCGGCTTCCGGCAGCGTGTCATATTCGCTGAGTGCCTTGGCATAGTCGCCCTGCGTGACCGCAACCTCCATGCGCGCCACGGTTTCCGGTGCGCCGGGGCCTTCGACGGCACCGATCGGCCGGACCTTGACCAGCGATTCAGCGCTCGACATCAGATTCTGAAGGAAGCCGGCATTCTGATCGACCGGCGTCGCGGCGGCGACCATGGCATTGGCGGCGGCATCCATCTGCGATGCGATCTCGGTACGGGTCGGCACGCCCTTTTCGGCATAGGGCCGCAAGGTCGCGAGTTCAGGTGCATTAGGCGAAATCGCGGCCAGCGTATCGAGTTCGGCTGAAAACGGCGCGCCGCGGTCGAGCGCCGCCTTCAGCGCCGAGGCCGCGATGGCGAGTGCGATCTTTGGCTGCGACGCCTGCGCATCGACCTTGCCGGAAAGCTGCGACACCGACTGCTCCAGTGCGGAGAGACGGCCTTCCTGTGCCTTCGCCGCCTCGCCCGTCGACTTCACCAGCGCATCGAGACCCGCCAGCTTTTCGTTGAGCGGGCCGAGATCGACAGGCGCCGCGCCGCCGGCCTTGCCGAGGGCGGCCATCGAGGTTTCGATCTGCTTGACTTTGTCGCCCATCGCGGCAAGCCCGGCATTGTCGCCCGCGCCCCCCTGTTCGACCGCCGATTTCAGCGCCGCGACATCGCTCTTGACCTGATCCAGCGCCGACGACAGGCCGTCGACCTTGGCCGATGCACCGCCGCTGCCGCCGGCTTCCCGCATATCCGCGATTTCGCTTTTCAACGAGGCGATCTCGCTCTTGACGCCGTCGAGCGAGACACCGGGAGCGGCACCCGGCGCACCGAGCAGGCCGGCAAATTGCAGGCCACCGGCCCCGACCAGGGCGATGACACCACCGATGATGCCGGCGGCGATGCCGTTGAGGCCGCCCCGCTTCGGCTGCGTGGCCATCGGTTCGCTCCTTGCATCGGCTTTACCGGAATCCGCCTTGGTCTCGGCGGTTTTGGCGGTTGCATCCTCGAAATTGTAGTCGGAAGCCTTGGCGCGGTTGGGAGGTGTATCCGAACCGGGATAAGGCATTTCCGGCTCAGTGGATTTGGCCTCGGCTTGCGGTGGCGCGTCGGTGCCAGGCTGCCCGGCGGCTGCATCGCCATGCTCCCAAGGTTCGAGATCCGCCTGATCGGCATGTACCGGCTCGTCGGGCGGCTCTGGCCGCGAGGCGTTCGCCGCTTCCTCGGCCTTCGCCTCGTCGGTCTGGGCGGTATTCTTGGCGGCATCCTCGTCGACGATGCGTGAGACGGCGCCCGGATCGAGATCGATGGTCACCGGCTCGCGGCGGCCTTTCGAGTGTCGCATCTTCGGCGTCTTGACCATGCAGGGGCTCCGCAAATTCGCTTCGTCTCAACGCCTGGCGGCGCGTGATGGTTCAGAAAGGGTCTAGCACATCACCAAGCGGTGAAAAGGGGCGGTGTGATGACGCGGGTCAGGGCCGTGCCCGCAAAAGTGCCAGCAGCGCCTCCTCGTCGGGCCGCGCGGCAACGTGCATTGCTTTGCCGGTGCCGCCGCCGAAAGCGGCGGCAATGCGCGCGGAAAGAGCGAAAAAACGTGTCTTTTCAAAGGCCTGCTGCAAGGTAAGTCGCCTGGCCAGTGTCTGCATTTCGGCAGCGGCCATGGCCGAATAGAGCAGCACCACATCGACGGATTGGCCGGATATCAGAGGAAGGATCGCTTCGTCCGAATAGCTCACCGCAAGCGTGTCATAAGTCTCGACGGCATGGGCCTGGGCGTGAGCTGCTTCCAGCTTCTGCTCGAAGGCGGGAAATCGCACGCGCCCGCAGAGATAGACGATTGTTTTGCCGGAAAACGCGATTGCCATGCCGTCGGCCAGCGCCTCGGCATCGCCGGGTCCCTCATTGACCGAGAGAAAGCCGGCTTTGCGCGCGGCCTCCGCGGTCCTCCTGCCGACAGCATGACAAGGCAACTTGGACAGCACCGCAATCAGATCTCTGGGGGCATGGCGCACCGCATTAGCGCTGGTGATGGCGACGGCTGCCACGTCTTCCGGAATCGCCTTGGCATCGACCGGCAACGCCATCGTCTCCGTCAAGGGCAGGAGAAGAGGCTCAAAACCCATCTCCTCCAGCTTTCGCGCGGTGCGCGACGCACCCGGCTCCGGTCTGGTGACCAGCACGCGGAGCATCTTCAGAGCCAGCCGTGGAAGAACTTTTCGCCGGCCTTGGCACGCGCCGTCCGCGCCGCTTCATCACCGATGCGGGCGGCGTCCTGTGCCAGCCCTTGTAGCTCGACCGCGTGCGACTGCGTGCCGTCGGGCGAGATGATCAGCCCGGCGAAAGAGAGCTTTCCGGCCTCGATCGCGGCATAGCCGGCGATAGGCGTGCGGCAGGAGCCATCGAGCGCCGCCAGGAAAGCGCGCTCGCAGGCGAGTGCCTGCCCGGTCGCCACATCGTGGATCGCCACCAGCATCTTCTCGACATCGCGGTCGCCGATCCGTGTCTCGATGCCGATCGCACCCTGGCCTGGTGCCGGCGGGAAGCTGTCCAGCGGCATCAAATCGGTGGCAACATCTTCCAGGCCCAGCCGCTTCAGGCCGGCATAGGCAAGGATGGTGCCGCTCGCGACCTCTTCGTCCAGCTTGCGCAGCCGCGTCTGCACATTGCCGCGGAACATCACCACGTCGAGGTCCGGCCGCATGCGGCGGATTAACGCCTGCCGCCGCAGCGACGAGGAGCCGACTTTCGCCCCTTGCGGCAGTTCCGCGATCGTCTTCGCCGCCCTGCCCACAAAGGCATCGCGCGCATCCTCGCGCGGCAGGAAGGCGGAGAGTTCCAGGCCGGGCGGCAATTGCGTCGGCATGTCCTTCGACGAATGCACGGCGATGTCGATCGCGCCGGCGAGCAGGGCTTCCTCGATTTCCTTGGTGAACAGGCCTTTGCCGCCAGCTTCCGACAGCGGCCGGTCCTGGATGCGGTCGCCGCTGGTCGAGATGACGACAACCTCGAACGCCTCCGCCGGCATGCGGTGCGCGGCCATCAGCCGCGCCTGTGTTTCATGCGCCTGCGCCAATGCCAGCGGGCTGCCGCGTGTTCCGATTTTCAAGATTGTTTGCATGGCGCGCGGTCCGTGATAACCCCCGGCTGGCTTTGCGTTTCCGGGCACTCTCCTAACGAGGAACGCCCTGACATACAATCTCTGGAGACAGCGACGAATTGATCCGCGTTCTGGGCATTGAGACGAGTTGCGATGAGACCGCCGCCAGCGTCGTGGCGCTGGAGGGCGATGCCGCGCCGAAAATCATGTCCAACATCGTGCTCTCCCAGATCGAGGAACATGCCGCGTTCGGCGGCGTCGTGCCGGAGATCGCCGCGCGCGCCCACGTCGAGGCGCTGGACGGGATTATCGAGGCCGCACTCGCCGATGCGGGCGTGGCGCTGGCCGAGCTCGATGCGATCGCCGCGACCGCCGGACCAGGCCTCGTCGGCGGACTGATCGTCGGCCTGATGACGGCTAAGGCGATCGCCGCGGCGGCCGGCAAGCCGCTGATCGCTGTCAATCACCTCGAAGGCCACGCCTTGACGGCGCGACTGACCGACGGGCTCGAATTCCCCTATCTCTTGCTGCTGGTCTCCGGCGGCCATACGCAGATTTTGGCCGTGCGCGGCGTTGGCGACTACCAGCGCTGGGCCACCACCATCGATGACGCGCTCGGCGAAGCCTTCGACAAGACCGCCAAAATGCTCGGCCTGCCCTATCCCGGCGGTCCCAATGTCGAGAAGGCAGCGCTGTCGGGCAATGCCTCGCGTTTTGCCTTCCCGCGGCCGATGAAAGGCTCGGCGCAGCCCGATTTCTCCTTCTCCGGCCTGAAGACCGCGGTGCGCCAGGCGGCGACAGCGATCGAGCCCTTGAGCGACCAGGATGTCGCCGACATCTGCGCCTCGTTCCAGGTGGCCGTCGCCGATGCGCTCGCCGACCGTGTTTCTCGCGCGCTGGAACGCTTTCGCGAAACATTCCCTGGCACGAAAAACCCGGCGCTGGTCGTCGCCGGCGGCGTCGCCGCCAACCGCACGGTCAAGACAACGCTGGAGCGGCTTTGCACCGACGCCGGTTTCAGCTTCGTCGCGCCACCACTGAAGCTTTGCACCGACAACGCGGCGATGATTGCCTGGGCCGGTATCGAACGCCTGCGAGAAGGCATGGCGCAGGAGAACGGCTTCGATTTCGTGCCGCGCTCGCGCTGGCCGCTGGACAGCGTCTCGGCGCCAATGGTCGGCTCCGGCCGTCGCGGAGCCAAGGCATGACCGATCGAGCCATGAAGGGTGGGGGTCCGGGCAAAAGCGGCTGGCATGTCGCCGTGCTCGGCGGCGGCGCCTGGGGCACGGCGCTGGCGCTGGCCATGCTGCGCGCCGGCCATACGGTGCGGCTGTTCGCGCGTGACCCTGAAACCGTGGCCGCGATCGGCCGGGGCGAGAACCCACGCTATCTCCCGGGCATCGCCATCGCGCCCGGCATCGAGGCGACGAGCGACATGGAGGCAGCCCTCACTGGGGCCGATTGCGTGCTGACGGTGACGCCGGCTCAGGCGTTGCGGGCCACGCTGGCCGCCGCCAGGGATCATATGCCGGCCGGCATTCCGCTCGTGCTCTGCGCCAAGGGCATCGAGCGCGACACCGGCGCCTTGTTGTCGGCAATCGCTGCGGAAATCTTGCCGCCAAACCCGGTCGCAGCGCTGTCGGGGCCGAGCTTTGCCAGCGATGTCGCCCGCGGCCTGCCAACGGCGGTGGTGGTGGCCGCCGGCGACGAGGCGCTTGCCGCCAACCTTGCCGCCCGATTTTCGGCTGAAAACCTGCGCTGCTATTCGAGCGACGACTTGATCGGCGTCGAGATCGGCGGCGCCTTGAAGAACGTCTTCGCCATCGCCGCCGGCGCTGTCACCGGGGCCGGGCTCGGCGCCAGCGCACAGGCGGCCATGGTGACGCGCGGCTTTGTCGAACTGCGCCGCATCGGTGCCGCCTTCGGCGCCAGGCCCGAGACCCTGATGGGGCTTTCCGGGCTTGGCGACCTGCTGCTTACCTGCTCGTCGGCGCAGTCGCGCAATTTCGCCTATGGGCTGGCGCTCGGACAGGGCAAGGCACTTTCCGGATTGCCGCTGGCCGAGGGCGTGCCGACCGCGGCGATCGCCGCCCGCATCGCCGCCGAGCGCGAAATCGATGCGCCGATCATCGCCGCGGTCGCCGCCATACTGGATGGCACCATCACCATCGGGCAGGCCGTGACGGCGCTGATGACCCGGCCGCTGAAGACCGAAACCAACGATTGATCCCACACTCTGAACCAATCACCCAGGAGAAAGACCATGCTGTTTGCTCTGATCTGCAAGGACAAGCCCGGAGGCCTGCAGGTGCGCCTCGACACGCGGCCCGAGCATGTCGCCTTTCTCGAAGGGCTGAACGGCGACAAGAAATTGGCCTTTGCCGGTCCGTTCCTCGACGCCGACGGCAAGCCCAATGGCAGCCTCGTGGTGGTCGAGGCGCCCGATCTGCCCAGCGCGCAGGCTCTGTCGGCCGCCGACCCGTACGCCAAGGCCGGCCTGTTCGAAAGCGTCGAAATCCGCCAGTGGAACTGGACGTTCAACAAGCCGGCGGCTAGTTAATTCGCGGCGCCCGCGACTGGGCCGCAAGGAGGAGAGAAAATGAACTACTGGCTGTTCAAATCCGAACCCTCGGTTTTCTCCTTCGAGGCGTTGAAGGCCAAGGGCAAGGCCGGCACCCAATGGGACGGCGTGCGCAACTACGCCGCCCGCAACAACATGAAGGCCATGCAGGTCGGCGATCTCGGCTTCTTCTACCATTCCAACGAGGGGCTGAACGTGGTCGGCATTGCCGAGGTCTGCGCGCTGGCCCATCCCGACACCACGTCGGATGATCCGCGCTGGGAGTGTGTCGACATCCGCGCCGTGAGGGACATGCCGAACCCGCCGACGCTGGAAGAAGTCAAAGCCAATCCGAAACTGGCCGAGATGGCGCTGGTGCGGCTCGGACGGCTTTCCGTGCAGCCGGTGACCCCGGCCGAATGGAAGGAAGTCTGCCGCATGGGCGGCCTGACGCCTGCGCCGTGACGGCACTTACACCCGATAGCGCCAAGCAATTCATTCTCGACAACACGGCGCTGATGGCGCCGCCGCATGTACCTGAGATTCGTCTCCACCTCGCCGACGAAGCGCATGATCTCTGGCAGAGGACAGAGGACGAACTTGTCGAGATCGGCCTGCCGCCGCCCTTCTGGGCGTTTGCCTGGGCGGGCGGCCAGGGCCTCGCCCGCTATGTCATCGACAATCCCGATATGGTCCGAGGCAAGCGCGTGCTCGACTTCGCCTCGGGCTCCGGACTCGTCGCCATCGCCGCCGCCAAGGCGGGCGCTGCCGAGGTAACCGCCGCCGACATCGACCCGTTCTGCGCCACCGCGATCCGCCTCAACAGCGAGGCCAACGGCGTCGGCATCGCGTTCCTCGGCACGGACTGTGTGGGCCCCGATGCGGGTTGGGACGTGGTCCTGGCCGGCGACGTCTTCTACGACAAACCCTTCGCCGACCGGCTGACGCCGTGGTTTTCGACACTCAAACGGCGTGGCGCCGACATTCTGGTCGGCGATCCCGGCCGGTCCTATCTGCCGCGATCGGGGCTGGAGCCGCTTGCCGTCTATCAGGTGCCGGTGACAAGGGCGCTCGAGGATGCCGAAGTCAAACGCACCACGGTATGGCGACTGCTTGACGCAATCGCCGAACAGGCGTTTCCATAAAACCGAACAGGAGGGGGAACTCATGGATTTTTCAGCAGTGAATTGGCTGGCGGTGATCGCCGCCGCCGTCTTGGCCTGGCTGTTCGGCGCCGCCTGGTACATGGTGTTGAGCAAGCCCTGGCTGAAGGCCGCCAGGCTCGATCCGGCGACGATGAAGAAATCGCCGCTGCCCTTCGTCATCTCCTTCATCGCCGAACTGCTGATGGCCTACATCATGGCCCTGGTCGTCGGCGCGATGACGGGTGGTGAGCCGACCTGGCTGGCCGGACTGATCTTCGGTTTCGTGCTTTGGCTGGGTTTTGTCGCCACGACGCTGTCGGTCAACCATCGCTACGAGAATTTCGGCTGGGACCTGACTGTCATTGACGGCGGTCACTGGCTTGGCGTGCTGTTGATCATCGGCGCGGTGATCGGCTGGTTCGGCGCCGCTGCAAGCTGACGGTGCGTTGACGATGGCGGACGAGTCCGGATTTCCCCGCGACCTGGTGTTCACCAGGATCTGCCACGTCAAGCAGGGCTATGACGACCGGCGCCGGCACATCGTGCGCGAGTTCGACCGGCGCGGCGTGCCGGTTACCTTCTACACCGACTGGGACCGTGCGGATATCACCCCGGAAATCCGTGCTGAATTGGTCGCCCCCGATTTTGTCCACCCGGCGCAGGTCTCGCTGGCGCTGAAGCATGTCGGCATCTGGCGCGACTTCCTCGAAACCGACCTGCCCTATTGCCTGGTCTTCGAGGATGACGTCTTCCTCGCGCGCGACTTCGTCGCCAAATTCCGGCAAGGGCTGGCCGAACTCGGCAGCCCGATGCGCAAGGCCGTCATCTATTTCGGCAACGGCAGCAACTACTACACGCCGAGCTGGAAATTGCGCAGGGGTCAGAGGCTCTACCCGGCACTGCATGCCAGGTGCGCGGATTCCTATCTCATCACCCGTCCGGTCGCCGAAGCCCGTTGTGCCTGGATCGATCAACACAAGATCTACACCGTGATCGACCACCAGATCGAACAGATGGACGAAAAGCTGGGCGTTGAGATGCTGTGGTTCGAGCGGCCAATCGTCGAGCAAGGCAGCGAAAACGGCGCGTTCCAGACTTCCGTCGCCGGAAAAATGCAGCCGCTGCTCTACAAGAAGCTAAAATGGAACGTGAAGAAATACCGACGCATGATCTTCGGCCACAACGCCCGGTCCTGAAGGTCTAAAGTTTGTCCGTCGTTCGCGTCCTGGAAACTTCCTCTAGGATCCATTCGCGGAAGGCGACAATGCGGGGATCGTCGGCCATGGCCTGGGGATAAACCAGGAAATAGGCATATTCCGGCGCAACCCTGATGCTGAGTTCGAAGGGCCGCACCAGCCGGCCCTCGGACAGGTCGTTTGCCACCATGGCGAAATCGGCGAGCGCGACGGCATTGCCGTCGAGCGCCGCCTGGACCGCATCCGTCGATGTGCCGAAGACCACGGTGCGGCTGTCGTCGAAATCGTTGATGCCGGCCGCCGCCATCCACATGCGCCAGTTCGGCCATGTCACGCCCTGTCGGGCCCATTCGATATGGGCAAGCGTGTGGTTGAACAGGTCGCGCGGCTCGCGCAGGGGCGGCCCCGATGTCAGGAGGCCCGGACTGCACACCGGAATGATGATGTTGTCGAACAGGCGGTGTGCGCTGAGCCCCGGATATTTGCCGGCGCCGAAGCGGATGCCGACATCGACGTCGTCGAGATCGAAATCGCGCAAGCCATAGGCGATGTCGAACCTGAGTTCGATGCCCGGCCGCTGCTGGCGGAAATTCTCGACGCGCCGCATCAGCCATTTCGCCGCGAACTGCGCGTCCAGCGTCACCTTCAGGAATTCGGTGCCGCGCGCCATCTTGCGCGCCCGCATCACGGCGCGGCCAAGCAGGTCGAGCGTGTCGGTCGCCGCCTCGTAAAGCACCGTGCCCGCCTCCGTCAGCCGGATGGTGCGGCTGGTGCGGGTGAACAGCACGATGCCGAGCTGATCCTCGATTTCCTTGATCTGGTGGCTGACGGCGGCAGGCGTCAGGCCGAGCTCGTCGGCGGCGCGGGTGAAGTTGAGGTGCCGGGCCGCCGCCTCCAGCGTCCTGAGCGCCCGCGTTCCCGGCAAGAGCGCTGCCATCAGCGTGCGGCCTGATCGAAGCGGCTCATGGAGCCTTAATCCTCAAATAAAACTTGATGATCAGACAAGAACTACTCGTTTCCCGTTGGTTTTTCAATACGGCATGATTGCAGCATCAAAGACACCATCAAACCGGATTTGATCTCCGGGGAATACGGATCACCTCATGTCTCACATCGCTCTTCGCCCTGCATACATCGCCCGGCCAGACTGGCTGTCGGCTGCCCGTACCTGGCTGCGGCAGGCCAGGGTCGCGGTCAACCTTCCTCACCAGAACGTCGAGGACCTCTCCGATCGCCAGTTGCGCGATATCGGGGCCGGCCGCAGGGACATCGCCCGGGCCATGGACCGCGAGACAGGCCGGTTGGGCCTTCTCGACATCGGCTGGCAGCGGAACAGGAAGGGATAAGCGAGCAGGGGAATAGGATGATACAGTTTGAGCGTGTCTGCTGCCGCTGAAGACTTCCCTATTCCCTATCCCCCCTATCTCACCACCCTTACCACCGTCCGGTCCGACAGCAGCGGCAAGAGCCGCGCCATCGTGCGCGCGGTCACCGCCACGCAACCTTCCGTCGGCGTGAAGCCGGGACGCGCCAGATGGAAGAAGATGGCGCTGCCGCGCCCGCGCCGGCGCGGCGCGATGTTCCAGTCGAGCACCAGGCAGGCGTCATAGAGCCGGTCGTCGCGCCGCATGCGTTCGTGGCTGGCGCCGTAGGGAATCTTGACCGGCCTGTTATAGTTGCGGTCGTCAGGCACTTCGCACCAGCCGAGGTCCGGCCCGATCGGCGCCATCGCCAGCCGCGTTCTGCGCCCGGCGGCAAACTGATCTCCCCGGAAATAGCCCGTCAGTATGCGCATCGAAGCGAGCGGCGTGGCACCGTCGCCTTCGCGCTTGCCGGCCGAGATGCCGCCACGCCCCAGCGCGCACGCAAACACCGTTTTGCCGGCCTGCAGCAGGCCCTGGCTTGGATGGCCGGGCCGAGCCCGCACGGTCAGCACGCGCAGCCCTTTTGCCAAAATTGCGCCGGCTGCATTGCGATCGCGTTTTTTCTTGTATGATCGTGCCACGGAACAAATCACTGTGATCGGCTATTGTGCCGGCCAGCTTCCGCATAAATACGCAGCGGTCAACTGAATTCACTTTTCAAAACAACGGATTGATCCATGACCTCACGTACCATCCTGATCGTCGATGACGATGACGACCTGCGCGGCACACTGGTCGAGCAACTGTCCCTCTACGAGGAATTCGATGTGCTGCAGGAAGCGACTGCGGCAAAAGGCGTCACCGCTGCGCGCGGCGGGCTCATCGACCTGCTCATCATGGATGTCGGTCTGCCCGACATGGACGGCCGGGAGGCGGTGAAGATCCTGCGCAAGGGCGGCTACAAGGCGCCCATCATCATGCTGACCGGCCACGATACCGATTCGGACACGATTCTGGGTCTCGAGGCCGGCGCCAACGACTATGTGACCAAGCCGTTCCGCTTCGCGGTGCTGCTTGCCCGTATCCGGGCGCAACTGCGCCAGCATGAGCAGAGCGAGGACGCGACCTTCTCGGTCGGCCCCTACACCTTCAAGCCCAGCCAGAAACTGCTCATCGACCAGCGCGGCGGCAAGGTGCGGCTGACGGAAAAGGAAGCCTCGATCATCAAGTATCTCTATCGCGCCGACCAGAAGGTGGTGACCCGCGACGTGCTGCTGGAGGAAGTGTGGGGATACAATTCCGGCGTCACCACGCATACCCTGGAAACCCATGTCTACCGTCTGCGCCAGAAGATCGAGCGCGATCCTTCCAATGCTGAAATTCTTGTGACAGAAAGCGGCGGCTACAAGCTGGTTCCTTAAACATTTCACCATTCAAATGAGCGGTTCGGGCGGGGCCGCTTTCGGGTACGATCCTGTTGGAGGGGGATTCTGGGACCGTACCGCAGAGGAGGGATTGGACTGACCGTTCGGGGACACAGCTAGATGGCGCTGGATGACGACATCCGCATCCTGTCCGCCGTGAGGCTTTTCGAGGGCTTCACGCAGGAACAATTGCGCCTGCTCGCCTTCGGTGCCGAGACCACTTTGGTGCAGGCCGACCACAAGCTTTATCGCGAGGACGATGTGGCCGACTCGGCTTATGTCGTGGTCAGCGGGCGTATCGTGCTCTATCGCGAGCAGGATGGCGAGCGCATCCCGATCAGCAAGGTCGGCCCAGGCACGATGCTTAGCGAGCTGGCGCTGATCGCCGATACCAACCGGCTGACCAGCGCCTCGGCCGAAATCGACTCGGAAGTGATAAGGCTGAGCCGCAAGATGTTCCGGCGCATCCTGGAGGAATACCCGGAATTGGCGGTGAAGCTGCATCAGCGCATCTCCGAGGAATTCCACGACATGATCCGCCGCATCGAGGAATTGGCGCCACGATTTTCGGGTTGACCTGGCATTTGACGCCGCAGGTGTCGAGATTCAGGTCAGGCCGAGGCGAAAACGGCGGATTCCGAGAAGCGTACTTAAAGTACGTGAGCACAGTTCTACTGCGACGTAGTAGAACTGGGAAGCGCAGCAAGCCGCCGTTTGCAGGCCGGCTTCACCTGAATATCGATAAACCTAATCCAAGTCGAACCGGGCAATAACTGGCACATGGTCCGACGGCCGGTCCCAGCCACGGGCGGCTCTAAGGATCTCATAGCCGGCAAAACTGGGCACCAGGTTTGGCGACGACCAGACATGGTCGAGCCGCCGGCCGCGATTGGACGCCTCCCAATCCTGCGCCCGGTAGCTCCACCAGGTGTAGAGCTTCTGTTCCGGTGGCACGTTGTGCCGCATCAGGTCGACCCAGCCGCCGGCGCGCCGCATCGCCTCGAAGTTTTCGGTCTCGACCGGCGTGTGGCTGACCACGTTGAGCAGTTGCTTGTGCGACCAGACATCATGCTCCAGCGGCGCGATGTTGAGGTCCCCGACCAGCACCGACGCCGACACCTCGCCGTGTTCGGCCCGGATGGCGTTCATCTCGGCGACGAAATCGAGCTTGTGCCTGAACTTCCTGTTGATCTCGGGATCCGGCTCGTCGCCACCCGCGGGCACGTAGAAATTGTGCACCAGGATGGTCTGGCCGCCGGCCTGTACCGTCACCGACAAGTGCCGGCTGTCCTCGATGTCGCAGAAGCGGCGCTTTTCGACCACCTCGATCGGCCGCCGCGCCACCGTCGCCACGCCGTGATAGCCCTTCTGGCCATGGAACGCGATGTAGGGATAGCCGACCTTGCGAAAGGCTTTTTCGGGAAAGAGCTCGTCCGGGACCTTGGTTTCCTGCAGGCAGAGCACATCGGGCGCGTACTCATCGAGCAGGCGTTCGACGATCGGCATGCGCAGGCGCACGGAGTTGATATTCCAGGTGGCGATCGAAAAGGGCATGCGGAGGGGTCCGGCAGGAGATCGCCATTCTACTGCCAGTCGCGCGCCGCAAAAACAAGCCAGCCCGCTCCGCTAACGGGCCTGGCTATATCGGCGGGCCTACCGCGTCTTGGTGTTCAGCTCGCGATTGGCCGTATAGTCGATGGCAAAGGTGTCGGGCGCGAAGCTGACGCCTTCCTTGGTGTTGAAGATCATCACCGTCGTGTCCTTGCCCTGCGCGTCGGTGATCGTCCACTGCCGCAGATCATAGGTTTTCGGGTCGAACATCATGGTGATCCGCGCATTGCCGAAAACCGACTTGTCGGAAAGCTGGATGGTGGTGAGGTCGTCTTCTTCCTTGACGCTCTTGACGCGGTTGCCGGAGAGGTCGATGCGGTCGTCGAGCAGCAGTTTCAGCGGCGTCTTCGACAGCGGATAAAGGTCCGACGTGTTCAGTTTCTTGTTGAGTATGGCGACCGATCTGCCGTCGGAAATCACCCGGAAATTCGAAGACCCGTCATAGTTGAAGCGGATCTTGCCCGGCCGTTCCAGGAAGAATTTTCCGCCGGTCTGCTCGCCCTTGGGGCCGAACTGGACGAATTCGCCGCTCATCGATTTGACCGCCGAGAAATGGTCGGCGATCTTCTGTGCCGCCGCGGGCACGGCCGCCTGCGCCGAGGCCAGCAACTCGAATCCGGGCACCACGTTAAGTGCGGCGGCACCCGCGAATACCAGGCCCAGGCCAAGCAATTGGCGGCGTGTCGGGGCAAAATCGCTGAGCGCTGAAAGATCGTTTTTCATATCGGTCACTCTCGTCCGGTTCCTGATTTGGCCGCTGTCGTGAACCCCCAGTTGGGCTGAAGTTTGGCGAGCCGATCGCTGCTCAGTCGGTGAACGCGCCAGAAGGTTCAAAGTTGCCACGAACTCTGCACTGTCAGAACTTGTCGTCTTCTGTCGGCACCAGGATTTCGCGTTTTCCGGCATGGTTGGCTGGGCCGACAATGCCTTCCTTTTCCATCTTCTCGATAATCGAGGCGGCTCTGTTATAGCCGATGCCCAGACGCCGCTGGATGTAGCTGGTCGAGGCCTTGCCGTCGCGCAGCACCACCGAAACCGCCTGATCGTAAGGATCGTCGGAATCCTCGAAATTGCCACCGCCACCGCCGCCCGAACCGGCCTTGCCGGACGGCTCGTCGTCGTCCTCGCCGTCGTCCTCGGTGATGGCGTCGAGATATTCCGGCACGCCCTGCAGCTTCAGGTGCCCGACGATCTTCTCGACCTCGTCATCGGAGACGAACGGCCCGTGCACGCGCTGGATGCGGCCGCCGCCGGCCATGTAGAGCATGTCGCCCATGCCGAGCAGCTGCTCGGCGCCCTGCTCGCCCAGAATGGTGCGGCTGTCGATCTTGGACGTCACCTGGAAGGAGATGCGGGTCGGGAAGTTGGCCTTGATGGTGCCGGTGATGACGTCGACCGAGGGACGTTGCGTGGCCATGATGACGTGGATGCCGGCCGCGCGCGCCATCTGCGCCAGGCGCTGCACCGCGCCTTCGATGTCCTTGCCGGCGACCATCATCAGGTCGGCCATTTCGTCGATGATGACGACGATATAAGGCATCGGCTCGAGATCGAGATTCTCGGTCTCGTAGATCGCCTCGCCTGTCTGGCGGTCGAAGCCGGTCTGCACAGTGCGCGAGATCTTTTCGCCCTTCTTCTCGGCCTGCTGCACGCGTGCGTTGAAGCCGTCAATGTTGCGCACGCCGACCTTGGACATCTTGCGGTAGCGGTCCTCCATCTCGCGCACGGTCCATTTCAGCGCCACCACCGCCTTCTTCGGGTCGGTGACCACGGGCGTCAGCAGATGCGGAATGCCGTCATAGACGGAGAGTTCGAGCATTTTCGGATCGATCATGATCAGCCGGCACTCCTGCGGGGTGAGGCGGTAGAGCAGCGACAGGATCATGGTGTTGATGGCGACCGACTTGCCCGAACCGGTGGTGCCGGCGACCAGCACGTGCGGCATCTTGGCGATGTCGACGATGACGGCTTCGCCATTGATGGTCTTGCCCAGCGCCAGCGCCAGCTTGGCCTTGGTCGTCTCGAAGTCGCGGCTGGCCATGATCTCGCGGAGGTAAACCGTTTCGCGCTTGGCGTTGGGCAGTTCGATGCCGATGGCGTTGCGGCCCGGCACCACGGCGACGCGGCAGGCGATCGCGCTCATCGAACGGGCGATGTCGTCGGAAAGGCCGATGACGCGCGACGACTTGATGCCCGGTGCGGGTTCGAGTTCGTAAAGGGTGACGACCGGACCCGGGCGAACGGCAATGATCTCGCCCTTGACGCCGAAATCCTCCAGCACGCCTTCGAGCAGGCGCGCGTTCTGTTCCAGCGCGTCCTTGGAAAGACTTGGGTCGCGCGCGACATTCTTCGGTTCGGACAGGAAATGCAGCGACGGCATTTCGAACGTGTCGGAGCCGATCAGCGAGGTTTGCGCCTCGCGCTGGACGCGGGCGCCCGGTACCGGTCGCGCCGCCGGCGCCTCCACCCGGGTGGCGGCATCGGAGCGGAACTGCTGGACCTTGGCCGTGGGAGCACGCCGCTGCGCGACGGGCTCGTCATCGAAATCCATATCCGCGTCGTCGCGGCCGAAGACATCGTCGTCGTCCGGGTCGACGGAGACGCTGCGGTCGTTGACCATGGCGGCGAAGAATTCCGGTTCGACACGGGCGCGGCCGTCATGGCTCATGCGCTGCTCGGCGAACTCGGCCGACTCGACGCGTTCGGCGGCCCGGCGCCAGGCGCTGGCGCGCGGCTCCATCTCCGGTTCGAACTCGTCGCGCTCCTGCCTGCGGCGCACCGCGCGGCGATGCATCCACGCGCGGAAAGAAAGCCACCAATGGGTGATTGCGCCGAGCGCCAGTATGCCCTCGTCGCCCTCGTCCTCGTCATTGTCGAACAGAAGCTCGTCCTCGCGCGGGTCCGCGGCGGCCGGTTCTTCCATCACGGCGAAGCCGTTCTTGCGCCCGAGCAGCGCCGCGCCATGGGCGAACAGCCAGAGCGCGGGCGCAGCCAGCACTATGGCGAGCACGCTGGCCACCAGCCCGGTTGGATAGCCGCCGATGAGGACACCGGGGATCTTTAGCACCATGTCGCCGACGACGCCGCCGAGGCCGGTGGGCAGCGGCCAGGTCTTGGGCGGAACGATGCAGCCGGCGATGGCGGCGGCGAGCAGCGCGAAACCGAACCAGAACAGCCCGCGCCTGGGCAGCCGGTCGACGCCGCGCGCCGAAAACAGGAGGTATCCCCAGATCACTGCCGGAACCAGCGCGGCGACCGCGGCAAGGCCGAAGAACTGCATGGCGAGGTCGGAGAACACCGCGCCGGCATAGCCCATGGCGTTGGTGACGATGTTGGCGGTGGCATGCGAGAAGCTTGGATCGGCGACGTTCCAGGTCGCGAGGCTGGCGACGGCGAAGGCCGTGAACGCGAACAGGCCGGTGCCGATCAGCCGGCCGACCTGGCGCCGCGCGAATGCCTGGATGCCGTGCCCCGTATCGGTCAGCGCGAGCGGTGCTGAAGCCCCTGAACGCATGCTCTTCCCCGTCAGTGATTGCCTGGCCGCAGCGCATGACGCACTCCGGCAGATTCGGATGTCAGACTAGGCGTGGGAAGGTTAAGGGCGCATTAACTATAAGACCGTGGGGGCCGTCCTTTTGGCACCGACATCTACCAGTGACCGCACCATAAGAAAAATGGCGGGCGCCCTGGCCCGCCATCCATTCGTTGGGCTGGGCAGCGTGCTACTTGCTGGCGCCGCCGAGCATCTTCACATTGGCGCAGAACTCGGCGTGCGGCTTGCTCATCGCAGCGTCCTGGCATTCCTTCATCATGGCGTCCTGCTTCTCCTTCGGCATGGCCATGAAAGCTGCCTTGAATTCCTCCATTGGCTTCATGGTCTTCATGCTGGAATCGGTGAAGAACGGCGCCATGTTGTCCGGCTCGTCCAGTGCGCCGGCAAATGCAAAGCCGCTGACCATGGAAAGTGCGAGTGCCCCGAGGCAGATATTCTTGAGGTTCATGAGAAAATTCCTTCCCTGTTTCAAAATCACGAGCGTCAGAACGACGATCGCCTCCTGAGTTCGGCGACAGAGCGGTCGATGTTTCCTCGAAAAGCTTCTTCACGCGAACGTGATTGCGTGGACTCGGACGAAGCGAGAACGAATTTGCAAAAAAAGAGGCCCGGAGCGATCCGGGCCTCAAGGCGTGACCTCCTTGCGGGAGCATCACGACGGGATCCTTTCAAAGCAATTCCAGCAGAAGGGATTCGCGGTTTTCCCTCCGGAATTGCGCGGCAAACATGGGGCCGGCGGGAGGAGGGTTCCGCCGGCCCGTTGGCAAGGATGCCTTACGGCACCACTTCGCCATGCTGGGAGATGTCGAGGCCTTCGACTTCTTCCTGGGTCGTCGGACGCAGGCCGACCAGCGCCTTGACGACGTAAAGGATGACGAAGGTGGCAACCGCCGTCCAGACAATGGTGACGGCGACACCGTAGATCTGCTTGCCGAGAGAAGCGCCCGACGAGAGGCTGTTGATCGCCGGGTCGGCAAGCACGCCGGTCAGCAGGGCGCCGACCACGCCGCCGACGCCATGCACGCCGAAGGCATCGAGCGAGTCGTCATAGCCGAACATGTGCTTCACCTTGACCGCCGAGAGGTAGCAGACGACGCCGGCGACGATCCCGACGATGAAGGCGCCGGTCGGGTTGACGAAACCGGAAGCCGGCGTCACCGCGACGAGGCCCGCGACGGCGCCCGAGATGATGCCGAGCACGGAAGGCTTCTTGGCGATGATCCATTCGGCGAACATCCAGGCCAGTGCCGCGGCGGCGGTGGCAACCTGGGTGTTGAGCATGGCGGCACCGGCAAGGCCGTCGGCCGCCAGTTCCGAACCGGCGTTGAAGCCGAACCAGCCGACCCACAGCAGCGATGCGCCGATGACCGAATAGACGAGGTTGTGCGGCGCCATGTTGGTGGTGCCATAGCCTTCGCGCTTGCCGAGAACCAGTGCACAGACGAGGCCCGCGACACCGGCATTGATGTGAACGACCGTGCCGCCGGCGAAGTCGAGCACGCCAGCCGTACCGAGGAAGCCGCCACCCCAGACCCAATGCGCGATCGGCACATAGACGATCAGCAGCCACAGTGCCATGAAGATCAGCAGTGCCGAGAACTTGAAGCGTTCGGCGAAGGCGCCGGCAATCAGCGCCGGCGTGATGATGGCGAAGGTCATCTGAAACATCGAGAAGACGAATTCAGGGATGTTGGCCACACCCGGCAGCCACAGGCTGGCGGTGGTGATGCCGTGGTGGAAGAATTTCGAGGTGCCGCCGAGATAGGCATTCATGCCGCCGCCGTCGGAGAAGGCCAGCGAATAGCCGAACATGAACCATAGCACCGTTACCAGGCAGGTGATGGCGAAGCTCTGCATGACGGTGGCGAGCACGTTCTTCTTGCGCACCATGCCGCCGTAGAACAGCGCCAGGCCCGGGATGGTCATCATCAGCACCAGCGCCGTGGAGGTCAGCATCCAGGCGGTGTTGCCGGTATCGAGCACCGGGGTGGGCGCGGCGGCAGGTGCCGCGGCAGCGGCAGCGGGTGCGGCTTCCTGCGCGAAGGCGGCGACGCTGCCCAGCGCTGCGAGAGCGAGCGTGCCCAGAAGGGCCGCCCGTCCCGTCGTCTTCAAGGTGGAAGGAATATTCATTGAACTCTCCATTGGAATACGTGTTCGCCGCTCAGAGCGCGTCGCTGTCTGTTTCGCCGGTGCGGATGCGCACCGCCTGGTCGATGCCGAAAACGAAGATCTTGCCGTCGCCGATCTGGCCGGTCTTGGCCGCGGCGGTGATGGCTTCGACGGCCTTGTCGACCATGTCGGCCGCGACCGCGACCTCGATCTTGATCTTCGGCAGGAAAGAGACCGCGTATTCCGCCCCCCGATAGATTTCCGTATGCCCCTTCTGACGCCCGTAGCCTTTGACTTCGGTGACGGTCAGGCCCTGGATGCCGACGGCGGTAAGCGCTTCGCGTACCTCGTCCAGCTTGAACGGCTTGATGATTGCCATCACGATTTTCATAGGTTCACCCTTTGCTGTTGCGGTGCCCCGCGTTTGCACGACTTCACCGATCCCAAAGAGCCGGAGAGTGCCCCCAAGGATTCAAGCTCCGTGCCAAGTGCCGAAGCAGGGCGTTAACCTATTGGAAATAAAGGGAATGGAGCGCCCGCCGCCAATTGCTGTATGCATGTGCGGCACGCCGCATGCTCAAAATTTAAGCAATTTTGTGAAATTGCCTAATTTGCCGGCTTTGAGCATGATCAGGAAAAATGGAATCGGCTTTCGCAAAGAATCTTGCTCAAACAAGACTCGCGAATGCTCAACGCTTGAGCCGGATCAACCCTTCCTGTGCCATCGAGGCGATCAGCGTGCCGTCACGGGCATAGAGCGTGCCGCGGCTGAAACCGCGCGATCCCGAACTCGAGGGGCTGTCCTGCGCATAAAGCAGCCAGCCGTCGAGCGAATGCGGCCGATGGAACCACATCGAATGGTCGAGGCTGGCGGCCTGGATGTCGGGATCGAACAGGCCGCGCCCATGGGCGAAGGTCGAGGTGTCGAGCAGCGTCATATCGGAGAGGTAGGCGAGCAGCACCGACTGCAGCGCGCGGTCGTCGGGAACCGGCCCGGCAAGGCGGATCCAGACATTCTGCCGGGGCGGCAGCTTGTCGCGGCTTTCGTAGTGTTGGAGGTTGACCGGCCGCAACTCCAGTGGCCGCTCGCGCGCCCAGAAACGGCGAACCGCCTCCGGCACCCGGTCGGCCGTTTCGAGCAATTGGCGCTGCGTCTTCAGCCCTTCCGGCGGCGGCACGTCGTCAGGTAGCGCGAACTGGTGCTCGAGCCCCTTCTCGTCGACCTGGAACGACGCTTCCAGCGAAAAGATCGCCTGTCCGTGCTGAATTGCCAGCACCCTCCGCGTGGTGAAGGAACCGCCGTCGCGGATGCGATCGACCTCGTAGATGATCGGCACCTTGATGTCGCCCGGGCGCATGAAATAGCCATGCAGCGAATGCACGAAACGGTCGGGCTCCACCGTTCGCTGCGCCGCCACCAGCGCCTGCGCGATGGTCTGGCCGCCGAACACGCGCTGCCACTCCACCTGGGGGCTGCGACCACGATACAGATTGTGTTCCAGCTTCTCGAGGTCGAGAATGCGCAGAAGCTCGTCGATCGCCGCCGTCATGTTTTGTGACCTCGCCGCAAAATTGCTATGGCGGTTTCCGACAGGAAGAACGAGCCGTCAAGGGCGCAAGCCCCGTAGGCGCGCAAGGAGCCAAGACAATGGAACGCAAGGCGGACGCCAAGGCCAGATCCAGGATCGATGTTCTCGTCGCCGGTGCCGGCTATGTCGGCCTGGCCGCCGCGGTCTCGCTGAAACAGGCTCGCCCGGGCCTCGCCGTGGCGCTGGTCGACGCGGCGCCCGCCGGTTCCTGGCAAAGGGATGGCCGCGCTTCCGCCATCGCCGCGGCGGCCTGCCGCATGCTCGACCAGCTCGGCGTCTGGGCCGAGATCGCGCCGAAGGCGCAGGCGATCACTGAGATGATCATCACCGATTCACGCAGCGCCGATCCGGTGCGCCCGGTCTTCCTGACCTTCGGCGGCGAGGTGGCGCCGGGTGAGCCTTTCGCGCATATGGTCGCCAACAGGGCGTTGAACGGCGCCTTGCGGGCCAAAGCCGAACAGCTCGGCATCGACATCATCGAAGGCGTGGCGGTGCAAGGTTTTGAGACCAATGGAGCCGGCATGTCAGTGCATCTGGCGGACGGCGCCACGTTGGCGGCGCGGTTGCTGGTTGCCGCCGATGGTGTCAATTCGAAACTGCGCGACATGGCCGGCATCAAGACGGTCAAGTGGGAATACGGTCAGTCCGGCATCGTCTGCACCGTGGCCCATGAACGCCCGCACAACGGCCGCGCCGAAGAGCATTTCCTGCCCGCCGGCCCGTTCGCCACGCTGCCGCTGATACCCGACGAGGACGGCACCAACCGCTCTTCGATCGTCTGGGTCGAACGGGCGGAAGATGCGAAAACGCTCGTCGAAGGCGACGATCTCGTCTTCGAACACGAACTTGAACAACGTTTTGGGCTGAAACTTGGAGAAATCCGCGTCGCCGACAAGCCGCGCGCCTGGCCGCTTGGTCTTACCATCGCGCGCGCCTTCGTGGCACCGCGCATCGCGCTTGCCGGCGATGCCGCCCACGGCATCCATCCGATCGCCGGCCAGGGGCTCAATCTCGGCTTCAAGGATGTGGCCGCCCTTGCCGAGGTGATCGTCGAGGCCGACCGGCTCGGCCAGGACATCGGCGCGCTCGACGTGCTGGAACGCTATCAGCAATGGCGCCGTTTCGACACGGTGCAGATGGGCATCACGACCGATGTGCTGAACCGGCTGTTTTCCAACGACATCACCCCGCTGCGCACCGTCCGCGACATCGGCCTCGGTCTCGTCGAGCGTATGCCGCGGCTGAAGGAGTTCTTCATCCGCCAGGCATCGGGACTATCCGCGGGCACGCCGCGCCTGCTGAAGGGCGAGGCGATCTGATCGTCTCGCTGACTTGACGTCGCGGCCTGTGGACTGCGCCGCGTCGCATCGCTCCTTGCTCCGCCATGGGATGAGGATGCAGCGGGAGTTTCGCGCCAATCGCCGAGGCCGGCGATCTCAGTTCACTTCAAAACCAAGCTTCTGGCGCAGCCGCAGCATGCGCTGGTCGGGTATCTTCAGGCTCTGCTCTCCGCCCTGAGCCACCCGGTTCAGCATTTGCAGCAGATCGTCCCGTTCGTTCGGGTCGAGGCGTTCGCGCAGGAAGGGCGCCAGCTTGTCGATGACGATGGTGGTGTCGTCTATCTGGGTCGCGGCCCACTTGGCATAGACAACCGCCTCGTCGGTCTTCTTCGGCCCGGCTGCGATCTGCGAAATCACCTCGCGAATGATGGCCTCGCGCCGCGGCAGAACAGGGCCATCTTCCGAAACGATCGCGGTGATCAGCGTCGCTGCCGCCACCACCGGATCATCGATCGCCGTCAGCGGCGAAAGTGCGGCCTGCTTGCGCAGCTTCTTGCGCCGGATGTTGCCTTGAACGCGCCCGACGACTTCGGCGACCTCGCGCGCGGCGTCGTTCATCGCCTTCATCCGGTACCACCACAATGCCGCCGCTCCGAGCACGCCAAGGACAGCAATCAGGAAAGGCATGTCCAAATCCCCCAAAGTCTTGGGCGACGATAGGAGAACTCGTGGCTTGCTTCAACACGCAAGAATTGAGCCCCGGCAAGACGGGACCTTCGCTCAACCGAACGCCCAGGTTTCCAAGGGAGCGCAACGCATGACAGGGAATTAAGACCCCGGCACGTTGTAGATCGCGCGCACTTCGATCGTACCGATTTCAGCCAGCGGAATCTCGCTGGCGATATCCAGCGCCTCGTCGAGATCCTGCGCTTCGATCATGACGAAACCGAGCAACTGCTCCTTCGTTTCCGCGAACGGGCCGTCGGTGATCAGCTGCTTGCCCTTGCGCCGCCGTACGGTCTTCGACGTCTTCACCGATTGCAGTGCCTGCGCGATGATCAGCTTGCCTTGTTGATCCAATGACCTGTCATAGGCCAGCGAGTCGGCATCGAGCTTGGCGGCACCCTCGGCGGTCAGCGCATGGAGGTCTTTTTCCTCACCATAGACCAGGCAGACATATTTCATCTCGAGCTCCCTTCTTGTGACAAATCATAGGCTGCGGCGACAGCCATGTCAGTCTTGCCCGAGATCGGTCCCGCATGGTCGAGAAGGCATGCCGCGACCGTTATGATGGCAAGCGCCGCCAGCAGCCTGTCGAGGCCGGACGCCGGCGGGTCCAGCCAGAAGTCCTCCTGTCGCCCAGGCCCGCGACCTGGCCTCTTCCACAGCGCGAAAAACAGATTGTCCATGTCAACCTCCATCCGGCCACAAATCCCGTGGCCGCCCGCAGGACGGCCGGCCCGGATGGAAGCCGACATTTTTGCGTGGGTATTTTTTCGGCGGAAAAGGCCGTCATCGTGCCGTGGTCCAAACAGCGCAGTGGTCTTCGGCGACGTCCGCGCTATAGTTGGCCGGACGCTGGCTCACCCAGGACAAGTTCACGACAACCCAGGAGGACTTCATGGACCGCACCGCAAACGCCGTCTGGAAAGGCAATTTGAAAGACGGCAAGGGCACGCTCGACACGCAGAGCGGGACCCTGAAGGGTACGCCCTATTCGTTCAAGGCGCGCTTCGAGGACGAAAGCGGCAAATCCGGCACCAATCCGGAAGAACTGATCGCGGCCGCCCATGCCGGCTGCTACGCCATGCAGCTGTCGCATTTCCTCGCCGAAAACGGCACGCCGGCGCAAGAACTTGACGCCAAGGCCGTGGTGACGCTGGTTCCCGGCACCGGCATCACCGGCAGCGCCATCACCCTGGTCGGCAAGGTGCCCGGCATCGATGCGGCGAAGTTCAAGGAATTGGCCGAGAAGGCCAAGGCCGAATGCCCGGTCTCTCAGGCGCTCGGCGCGATCAAGGTTTCGCTCGACGCCAGGCTTGGCTGAAGGGCTTGGCCTGAAGTGACAAACGCCGGCTCCAGGGCCGGCGTTTCTGCATCGGAGATTGGCGAAAGCGGTCGCAGCATCCAATGTTCCCCTCGTGGGGAGATGCCCGGCAGAACAGAGGGGGGCGCCGTCCCGCCGACGTCTCGGATTGGAGGCCTCAACCCCCCAGCGCATCAAGCCGGGCGCGAAGGGCCGCGACTTCCTGCTCCAGCGCCTCCAACCTCGCTTCCAGATGGGAGGCAGGCGCGGCCGGCGCACTGCGCTGAGCCGAGAGAGCGGCAACATCCACTGGACCGGCGAGCAGATGCACGTAGCGGTCCTCGCGCTGGCCCGGCCCGCGTGGGATTTCCTGGACCAATGGCGGCCGGCGGCCGATCAGCATGTCGAGTTCGCCGCGCAGGTCTTCGATCGATGAAAACCGCGCCATGCGCTCAGATCGCGCCAGGAGTTCATGTGCCGTCTGCGGTCCGCGCAGCAAGAGCAGACCGAGCAACGCGGTCTGCGGCGTGGTCAGTGAGAAACGCTGCGCCATCTGATGCTCGTAGCGCTCGACGCGCGAACCGAACATCTGCCGGACCAGTCCTTTCTGCTCCAGCAGCTTCAACGCCCTGTGCACCTCCGTCTGTTCCAGCGTCATGACAGGCTCGCGCGCCGTCTTCTGGTTGGCCGCGGCAAGTGCCGCGTTGAGCGTCAGCGGATAGACGTCCGGCGTCAGCTCCTTCTTCTCGATCAAGCAGCCAAGCACGCGGGCTTCGGCGGGAGAGAGGATGGGAAGGTCTTCGCTCATTGGATTGGTTATTTTCTACCGATTCTTGGACAGCATGATTTTGACAGACATCCGAGAAGCGCGACAGAGCAGAACTCTTGATCTCGGCGATCGCCTTGATCGGGTTGAGGCCTCGGCCAGGTAGGCGCTATCTAGCAGCGAACAAACGCAGGCGCGCATTAACGCGACTCAGCCTCGGACGCCACGGCGGTCCGTGTCGGTTTCAACTGCCAGAATGACCTGACGAGCACATCCTCGGCATAGATAGCGTCATCGAACTGGTCCTGTCCAAGTGCCCGGCTCAGCGTCGGTCGATCCCCAAGCAGCGAAACGCCAAGGGCAGCCTGGTCATTCGAGAGCGGCACCCCCAGCGCGTCAAGAATGGTGGGAAATATGTCAATCGTGCCCGCAAGCCCGGTATAGGTTTTGGAAGGAATGCCATCGCCCGACAGCGAGAAGAAGTTGCGGCGTTCATAATTGTTCAAGCGATCCGTCACCGTGCTCGGCGCGCTGAGGTGGTCGCTTTGCAAGGCCAGAACAGTGTTCCTCATCAGACCCGCGGCTTCGGCTTTGTGAACGAAGTCCGCGATGAGCATGTTCGTGCATTTCACGGCATGGAGAATGTTGGGGGTCTGCGGAGGAAGTCCCGTCTTGCCGATGCATTTGTCGGTCAGGTAGCCGTCCATCGCATGCCCGCCGCTGACGGCGATCGTGAGCGAGAACGGTTTGCCGTCCCGCTGCGCGCGCCGCAAGACGCCGAAGCTCATATCCAGAACTTCGGCGTCGTCGGCGCCAAAAGCGTTGCCGCGCCCCGCGATGGCGGCCACCACTTCGGATCCCCCAAAAAGCGATGAGTAGCCATGGGTGGAATAGAACGTGCCCTGACCGGTGAAGTTGAGCGGCCAACCGGTAATAAAGTTCTGCTGATAGCCCCGCGCCTTCAGAACGTCGCCCAGGCAGGTCAGTCCTGGCAGGAATTGCGAATTCTCCTCCAGATACTGGCGCGTCGTGAAGAACGATATCAGCAGCGGCGTTCCACAGTTCGCAGCGACCATCCCTGAGATGGAGTTGTTGGTATAGGCAAGTTGCACCATGTTGGTCGCCGAAACGCCACGCCTGTCGAATTCGAGCAGCGGACCCATGACGTCGCCGAACTCCGCCTCGTTCATGTAGGTGCGCTCGGCGCTCTCAATGAAAATATGAATGAGGTTCTTCGGCGCGGCGGTCGCCGACGCTGTTTCAGCCGGCTTTGTCAAAGAGGTGACATCGACGAACTGCTTGGACAGGAAATCATGCAGCGGGTTGGGATGGATCGCTGCCGCGATCGGACGTGTCAGCATCGGGTTTGCCGCCAGGAAGAATGCCATCAAGGCAACGTCCAATCCTCTTGTCAGCGTGCCGCGCGCCTTCAGTGCGCCAAGACCGAAAAGACCGGCGGCAATGATCAGGATCGTGCTTCCAGTATTCATCAAATACTCAAGAACGACACTGGGGGTGAGAACTCCGGCGTCGACATGCATGAACATCGCGGCCCAATCGAAATAACCGAAAACATTTTCGAGGTAGACATAGACAAGGAAGAAAAAGCAGGGAACGAGCGATAAATAGGCTCTGAACCACCCGCTTCCTGGCTGATCCGTCCTTGCCCCCTGGAGGCGATCCAGCAAGACAAGCGCGATCAAAGCCACTAGGCCGACGACCAGGATCAGCCTCTTCTCCTGAAAATAGACCAGCGAGGTGAGCCAGGTGAGCGATCCCACCGTCGCGGCGCTAACCAACGGTCCTATTGGCCAGTAACGAACCGCAGGAAATCTACTCATACTCTGTACTCGAGCGACGACTTCCGAAGTATCTATCGAGAATATCTTAACACTATACTAAGGTAACGTCACGTCATAGTGTATAGATGACAGCTGATTAATGAGGTTCCTCTAATGTAAGTCGTCCCGAAAATCACCTCGGCTTTGGGCAAGCAACGTGTATGAAAACAATGATGGGCGCGCCACATATCCAGGCCGTGCCGTGGCGCCTGGTAGCCGCTTCGACGGCGCTGAGGGATCCTTGATCTCAGCGCATTGTTGGTGAGGATGGCCGCCGTGTATTTCAGGCGAGTACCGATTCTCGATCAGCCGGCCGGCTTGTCCTCCGCCGAACCTAAACCCTTCTCTCCACCATCATCTTCTTGATCTCGGCGATCGCCTTCGCGGGATTGAGCCCCTTCGGGCAGGTCTGCGCGCAGTTCATGATGGTGTGGCAGCGATAGAGCCGGAACGGGTCTTCGAGATTGTCGAGCCGTTCCCCCTTGGCCTCGTCGCGGCTGTCGATCAGCCAGCGATAGGCCTGCAGCAGCGTCGCCGGGCCGAGATAGCGGTCGCCGTTCCACCAATAGCTCGGGCACGAGGTAGAGCAGCAGGCGCACAATATGCACTCGTAGAGCCCGTCGAGCTTTTCGCGGTCTTCGTGGCTCTGCAGCCATTCCTTGGCCGGCGTTGGCGACACCGTCTTCAGCCATGGCTCGATCGAGGCGTGCTGGGCGTAGAAATTGGTAAGATCGGGCACTAGGTCCTTGATCACGGGCATATGCGGCAGCGGATAGATCTTGATCGCGCCCGATATGTCGTCGCAGCCCTTGGTGCAGGCGAGCGTGTTCGAGCCGTCGATGTTCATGGCGCAGGAACCGCAAATGCCTTCGCGGCAGGAACGGCGCAAGGTCAGCGTCGGGTCGATCTTGTTCTTGATCCACAACAGCGCGTCGAGCACCATCGGCCCGCAATCGTCCATATCGACGAAGTAGGTGTCCATGCGCGGGTTCTCGTCGTCGTCCGGCGACCAGCGATAGATGCGGTATTCCCTGAGATTGGTGGCACCCTCCGGCTTCGGCCAGGTCTTGCCCTGCTGGACCTTCGAGTTCTTTGGAAGCGTGAGTTCGACCATTACCTCAGGTCCTTTCGGATGACGAGCTTCAGCCCGGACCAGATTTCGTTCACGGCGGCGACCTTGACGTCGACAAGGTCGAGCTTGAGCGCTTCAGCACGGACAACGCCCTCGGTGACGTCGGTGGCCACTTTCGAGGCCTTCTTTGGCCAGGAGACCCAGATCATGCCGTCGCGCTTGATCGCCGCCTCGAGTGCGCCGAGGCGATCCTCGATCTCGGCGCGCTGTTTGGTGAAGGCGTGGACGGCGTCGTATTTCAACACCACGCCCGAAATGTCGGACCATTCGGCCAGTCGGTCGGCCTCGGCGAAATCGACGGCCTCGGCGAGGTCCGTGAGTTCCGGCGGCAGGGCGATGAAGGCGGCAATCATCCCATCCTTCAGGCCGAGCTTGGCTGGAAGGTACGTACCGGAATATCCCGCCGCCGTCGCCATCCTCAGTACACCCTGGCCTTCGGCGCTATCTTGGCCAGACTGATGCCGCCGTCCTTTTCGGCCAAAAGCGGCTCGGTGTGCACCGGCCGATAGGTCAGCGTCACCGCGCCGTCCTCGCTGAGATGGGCGAGCGTATGCTTGCGCCAGTTGACGTCGTCGCGGGCGGAAAAATCTTCCCGGGCATGCGCGCCACGGCTCTCCTTGCGCGCCTCGGCGCCGTAGACGGTGGTGATGGCATTGGCCATCAGGTTTTCCAGTTCCAGCGTCTCGACCAGGTCCGAGTTCCAGATCATCGAGCGGTCGAAGACTTTGACATCCTTGAGCTCGGTCCAGATTTCCGAAATGCGCTTGCAGCCATTTTCGAGCGATTCCTGCGTGCGGAACACCGCAGCGTCTTCCTGCATCGCCTTTTGCATCTTTTCACGAAGGACAGCCGTCGGCGTCGAGCCGTTGGCGTGGCGCAACCGGTCGAAGCGGTCCATGATCTTGTCGACCGAAGCCTGGTTGGGCGACGGGATCGCCGCCTTGCGGTCGATGACCTGGCCGGCGCGGATCGCCGCGGCGCGGCCGAACACCACCAGGTCGATCAGCGAGTTCGAGCCCAGCCGGTTGGCGCCGTGCACGGAAGCGCAACCGGCCTCGCCGACCGCCATCAGGCCGGGCGAGACCCGGTCGGGGTTGTCCGCGGTTGGATTGAGCACCTCGCCCCAATAATTGGTCGGCACGCCGCCCATATTGTAGTGCACCGTCGGCAGCACCGGGATCGGCTCCTTGGTCAGGTCGACGCCGGCGAAGATTTTCGCCGACTCCGAAATGCCTGGAAGCCTTTCGTGCAAGACCGCCGGATCGAGATGATCGAGGTGCAGGAAGATGTGGTCCTTGGCCTTGCCGACGCCGCGGCCCTCGCGAATTTCCAGCGTCATGCAGCGCGAGACGACATCGCGCGAGGCGAGGTCCTTGGCCGACGGTGCGTAGCGCTCCATGAAGCGTTCGCCCTCGGAGTTGACGAGATAGCCGCCCTCGCCGCGCGCGCCCTCGGTAATCAGGCAGCCGGCGCCATAGATTCCGGTCGGGTGAAACTGCACGAACTCCATGTCCTGCAAGGGGAACCCCGCCCGCGCCGCCATGCCGCCACCGTCGCCGGTGCAGGTGTGCGCCGAGGTCGCCGAAAAATAGGCGCGCCCATAGCCGCCGGTCGCCAGCACCACCATCTTGGCCGAGAAGCGGTGGATGGTGCCGTCGTCCAGATTCCACGCCACGACGCCGGTGCAGGTGCCGTCCGGTTCCATGATCAGATCGAGCGCGAAATACTCGATGAAGAACTGCGCGTTGTTCTTCAGCGACTGGCCGTAGAGCGTGTGCAGGATGGCATGGCCGGTGCGGTCGGCGGCCGCACAGGTGCGCTGCACCGGCGGCCCGTCGCCATAGTTCATCATGTGGCCGCCGAACGGCCGCTGGTAGATCTTGCCCTCTTCGGTGCGCGAGAACGGCACGCCGTAATGTTCGAGTTCGTAAACGGCGGCCGGGGCTTCGCGCACCAGATATTCCATGGCGTCGACATCGCCCAGCCAGTCCGACCCCTTGACGGTGTCGTACATGTGCCACTGCCAGGAATCCGGGCCCATGTTGGACAGCGACGCGGCGATGCCGCCTTGCGCGGCAACCGTGTGCGAGCGGGTCGGGAACACCTTGGTGATGCAGGCGGTGCGCAGGCCCTGTTCGGCCATGCCAAGCGTGGCGCGCAGCCCGGCGCCGCCGGCGCCGACGACGACCACGTCGAACTTATGATCGACAAAGGTGTAGCCTGCCGCGTTGGCTGATTTCGTGTCCTGGACCAAGACTTCAGCCTCCGAATGCCAGTTTCAGCAGGGCGAAGAGCGAAGCGACGCCGACTGCTATTGTGAAGAATGTGTTGAGGGCGATCAGCGCCAGCTTCATGCCTTCGCCATGCACATAGTCCTCGATGATCACCTGCATGCCGATCCGCATATGATAGAGCGGCGAGATGAGCACCAGGGCCATCACCAGCGCCACGAACGGGTTGACGAGCGCTGCCCGCACCTGTGCATAGCCGGCGCCGTTGAGCGCGATCAGGAATCCGGTGAAAAACAGGATCAGCGGGATGTTGGCGATCGCCGTCAATCGCTGGCGCCAGAAATGCCCGGTGCCTTCGCGGGCAGAGCCCAAGCCGCGCACCCTGGCCAGCGGGGTGCGCATGTCGGTGTTCTTCGCACTCATCACAAAGCTCCCCGCGCCATGGTGCCGGCGACCCAGATCAGCAGCGTGAGCAGAACCGAGCCGGCAAGCGTCGCCCAGGCGATATTCGAGGCCGTGTGTTTTTCAAGCCCGGCGCCGGTGTCCCAGATCAGATGGCGGACACCGCCCAGCATGTGATGCATCAGCGCCCAGCTATAGCCGAACAGGATCAGCCGCCCGAGCCAGGTGCCGAAGGCCCAGTTCACCCAATCGAAAGCCGGCTGCGAGGATGCCGCCGCCATCAGCCAGACGGCAACCAGCAGCGTGCCGAAGTAAAGCGCGCCCCCGGTGATGCGATGGATGATCGACATCGTCATGGTGATCGGCGGCCGGTACACGCTCAGGTGCGGCGAAAGCGGCCTTTCGCGTCTGGCTTGGGTGGCTGGTGATTTGCTCATGGCTGCCCCAGTTCGGCGTCTGCCGCCTCAGGTGGAAATGCGGCATTGCCGCTTCCGGTTGCGACTTCGGACAGCCGGTTTCTAATGCTCTTTTTGCACCGCGTCAAAGCCAGAAAACCGTTTTGAAAACGTAATTTAGTCTGACTAAAAGGCCGAATGCGGCTTCAATCGATTAGCGGATGTCAGCCGAAGCCGGCTCGATATCGCTGCAGTGCAGCATGTCTGGCCCGGGGCGCGGCCGTGTCGAGATTTGGCTCACCGGGTGCAGGTCTGCGGCGTCGATCCCTTCTTCATCACCAGCGCCTCGCGTCCGTCGATCACGATTGCGTCATGCGTGACCGCCTGGTAGCGGCTGCTCTGGTTTGCCGGTGACGCCGCGAACTCCTCGGTGGCGCCTTCCTGGCCGACCACGCGCAGCGACGTGCCGAGATTCTGAATGGTGATCATGCCGCCATTGCCGCATCTGTAGGTAACCGTGCCCGTGGTGAAGCGCGGGGCGGTGAGGTCGGTGGTGATCTTGGTCGCCGGTCGGGCGGACCGTTGCTGGACGGGAGCAGCGGGCGCCACCACGGGTGTCGCTGTGTTGGCGGCCTTGGGCGCGCCGTCCTCCGGCACACAGGCGCCAGCCGCGAGAAGCAGCGGAATAGAGAACGACAGCCGAAGCGTTCGGTCAAACATCATGTGCTGCCCCCTCATGGCCGGGCACGCTAGCCACGCGGCGCGCCAAGATCAAGTTACCCCAGGATGCGAGTGGCCATGTCGTCCCGTTGGGACATCGGCGGCGACCGCGAAATTAACCATGTTCATTAAGAAACGGCCGTTGGACCGCTCCTCCCCTTAACAAAGGTTAAGAAAGGGTTAATTTCCGATTCGGACCAGATCGGGGCGCGATCTCTCTCGCGCCGACAAAGGGAGAGCGACATGCGTTCTAAATCAGTGCTCACCAAATCAGTGCGGACAAGCCTCGCGGCCCTCACGCTGGCAGCGCTTGCCGTCACGGTGGCCGCGCCGGCCGAGGCCGGTTTGCGCCATCATGACCGCGTCTACGCCGATTCGCTCGGCAATCTCGTCATCGACAGCGCAGCCGGCTACAAGCGCATCATCGTCGGCGAAGGCAAGCTGGCCAGGCAATTGTCCGACTACACCAGCGCCGGCCAGCCCAAGGTGATCTACCAAAACGAATCCGACGACATATCGGGCGAAGGCGACTGCTACCGCCCGCCGGTGTTCGTCAAGGGCCGCTCCTATATGTACGGCCTGTCCGACGGCGAAATGCCGGAGCTCAGCCCCTGCCGTTGATGCGGGCCTGACCGATTTTGAACACGGCCAGCCCATCGGCTGGCCCGGTGGAGACACGCACGCAGTCGCGCCCGGCATTCTTTGCCAGGTAGAGCGCTTCATCCGCGCGCCGCATCAGGTCGGAAAAACCCTCGCTCACGTGGAGCTCGGCAATGCCGAAGCTCGACGTGCAGCGGTTGTCGGCCGGCAACCCGCTGATGGGCAACGCGCCGAACGCGTGGCGGGTGCCTTCCGCGAACAGCCGGGCGGCCGCAAGGTTAGCGCCTGTCAGGATGATGGCGAACTCCTCGCCGCCGATGCGGCCAACCACGTGATGACCCTCGGCCGCTTCTCGCAGCAGGCCGGCAAAGGCCTCGATCACCCGGTCGCCGGAGGCATGGCCGAAGCTGTCGTTGACGGACTTGAAATGATCGAGATCGGCAATGACCATCGCCACCGGCACGCCCAGGCGCGTGGCGTCGTGCACGGCCAGCTCCGCATGACGCGTGAAGCCGCCACGATTGAGCAGGCCCGACAGCGTGTCCACCTCCGACTTCGACGTCACTTCGGCAAGCACATCGCGAACGAGAATGCCCAGCGTCAGCAGCGCCAGCGCCAAGGCAAAGACAGTGCCCAGCGACTGCGACACCAGCGCGTAACTGCTTTGCAGATAGGCCTGCGGATTGGCGCCCCAGCCGCCGAGCGCATGCGCGATGAACGGCTTTGAGGCAAACTGCAGGCCGCTGGCCGCCAGCACCGCCATCAAGATCAGATCGAGCCGACCGCGGCTTTGCCTAGACGTCCAGACGATGCCAAGGCCAACGAATTGCATGACGGCGTAGGGAAGCTGGTAGGCCATGATGCGGGTGAGCGACTGGCGCGGCAGATCCTGCACGAAATAGACGGCGATGGTGGTTGCGGCCAGGAAAAACAGCATCGGCGTCCATGGCGGCGCCACGCAATATTTGCGGGCAAGTCCCCCGTTGAAGGCAATGGTGGCGCCGAGGAAAACGGCAAAGGCCGCAACAACAGGAAGCCGCGCATCGTTGAAGGCCGGAATGCTGAATTCGATCGCTGAATAGACCACGCCCAGGACATAAGCTGACGCCAGCCAGCGCGCCGGCGCGCGGCCGGCATCGTGGAACGAGACAGCCATGAAGGATGCCGCCAGCAGGCCGGCAACCGCCAGATTGATCAACAGGATGAAGTTGGCGCCGCTCATCTATCCTCAAACCCCCGCCGACAGCTAAACATCGACGGGCGAAAAAGACGTTAACGCGAAACGCGGACGCGGCGGTCAGCTGGCCCTGAGCGGCTCCGGCACGAACACCGTCTCCGGTCGCTCGTAGGAGAGGCGCACGCTGTCGCGACCGTTTTTCTTGGCCTTGTAAAGCGCCTCGTCGGCCCGTCGCATCAACGGTTCCAGCGTCTCGTCGCCGCTGCGGGCCGCCACGCCGAAGCTGGCGGTGACCTTGGTGCCGGCGGGAAGGCCGTCGACGCCGCCGGCCGAATAGAGCGTGCGCACCGCCTCGGCGAACAGCCGCGCCGCGGCGAGATCGGTCAGCGGCAAAAGCACGGCGAATTCCTCGCCGCCGATGCGCCCCGCGGCACCTCGTGCTCCCGTGGCCGAGCGCAGCTTCCCGGCGAAATCCGCGATCACGCGGTCGCCGGCGGCATGCCCGTGCATATCGTTGAGCGCTTTGAAATGGTCGAGGTCGGCCAGCACCAGCGCCACCGGGAATTTGGCCATGGCGCAATGCTGCAGCAGCATGGCGGCGCGCTCCTCGAAACCCCGGCGGTTGAGCAGCCCCGAAAGCGGATCGGTGTGGGTTTCCGTCTTCAGCGCTTTCATTACGTCGAGCGCGGCGGCGGTGAAGAGGCAAAGCGCGATCAGCAGCGACAGCAAGGCGTGCGACAGCAGCGCCGTCGTCCAGTAGGACGAGCCGTAGAAGCCGTCATAGCCGGCGAAGGGTCCGTGCGCGATGACGACCGCCAGGGTGCGCACGAAGAAATTGACGCTGGACAGCAGCGACAGCACGAACAGGATCTTTTCCGTCGGACCATTGTTGCGCACCGGGCGCAGTTCGGCGGCGACGAGCAGGCTGACGCCGCCGAAACCGAAATTCATCGCCAGGATGCGCCAGGTGAGATCCGGGGTGACGAACAGGAACCACGCGAATGCCGCAAGGCCGCCGCCCGCCAGCACGGCGATCCCGACGCCGGGCACCTTCCGGCCGTAGCGGGCGATAATGGCGCCGGACAGGCAGCAGGCGGCGATGGTGAAGCAGATGTTCGACACCAGCTTGGTCAGCGTCACGCCGATGGGCAAGGTGAAATATTGGAACAGGAAGCCGGGCGCCGAGACGCAGTAGCTGAGCGCCAGCACCGCCAGATAGGGGCGATGGCGCTGATGGAACCACAGCACGAGGAAGGCCGCGCCGAGCGCCAGTGCGATCGTCGGGTTGAGCAACGCTATGAACAGGCCGGTGTCCAAAGGACCGTGACTTCCCCTCTGCTGACGTCACGGAAGACCTTAGAGGGCAAGCCCAAACAAGCCGTTAAGCCTGGGCTGTCGGCGCCGTATGTTTGGGGGAACCCGGTGCTGTCGGAAGCGTTCCTGAATTCACAATCCAGGAGCAGGCCATGGCCGACACGATCACATTGACCGACCACGATGCAATCCGTTCATGGGCTGCCGGGCGTGCCGGCTTTCCCGCGATCGTCGACATATCGCCAGAGGCTGGGACGCAGCCCATGCTTAGGCTGGTCTTCGGCCAGCACGCCTATCAGGACCAGGACCAGCCGGAACGGCCCGTCAACGCCGGCGGCTATGAGCTTGTCGAATGGGACGAGTGGTTCAAGCTCTTCGACGAAGAGCAGCTGGCGCTCGTGGTCGCGGCGGACGAACCTGGGCGCCGCGAGGAATTCCATGAACTCATCCGGCGCGACAGGAAGGCTTGACCCAAGCCCCGCAAAGGCTCGGGTCAAGTCCAGCCTGGCTTATTTCCAGTCGCGAATGTCGACGAAGTGGCCGGCAATCGCCGCCGCCGCCGCCATGGCCGGCGACACAAGGTGGGTGCGGCCCTTGAAGCCCTGGCGGCCTTCGAAATTGCGGTTCGAGGTCGAGGCGCAGCGCTCATGCGGCTTCAGCCGGTCGTCGTTCATGGCCAGGCACATCGAACAGCCCGGCTCGCGCCAGTCGAACCCGGCGGCGCGGAAGATCTTGTCCAGCCCCTCGGCTTCGGCCTGCTCCTTGACCAGGCCGGAGCCCGGCACGATCATGGCATCGACATGCGGGCTGACTGTCTTGCCCTCGACCACCTTGGCGACGGCGCGCAGATCCTCGATGCGGCCGTTGGTGCAGGAGCCGATGAAGACGCGGTCGAGGGTGATGTCGGTGATCTTCGTCCCCGGCGTCAGGCCCATATAGTCGAGCGCGCGCAGCTTGGAGGTGCGCTTGTTCTCGTCGGTGATGTCTTCCGGGTTCGGCACGATGCCCTGCACGGAGACGACATCCTCGGGCGAGGAGCCCCAGGAGACGATCGGCGGCAGCTTGGCCGCGTCGAGCACGATCACCTTGTCGAAATGCGCGCCTTCGTCGGTCTGCAGCGTCTTCCAGTATTCGAGCGCCGCGTCCCAGGCAGCGCCCTTCGGCGCGCGCGGCTTGTCCTTGACATAGGCGAAGGTGGTCTCGTCGGCCGCGATCAGGCCGGCGCGCGCGCCGCCCTCGATCGACATGTTGCAGATCGTCATGCGGCCTTCCATCGACAGCGCACGGATCGCCTCGCCGGCATATTCGATGACATAGCCGGTGCCGCCGGCGGTGCCGATCTCGCCGATGATTGCAAGGATGATGTCCTTGGCGGTGACCCCTTCCGGCAGCTGGCCGTCGACGCGCACCAGCATGTTCTTGGCCTTGCGCTGGATCAGCGTTTGCGTCGCCAGCACATGCTCGACCTCGGACGTGCCGATGCCATGCGCCAGCGCGCCGAAGGCACCGTGCGTCGAAGTGTGGCTGTCGCCGCAGACGATGGTCATGCCGGGCAGCGTAAAGCCCTGCTCGGGGCCGATGATGTGGACGATGCCCTGGCGGATATCGTTCTCGGAATAATATTCGACGCCGAAATCCCTGGCGTTCCTGGCCAGCGCTTCGACCTGGATGCGGCTTTCCTCGTTCTTGATGCCGAACTTGCGCTCGGGCGAGGTCGAGACGTTGTGGTCGACCACGGCCAGCGTCTTTTCCGGGTGACGGACTTTCCGGCCGCTCATGCGCAGGCCTTCGAAGGCCTGCGGACTGGTCACCTCATGGACGAGGTGGCGGTCAATGTAGAGCAGGCAGGTGCCGTCGTCCTGGCGGTCGACGACATGGTCGTCGAAAATCTTGTCGTAGAGGGTGCGCGGTGCGCTCATGTGCGTAAATCCGTCGATATGAGAATGGGAAGGAGCTGATGCCGCAAGCCCGCGGCCGGCCGGCAGGGATCAGCGAAGTCGGCTGGTCAGGGCGCCGGACACGCGCGCGGAAAAGCGCGACGGCAGGCGTTTTCTGTCCTGCAGCACGAACCCCTTGTAGGCCGGATCGCTGAAAAGCTTTTCCATGGCGGGCTAGATAGCAATGTTTTGGCTTTTCGGCAATTGCGGCGTGTCGCCGGCACCTCTTCCCTCGGCTTACATCACCTCGAACACAAAAGTCTTCACCAGCGCGTCGGGCTCGGCGATGGCGTAACAGCGAAACCACGGGCTTGCCTCAACCGCCCGCCATTTCGCTGCCTGTTCCAACTCATCGAACACAGCCTGAAAACCGCCGCTCTCAAACACCTGGTCGCGC
Organism: Mesorhizobium sp. BR115XR7A; assembly: GCF_020165315.1. Classification (NCBI taxonomy): domain Bacteria; kingdom Pseudomonadati; phylum Pseudomonadota; class Alphaproteobacteria; order Hyphomicrobiales; family Phyllobacteriaceae; genus Mesorhizobium; species Mesorhizobium sp. BR115XR7A. The sequence continues at coordinate 144,137 of NZ_JAIUHW010000011.1, forward strand.
ACCGTGAAGATGGCGTGGCCGCCCTTTTTCGTGATGCGCACCAGTTCGTGCAGGCCGGCGGCCGGCGCGTGGCTGATGGTGAACACACCGGTGGAGAAGAAAGCGCGGAAATGCCCGTCCGGCCATGGCAGCGGGCCGCCCAGCATTGCCTGCTTCAGCTCGCTGTAGGCACTGCGGCTGCCGGCGATCTTGAGCATGTCGTCCGACAGGTCGAGTCCGGCAATGTCGCTGTAGCCGAGCGCCTTCAGCGACGGTCCCGACAGGCCCGTGCCGCAGCCGGCGTCGAGCAGCGGCCCTTCTCCCGCAGGCACGTGGCGGGTAACCCAGGCGGTGATCAGGAACGGCAGGAGATACCCGAGCGAGGCGGTTTCGCCATCATAGGTCGCGGCCCATGCGGCATAGGCCCGCGCCAGCGTTTCGGGCGTATCGGCCGTGTAGACCGAATCCAGCGCCGCATTGGCCTTGTCGATGTTCACTGGCAGCTCCTCCTCCGGCAAGCACCGAGCGTAACGCTGTCCCGGCCCAAAAACTATTCCTCGTGCTGGCGGCGCAGCCGCCGCTCCAGCGCCCTGAGCGCCAGCGACAGGCCGACGGTGAGGATGAGATAGATATAGGCTGTTATCGAATAGGTCTCGAAGAAGCGGAACGAGCCGGCGGCATACACTTTGCCCATCTGCGTGATGTCGGCGACGCCGAGCACCGAGACCAGCGAGGAATCCTTGACCAGGGCGACGAAATCATTGCCGAGCGGCGGCAGGATGGTGCGGATCGCCTGCGGAAACACGACCAGCCGGAAGCGCTGCGCACGGCTCAGCCCCAAGGCCTTCGCTGCCTCGATCTGACCTTTCTCGACCGACTGGATGCCGGCGCGAAAAACCTCGGAGATGAAGGCCGAATAGCCGATGGTGAGCGCCATGATGGCACGCCACAGCAACGACACGTCACGCACCAGCAATTCGCCGAGGACGCCGGCATTCTGCAATGGCGCGGTCAGCCCGTTCCAGGCCGCGACGAAGGCCGGCGCGCCGGCAAAGGCTATCCAGAACAGCAGCACCAGGATCGGCACGCCGCGAATGATCTCGACATAGAAGCGCGCGATCTGCCGCAGCCAGGCCGAACCCGACAGCCCCATCAAAGCGATGCCGAGGCCGATCACCGACGCCAGGACAAAGGCGATCACGGTGACGAAGACGGTGATGCCGATGCCCTTGGCGACAGTGGCGAAGACCTGCGCATAGAGATCGCTGGCGGCGATGGCGAGGGCGGCCGCCAGCGCAAGGACACCGGCAACGGCGAGCCACCAGGGGAAGTCGGGTTTGGAAATGGTGGGGGCTGCCATTAGCAGAGGTCGGCGACGCAAGAACTGCGAGAGGGACGCGCCCAACGCAAATCCCTGCCCATCAGACCACGCCCTCAACAAGATTGGCTCACTGGCCCATCTTGTAATCAAGGAACCACTTCTTGTTCAGCGCATCGAAGGTGCCATCTGCCTTCAGCGCTGCGATCGCCGCGTTGACCGGCTTCACGAGGTCGGAGCCCTTGGGGAAGATGAAGCCGAAATCCTCGGTGCCGAGCGGGCCGCCGATCAGCTTCAGCTTGCCCTCCGAAGCATCGACATAACCCTTGCCGGCGGTGCCGTCGGTCAGCACGACATCGACGTCGCCGGACTTCAGTGCCTGCACGGTGGCGCCAAACGTCTCGAACAGTTTGATGCGCGGGTTTTGCTCATTGCCGTCGAGCACACTGTAGACGGCGGTGTAGAAGGGCGTGGTGCCGGCCTGTGCGCCAATTAGTCCATCCTTGAAGGCGCCGAAGGTCTTGGCGTCGGTGAAGCGGCTTTCATCGCCGCGCACCAGCATGAACTGTTCCGAGCGCATATAGGGATCGGAGAAGTCGACCTTCTGCTTGCGGTCGTCCTTGATGGTGATGCCGGTCATGCCGATGTTGTACTGGTTGTCGGAGACCGCCTGGATCATCGCATCCCAAGAGGTGTTCTGGTACTCGACCTTGAAATTGAGCCGCTTGGCGATCTCGTTCATCGCGTCATATTCCCAGCCGATCTGTTTGCCGGTCTTGGCATCGATGAACTGCAGCGGCGGATAGGCGTTTTCGGTCACCACAACGACCTTCTTGCCGCCGAGATCGGGCAGCGCCTGCGCGAAGGCGGCAACGGGCGCCAGGACCAGGGCCAACAGGCCGGCCAGCAGCAATTTCGATTTGGTCATGACACACTCCCCGAAATGATTGGCCGCGCGATGCTGCGCGGCAGAGAAATCCGGCGCCGACTTTAGCTTTCCGCAAGCGCCTTGCAAGACGGGTCCACCGCGACCTTGCGCGTTGACGTGGATTCCAGTGCTTCCGGGAGGCGGTTTTTGAGGACAGCCTTGCCGCGATCAATCTTGCTCGGTCGCGGCTTCGCGCAATCCCGCGACAAGGCGGGTGAGCGTGCCGTGAAGGGTTTTGAGCTCAGCCCGCTCCAGCGGCATGCCGCAATCGAGCGCCGCCTGCACATCCTTCATGTTCGCGCGCAGCGCCTGGCCCTTGGCCGTCGGCTCGACCAGCACCCGGCGCTCGTCGTCGGCATCGCGCCGGCGGGTGACGAGGCCGCCCGCTTCCATTCGCTTGAGCAGCGGCGTCAGCGTCGCTGAATCCAGGCCGAGCGCTTCGCCAAGGTCGCCCACCGTGCTCGGCGCGCGTTCCCACAGCGCCAGCATCACCAGATATTGCGGATAGGTCAGGCCGAGCGGATCGAGCAACGGCCGGTAGAGCTTGGTCATCAATCCGCTCGCCGAATAGAGCGCGAAACAGAGCTGTTGATCGAGCCGTGGCACCGGGTGCGCCCCGGCGGCCTCCGCCGGGGCTTCTCTGGCTTTCGTTTCGACCTTTGTCGTCATGCCGCCTTTACCGAAAGCGCCACCTCGACATTGCCCCTGATGGCATTCGAATAGGGGCAAATCTGATGCGCAGCCGATACAAGCGCTTCAGCCGCCGCCTGATCAAGGCCTTTCGTCTCCGCTGCCAACGCGACGCCGAGCTTGAAGCCTTCGCCATTGGGGAGCAGGCTGACGGTGGCCGCTACCGCTGCATCCTCGAGCGGCAGCTTCTGCTTGCGCGCCACGAAGCGGATCGCGCTTTCGAAGCAGGCGGCATAGCCGATGGCGAAAAGCTGTTCGGGATTGGTCGCGCCGCCCGGTCCGCCGAGCTCCTTGGGCATTGCCAGATCGACCTTGAGCAGGCCGTCGCTGGTTTCGCCATGGCCTGCGCGACCGCCCGTCACATGGGCCTGTGTGGTGTAGAGTGCCATCTTCCATTCTCCAATTTAGATTGTGCACGATTATTTAGTACGCAATATGATTAGACGTCAATTGTCGACCCCGATCACCGAGGCTGAACCCGTTCACAGTTCGGTGAAACGAAAAAAGGCGGCCGAAGCCGCCTTTTCAAATTCCTTCGTCGAACTCTTATTCGGCCGGGGTCGCTTCGGCGGCTGCCTTGGCTGCTGCTTCAGCCTCGGCGGCTGCCTTCTTCTCGGCGGCTTCCTTGGCGGCCGTCTCGGCGGCCAGCGCCTGGGCGGCTGCGACCTTCTCGGCCTCGATGCGCGCCTTCTCGGCGTTCAGCGCGTCGCGCTCCTCATCATTGAGCTTGCGGGCGCGCACGCCGGTATTTTCCGAAATACGGGCCGACTTGCCGCGACGATCGCGCAGGTAATAGAGCTTGGCGCGACGCACCTTGCCGCGGCGCACGATCTCGACGCCTTCGACCATCGGCGAGTAGACGGGGAACACGCGCTCGACGCCTTCGCCGTAGGAGATCTTGCGGACGGTGAAATTTTCCTGGAAGCCGGAACCGGCGCGGGCGATGACGACGCCCTCATAAGCCTGGACGCGGGTGCGGGTGCCTTCGGTCACGCGGACCTGGACGCGCACGGTGTCGCCGGGCTGGAATTCGGGAAGCTTGCGCTTGGCTTCGATCTTGGCGGCCTGTTCGGCCTCGAGCTGACGGATGAGATCCATCTAAAAATCCACTTCTTGTTCTTCCGACAGTCAGAGCGCCCTACGCTCGCCTTGCAGTTCCATTGACCGCTCGGCTATGTCCTTTGTCTCCAAGACATTTGTCTCCCAGACATCGGGCAGGGGCGACTACACCGTCATTGTTGACGGGTCCGGCAGAGTTTTTCTTGCCGGTACGGGCGGGCACATACAGCTATTTCGGCGCTTTGTCACGCCTTGCCCGTGCATTTTTTGCCGGCATGGCTCCCGGCATGGCACCATCTTAATCCTGCCGTGCCGGGTTGCGTCTGTCCACCAAGCTTTCTAAGCCAGAATAGCACACTTCTTCACGGCGGCCATCCATGTCTGTCTTCGACGCCATCCTGCTCTTCCTGGCGGGCTTTCTGTCCGGCGCCGCCAACGCGGTCGCCGGCGGCGGCACCTTCGTCACCTTCGGCGCCATGACACTGGTCGGCGTCCCCCCGATCGTGGCCAACGCCACCTCCTCGGTGACGCAGTTCCCCGGCTACATCACCTCGACCCTCGCTTACTGGGCCGACATCAGGCACTTCTGGCGCGGCGCGCTGCTGCTCTGCCTGATCTCGGCCGTCGGCGCGCTAGCCGGCGCCCTGATCCTGCTGGCGCTCGACAATCCGTCCTTTCGCGTCCTGGTGCCGTGGCTGCTTTTGGGCGCGACGGCACTGTTTGCCGCCGGGCCCTGGCTGAAGCCGGCGCCGAAACCCGGACACGAAGCGGCTGTCGGCTCACTCGCCGGTTCGCTGGCGCAATTCGTCACCGCCATCTATGGCGGCTTCTTCGGCGCCGGCATGGGCGTGATGATGCTGGCCACCCTCGGCCTGACCCAGGCCGGCGACTACCACCGGCTGAACGCGCTGAAGAACATGCTGGCCGTGGTCATCGCGGCCGTCGCCATCGTCGTCTTCGTCTCGGGCGGCGTCGTCGCCTGGCCGGAGGCCATCGTCATGATCCCGGGCGGCGCGCTCGGCGGCTATGCCGGCGTCTGGATCGCCAAGCGCGTACCGCAGAACGTGGTGCGCGGCTTCGTCATCGCCGTCGGCCTGTTTCTGGCTTTTTACTATTTCGGCAAAGGCTGATCGCCGAACAGATCGGGTCGCCGCTCTTTCGTCAGCGTCTCCGACTGCGCGCGGCGCCAGGCGGCGATCTTCTTGTGATTGCCGGAGATCAGCACTTCGGGAATTTCCCGGCCCTCGAATTCCTGCGGTCGCGTGTAGTGCGGATGTTCGAGCAGGCCGTTTTCGAAACTCTCTTCTTCCCCGGAGACCGCATTGCCCATCACCCCGGGCAACAGCCGCACAACAGCGTCGAGCAGCACCAGCGCCGCCGGCTCGCCCCCGGACAGGATGAAATCGCCGATCGAGACTTCCTCCAGTCCCCGTGCATCGATCACCCGCTGGTCGACGCCTTCGAAACGGCCGCACAGGATGACCGCGCCCGGCCCGGCGGCGAGCTCCCGCACGCGCGCCTGCGTCAGCGGTCTTCCGCGAGGGCTCATCAGCAGCCTTGGACGCTCATCGCCCGGCGGCGAAGCATGGTCGATTGCCTTCGCCAGGACATCGGCACGCATCACCATGCCGGCACCGCCGCCGGCCGGCGTGTCGTCGACGGTGCGATGCCGGTCGGTGGCGAAGTCGCGTATCTGTATCGCCTCCAGAGACCATGTCCCCGCCTCCAGTGCCCGCCCGGCCAGCGACAGGCCAAGCGCGCCCGGAAACATCTCGGGATAGAGCGTCAGCACCGACGCGGCAAAACTCACCGGTTGCCTCCGGCGTCGCGCGGTCCGCGCGGCCGGCCCTTCGGGTCGAAATCCTCCTCGCGCGGCGCGTCCGCGTCCTCGTCCTCGACCAGTCCAGCCGCCACCGGATCGACGCGGACAAAGCCCTCGGCGATCGACACGGCAGGCACGGCGGCTTGCGTGAACGGGATCAGCACGCCCTTGCGCCCGGCGAGCGTCACATCGAGGATGTCGCCGCCCCCGAAATTGTGCACCGCGACGACCTTGCCGATGGCGGCGCCGGTATCATCCCGGATTTCCAGCCCGATCAGGTCGGCATGGTAGAATTCGTCCTCCTCGCCATCATCGGGCAGCATCGAACGGTCGACGAACAGCTCCGTGCCGGCGAGCGCCTCGGCCGCATTGCGGTCGCTGACACCCTTAAAGCGCACCACGACAACGGTGTTGGCGGGCCTTATGTCGGTTATCTGGAAGGCTCGTCCATCCCTGGCGTAGAGCGGCCCATAATCCGCCAGCGCCATTGGCTCGCCGGTGAAGGTTTTCACCCTGAGTTCGCCCTTGATGCCGTGCGCGGCGCCGATTACGGCCATCTGGACGGGGTTCTGCGGCTTGCTCATGGGCGAAAATCCTTTGTCCCTGCTCTAGCGCCGCCTCGCCGTCATTTCAACAACGGGCTCTTCACCGCTTCCTAACCCGGCTGCCGGAAAATGACGGCGAACCGGAACAGACCCGATGCAGGAATTCCTCATACCGGCAAAGGCCGATCTCCAGGCCGCGCGCGAAAGCTGGCTGAAGATGCTCGCGCGTGAACGTCGCCTGTCACCCGAGACAGTGGAAGCCTATGAGCGCGATTCACGCCAGTTCCTGCATTTCTTCACCGGCCATATCGGCGGACCACCCGGCATTTCCGATATCGCCGATCTGCGCCCGGCCGACCTGCGCGGCTTCCTCGCCGCCCGCCGCAATGCCGGCGCCGGCGCACGCACGCTTGGCCGTGGCCTGGCCGGCATCCGCTCGCTGCTGCGGTTCCTCGAGCGGCGCGGCCTCGCCAATGCGGCAGGTGCCGCGGCCTTGCGCGCGCCGCGACAACCCAAATCCCTGCCCAAACCTTTGACGGCGAGCGATGCCAAACATGTCGTATCGGTGGAAGGCCAACTGGCGGAAGAACCCTGGATCGCCGCCCGCAACGCCGCCGTGCTGACGCTGCTCTACGGCTCGGGCCTGCGCATTTCGGAAGCGCTTGGCCTCAATGCCGCCGATCTGGCGTCGGAAGCCGACACCGTGCTGCGCGTCATCGGCAAGGGCGGCAAGACACGGCTGGTGCCGGTGTTGCCGGTGGCGCTCAGGGCGATCGCCGAATACCGCCGGCTCTGCCCCTATCACCTCGATCCGAAGGGTCTGCTGTTTCGCGGCGCGCGCGGCGGCCCGCTCAACCCGGCCATCATCCAGCGTGACATGGCGAAGCTGCGTTCGGCGCTCAACCTGCCGGACACGGCGACGCCACATGCCTTGCGCCATTCCTTCGCCACCCATCTGCTCGGCCGAGGCGGCGATCTGCGCACCATCCAGGAACTCCTGGGCCACGCCAGCCTGTCGACGACGCAGATCTACACCGGCGTCGACACCGCAAGGCTGCTCGAAATCTACGAATCGGCCCATCCCAGGGCATGAACGTCGGTAAAGCCATGCAGTATCGGTGGCCCATTATAAACATTCGCGATTGGCCGAAGCCTTCCCAACTTCGTCATCCTAGGGCGAAGCAGGAGCGAAGCTCCGTCGCGGAGACCCTGGGATCCATGCCGTGACATCAGCCGTGGAATGCAGCGGAGCTGAATTCTGCACCGTGGGCGGTGCTCTGAAGTCGCGGCATTCATCCTCGGGTCTGCGCCGCGTCGCTATGCTCCTTGCTCCGCCCGTGGATGACGAAGAATGGGCGGTTAGGACAATTTCATAACCCCGATTAACGGTTTTGCCGCTTTTCAGTCCTAGGAATGGGACCATGAAACGCGTCATTGCCATCGCCGACCGTGCGGCTTCCGTCTCGCTGAAACTGCTTGTCGCGCTCAACGTGCTGTTTTTCCTGTCCTTCCTTGCTGTCCTGCTGTTCGCCGCCGGCAGGGCGCACGCGGAAATCCCGACCTGTAGCGGCGCCGACATGCTGTCGGCCTTGCAGAAGAGCAACCCTGCCACCTACGGCAAAATCGAGGCCGAGGCGGCTGCCACGCTGAACGGCAAGGGACTGCTGTGGAAGCTGGAAAAATCAGGCGAACAGCCATCCTACCTGTTCGGCACCATGCACATGACCGATCCGCGCGTCACCACGCTGCCGGCCTATGCGCAGAAGGCCTTCGATGCGGCCGGCACCCTCATCATCGAGACCACCGACGTGCTCGACAAGCAGAAGATGATGGCGGCGATGCTGAAGGAGCCGGACCTGATGATGTTCACCGACTCCACGACGCTTTCGTCACTGCTGTCGCCGGACGAAGCGGCGGCCATGAACGCCGCGCTCGATGCGCGCGGCATCCCGCCGGCGACGGTCGCAAAAATGAAGCCGTGGATGCTGTCGGCCATGATGGCGCTTCCGGCTTGCGAACTCGCCCGCCAGTCCGGCGGCGCGCCGGTGCTCGACGTCAAGCTGGCCGAGAGCGCCAAGGCGGCCGGCAAGCCGGTGGAAGGATTGGAAACGGCCGAGAGCCAGCTGCGCGCCATGGCCTCGCTGCCGCTCGCGTTTCACATGAAAGGTCTGGTCGACACGCTGAAGCTGGGCGACAAGGTCAACGATATCAACGAAACCATGATCGTGCTCTACCAGCGTGGCGACACCGGGATGTTCTGGCCGCTGTTCCGCGCCGCCATGCCCGAGGAGCAGGACGACCCCGCGGGCTACGCCGCCTTCGAGGAAACCATGATCACCAGCCGCAACAAGGTGATGGTCGATCATGCAGGACCGATCCTGGCCAAGGGCAACGCCTTCATGGCGGTCGGCGCGCTGCATCTGCCCGGTCCAGAGGGACTGGTCGAGGATTTCCGCAAAGCCGGCTATACTGTCACCGCCGTCAATTGAGTCGGACGGCAGCGGAGGCACGCAAACGCCGCGTTTCCGGCGTTTTCCTCCGCTAGCGTGAAACCCATTCAACGGTTGCGCGTTGATGGATGTTGATTGACCTTTTTCATTTTCCCGGAGGACACATTTATGGCGAACACACCAAACCCAAACGACCCGTACAATTCGACCACCAATGCCCCTCGGCCGAGCGGCGGTGGCGGCAGCCCCTGGCTGATTGCACTGGTCGTCGTTATCCTGGCGATTGTCGCGTATTATGTTTTCGGAAGAAGTGGTGGCGAGCACCCGGCACCCGCCGAGCCGCCAGCGGCCAGCACACCGGCTCCGGCGCCCGCACCGGCTGAACCGATGAAGCCCGCCGAACCGGCCAAGCCAGCCGAACCAGCTCCTGCACCCGCCCCGGCTCCTGCACCAGCGCCAGCGCCGGCTCCCGCACCAGCGCCCGCCCCGGCACCAGCGCCCGCCCCGGCACCAGCGCCGGCCCAGTAAGGGGCTCGATATCAAAGACCAACGGCCTGCTGAAAGGCGGGCCGTTTTGTTTTGGGTGATGACCGTTGGGGGGCCTTGGCGCCAAGCCGCTCCGCCCGTTCGTCATCCTCGGGCTTGACCCGAGGATCCATGCCGCGACCTCGGCCGAGGAATGCAGCGGAGCAGAATTCCGCATCGCAGGAGCGCTCTGAAGTCACGGCAGGGATCCCTTGGGCTGCGGAGCAGCTCCAGGGATCTACGCCGCGTCGCTTCGCTCCTTGCTCCGCCATAGGACGACGAAGCGTTGGGCACCCTTAGATGTGGATCGGCTTGAAGAAGGTGGCCAGCGCCGCTTCCTTCACCGCTTCCGACATCGTCGGATGGGCGTGGCAGGTGCGGGCCAGATCTTCCGACGAGCCGCCGAACTCCATCAGTACCGCCGCCTCATGGATCATCTCGCCGGCGCCGAAGCCGACGATATGGACGCCGAGCACGCGGTCGCTCTGCTTGTCGGCCAGGATCTTCACGAAACCGTCGGTATGCAGCATGGCGCGCGCGCGGCCGTTGGCCGTGAAGGGGAATTTGCCGACCTTGTAGTCGATGCCGGCCTTCTTCAGCTCTTCCTCGGTCCTGCCGACCGACGCGATCTCCGGACTGGTGTAGACGACGCTCGGAATGACGTCATAGTTCACATGGCCGGCCTGGCCGGCGATGGTCTCGGCCACCGCCACGCCCTCGTCCTCGGCCTTGTGCGCCAGCATCGGCCCGGCGATGACGTCGCCGATGGCGTAGATCCCGGGAACATTGGTCCTGAGATGCCCGTCGGTCTTGACCCGGCCGCGCTCGTCGACCTCGACGCCGGCTTCCTTCAGCCCGAGACTGTCCGAAAAGGCGCGGCGTCCCGTCGAGATCAGCACGGCATCGGCCTCGATGGTTTCGGCAGCACCCCCCTTGACCGGCTCGAAGGTCACGGTCGCGCCCTTCTTGGCCTTGGCGACGCCGGTCACCTTGGCGCCGAGCTTGAATTCGAAGCCCTGCTTGGAGAGCAGCCGCTGGAACTGTTTCGACACCTCGCCGTCCATGCCGCCCAGAATGGTGTCGAGGAACTCGACCACAGTGACCTTAGCGCCAAGCCGTGCCCAGACCGAGCCGAGTTCGAGCCCGATGACACCGCCGCCGACCACCACCAGGTGGCCAGGCACCTTCTCGAGCGACAGCGCGCCGGTCGAGGACACGATGATCTTTTCGTCGAAATCGACCTTGACGCCGGGAATGCCGGCGACGTCGGACCCGGTGGCGATGACGATGTTCTTGGTCTCGATCTCCTCGACCTTGCCGTCCTCGCCGGTCACCGAGACCTTGCCTGCGGCGACCACCTTGCCGGTGCCGCGGAAGGCATCGATCTTGTTCTTCTTGAACAGGAAGGCGACGCCGTTGACGTTGGACGACACCGTCGCGTCCTTGTGCGCCATCATTTTCCTCAGGTTCAGCCTGGGTGCCGGAATTTCGACGCCGAGCGTGTCGAAGGAATGGCCGGCCTCGGCGAACATTTCCGAGGCATAAAGCAGCGCCTTGGACGGGATGCAGCCGATGTTGAGGCAGGTGCCGCCGAAGGTCGCGTTCTTCTCGACCACCGCGACCTTCAGCCCAAGCTGTGCCGCCTTGATGGCGCAGACATAGCCGCCGGGTCCCGAGCCGATGATAACCACGTCATAAGCCATGTTTGTTTCCCTTTTGCTTGGGGCTCAGCGGCCGCCGCTGACATTCAGGATCGCGCCCGTCGTATAGGACGCGGCATCGGATAAAAGATAGAGGACCGCACCGGCGACTTCATCCGCCGTTCCCGCCCTTTTCATCGGCAGCAGATCGCGGAACCGTTCTATCCGGTCCGGCTGGCCTCCGGAGGCGTGGATGTCGGTGTCGATGATGCCCGGCCGCACCGCGTTGACGCGAATGCCTTCCAGAGCCACCTCGCGGGCGAGGCCGATGGTGAAGGTGTCGATGGCGCCCTTGGAGGCGGCATAGTCGACATATTCGCCCGGCGAGCCCAGCGTCGCCGCCGCCGACGAGATGTTGACGATCGCACCACCCGACCCGCCATGCCGCGTCGACATGCGCTTCACCGCCTCGCGAGCGCACAGGAACGAGCCGATGACATTGATGCGCATCATGCGTTCCAGCCGCGCGACATCCATCTCGTCGACGCGCGCCTTGACGTCGACGATGCCGGCATTGTTGACGAAGGCGTCGAGGCGGCCAAAGGCGCGGTCGACGGCGCCGAACATGGCCACGATATCGGTTTCCTTGCCGACATCGCCCCTGACGGCAACGGCTTCGCCGCCGCCGTCCTTGATTTCGGCGACCAGCGCATCGGCGGCGGCCTTGTTGGAGGCGTAATTGACCGCGACGCGATAGCCCCCCTCCGACCCAAGCCGGCAGATGGCGGCGCCGATGCCGCGGCTGCCGCCGGTGACCAGCAGCACTTTTTGCGTCGCGCTCATTCCTGGCATCCCTTCAGCGAACACATCGGACGGCACTTTCGAAAATCCGCCGCCGCCACGCGCCCGGGACTGCCTAAGCACCGGCCCGAGATCGGGCAGGATCAGCGTCTTCGGCGCCTCCACTCCCTCGGCCGGCAAAAGCCCGACAGTGCCCTTGTCGTCGGACGTGTAGATGACGCCGTTCCACAGCGTGCAGGCGGCAAGCTCCTCGCCGGTCACGTCGCCTTCCGGGCACTTGTACATCAGCGCGCCGTTCGGCCGCGCAACATCCGTGGTCCACATGACGATGCCGTTCAGCACCACATCGTTGTCGAGGATCAGCCGGAAACTGTTGGTGACAACAGCCGATGTGCCGGTCGGGGTAAAATCGATCTCGCTGCCGCTCTGGCTATCCCCATAGACGGCGAGTTCGATCGGGCAGGCGGCTTGGGCGGCTGCGGTAGCCATCACGATACCGATCATCAGCACAACCCGTTTGGTGGCTCCAAGCAAACGCGCCATCATTGGCCGCTCTTTGCCGCAAGCCGCCATCCGACCGCCTCACAGATCGAGCACCAGCCGTTCCGGATCCTCCAGGCTTTCCTTGACCCGCACCAGGAAAGTCACGGCTTCCTTGCCGTCGACGATGCGGTGGTCGTAGCTGAGCGCCAGGTACATCATCGGCCGGATCACGATCTGGCCGCCGACCACGACCGGCCGGTCCTGGATCTTGTGCATGCCGAGAATGCCCGACTGCGGCGCATTGAGGATCGGCGTCGACATCAGCGACCCGTAGACGCCACCATTGGAGATGGTGAAGGTGCCGCCCTGCATGTCGGCGACCGACAGCTTGCCGTCGCGCGCGGCGATGCCCAGCCGGCCGATATCCTTCTCGATCTCGGCGATCGACATCTGGTCGGCATCGCGCACGACCGGAACCACGAGACCCTTTTCGGTGCCGACCGCGACACCGATATGGGCATAATTCTTGAAGATGATGTCGGTGCCGTCGATCTCGGCATTGACCGAGGGGATTTCCTTCAGCGCGTGGGTGACCGCCTTGGTGAAGAAGCCCATGAAGCCGAGCTTCACGCCGTGCTTCTTCTCGAAAACGTCCTTGTACTTGGTCCTGAGCGCCATCACCGCCGACATGTCGACTTCGTTGAAGGTGGTCAGCATGGCGGCGGTCGACTGCGCCTCCTTCAGGCGGCGCGCGATGGTCTGGCGCAGCTTGGTCATGCGCACGCGCTCCTCGCGCGATGCATCGTCGCCCGACGACGGCGCCCGAACCGCGATCGGTGACGGCGCCGCCTTTGGCGTCTCGGCCGGCTGCGACGGCGCACCCTTGGAGATGGCATCCAGCACGTCGCCCTTCAGCACCTGGCCGCGCCTGCCCGAGCCGGAGAGCTGGTCGACCGACAGATTGTTCTCGGCGATCAATTTTGCCGCCGCCGGCGCCGGCGGCATGGTGCGCGGCTCGACCGGTCCGGCATCGCCGGCAACCTTGGCGGTCTCGGCCGCGGCCTGCTTGGTGGTGGATGCCGCGTCGGGGCTGGACGCCTGCGCGACCGCTTGCGGCTTGGTCGCGGGAGCAGCCGCGCCACCGGCCGAAATCGACCCGAGCAGGGCGCCGACGCCGACCGTCTCGCCTTCCCCAACCGTGATTTCACCGAGCGTCCCGGCGGCGGCGGCGGGCACCTCTATCGTCACCTTGTCGGTTTCGAGCTCGACCAGCGGTTCGTCGGCGGCAATGGCATCGCCGACCTTCTTGAACCATTTGCCGACGGTCGCTTCGGTGACGGATTCGCCGAGTGTGGGAACGCGGATTTCGGTAGCCATTGTGCCTGTCCGTTCTTTCGGTTCTGTTCTGCTTATTCGCCGAGCGCGTCTTCGAGCAAGGCGGCGAGCTGGGCGAGGTGCTTCGACATCAGCCCGGTCGCCGGCGAGGCGGCCGCCGGACGGCCGGTGTAGCGCACCCGCTGATGCTTGGCGTCGATATGCGCCAGCACCCATTCCAGATACGGATCGATGAACGACCAGGCACCCATGTTCTTGGGCTCCTCCTGGCACCACACCATCTCGGCGTTGCGGAAGCGTGACAGCTCGGTGATCAGCGCCTTGGCCGGGAACGGATAGAGCTGTTCGACGCGCAGCAAGTAGATGTCGTTGATGCCGCGCTTCTCGCGCTCTTCATAGAGGTCGTAATAGACCTTGCCCGAGCACAGCACGACGCGGCGGATCTTGGAATCCTTGGTCAGCTTGATCGCCTGGTTGGGCAACAGCTGGGCGTCGTCCCACAGCAGCCGGTGGAACGAGCTTTCGCCCGAGATTTCCGGCAGCGTCGACACCGCCCGCTTGTGGCGCAGCAGCGACTTCGGCGTCATCAGGATCAGCGGCTTGCGGAAGTCGCGCTTCAGCTGTCGGCGCAAGATGTGGAAGTAGTTGGCCGGCGTCGTGCAGTTGGCGACCTGCATATTGTCTTCGGCGCAAAGCTGCAGGAAGCGCTCCAGCCGAGCGGAAGAATGTTCCGGGCCCTGGCCTTCATAGCCATGCGGCAGCAGGCAGACGAGGCCAGACATTCTGAGCCACTTGCGTTCGCCCGACGAGATGAACTGGTCGAACACCACCTGGGCGCCGTTGGCGAAGTCGCCGAACTGCGCCTCCCACAGCGTCAGCGCCTTCGGCTCGGCCAGGCTGTAGCCATATTCGAAGCCCAGCACCGCTTCTTCCGACAGCATCGAGTTGATGACTTCGTAACCGGCCTGCGCCGCCGACAGATTGTTGAGCGGGATGTAGCGGGTCTCGTCGCGCTGGTCGTAAAGCACGGAATGGCGCTGCGAGAAGGTGCCGCGCTCGGAATCCTGGCCAGAAAGCCGGATCGGATTGCCGTCGAGCAGGATCGCGCCGAAGGCCAGCGCCTCGGCCGTCGACCAGTCGATGCCTTCGCCGGACTCGATCGCCTGGCGCCGGTTTTCGAGGAAGCGGATGATCGTCTTGTGCGCTTCGAAACCCTTCGGCACCTCGGTCAGCTTCTTGCCGATTTCCTTCAGCGTCTTGACCGGTACCGCTGTCTTGCCGCGCCTTGTCTCGTCCTGGTTGTCGGCCGTGCGCAGGCCTGACCAGGCGCCGTCGAGCCAGTCGGCCTTGTTGGGCTTGTAGTGCTGGCCGACTTCCCATTCGGCTTCCAGATGCGCGCGCCAGTCGGCCTTCATCTGATCGAGCTCGGCCTGGGTGATGTGCCCTTCCGCGATCAGGCGATCGCCATAGATTTGCACCGTCGTCTTGTGGGCGCGGATGTTGCTGTACATGAGCGGCTGCGTGAAGGCCGGTTCGTCGCCCTCATTGTGGCCGAAGCGGCGGTAGCAGAACATGTCCACGACCACCGGCTTATGGAACTTCATGCGGAATTCGATCGCCACCTTGGTGGCGTGCACCACAGCCTCCGGATCGTCGCCATTGACGTGAAAGATCGGTGCCTCGATCATCTTGGCGACATCGGACGGATAGGGCGATGAGCGCGAGAAGCGCGGATTGGTGGTGAAGCCGATCTGGTTGTTGATGATGAAGTGCAGCGTGCCGGCGACGCGGTGGCCACGCAGGCCCGATAGGCCGAGGATCTCGGCGATCACGCCCTGGCCGGCGAAGGCGGCGTCGCCATGCAGCAAGAGCGGCAGCACCTTGGCCCGCTCTTCCAGCGGCACGATCTCCTCGCGGCCGCGGCCGAACAGGGAATCCTGCTTGGCGCGCGCCTTGCCCATCACCACGGGATCGACGATCTCCAGATGCGAAGGGTTCGCCGTCAGCGAAAGGTGAACCTTGTTGCCGTCGAACTCGCGGTCCGACGAGGCACCGAGATGGTACTTCACGTCGCCCGAGCCCTCGACCTCGTCGGGGGCCGCCGAGCCGCCCTTGAATTCGTGGAAGATGGCGCGGTGCGGCTTGGCCATCACCTGGGAAAGCACATTGAGGCGGCCGCGATGGGCCATGCCGAGCACGATCTCCTTCATGCCGAGCTGGCCGCCGCGCTTGACGATCTGCTCCAGCGCCGGGATCAGCGATTCACCGCCGTCGAGACCGAAGCGCTTGGTGCCCTTGTACTTGACGTCGATGAACTGCTCGAAGCCTTCCGCCTCGACCAGCTTCTGCAGGATCGCCTTCTTGCCGGTGGCGGTGAACGAGATCTCCTTGTCGGCGCCCTCGATGCGCGCCTGGATCCAGGCCTTTTCCTCGGGATCGGAAATATGCATGAACTCGACGCCGAGCGTCGAACAATAGGTGCGGGTGAGGATCTCCAGCATTTGCCGGATGCTGCCGAATTCGAGCCCCAGCACATTGTCGAGGAAGATCGGCCGGTCGTAGTCGGCTTCGGTGAAGCCGTAATTTTCCGGCGACAGTTCGTTGTAATCCTCGAGCGTGTTGATGCCGAGCGGATCGAGATTGGCGTGCAGATGGCCACGCATGCGGAAGGCGCGGATCATCATGATGGCGCGCACCGAATCGCGTGTCGCCTGGTGCACATCGGCGTCGGACAGCACGACACCGTTGGTGACGGCCTTGTCCTTGACCTTCTTTTCCAGGTGCTTTTCGACGATGCCCCAATTGCCGTCCAGCGCCGACACCAGCTCGCCATTGGCCTGCAGCGGCCAGGATGGTTTCGCCCACGAAGCGCCCTTGGCGTTCCTGCGCACATCGCCGGCATCGTCCTTCAGTCCGGCGAAGAACTCCTGCCACTCGGGATTGACCGAGGCGGGATCGTCCTCATACGCCGCGTAGAGAGCGTCGATGTAATCGGCATTGCCGCCATAAAGGAAAGAGGTGAGCGAAAATTGGTCGTTGGCCTGATCTTGTCTTGCCATGTCGTTTCAGCGGAGCCTGGCTCCGTCTCCTTTCGAGGGAACGGTGAGTAGCCGGTAGTGAGTGGAAAATGGAATTTTCCACTCAGTTGCTACTCACCCGTTCTTCCCTTCTTCACTACTGACTACCTGCTACTCACTACTGGCTTAACCCTTGATCGCCTCGACCAGCGTCGTGCCCAGCCGCGCCGGCGACGGCGAAACTTTTATCCCGGCCGATTCCATCGCCGCGATCTTGTCTTCCGCCCCGCCCTTGCCGCCGGAGATGACCGCGCCCGCATGGCCCATGGTGCGTCCGGCCGGCGCCGTGCGCCCGGCGATGAAGCCGGCCATCGGCTTCTTGCGACCACGCTTGGCTTCGTCCTTGAGAAACTGCGCGGCGTCTTCCTCGGCCGAACCGCCGATCTCGCCGATCATGATGATCGACTTGGTCTCATCATCGGCCAGGAACATCTCGAGCATGTCGATGAACTCGGTGCCCTTGACGGGGTCGCCGCCGATGCCGACGGCGGTGGTCTGGCCGAGGCCGACATTGGTGGTCTGGAACACAGCCTCATAGGTAAGTGTTCCCGAGCGCGAAACAACGCCGACCGAGCCCTTGCGGAAGATGTTCCCGGGCATGATGCCGATCTTGCATTCGTCGGGGGTAAGCACGCCCGGGCAGTTCGGTCCGATCAGCCGCGAGGCCGAGCGATCGAGCCGCGCCTTGACCTTGATCATGTCCATCACCGGAATGCCTTCCGTGATGCAGACGATCAGCGGGATCTCCGCCTCGATCGCCTCGATGATGGCTTCCGCGGCGCCCGCCGGCGGCACGTAGATGACGGAGGCGTTGGCGCCTGTCTTTTCCTTGCCTTCGGCGACAGTGGCGAAGATCGGCAGGCTCTCGCCTTTCGAGCCCGTCCAGGTCTCGCCGCCCTTCTTGGGATGGATGCCGCCGACCATCTTTGTCCCGTGATAGGCCAGCGCCTGCTCAGTATGGAACGTACCGGTCTTGCCGGTCAGGCCCTGCACCAGCACCTTGGTATTCTTGTCGACGAGAATGGACATGGCCGCCCTTTTTAAAAACCGTTGATCGAGGAAGGCGAGACGCGCCGGTAGACGCCGCTCACCATGTCTTGCCAGTCATCGCTGCCGGCAAGTTTGAAATGCAATCGCATGCGGTAGGTGTCGGCATCGTCGAAAACATACGTCACCCTCGCAAAGCCGCGCGGCGACGATCGCTCCAGTACCAATTCGCTGCCGTTCCATGTGCCCGTGGCGGGCGAGGACGGCACAAAGCCCATCGAATCGAACTGGTGCATGGTGACGACGCTGTTCTGCTGGTCGAAGCCGAATACATTGTGCGCGCCGAAGGAGACCGTGCCATCGCGGCGCTGCTTATAGCGCTGCACCACGAACAGACCGCCGAACTGCGCTTCCGCTGTCACTTCGCTCGTCGCCATGCCGCCATCGGCCCACTGCGTATCCGCGACCTCCTCCTCGCCGCGCCAAGCACCGACCAAAGCCTGCAGGAGCTGGTGATCGGCCGAGAGCGAAGAGAAGGGCGAGGCGTTCATCGGTCAGAGCCGCTTCAGATCGGCGACCGTCAGATCGCTCTTGGCATTGCCGGTGTTGAGTGTCGTCGCCGGTTCGAACATCAGCACCACCGGCTCTGATGTCAGCGAACGCGGCCGATGCTCGACGCCGCGCGGTACGACGATGAAGTCGCCCTCGCCGAGCTCGATCGGCCCGTCGCGAAAATCAATGGCGATCCTGCCGCGCAGCACGAGGAAGGCTTCGTCTTCATTGTCATGCGCATGCCAGTCAAAGACCTCGCCGAACTTGGCGACCTTGGCCTGGCTGTCATTCACGTCGCCGGCGATATGCGGATCGAAGACCTCAGTGATGGTCCGATCCGCCGCCTCGACCAGGTTTATCTTGCGTGGAGGCACCGGCTCAGCCCTTCACCGCCGCCACGATCTTCTTGGCCGCGTCGTCGAGATCGTCGGCCGAGACGACGTTCAGGCCGCTGTCGTTGATGATCTTCTTGCCAAGCTCGGCATTGGTGCCTTCCAGGCGCACGACCAGCGGCACCTTGAGCCCGACTTCCTTGACCGCGGCAATCACACCCTCGGCGATGATGTCGCACTTCATGATGCCGCCGAAGATATTGATCAGGATGCCCTTGACCGCCGGATCCCTGGTGATGATCTTGAACGCCGCCGTCACCTTCTCCTTGGAAGCGCCGCCGCCGACATCGAGGAAGTTGGCGGGTTCGGCGCCATAGAGCTTGATGATGTCCATCGTCGCCATGGCAAGGCCGGCGCCGTTGACCATGCAGCCGATATTGCCATCGAGCGCGACATAGGCGAGGTCGTATTTCGACGCCTCGATCTCCTTCTCGTCCTCTTCTGACGTGTCGCGCAGTTCGAGCACATCTGGGTGGCGAAACAGCGCGTTGTTGTCGAACGACACCTTCGCGTCGAGCACGCGCAGATGCCCATCCTTCATGACGATCAGCGGGTTGACCTCGAGCAGGCTCATGTCCTTCTCGACGAAGGCCTTGTAGAGGATCGGGAACAGCGTGCCGCCGTCCCTGGCCGCGTCGCCGTCGAGCTTCAGCGCATCGTTGAGCGCCTTGACGTCCTCAGCCGTAACGCCCTTTTCCGGATCGATGGCGACGGTGATGATCTTTTCCGGCGTGTCGTGCGCGACGCCCTCGATGTCCATGCCGCCCTCGGTCGAGACGACAAAGGCGATGCGGCCGACCGAGCGGTCGACCAGAATGGAGAGATAGAGTTCGCGCTCGATGTCGGCGCCGTCCTCGATATAGAGGCGGTTGACCTGCTTGCCGGCCGGGCCGGTCTGCTTGGTCACCAGCGTGTGGCCGAGCATCTCGTTGGCGTTGGCGACCACCTCGGCGACGGACTTCGCCAGCCGCACGCCGCCCTTGGCGTCGGGGCCGAGTTCCCTGAATTTGCCTTTGCCGCGGCCGCCGGCATGGATCTGGCTCTTCACCACATAGAGTGGGCCGGGCAGCGCCTGTGCAGCGGCTTCCGCCTCGCTTGCCTTGAAAACCGGCACGCCTTCGGCCACCGGCGCGCCAAAGCTCTTCAGCAGCGCCTTGCCTTGATATTCATGGATGTTCATCGGGAACTATCTCCAGGTCGTTTTGCCGGGGTGACGTTTGGGCGGGTTATTTCGAGGCGAGCTGCGGCGCGATCTTGACGCAGGCCTCGGTCAGGCCCTGCACGGTCGCCACCGATGCCTCGAACATCTTCTGCTCGGCCTTGTTAAGGTCGATCTCGATGACGCGCTCGACACCGCCGGCGCCGATCACCACGGGCACGCCGACATAGGTACCCTTGACGCCATACTGGCCGGAGAGGTGTGCCGCGCAAGGCAGCACGCGCTTCTTGTCCTTGAGATAGGATTCGGCCATCTGGATCGCCGAGGCCGCCGGCGCGTAATAGGCCGAGCCGGTCTTCAGGAGGCCGACGATCTCGGCGCCGCCGTCACGGGTGCGCTGCACGATCTGGTCGAGCTTTTCCTTCGAGGTCCAGCCCATCTTGATCAGGTCGGGAAGCGGAATGCCCGACACCGTGGAATAGCGGATCATCGGCACCATGGAATCGCCGTGGCCGCCGAGCACGAAGGCGGTGACGTCCTCGACCGAAACCTTGAATTCCTCGGCCAGGAAGTAGCGGAAGCGCGCGCTGTCGAGCACGCCGGCCATGCCGACGACATGGGTCTTGGGCAAGCCCGAAAACTTCTGCAGCGCCCACACCATGGCGTCGAGCGGATTGGTAATGCAGATGACGAAGGCCTTCGGCGCGTACTTCTTCAGTCCTGCGCCGACCTGCTCCATGACCTTCAGGTTGATGCCCAGCAGGTCGTCGCGGCTCATGCCCGGTTTGCGCGGCACGCCGGCGGTGACGATGCAGACATCGGCGCCCTCGATGCCGGCATAGTCGTTGACGCCGGTCAGCCGAGAATCGAAACCATCGACCGGCGACGACTGCGCGATATCGAGCCCCTTGCCTTGCGGGATACCCTCGGCGATATCGAACAGGACCACGTCGCCGAGATCCTTGAGGCCGATCATGTGGGCGAGCGTGCCGCCGATCATGCCAGAGCCGATAAGCGCTATCTTGTTGCGTGCCATGTGAGGATGATTTCCCTTTGTCTGTGACGCGCCAACACGGCGTCGAGGAAGAGGCCGGACTGCTGCGGGGAACCGCGAATTTCCCGCACCCAATAACTCTGGTGCGGAATAAATTCAAACGATTATTTCGACCCCTGCAGTTTCAATCGGTTAGTGTCTTCGGGATTTACGTAAACGTCAAAGTTTGTAAGCCGACTTGGGAGAATTTACACAATGGCGATTGAGATCAGAAGGCTTTATCCCGGAGATGACGCCCTTGTGATGCGGATTGCCGACGACGTGTTCGACCAGCCGGTGCGGCCCGATCGCCTGGCAAGCTATCTCGCGCAATCGGGCCATTTCATGATCGTGGCCCTGGCCGAGGACGTTGTCGTCGGCCAATGCGCGGCGGTCATGCACCGCCATCCGGACAAGGCGACCGAACTCTATGTCGACGAGGTCGGCGTCTCGCCAGCCTTCCAGCGCCAAGGCATCGCGCGCGGAATGCTCGACGCCATGTTCGCGCTCGGCCGCGAGCATGGCTGCGAAGAGGCCTGGGTCGGCACCGAGCCGGACAATCTGCCCGCCCGCGCACTTTATGAGGGGCGCAAGGAGGCGCATGGCGAGGCGGAGACCTTTGTGATGTACGTCTATCGGCTGTAGCGATTGGCCGACGCCTCCGGTCCTTCCAGGACGACGACACGATGGCGACCGCTCAATTTGGCGCGAGTCCGCTCAAATTTGGCGCGAGCGGATGAAGGCCGCGAAGGCTGACAGGCTATCGCGAATTGCCCGCACGTTTGCCGGCTCTCGCAGGATACTTTCAACCTCCGCCGGCTTCTTGCCGAGGAGCGAGACCTCGAGCATGGCTTCTTCGCAAAGCGCGAACGACATGGTGCGCATGATCTCCGCCAGCCCCGTGCGGGCGTAGAGCGAGCGTGGCGAGGCGTGCGCCAGCATCGCCGGCTTGCCGACGGCGGCGTCACGCGAGACCAGCCAGTCGAGCGCGTTCTTAAGCCCGCCAGGCACGCCATGGGCATATTCGGGACAGGAGACGACGACACCGTCCGCGCCGGTGACGGCCTCGATCAGATCGGAGGCCTCACGCGGCGTCCGCTCGCCCTCGTCGTCGGGATTGAAGATCGGCAGCCGGCCAAGCCCGTCATAGACGGTGACGCGACAGCCCGCTGGCGTGTTCAGCGCCAGTGCCGCGACCAGGGCCGAATTGGTGGAGGCCGCCCGCAGGCTGCCGGATATCGCAATGAGGTTGAGCAAGGCGGACCAGTCCAGACGAATCGGGGGCCGACAACCCTACCACATCGTCTGTTTGTACTCGCCATCGAGCCAGCGGTCGGTCGCCTCGGCCGAATCGGCCAGTGCCAACTGGTCGCGCAGGATCTGGCCGAGCGTCGGCAGCGTGGCGCGATCATGCCAGCTGTCGGGCTTCCACAAATCGGAGCGCATGAAAGCCTTGGCGCAATGCATGTAAGCGGCCTTGACCACTATCACGATAACGCTTTGCGGCTCCTTGCCGCCGACCGCAAGGCGCTCGCGCAAGGTGGCATCGACGGTGATGCGGGCATCGCCATTGACGCGCAGCGTCTCGTTCATGCCTGGTATGAGGAAGAGCAGCCCGACCGAGGGATTGCGGATGATGTTTTCCAGCGTATCCAGCCGGTTGTTGCCGGGCCGGTCGGGGATGGCGATGGTGTTCTCGTCGAGAATGGCGGCGAAGCCGGGCTTGTCGCCTTTCGGGGTGACGTCGGCATTGCCTTCGCCATCGGACGAGCCGATCAGCACGAATGGGCTCTTGCCGATGAAGGAGCGGCAATGGGCGTCCAGCGCCTTCAATTCCTTGCGGATCGAGCCATCGGTCGGGCGCGGCGTCTTGTAGATCGTCCGCAGATCCTCCTGGGTGGTGACGAATTCCATGGCTCTCCCCTTTACAGCCCTATTTCCCGACTTTCTCTTCGCCGCCGGCCTTGTCGTCCAGCGAGTGGCGCAGGATCAGCGGCATCTGGCTGAAGGTGAAAAGAAGCGTGATCGGCATGATGCCCCAGACCTTGAACGTAACCCAGGCGTCGGTGGAAAAATTCCGCCAGACGACTTCGTTGACGAGGGCCAGGAACAGGAAGAACAGGCCCCAGCGGAAGGTGAGCTTGCGCCAGCCTTCGGCATCGAGCTTGAATGCGGACTCGAAGACATAGCCGAGCAGCGAGCGGCCGAAATACAGGCCGCCAAGCAGCACGCCGCCGAACAGCGTGTTGACGATGGTCGGCTTCATCTTGATGAAGATATCGTCCTGCAGATAAAGCGTCAGCGCGCCGAAGATGAAAACGACGACCCCCGACACCATCGGCATGATCGGCAAGGTGCGGGTGAGCAGCCATGAGGCGATCAGCGCGATGGCGGTCGCGGCCATGAACAGGCCTGTGGCGACGAAGATCGGGCCGCCGAATTCAGCCAGCACGGGCAATTTCTGCGTCAGCCACTCGCCGCGCGCATTGGCGAAGAAGAAGACGAGCAGCGGCCCGAGCTCCAGCGCCAGCTTGAGCACGGGATTGATGCCTTCCTTCTTCTCTTTCTGCGGGTCGGACGGATCGCGTTCGAGAATGGGTGGGTTCATGGTTTCCTTCTAACGCACGATCCAATCCGGAAGCCTCACTTCCGGCATCGTGCCTTGTTCAAGCCACTCCAGCGATCGCCCTGGCGAATTCGCTTGCGGAAAACGGTTCGAGGTCGTCGACCTGTTCGCCGACGCCGATGAAATAGACCGGCAATTTATGTTTTGCCGCGATCGCCACCAGAATACCGCCCCGCGCCGTGCCGTCCAGCTTGGTCATCACCAGGCCGTTGACGCCGGCGATATTGCGGAAGATCTCGACCTGGTTGAGCGCGTTCTGGCCGGTCGTGGCGTCGACCGTCTGCAGCACGGTGTGCGGCGCTTCGGGATCGAGCTTGCCCAGCACGCGGACGATCTTTTCCAACTCCGCCATCAGTTCGGTCTTGTTCTGCAGCCGGCCGGCGGTGTCGATGATCAGCACGTCGGAGCCGGCTTCCTTTGCCCGCTCGAAGGCATCGTAGGCGAGACCGGCGGCGTCGGCGCCGAGCTTCGAGGCAATGACGGGCGATTTCGTTCGTTCGCCCCAGATCTTCAGCTGTTCGATGGCGGCGGCGCGGAACGTGTCGCCGGCGGCCAGCATCACCGACAGGCCGCCATCGGTCAGCTTGGCGGCGAGCTTGCCGATGGTCGTGGTCTTGCCGGTGCCGTTGACGCCGACCACCAGGATGACATGCGGCTTGTGCGAGAGGTCGAGCTCGAGTGGTTTCGCGACCGGCGCGAGCACCTTCTCCACCTCGGCCGCCATGACGGCGCGCACTTCGGTATCGGAAACATCCTTGCCGTAGCGGCTGGAGGCCAGTGAATCGGTGACGCGCAGCGCCGTTTCGACGCCGAGATCGGCGCGGATCAGCACGTCCTCCAGGTCCTGCAGCGTCTCCTCGTCCAGCTTGCGCTTGGTGAAGACGCCGGCAATGTTGCCGGTCAGTTCGCGCGAGGACCGGGCTAGCCCGTCCCGCATGCGCTGGAACCAGGATTGCCTCGGCGCCGGTTCCGGCGCCTTCTGTGGCTCGGCCTTCTGCTCGACCTTCCTGGCGACCGTCACCTTGCCGGGAACGGGTCTTGGCTCCGGGGTGGGCCGCGGGACCGATTGAGGCTCGGGCGCGACCTCGGCAACGACCGGCTGCGTCTCGACCGGTGCAGGCTGGCGAATGGGAGGGGCGATTTCAGCTGGTGGCGCTTCGAGCGCCGCTTCGACGGCAGGTCCGCGCTTTCCTTCATGCTCTCCCCGCAAACCGGGCGAGGGTGGTGCTGAAGCCCCTTCCTTCGCCCCGTCCCTATACGGGGAGGTGCCGGCAGGCGGATGAGGGGCAGCGCCGGCCCCTGAAGGCTGCTCGACGGCGGCCGCCGACGGAGGCACTTCAGCCGGCGACGCCGACGGCACCTCGACCGGTGCGGGTATCTCGGCCGGCACTTCGACTGGCGGCGTCGGCACTTCGACGGGCGCGGGTTCCGGTCGCCTCTCCGGACGCGAGGGAACGATCTCCGGCTCCGATGGCGCCGGCGGGATCTCCTGCGGCTGGGGTTCGGGTGTGGGCTCGGGAGCAACGGGCGGCGGCGGGACCTCTTCGGGCGCGGGCGGTTCAGGCGTTTCGGGCGTTTCGGGCGCGGGTGCCGGTTTCTCTTCCGGCGCAGGCTCCG
This sequence comes from Mesorhizobium sp. BR115XR7A, assembly GCF_020165315.1. Classification (NCBI taxonomy): domain Bacteria; kingdom Pseudomonadati; phylum Pseudomonadota; class Alphaproteobacteria; order Hyphomicrobiales; family Phyllobacteriaceae; genus Mesorhizobium; species Mesorhizobium sp. BR115XR7A. The sequence goes on from NZ_JAIUHW010000011.1 coordinate 169,155, forward strand.
GCTGCCGCTCCGGTTCTGACGGAACCGTCGGCTCCGGCGCGGGCGGAATGGTCGGCGCAGGCTCGGGTGTGGGTTCCTCGGGTGTGGGTTCCTCGGGCTGCGGCCCGGGCGCGGCCTCGACCGGAGCAGGCACGGTCGCCGGCGCGGCTTCCGCCACAGGCTCCTCGCGCTTCAAAAACTCCGGCAAGGCCTGCTCGGCCGCCGGCTTCAGCGCGTCGAGCTGGTCCCATTTGATCGGCGGCAGCGGGGCGGTCTCGTCGATGCGCTCCTCGACCACCTCCTTCTTGCCGAACGAAAATATCTTCTTGAAAAAACCAGCCATGCTTTTGTGTTCTCAGGCGGCGCGGGCGGCAAGGGGGGTGGCTATGAGCCTGATCCCGTCGTGGCCGGTTATATCAGCCTCGACGATCTCTCCCGGCGCGCCGGTGCCGAGTGCGGCAAGCGTGAACCCTTCGGTGCGGCCAAGGCCGTCGCGCTCGATCAGGACCGACTGACGGCTGCCGGCGAGCGAGGACAGATGGCGCTGGTAGGCCGCTTCGCCGGCGGCGCGCAACCGGGCGGCGCGCTGCTTGACCAACTCGCGGCGGACCTGCGGCATGCGCGCGGCGGGTGTGCCTTCGCGCGGCGAAAACGGGAAGACGTGGAGATGGGTCAGGCCGCACTCCTCGACGATCTCCAGCGAATTCTCGAACATGGCTTCGGTCTCGGTCGGGAAACCCGCGATAATGTCGGCGCCGAAGACAATGTCGGGCCGCAGCTTGCGCACATCCTCGCAAAAGCGGATCGACTGATCGCGCAGATGCCGGCGCTTCATGCGCTTCAGGATCATGTCGTCGCCCGACTGCAGCGACAGATGCAGATGCGGCATCAGCCTGGGTTCTGTGGCGAGCGCATCGAGCAAGTCGTCGTCGGCCTCGATCGAATCGATGGAGGACAGCCTAAGCCGCTTTACGTCGGGCACCTGACGCAGGATGGTCTTCACCAGCTTGCCGAGCTTCGGCGCGCCTGGCAGGTCGGCGCCGAAAGACGTCATGTCGACGCCGGTCAGCACGATCTCGGCGTAGCCGTTGCCCGCCAGCCGCTTGACCTGCTCGACCACGGCGCCCATCGGCACCGAGCGCGAATTGCCGCGGCCATAGGGGATAATGCAGAAGGTGCAGCGATGGTCGCAGCCATTCTGCACCTGCACGAACGCACGGGCCCGGCCCTCGATGGCGTCGACCATGTGGCCGGCGGTCTCGCGCACCGAAAAGATGTCGTTGACGCGCGCCTTCTCGGTGTCGTTGACGCCGAAATCCGGCAGCGCGCGATAGGAATTGGCCTTCAGCTTCTCTTCGTTGCCAAGCACGAGATCGACCTCGTCCATGGCGGCGAATTTTTCGGGCTCGGTCTGCGCGGCGCAGCCGGTGACGATGATGCGCGCGGCCGGGTTGTCGCGGCGCGCCTTGCGGATCGCCTGCCTGGCCTGGCGCACCGCTTCGCCAGTGACTGCGCAGGTGTTGAAGATGACGGTGCCGCCATCCAGCGCGCCGAGGCCGGCATTTTCGGCCTCGCGCCGCATCACTTCGGACTCATAGGTGTTGAGACGGCAGCCGAAAGTCACCACGTCGATGCAGCCGGGCTCCTTCGCCACGTCGACGTCCTTGGCAAGAGCGGACATCACGCCGCGCTTTCGGTGTCGCGGGCCCATTGTCCGGTCGACGGATCGAAGCTGCCGGAAAATTCCCACTCGGCCGCGCCGGTCAGGATGACGTGGTCGTCCTCGCGCCACTCGACATGCAGCGTACCGCCGCCGGGGGTCAAAAGATTGACGCTGCGGCCCGTGCGCCTGGTGCGCGCGGCGGCAACCACAGCCGCGCACGAGGCGGAGCCGCAGGCCTTGGTCAGCCCGGCGCCACGCTCCCAGGTGCGGATGATCATCGAGTCGGGCGAGGTCACCTGCGCGATGGTTATGTTGGCGCGCTCAGGAAAGATCGGATGGTTTTCGAGCAGCGGGCCGAAACGATCGAGTTCATAAGTCCAGACATCGGCGTCGACCCAGAAGATGGCGTGCGGGTTGCCCATCGAGACCGCCGAAGGCGAATGCAGCACCGGCGCGTCGATCGGGCCGACCTGCAATTCGATCATGCGGGTGTCGCGGAACTCCTCGGCCAGCGGGATGTCGCGCCAGCCGAAGCGCGGCGTGCCCATGTCGACCGAGATCGAGCCGTCCGCGTGTTCGCGGGCGTTCAAGATCCCGGCCACGGTTTCGAAGGTGAAGGTCTTCTCGCCGGTCTCGGCGGCCAGCGCCTGGACGACACAGCGCATACCGTTGCCGCAGGCCTGCGCGCCCGACCCGTCGGAATTCAGGATGTCGACGAAATAAGCGGTGCCCGGCGTCCTGGCGTCGTGGATCGCCATGATCTGGTCGAACCGCGTCGAGGCATCGGCGTTGAGCGCGATGGCAGCCGCGGCCGTCACCCGATCCGCACGGCCACGCATGTCGGCAACGATGATCTCGTTGCCGATGCCATTCATCTTGGCGAAAGGGGCCGTGCCTGCCATTGCTCCGAAATTCCATGTCCGTTCGGCGCTATATGGCGGAAACGGGCAGGAATTACCAGTGCGCAGCCGCTTTCACGGCGAAGGTGCGGGACTTACGTCACCGCAAAGACCCCAAGCAAGATCAACAGGAAGATGATGAGCACGATGCCGATGAGAATGCGCGCGCCAGTGGCGGCCGCGCCCGCCAGCGCCGGCATGCCGAGCAGGCTCGCCGCGGCGGCGATGATCAGGAGAATGATGATCCATTTGAGCATGGGAAAGCCTCGCAAGCCGGACACATTGAAACCGGTTGAAAAACGCGGCTGTCGTGCTTGGGTTCCCGATGCCGGGAGATAGCGTCGGCGATGTCGAGGCAGCCGAGGTCGTAGAAAGTGCAGTTCTGATTGATGAAGACATTACGCCCGACGCGGATTTCGTCCCCGCCGATGCCGTCTCCCATCGGACATCGGTGGTTTTCCCGGCATCGCCTCAGCCGGCGATCTCGATATCGGTGCTGAAGGGGGCCGTCTTGCTCGAATTCTCGTCATGCATGACGAAGTCGCACCGGTATTTGCCGGCCGGCAGGCCGTCGAGGGTAAGGTCGAGTTTGAAGAACAGTTCGCGATTGTGCGAGCGAGAGGCGATCTGAACACGGCCGACCTTCTCCATTGTGCCGAGCGTTTCGCCGGCTGCGGACACGATGGTGATGTCGACAGAGAGCGCGATCATGCTGTTGCCGAGGCCGTCCTTGCCGTAGCCATAGCCGACCGGCTCCATGTACAGCACGATTTTCTCGCCGGGCTTGTAGATGTGGTTGGCGCGCTCGCTGTAGATACCGAAGCCGGAGGCCGTGTCGACTTGCTTGACGTTCAGGACGCCAAGCGGCATCGCTTGCCAGAGCGCTTCCTGGGCGCTGCTGAATTTCTCCAGCGCACCGGCGCCATCACCCGACTGGAGCAGCTTCTCGGCCTCGGCCGCCCGATCGCTGATCTCGCCCGCGAAAGCCGCCGGCACAGAGACCGCCAGCGCCAAAAGACCTGCCATGATTGACTTCATCTGATTCCCCCTATCCTGTCCGCGGATGACCATCAGCGAAAACCATGGCAGCGTAAACGGTCATTCCAGCCATCGAGGCGATCATATCCGGGGCACTTCCCAGATCTCGCCGGGTCGCAAGGCGCGAAAGCGCTCCTGTGGGATGCCTCGGCCGTCCAGCGCCTCGGCCAGCTTCCGCACCGGTTCGTCGAACGGCTCGTCGGTGAGCTGGAACGTGCCCCAATGGCAGCCGGCGGCGAAGGCTGCGTTGCACAACGACATGCCCTGGACCGCTTCCTCGGGGTTCTGGTGCTGCGGCGCCATGAACCAGCGCGGCTCGTAGGCGCCGATCGGCAGGATGGCGAAGCGGAAGCCGCCATGCCTCTCCGCCATCAGCCGGTAGTTGATGCCGCCGTGGAAGCCGGTATCACCGGCGAAATAGATTTTTCCGCCCGGCGTCTCGATGACGAAGCCGGCCCACAGCGCCATGCGCCGGTCGCGCGCCCCGCGCGCCGACCAGTGATGCGCGGGCTCGACGTGGATAGCGGTGCCGTCGGAGACATCGACCCTGTCGCCCCAGTCATGCGCGGAAAGCCGCATCCCGGGCACCGCGGCGGCGATGATGGCATCGTTGCCGAGCGGCGTCACCACCAGCGGATCGTGCTTCTCCTGCAACTGCCTCAGCGTGGCAAGGTCGAGATGGTCATAGTGGTTGTGGCTGACCAGCACGAGGTCGATCGCCGGCAGATCGCCAAGGGCGATACCCGGCGGATTGACGCGCCTGGGTCCGGCAAAGGAGAACGGCGATGTGCGCTCCGACCAGACCGGATCGGTAAGGATGTTCAGCCCGGCTGTCTGGATCAGCAAGGTCGAATGGCCGACCATGGTCACGATCAGATCGGCGCCTTCGACCGCCGCCGCCGGCTTTGCCTGCGCAAAGGGGCTCGGGCTGGCAGCCGGCCATTTCGAGCGCTGGCCGCTGAACTGCCATTTCAGCAAATCCTTGAAGGGGCCGGGCATCCGGCCGCCGGGATTGAAGAACAGGCTGCCGTCGAAATGGTCGCTGGGCGGGCCGCTGTAGTAGCGGTTGGCGGCTTTCTTTCTGGCGGCCAAGGTCTGCGCTCCGGCGGGTTTCGGTGAACTCTTTGTTTTCACTCAGTTCCCAGGGGGAAAGTGCTGCGCGTTTTCCCGGGGAAATCGCCGCACACCTTTCCTGGAATTGGCCATAGACATAAGCCCTGACGCGCCTGGCGCAAGCGTTTGCCGGCCGAAGGCCAAGGGCGGCAAGGCGGTCTCGGCTAGGATCGCGGCATCAGGAGGAAGACGCCATGGCGATGAAGCGGACCAAGACACCCTGGATGAAGGCCGAGGATTTCGGCCGCTCGCTGCCGCGCGGCATCGGCGTCAATCTGCTGGTATCGGACATGGCGGCGATGGAAGCCTTCTGCGGTGACGTGCTTGGCGCCCGCATCGTCTATGCCGACGAGGATTTCGCCGCGCTCGAGCTTCTGGGATCGGTGTTCATGCTGCATGCGGACCATTCTTATCTCGACAATCCCATGACGGGCTCCATCGCGGGTACGGAGACGCGCGGTGCCGGCATCGAACTGCGTCTCTATGGCGCGGAGCCCGACGCGATCGAGGCGGCGGCGCTGGAGCATGGCCACATCGTGCTGGCCGGCGCGATCGACAAGCCGCATGGTCTGCGCGAGTGCTATATCGTCGGACCGGACGGATATGTGTTCGTGCCGAGTGCGCCGCTCGCCGGGTGAGTGCGATAAATTTGCAACAATTCATACCACAAACCCTATTTTAACCATATCGGGTTGAAATTTCGCCACCTTCTCCATCTTGGTGGAGGTGAAATTGCGCGGACGGTTTCCCCCCAGCCGGATCCGACGGAGGTTGTAATGAATTTTTCGAAAGGCGGCCTGGTGGCCGTATCCCTGGCGGCACTCGTTGCGAGCGGCTGCTCAACCTCACGCTTCTCGTCGATGGACGACCAGCAACCGGCGCCGCTGCAGCCAGCCCCCGCCGGCCAGGTGAGTTCCAACCAGCTGCCGCCGCCGGCCTCACCCGGCACCACCGACCCGTCGCGGTTCCCCACCGCGCCGGCCAACACGCAGGTTGCTTCGCTGCCGCCGGACGGCGCGGCGCCCGCGGGTGCCGCCGATCTCAGCGCGGCGGCCGTCGCCGGTGTCTGGAACGTCAGCGTCTCCGGCCAGAGCTGCAAGGTGGCGACGCCGCAGACCAAGTTCGGCGCCGGTTTCCGCGCCGGGCCGCTGCATTGCCCGGCGCCGATCGACGGCATCAAGTCGTGGAACGTCGCCGGCAAGCAGCTGACGCTTTATGACGAGAATGGCGGTTCGCTGGCGCGGCTCTATTCGTCGGGCGGCTTGAAATTCGACGGCCAGACTTCCAACGGGCAACCGATCTCGCTTACGAGGTAGGAGATGCCGACATTCAGGTGATGCCGGCGGCGTGACCTCGATCTCGGCGCACCCTTTCTCTGGGCATCCTGCTCTGAACAATGACGTGATCGATGCATCTGCGTGACGGCCTTCAGACACATCCGACCGTCCGGCAGCGCTACGACCATCTGGTGGTATCAGGCGCGATCGAGCGCGATGCCGCGCAGGAAGAGATCGCCGCCGCGCTCGACCGGCTGACCGTCGAGATCTCGGCCAAGCGGCTGGCGCACAAGTCCAGTGCACTGGGCTGGCTGTTTGCGCGCAAGCGCGAGACGCATGAAGCTGTCAAGGGCCTCTACATCCATGGCGGCGTCGGCCGCGGCAAGACCATGCTGATGGACATGTTCTTCGAGCTCCTGCCGGTCAGGCGCAAGCGCCGTGTGCATTTCAACGACTTCATGGCCGATGTGCAGGACCGTATCCAGAAACACCGGCAGGCGCGCAAGGAAGGCACGGTCAGGGAAGACGATCCGATCCCGCCGGTGGCCAAGGCGCTCGCCGAGCAGGCCTGGGTGCTGTGTTTCGACGAGTTCTCGGTCACCGACATCGCCGACGCCATGATCCTGTCCAGGCTGTTCTCGGCACTGTTTGCCAACGGGGTCGTACTGGTGGCCACCTCGAACGTGGCGCCGCAAGACCTTTACCGTGACGGGTTGAACCGCCAGCTTTTCCTACCGTTCATCGCCATACTGGAACGCCACGCGCAGGTGCTGTCGCTGGACAGCGACAAGGATTACCGGCTGGAAAAGCTCGCCCGTACGCCGGTCTATGTCACGCCGGCCGATGCGGCGGCCGACCAGGCGCTCGACGAGGCCTGGCAGGCGATGACGCGCGGTGCGCCGACGGCCGAGACCTCGCTGACGCTGAAGGGACGCAAGGTGGTGGTGCCGGCCGCCGCTGGTGACGCGGCGCGTTTCACCTTCGCCGACCTTTGCGAAAAGCCGCTCGGCGCGCGCGATTACCTGGCGATCGCCGGGCGGTTTTCGACTGTTTTCATCGACCGTGTGCCGGTACTGGGCGAAGGCAAGCGCAACGAGGCCAAACGCTTCATCCTGTTGATCGACACGCTTTACGACCATCATACGCGGCTGGTGGTGAGCGCCGAGGCGCCACCGCACGCGCTTTATGTGGCCAAGCGCGGCGTCGAGGTGTTCGAATTCGAGCGAACCGCATCGCGGCTGATCGAGATGCAAAGCCGCGACTGGCTGGAGAGCTGGGCGAAGCGCCGGCCGGGTGAAGGTACGGTCGGCCGACGCACGGCAGGCGCGGATACGGCCGCCGCACCTTCACCGTCCTGAGCAGAGCCCGGATTTGCGGCGCTCATCGCGCCTTGGGATTATTTCTTGCCTCTCAACGTCTCCACGTCGGTCTTGCCGACATACCAGTCGCGGGCGTTGACTTCCTCGAAGACCACCCAGACATCGTCGTTGCTAAGCCCGGTGGCGTCCATGATGGCCGCCGTGACTTTCCTGGCGATGTCAGCCTTCTTGCCGGCCGGATCGGCGGCGATCACTTCCTTGACGATGCGGATGTTGACGAATGGCATGACGCCCTCCCCTTGAATTGTGTCTGATACCGCCGACATGCGGCTTCGAACTCCGCCCCGGCGAACCGCAGGATGGTGGCTCCGGAAGCCGCGGCGAAGCGGGCGCTGTGGCTACCCGCAAAACGGCCAATAAGGGACGCCAGAGAAGCGTTTCCAGCAGACTCAATAGGTCTTGGCCCCATTCACCATCAGCCGCACCGAATAAAGCGAGGTGGTGCCGGCGATGTAGAGACAGTTCAGCTTGGCGCCGCCGAAAACGCAATTGGCGGTCACCTCCGGCACCTTGACCTTGCCGATCAGCGTGCCGTCGGGATCGTAGCAATGGATGCCGTCGGCGGCACTCGTCCAGATGCGCCCATCGGCGTCGAGCCGGAAGCCGTCGAACAGTCCGGCCGTGCAGTCGGCGAACACCTTGCCTCCGGAAACCTTCTTGCCGTGCTTGCCGACGTTGAACACCCGCATATGCGCCGGGTTCTCGGCGCCATGCGTGCGGCCGGTGTCGACGACATAGAGCAGGCTTTCGTCGAGCGAGAAGGCAAGGCCGTTCGGCCTGACCATGTCGGTGATGACAGCCTCGATATCGCCCGTGTCGGGATCGACCCGGTAGACATGGCAGGCGCCGATTTCACTCTCGGCTTTGTCGCCCTCATAGTCGGTGTCGATGCCGTAGGTCGGATCGGTGAACCAGATCGAGCCGTCGGACTTCACCACCGCGTCGTTGGGCGAGTTCAGCGGCTTGCCCTTCCATTTGGCGGCGATGGTGGTGATCGAGCCGTCATGCTCGGTGCGGCTGACGCGCCGGCCCGAATGCTCGCAGGTGACCAGCCGGCCTTGCCGGTCGACGGTGTTGCCGTTGGAATTGCCGGAGGGCTGACGGAAGACACTGACTCTGCCGTCCGTCTCGTCGTAGCGCATCATGCGGTTGTTCGGAATGTCCGACCAGACGACATAGCGGCCGGCGGCGAACCAGGCCGGCCCTTCCGCCCACCGGCAGCCGGTGAACAGCTTCTCCACCTGCGCGTTGCCGTTGAACAGGCGCCCGAAACGCGGATCGAGAACTTCATAGTAATCTGCGGCCGCCATGTTTCCTCCAGGCATCAGGTGACATTGGATCAAGCCAGCCCGCAATCGATCTGGCAAGACGGGGTAACGCTAATTTGTAAGACAAAATGGGAGGCGGCTCGCCTGCCGGCCCGGGCCGCGCGTCGTGCGGGAGCTTAGGAAGCCATTAACCGGCTATGCGCTGGCTGCAATGGTGCATTGCAACATCTTCTTTTTGCAACGCACCATTCCTATGTCATGATCCGTACCGATCAAGGGAGGAAGAAACGGCCGCGCCGAATGCGGCACAGAAGGAACCTTGCTATGATCTTCAACGACCTCGTGACCCGCGCTCGCACCAGCATCGCCAAGCGCAAGCACTACAATCGCCTCATCGCCGAAATCGACAGCTTCTCCAGCCGCGATCTGGCCGACATGCGCGCCGACCGTTCGGAAATGCTCTACCAGATCCACAAGCAGATCTACGGCTGAGCAACCCATCACGTTTGTCGTCCTCGGGTCGCCGCGACGGAGCTTCGCTCCTGCTCGCCCGTGGATGACGAAGGTGGGTCGGGCCTACTGAAAATTACGCCCTTTGGGCATGACCCTCTCCGCCTCTTCCGACAGCGTTGCGAGATCCCGTTCGTCTTTCAGCATCGCGGGCCGAATTGCGGGTTGGCCGGAGCGGTCCGAAGGATCGGCGGCCGGCAGTGCGGCCGCACCGACCTTCTCCAGCAGCACGGTCAGCCAGGGCGTCAGGTCCTCGATCTTCTCGGCGACGATATGGACGACACCTGATTCCGACTGCAGTTTTCCGGTGACCTTCACAAACCGGGCACCCATGACGATGGGCCGGAAACGGGTGAAGGTCCTTTCCCAGAAGATGACGTTGGCGACGGCCTTGTCGTCTTCCAGCGTGAGAAAGATCGCGTTGCCCTTGCCGGGGCGCTGGCGCACCAGCACCAGCCCGGCAACGGAGACCCGCCTGCCGTCGCGCACGGAAGGCAGGCTGGCATTGGGAGTGATGCCGGCGCGGTCGAGCCGCTCGCGCAGGAAGGCGACCGGATGCGCCTTCAGCGACAGGCCGAGCGAGCGGTAGTCATGGATGACATGCTCGCCGAGCGGCATTTTCGGCAGCTTCGTCTCGGGCTCCAGCTCGCGCAGGCTGAGCGCCGGCTGGTCGAACAGCGGCAGCTTCTCGGCGGCACTCTTGCCGTCAAGCGCGCGGACCTCCCATAGTGCCGCGCGGCGGTCGAGGCCGATGGAACGAAAGGCGTCGGCCTGCGCCAATTTCTCGATCTCGTCGACATTGAGGCCGGAGCGCAGCCAGACATCCCGGACCGTCGAGTAGCCGGCGCCGCGCCGCTCGACGAAAACCTCCATGCGTTCCTTGGAAAGTCCCTTGATCTGCCGGAAGCCGAGCCGCACCGCATGCTGAGTCTCGATGACACCGTGCATTTCGGCATGACGCGGCAGGATGCGGGCCGGGTCGAAAAGCGCCTTTTCCAAAGTGCAGTCCCAGACGGAGAAATTGACGTCGACCTCGCGGATGTCGACGCCATGGTCGCGGGCGTCACGCACCAGCTGCGCCGGCTGATAGAAGCCCATCGGCTGCGAATTCAGGATCGCGGCGCAGAACACGTCCGGGTAGAAGGTCTTGAACCAGCAGGAGGCATAGACGAGCAGGGCGAAGGAGGCGGCGTGGCTTTCGGGAAAGCCATACTCGCCAAAGCCCTCGATCTGCTTGAAACAGCGCTCGGCGAAGTCCTTTTCGTAGCCTCGTCCTGTCATGCCGTCGATCATCTGCTGGCGATAATTGCCGATCGTGCCGGTGCGCTTGAAGGTGGCCATGGCACGGCGCAGTTCATCGGCCTTGCCCGGTTTGAAGCCGCCGGCGACGATGGCGATCTTCATCGCCTGCTCCTGGAACAGCGGCACGCCCAGCGTCTTGCCGAGAATCTCTTTCAGCTCCGCCTTGGGATATTCGGGTTTTTCCTTGCCTTGCCGCCGGCGCAGATAGGGGTGCACCATGTCGCCCTGGATCGGGCCCGGTCGTACGATCGCCACCTCGATGACGAGGTCGTAGAATTCGCGCGGCTTGAGACGCGGTAGCATCGACATCTGAGCACGCGATTCGATCTGGAAGACGCCGAGCGTATCGGCACGGCAGATCATGTCGTAGACACGGGAATCCTCCTTGGCGATCGTATCCAGGGTCAATGGCCTGCCATAATCGTCTCTCACGCCGTAATGGGTCTCGAGCAAAGTGAAAGCGCGCTGGAGGCAGGTCAGCATGCCGAGCGCCAGGATATCCACCTTGAGGATTTTCACCGAATCGAGATCGTCCTTGTCCCATTCGACCATCTTGCGCTCGTCCATCGCCGTCTTGACGATGGGGACGATCTCGTCGAGCCGGTCCCTGGTGATGACGAAGCCGCCGACATGCTGGGAGAGGTGGCGGGGAAAGCCCATGATCTCGTTGGCGCGTTCCATCACATGCCGTGACACCGGATCCCTGCGGTCGAGGCCGCCGGCCCTGGCTTCCTTCTCGCCGAGTTCCGAGGTCGACCAACCCCAGATCGAGCCGGAGAGAGACGCCCTGACATCCTCCGAAAGGCCCATCGCTTTCGACACTTCGCGCAGCGCCGAACGGCCGCGATAGCTGATGACGGCGGCGGCGAGTGCCGTGCGTTTGGAGCTGTATTTCGTATAGATGTACTGCATCACCTCTTCGCGCCGTTCATGCTCGAAGTCGACGTCGATATCCGGCGGCTCGTTGCGTTCCTCGGAAATGAAACGCTCGAAGAGCGTGTCGATCTTGTCCGGCCCGACCTCGGTAATGCCAATGCAGAAGCAGATAATCGAATTGGCCGCGGAGCCGCGGCCCTGGCAGAGAATGCCTTCGCCTCGGGCGAATTTGATGATGTCATGGACGGTCAGGAAATAACGGGCGTAATTCAGCCGCTCGATCAGGGCGAGCTCTTCCTGGATTCGTTTTATCACGCTGGCGGGGATACCGCCGGGAAAGCGCCGGGCCGCACCTTCCCGAGCCAGTCGCTCCAGCTCCGCCTGCGGTCCGAGACCCGATTCCGTCGGCTCGTCGGGATAATTGTACTGAAGGTCGCCGAGCGAGAAGGTCAGCTCTTGCGCAAACCGCAGCGTCTCCGCCAGCGCTTGCGGATACCGGCGGAATAGGCGCGCCATTTCCAGCGGCGGCTTCAGATGGCGTTCGGCATTGGCGGTCAGTTCCAGCCCCACCTCGGCGACCGGAACATTGAGGCGGATCGCGGTCAGCACGTCCTGCAGCGGGCGCCGTTCGGCCGTGTGGTAGAGCACATCGTTGGTCGCCATCAGCGGGATGCCGGTGCTCTCGGCGAACGCCGCCGCCTGCTCGATCCGGAAGCGATCATGGCCGGCATAACAGGGTGAGACGCCAAGCCGCAGGATCCTGCCGAAGCGACCCCTGAGTTCACGGAGCAAAGCCAGACTGTCTTGCGCGCCGGCCGCCAGATCGGGCAGGACCGCCAGCGACATCCGGTCCCCCCATTCGAGCAGGTCGTCGCGCCGGAGCAGGGTGGCGCCCTTTTCGGTCTCGTCACGCAGATTGGCCTGGGTGAGCATGCGGCACAGATGGCCCCAGCCCGCACGGTCCCTGGGATAGGCGAGAATGTCCGGCGTGCCGTCGCCAAAAACCAGCCGGCAGCCGGGATGGTAGGCAAGCTTTTCGACCTTGGCCTGCTGCCAGGCGCGCACCACGCCGGCGACGCTGTTGCGGTCGGCGAGCCCGATCGCGGAGAAGCCCATGAGCTTGGCCGCGACCACCAGCTCCTCGGGTTTGGAGGCGCCGCGCAGGAAGGAGAAATTCGACTGGATGCCGAACTCCGCATAAGGAATGACGGTCAGCGCGTTCATGCGAAGACCCCATGCATGAACCAGCGCGGCGGGGTTTGCGAGACGCCGCCGTAAAGGCCTTGCCGGTAGAGCCAGTAGCGGCGGCCACCGGCATCCTCGATGCGGAAATAATCGCGTGTCGACGCCGCCGCGTCGCCCGGCGCCTCGCGCCACCATTCGGCGGCGATGCGCTCCGGCCCTTCGGCGCGCGTCACACGGTAAAGCGCGCGGCGCCAACGAAAATGCAGCGGCGGTCCCTCCGGCATTTCGGTGGCCGGCACCTCGATGGGCTCGGGCGAACGGAACAGCCGGATCGGTCGTTCCGGCGGGAAGATGGTCATCGGCGCCTGCATCCTGTCCGGCTTCTTGGGTGGTGTGGTCCGGCGCGGGGCTTCGGTGAAGGGAATGACGGCGACGGCGCGTTCCGGCAGGTGGCTTTCCACGGGAACCGGCTGCAGAACCGCGCCCTCGCCGAGGCGGGCGCGGATACGGTCGGCGAACAGGGCGATGTCGGCGCCGTCATCGGCCGCTTCGCCGGTCAGATCGGTCTGCTGCATGTCGAAAGCGGCGACGGCCAGCACCGAGAGGCGCACTAGGTCGAAGCCAAAGCCGGCATCGATATGCTGCTCGAGTGCCGCCAGCCTTTCATGGAACAATTTCCGGATCAGCAAGGGTTCGCGCATCGGCCGCGAGGTGCCGAGCGCGATGCGGCTGACGGCGCCGTCGACGCGAAAAAGCAGTAGCGCCAGGCTCCTTGCGCCTTCGCCGCGGCGTTCGAGGTCGGTCTTCAAGGTCGTCGCCAGCATGCCCACCAGCCGCTCTATCTCCTCCGTCAGCGTGACGGGCTCGGCGAGATGACGCTCGACCGAAAGCGGCGCGACGGGAAGACGCGGTGAGATCGCCTCGTCGAGACGGCCAAGCGCCTGGTCGAGGCGCTGGAGCAGCAAAGCGCCGAAGCGGCGGGCGAGCGGCGCGCGCGGTGCCGCCATGACGGCACCCGCCGTGCGCAGCCCCACGCTTTCCAGGCTGGTACGGGTTTCCGGCGCTATGCGAAGGGCGGCCAGCGGCAAGGGCGCGAGCAGGGCTTCCTCCTCGCCTGATGGAACGATGCGGTCGCCGCAAAAGCGGGCCGCCGCCCAGGCCGCCCCGGGCGTGCCGGCAAGCCCGGCGCGGACGTCGAAACCCTGCTGGAAGAAGCGCGACAGGATTTCGTCCAGCATGGCGCGTTCGCCGCCGAACAGATGGGTGCAGCCGGTGACGTCGAGGAACAGGCCGTCGATGCCGTCCAGCGCCACCAGCGGCGTGTAGCGGTCGCACCAGTCGGCAAGGCCCTCGAGCAGGCGCCGGTCGGCCTCCGGATCGGCTTCGACGATGTCGATCGACGGATGCATGGCGCGCGCATCGGCAATCCCCATGTCGCGCTTCAGGTGCAGCGCCTCAGCCCGCGCGTCGAGGGCCGCGATGCGCTGCGCGTTGCCCTGGCGATGGCTGATCACGAGCGGTGGATGAGATGGCTGCGGATGATCCGGCGGCCGGGAACGCCAGGATTTCCCCAGACGCTGCCGCAGGATCCTTTCGGTCGCGAGATAGGGAAACCACAGGGACAGGATTCTCTGCCCATTCGTTGCTTGCCCTGCTTCTTTCCTCGCCCCTTCTTTCATCGAATCTGCATTCATCGGGGTTCCACTCCAGTGTGAATTGTCCAGGCAGGGCCGTGCGGCTCTTGCCGATGCTGATGGTGAAGGCCGGGTGACCGATCGAGCCGGCGAGCGGCCCGGCGACTGTTTCGCGCGGCACGGCCGGCGCCGAAGCGACAATCAGACGAACAGGCGCCGCCGTCGGTTCGGGCTCGGCCGCTTGTCGCAGCAGGAACACCGGCCGGCCGGCACCTTGCGCCCGCGCATGCAGGCGGCGTGTCGCGGTCAGGTCCAGCCGCTGCGGATTGCCGCGGATCTCCAGGATGACGGCTGCAAGCGCGGTCATGCGGGCCGCCTCCTCGGCGATCCACAGCGCATCGACAAGCCTGGGCGCCTCGGAAAACAGCAATTGCTGGGGCTCGATGCCGAACGAGGCATGCAGCCCCCTGGCATAGGGAAAGCCGGCCTCGTGGAAAATTTCCGATGTCCCGATCCACAGGATGGGCAGCCCCTGCGCCTGGTTGAGGATCAGGCTGACGATCGACAGGGCGAAACCGGCGACGGCGCCCGCATCGCGGGTTTCCAGGCCATGGATTTCGGTCAGGGCGGCTTTCGGCAGGCCGCCGCTGAGCGCGGCATCGAGCCGCTCGATGCCGATGGGCAGGAAAGCATCCGGCAAGGCCGCGGCAAGCCCGCGCCGGACGATCGTCAGATCGCTGCCGGCGTCAGCAAGGGGCGCGCCAGCCGGCGCCTGCAGGCGCTCGGGCAGCGTTCCCTCGATCTTCGCGATCTGGCGGCGCAGGGCAAAAACAGTCTCCCGCGCCACGGCGGTCATCGCCATGACGGTCAGCTTTCACTCACGATTGTTCCTGTTATGTTCCTATAGATTCCAGAGGGGATCGGAAGAGTCAAGCAGGCTCATCAAGGAATTTATTCCTCTTCCTGCGCGACACCGGCGTACAGGCGTCATTTGCCTCGACCAGCGCGAACGCCTATATGCCGGGATCAAAGGACAAAGCATGGCCCGCATCTACAAGACCCGCACCTGGCATGGTGAACTTGCGCCCTCGATGGAGGAATTGGAGTTCCTTGCCCTGGAGGCCTACGCCCACCTGCCGGAGGATTTTCGCAAGCTGACCGGCGAGATCGTCATCCAGATCGCCGAATTCCCGACCGACGAGATCATGGACGACCTGTCGCTGGAAACGCCGTTCGACCTGCTCGGCCTGTTCGAGGGCCGCGGCATCGCCGAACGCTGGAACCCGCAGACAGGCGAAGGCCCGAACCGTATCACGCTCTACCGCCGCGCCATGCTCGACTACTGGGCCGAAAACGAGGAAACGCTGGGCGACATCGTCACCCACGTGCTGGTCCACGAGATCGGCCACCATTTCGGCCTGTCGGACGATGATATGGAGAAAATCGAAGAGGCGGCTGAATAGCCCTCGGCGTTTTCCCCTACCAGTCGCTGAGCTTCGTATCCGGCCCGTATTCCTGGCCATCGACATCCTTCACCACGGCCTGGCCGCAGCGCATGGTCTTGGTCTTCTTGTCGTAGGCGTAGGTCGGCGAGCCGAACAGGTGCCAGCCCTTGTTCAGCGCCGCCGTCACCTTATGGCAGAAGCTGGCGTCGTCCGGGGCGGTGAGAAAGCGGTAGAGTTTCATCGTCCAATTCCTGTCGTGTATCCCAAATCGGCGAATATCATGCGCCGATGGCGGCCGCTTTCGCCAGAAGTTTTTCAGCCTGCGCCAAGTGCAACCGCTCGACCATCCTGCCATTCAGCGCGATGACGCCCGTGCCACTGTTTTGCGCAAGCGCGAAGGCATCCTTCACCGCGCGCGCCTCGGCCAGCGCCTGCGCCGACGGAGCGAAGGCACGGTTGGCCGCCTCGATCTGCGATGGATGGATCAGCGTCTTGCCGTCGAAGCCCATGGCGGCTGCCTGCGTGCACTCACGCGCGAACGCATCCGGGTCGCGGAACTCGTTGAACACCCCATCGAGCATGTCGATCCCGCCGGCGCGTGCCGCCAGCAGCATCTGCATCAGCCATGGCAGCAGATAGGCGCGATCCGGCGTCGCCAGCACGCCGGTATCCTTGATCAGGTCATTCGTTCCGGCGATGAAACAATCCAGGCGCGAGGCGGAGTCGCGGCCGAGTTCGGCGATGGCGCCGATGTTGAGCATGGCCTTGGGCGTCTCGATCATCGCCCATAGTTTCACGCTGTCCGGGGCAAAATTATCGTCCAGCACATCGCCGACTTCAAGCACGTCACGCGGCGTGTCGACCTTCGGCAGCAGGATGCCGTCCGGCTCCGCCTTGGCCACGGCCGCAAGGTCGTCAGTGCCCCATTCGCTGGACAGCGCGTTGACGCGTACCACCATCTCGCGTCGCCGGCCATTGGCATCAGGGCGGTTGGCGAAAATGCCGGCCAGTTTTTCGCGCGCGGCGATCTTGTCGGCGGGGGCGACGGCGTCCTCGAGGTCGATGATGACGGCGTCGCAGGCAAGCTGCGCGATCTTGGCCAGCGCCTTGTCGTTGGAGGCCGGGACATAGAGCACGGAGCGGCGCGGGCGGTAGATTTCGGTCATGCCAGATCTATGCCGTGTGTGATTGGTCGAGGCAAGCCGCCAGCCCTGCACGAAAACTGCACGCGCCTGCCGAAAACCTCCTCCGATCCGCCGCATCGCTTTCCTGCAGGCCTGCGACACAGGCGGCATGCACAAGCGAGCAAAACCCCGTCTGCCTTACCGGCTGCGCAGCGAAGGCTGGTGGCTGGTCGACCCGCAACGCGCCAACCCCGCTGCAATTCCCATCCCATTTGTCCGCAAGAGCCCATCGCCATGGCGATGGGACGCCATCAGGAAGATCAGGCCATGACCTCTTTCTTCCGCGCCGCGCCAAGCTATTGCAGCCGCTTCGGCGTCGCCGTGCTGCTGGTCGCGCTCGCCGATTTCCTGTTCTACGGCCAGCCCGCCGGGATCACGGTTCTGCTGTTCGCTACGCTGCTTGCCGCCGCGGCGGTTGCCGTGCATCCCGCCGCCTTCAGCGACGGGAAGATGTGGCTCAAGTCGGCCGCCTTGCTTGTCGCGCTGTTGCCGCTCGCCGAGACTGTCAGTCCCTTGTCCGTCTCGGTCGCGCTTGCCGCGCTGGTGGCGTTCGCGCTTTCGCTGAGCGGCCGCCCGTGGCACGGCATGGCGCGAATTGCCGGCCAGATCGTGCTGTTCGGACTGGCGGCGCCGTTCCGGTTCCTCGGCGATTTTCTCCAGTGGCGAAGAGCGGCGCGGCGGTTCGGCGGACATCGCATAAGGCTGGCGGCAATCGCGGTCTGGGTAATGCCGCTGACGCTGGGCGCGGTCTTCGTCGCCCTTTTCGGTGCCGCCAATCCGGTCATCGAAGAGTGGCTGTCGCTGATCGACGTCTTCAAGCTGCTCGACCTGATCCAGCTGACGCGGATTACCTTCTGGCTATTCGTGCTTGCCGGCGTCTGGGCCTTTCTGCGGCCACGCCTGCCGCGCTTTCAGCGCCGCATCGCCAGGCCAAATCACCCTCCTGCCGATGCCCAGCCAGCGGCCGACAGGCACGCCGTCGAGGATATCGTCTTCGGCAAGGCCGCCATCCTGCGCGCGTTGATCGTCTTCAACATTCTGTTTGCGCTGCAGAGCGGACTCGACGCCACCTATCTGTGGGGCGGGGTCGCGCTTCCCGATGGTTTGAGCTACGCCGCCTACGCGCATCGCGGCGCCTATCCCTTGATCGTCACCGCGCTGCTGGCCGCCGGCTTTGTCCTTGCGGCGCTGAGGCCCGGCAGCGAAACATCGGCCGACCCGCTCATCCGCCGGCTGGTCTATGCCTGGGTGGCACAGAACATCATGCTGGTCGTCTCGTCGATCCTGCGGCTCGACCTCTATGTCGGCATCTATGCGCTGACCTACTGGCGCGTCGCCGCCTTCGTCTGGATGGGACTGGTGGCGGCCGGCCTTGCGCTGATCATCGCCCGTATCGCGCTCGGAAAATCCAGTGAATGGCTGCTCTCCGCCAATCTTCTGACGTTATCCCTAACGCTTTATGCCTGCTGTTTCATCAACTTCGCAGCCATGATCGCCACCTGCAATGTCGACCATTCCCTCGAAATGAGCGGCCAAGGCATCCCGCTCGACGTCAGGTATCTCCGCTCGCTCGGGCCGGACGCGTTTCCAGCGCTCGATCGCATCTCCGATCGTCAGCGCGGGACGGCCAATGCCGGTGCCGTCGGCGAACTGGCAAGGTTGCGCGGTGTCGATGAAGGCTGGTATCGCAGCCTGCAGGAAAACTGGCGAAGCTGGAGCTTCCGCGACTGGCGCCTGCTTCGCTATCTCGACAACAGGCGGCCTATTGTTCCCAGCGCCGCAGAACTCGTGCCGGATCGCTAATCCATGCCGCATCACATCCTCGTCGCCGACGACGACCCGCATATCCGCGAAGTGATCTGCTTCGCGCTGGAAAAGGCCGGCATGAAAACGGCTGCCGTCTCCGATGGCGCCGCCGCCCTGCAGGCAATCGAACGAAGCACACCCGACCTTGTCGTGCTCGACATCGGCATGCCGGAGATGGACGGGCTGGAGGTCTGCCGGCGGCTGCGTCACACATCAGACGTGCCGGTGTTGTTCCTGTCCGCACGCGACGAGGAGATCGACCGCATCCTCGGGCTCGAAATGGGTGGCGACGACTATGTCACCAAACCGTTCAGCCCGCGCGAACTCGTCGCCCGTGTCAACGTCATTCTGCGCCGCGCCCGTCCGGCGGCGCCGGAACCGGCCGACGACAGGCAGTTCGCGCAGGGAAAGCTCACCCTGGCGCCGGCCAGCCACGCGGCCGCCTTCGACGGCAAGCCGCTCGCCCTGACGGCGATCGAGTTCTCGATCCTGAAAGGGTTTCTGGCGCGGCCCACCCATGTGCTCGACCGCGACGCGGTGATGGCCAATGCCTATGCCGGCAAGATCCATGTCGCCGACCGCACCGTCGACAGCCATATCCGCAATATCCGGGCCAAGCTGGCGGCCGTGGGGTGCCCGGAGGTCATCGAGACCGTGCACGGCGTCGGCTTCCGGCTCGGCCGATGCGGCTGACGACATCAAGCAAGTCGATTGGCAGCAAGTGGGTCGGCCGCAAATGGCGGCCGCGCCTCGCCACGGTCGTCGTCGCCATCCTGATCCTGGTAATGTCCCTGCCGCTGGTCGGCCTGTTCTTCTTCCGCCTCTATGAGAACCAGCTGATCCGCCAGACCGAGGCAGAACTGATCGCACAGGGCGCGGCCATCGCCGCCATCTATGCGCAGGAGGTCCGCGACGCCGGCATTTCACCGGAAAAGCTTGGCGTGGCGATGCCGCCGGCCAATGGCTATGCGAGCCGAGGCGCCAATCTCGATTCGCCCTATCGGCCGATCGAGCCGCAGCTCGATCTCGCCTCGGACTACGTGCTTGCGACCCGGCCGGCGGGGATCCCCGCCACGGTCGATCCCGCTTTCGCCACGATCGGCGCGCGGCTGGCGGGCATTCTCGACGCGACGCAGAAGACCACGCTGGCCGGCTTCCGGCTGCTCGATCCCTGGGGTGTGGTGATTGCCGGGCGCGACGAGACCGGGCAGTCGCTTGCCGGGGTCGAGGAGGTGCGCGCAGCACTTGCCGGGCGCTATGCCAGCGCGCTCCGGCTGCGCATCCCCAACCAGCCGGCGCCGCCGCTCTATTCGGTCAGCCGCGGCACAAAGGTGCGCGTCTTCGTCGCTTTGCCGGTGGCCGTCGACGGCAAGGTCGCCGGCGTGGTCTATGTCTCGCGGACGCCCAACAACATCATAAAACATCTCTATGGCGAACGCGGCAAGGTGACGGCGGCGGCGATCGCCATTCTCGGCGGCACGCTGCTTATCGGCCTCGTCTTCCTGCGCACCGTCAGCCGGCCGATCTACGCGCTGATCGACCGCACCCAGCGCATCGCCGCCGGCGAGCGCGACGCGATCCGGCCTCTCGACCACCATGGCACGCGAGAAATGGCGGAGCTTTCCGCCGCCTTTCTCGACATGGCCGAAAAACTGCAGGCGCGCTCGGACGCCATCCAGACCTTCGCCACCCATGTCTCGCATGAACTCAAATCGCCGCTGACGGCGATCCAGGGCGCGGCCGAACTGCTGCGCGATTCAGGCAGCGCGATGGGCGATGACGAGCGGCGGCGCTTCTCCGACAATATCGTCACCGATGCAGGGCGGCTCAACCTTTTGGTCCGGCGGCTGCTCGACCTGGCGCGGGCCGAAAACCTCGCACCCAGCGGCGAAAGCACCTCGGTCGGCGCGGCGCTGGCCCTGCTTCCCGTCGACACCAGGCTGGCGGTTGAAGTCAAGGCCGGTGGCGACCTGGCCTTGCGCATCTCGGCCGAGAACGCGGCGATCGTGCTTGCCAACCTCATCGACAATTCCGCCAGGCACGGCGCGACGCTGGTTTCGATCACCGCCGCAAGCGCCGGCGGCAAGGCGACCGTGCTGGTCAGCGACGACGGCGCCGGCATCTCGCCAAGCAACCAAGCGCGCATCTTCGAGCCGTTCTTCACCACGCGACGCGATACGGGCGGCACCGGCATGGGGCTTGGCATCGTGCTGGCCCTCCTGAAAGCGCATGATGGTACGATCCGGCTGGTTGACTCCGAGCGCGGCACGCGCTTCGAGATCACTTTGCCGGTCGCGTAGATTGCGGGCGGCGGATCGGAGAAAAAAGTGCGCTACGACATCGTCATCATCGGCGGGGCCATCGTCGGGTCCTCGATCGCCTACTATCTGCGCGAGGAAGGGTTTTCCGGCTCGATCGCGCTGATCGAGCGCGACCCGCAATTCGCCCATGCGGCGACGACGCTGTCCATGGCCTCGATCCGCCAGCAATTCTCCATTCCGCAAAACATCCGCCTGTCGCAGTTCACGCTAAAACTGTTCCGGCGGCTGAAGGAAGAATTCGGCACCGACGCCGATATCGGTTTTCGCGAGGGCGGCTACCTCATCCTTGCCGGCGAGGCCGGGCTGCCGATCCTGAAAGCCAACCACGAAGCGCAGGTCGCCGAGGGCGCCGACATCCTGCTCGAGGACGCCGACCAGCTGACGCGCCGCTTCCCCTGGCTGTCGACCGAAGGCATCACCGCCGGCGCCTATGGCCGGACCGGCGAGGGCTGGTTCGACGCGCATGCGATGCTGATGCTGTTTCGCAAGGCGCTGCGGCAGAAGAAGATCGACTTCATCAGCGCGTCGGTCACCGGCGTCGAGCGGCAGGGTGACCGCGTCACCGGCGTCAGCCTCGACAATGGCGATCGGCTCGAGGCCGGCACCGTCATCAATGCCGCCGGGCCGAATGCTGGCAAGGTCGCCGCCCTTGCCCAGCTTTCGCTGCCGGTCGAGCCGCGCAAGCGCAACGTCTTCGTGTTCGACGCGCGGGACAAATTCACTGACATGCCATTACTGGTCGATCCCTCCGGCATCTATGTCAGGCCGGAAGGCTCGGTCTACCTCACCGGCGGCGCCGAGCCGGAAGAGGGCGATGGCCCGGCCAACCCCGGGGACTTCGACGTCGACTGGCCGCTGTTCGAAGAGGTGATCTGGCCGGTGCTGGCAACCCGCATCCCGGCCTTCGAGGCGATCAAGGCGACGCGCGCCTGGGCCGGGCACTACGACTACAACACGCTGGACCAGAACGCCGTGATCGGCCCGCACCCGCAAGTGACGAATTTCCTGTTCGCCAACGGTTTCTCCGGCCATGGCCTGCAACAGGCGCCGGCGGTCGGCAAGGCGCTGGCCGAACTGATCGTGCATGGCGGCTACCGGACGATCGACTGCTCGGCATTTGGCTACGCGCGCGTCGCCGAAGGGCGGGCCTTCCGGGAATTGAATGTGATTTGAGGTCAGGGGCTGCCTCGCGGGTTTGCCAGGCGCTCAGTTTCTTCGTCATTCCAGGGCGGAGCAGGAGCGAAGCGACGTCGCGGAGACCCTGGAATCCATCCCGTTACCGTTGTCGTAGTGTTCTAACGGCGCAGAACGAAGGGGGTGCCGATTGGCGCGTATTGTCGCGATAAGTCGACGTCGCGGCATGGATTCTAGGGTCTGCGCCGCGTCGCTGCGCTCCTTGCTTCGCCCTAGAATGACGAAGTCTGGGCGTCAACCTTGAGCGCGTTGCCCAGCGCATTGCCTCCGGCCGTATTGTCGAAGATTCCCCAGACCTCGGCACCCGAAGCGGCGGCGGCCTCGACTTGCCGGCTGAACCGGTCGAGGCTGTCGGCATCGTAGTCGGAATAGTAGACGCGCGGCGCGCCATGCCAGCGGAAATAGGCGAGGCCGGGCCAGCCGCCCGGCCTCGCCGCAGGTGGCACCGGAGCGGGATCGGCGGCAACGCGCGCGATCCGGCGATCGGCCAGAAGCGCTTCAGCCTCTGCTTCGAACCAGCTGGGATGGCGCGGCTCGCAGACCAGCCTAGTTTCGGTTCGGGTGCCCACCATGTCGAAGAAATCGCTCGCGACATCGGGCTCGAAGGACAGGCTGGGCGGCAGCTGCACCAGAAGCACGCTCAGCTTTCCACCGAGACCTTCGACCTCCTGGAGAAAGCTTTGCAAAATTTCGTTGCAGTCCACGAGACGGCGCTCATGGGTGATCGCCTTCGGCATCTTGACGGCGAAGCGGAAGTGCTGCGGCACGGCGTGTGCCCAGCGTTCGTAAGTCTCGCGACGGTGCGGCTTGTAGAAGGACGTGTCGATCTCGACGATCGGAAAGTGCCGGGCGTAGCGTTCGAGATGCGATCCGGGTTGCGGGAAATTATTCTTGTATCGTGTCGGAATGCCCCAGCCAGCCGTGCCTATGAAACATGCCTGTTTTCCCATGCATGGGATGTGGACCAGAACAGGCGTGGGTCAAGGCGTGCGGAGGGGCGTGACGTCGCTCCGCACGCCGATCAGGCCGCAGCCAGCCTTCCAGCCTCGACATGCGCCTGCAGCCAGGCCAGCACCCGGGCCCAGTCCTCGGCATGTTCAGCCGCCGCCTCTTGCCGCCCGCCAAAGCCGCCATGGCAGATGGTGACGCGCGTGCCGTCGGCGATAGGCTCCAGCAGCCAGGCGACCCTGGTTTGCCGCCGGCCAAGCGTGGGATGGTCCCAGCCATGGGCCCACGTCTGCACGATCCGGCGCGGTGTTTCGATTTCGAGGAATTCGCCGCCGGCCGGCAGGTCCCTACCGCCGGCCGTGCGCACGACAACAGTCCAGCGGCCGCCGACGCGAAGGTCGGCCGACCAGTCGACCATCCGGTAGGTATCGGCTGACCCCCACCATTGCTCGGCTTCCTTGCCGACCAGCGCCTTGAAGACGCGTTCGGGAGGCGCGCCGATCTCGGCCGATGCCATGATCGTCTCGCCATTGGTCATGCTCCGCACCCTGAGAGCGTGCATCATCGATGCCTCCACGTGAAATTTGTTCCGCTAGCGAAACGAGTTCAAGCTTTCGATGGCGGACGCTCGAATCCCTTGCCGGTCTCGAGCAGGCTCTTCAGGCTGGCCAGCACCAGCGGCCAGCCTTTGGCGACATTGCCGATCAGCCTGTGCGGGCCGTCCGCCTCATGGGTGACGGCAAGTTTCATCAGCTCGCCGTCGGGCTCGATGGTGAAGGTGCAGCGCGTGTAGCCGTCTTGCCTGATCTCGGGCATCCATTCATTGCGCCATTTGATGACCAGGCGTCGTGGCGGGTCGATCTCGAGAATCTCGCCACTGTCGGCGACACGGCCGTCCGGGAAGATCAGCTTCCAGCTGGAGCCCACTTTCCAATCGCTCTCCTGATAGGAGCAGAGGAAAAACTGCCGGTTGAACTCCGGGTCGGTCAACGCCTCCCAGAGTTTCTCCGGCGTGGTGCGGATATAGGTCACGTAAACGAAGCTGTTGCTCATCAGTCTTCCCTTTCGAGGCGTTTCTTCAGATCACTCAATGCATCAAGCCGGTGGCGCTCGAATTTGCCGATCCAGCGTTCGGCGATCTCATTGATCGGAACCGGGTTGAGGTAGTGCTCCTTCCCTCGGCCCCGGCGGATGGTGGTGACGAGGTTCGCCTCTTCCAGGATCGCCAGGTGCTTGGTCACCGCCTGGCGGGTCATGGCCATCTCCGCGCACAGCGCATTGAGCGTCTGTCCGTTCCTGGCATGCAGGCTGTCCAGCAATTGCCGGCGTGTCGGGTCGGCCAGGGCGCGAAAGACGGCATCCATGCTCATGGCTTTAATATGCAACCATTTGGTTGCATGTCAAGCGACAAGGTCGCTCACCGTTGACGATGGATGGATCACAGAGGAAAAGTCAGCGCTGGCGGGAGATCCAGAAGGCGTCGGGCATGCGCTTCATGCCGATGCGTTCATAGAATCCGACAGCGTCGGGCATGGAAATCAGGCTGATGGCGACCGACGGTCCGAGCTGCCGGGCCACCTCGTCCATCAGTCCCTTGCCGATGCCCAGGCCTTGCGCCTTGGCCGAGACGGCAAGATCGCTGATGTAGCAGACCCAGGAAAAGTCGGTCAGGCAGCGGGCAACGCCAATCAGCGGCCTGCCTCCCATGTCGAGACCGGCCATGTCGAGACCGGCCCTGTCGAGACGGGGCATGTCGAGACGGGCGGTCACGATCAGGCTGGCGCCCTCCAGCATCGCCTTCAGCCTTGCCTCGTCATCGACGGGCCGGACTTCGCCGAGACCGGATTCCACCAGCACGCGGCGGAATTCGGGAATGCCGAGCGCCAGTTCGCGCGCATAGAGAACGTGGGAGTTTTCCACCATTGGACCAGACTGCACCATCGGGCGGTGAATTCGAAGCTGTTTTGCACAGCGCCCTTGTGCCGGCGCGCACGAACAGTTGCCTTTTATTTGCCCGCGGCTTTGTGTAAACCGAGCCTCAGCAAATCCCCCCGCAACGAAAACACGGGCCAAAGCCATGGAAAAATTCACCAAGCTCACCGGCGTCGCCGCTCCCATGCCGATCGTCAATGTCGACACCGACATGATCATCCCGAAGGATTATCTCAAGACGATCAAGCGCACCGGGCTTGGCACCGGCCTCTTCGCCGAGATGCGCTACAAGGACGACGGTTCGGAAAATCCGGATTTCGTGCTCAACAAGCCCGCTTACCGCAAGGCGCAGATCCTGGTTGCCGGCGACAATTTCGGCTGCGGCTCGAGCAGGGAACACGCGCCATGGGCGCTGCTCGATTTCGGCATACGCTGCGTCATCTCGACCTCGTTCGCCGACATCTTCTACAACAACTGCTTCAAGAACGGCGTGCTGCCGATCACCGTCAGCCCCGAGGACCTGGAGAAGCTGATGGACGACGCATCGCGCGGCTCCAACGCCACCCTGTCGGTCGATCTCGAAGCCAAGGAAATCCGTGGCCCGGACGGCGGCGTGGTCACCTTCGACCTCGACGACTTCAAGCGGCACTGCCTGCTCAATGGGCTCGACGATATCGGCCTGACCATGGAAAAGGCAGGCGCCATCGCCTCGTTCGAGAAGAAGAACGCCGAACTGCGCCCCTGGGCCTGAGCGGCCGCCAGGACCGGCCCTTTCCGGGCCGGGTCGAGGGAGGGACAGTCATGAGACATCAGCTTCTTGCCGGCTTTTGCGGGCTGGCCTTGTTGCTGGCGCTCGCCGCGAGCGTGCTCGCGCAGACCCAGACGCCCGCAGCGCAAAAGGCGCCGGCGGTGGAAAAGCCGGCCACCGATCATGATGCGGGAGCCAACGCCGCCGACGCCGCCGATGACGACAAACAGGCGCCGGTGCCGTTCGAAGGCGGCCACCTCACCATCACGCAGCCGGAGCAGGACGGCGAGAAGGTGCTTGCTTATGACGGTAAGCAGCTGGCCAGCAATTACGATCTCTTCTTCGACAAGATTGTGGAGGTTGGTGGCATCAAGGTGGCCCTGTTCGATGTTGGCGATGGCGGCAATCAATGCGGCCCGGCGACGGTGATCGTCTGGAGGCCAGAAGGCGGCGCCATCCAGAGCACCAAGGTCGAGCAGGACGAGTGCGGAGCGCCGCCCGCGGGAGTGTCCGACAACGCCATCTATTTCGTGCCCTATCTCCTGCCGGGGGACCAGAAGCCGGCCCTGCAGTGGTCGCCGACGGATGGGCTGACGATTTCGGGCAATCTCACCTACATGCCGGAACCCGGCACCGACTGGAAAGACATCGATCCGGAAAAGTACCAGAACATCATCGACGCCTTCCACAATGAGGCTGTCTACAAGGAAGCCGAAAAGCTGCTCGGCAAGGACATGCCCGATATGGCGACCAGCCTGCTGGTCGGCGGCGGCACGGAAAAGACCGCGACCGGCGCCTTCTTCGCCAGCGGCTGCGTGCCGCATGATTGCGGCGGCAATGACGGCTTCATGGCTGTCGACCCGGCCAAGCACCAGCTCTATTTCGCCCGCCGCGGCGACAATGGCCAACCGAACGCCTGGCCGGCGCTGGCGACATGGCCGGCCGATGTGAAGGAAGCGCTGGACAAGGCGCTGGGGTCGGCGAACTAGCGCTGTCGCCAAGCGCGACGGTCTTCCGTCGCCATTTCCCGACGGAGGCTACGATGCAGAATCAGCGACAAGTGACAGCAGCCGGGCTGCTTCTCGGTGGCGGCTTGCTGACACCGACCCTCGCCCGGGCGGCTGCTCGGCTCAACCACTGGCGGGACGGTTCGCGGCGACATTGAGCGCGGGCGATATCGACGCCTTCTCCGAACTGTTCGCCGACACCTATGTGAATCATCAACAGAGCGCCGCGGCACCGCCGCCGGCCAATGTCAGTCCGAAACAGGCGACGGTCGCTTTCTTCAAGGCGCGGCTGACGGCAATGCCGGATCTCAAAGTCGTCACGGAAGTCGTGGTCGCCGACAAGGACCATGTGGCCGCGAGCTTCGTCTACAGCGGCACACAAGGTGTCTATTTCGGTGTCGCACCGACCGGCCGGACGCTGCACTTCACCTCCTGCGACATTTTTTCGGGTGGAAGACGGTCGCATCATCGGCATTGGGCATGGGTGATATCGCAGGCGTCCTGGCGCAACTGCGAGCCTGATTCATCACCGGCTCACCATTGTGAGCCCGCCATCGGACCAGTCGGACCGACCTCCATGCAACTCCGACGGACAAGCTTATTTCGCTTCGAGGCTGAGCGCTTTCTTGCGGTCGGCCTCGGCGCGTTTGTGGTTTCCCTTGGCTTCCCATGCTTGGCTTCGCGCTTGATAAGCGGCAGCGAAATTCGGCTTCATCCTTATTGCTTGGTTCAGATCGGCAATGGCGCCATCATAGTTCGATTGGCGAACGCCGATCGCTCCTCGGCCGAAGTAACCGAAAACGTTATTGCGATCGAGGCTGAGCACAGTCTCGAAATCGGCAAGTGCTGCTGCGTCTTCTCGCCGGGCCATTCGGAACATGCCTCGACCAGCATAGCTCCTGGCGTTCGTTGGATCAAGACGGACGGCTTTGTCGTAATCCGCCACCGCTCCGTCATAATCCCCTTGATATTTGAGGTTGCGGCCGCGATCGCCATAGGTCTCGCCAATGTCGGGGTTGATCGCGATCGCAAGGCTGAAATCGGCAATGGCCTGAGCATAATCGCCCTTTATCTCCCAAAGGAAGGCGCGGGCCACATATGCGTCCCGGAATGCAGGGAACAGGAGGATTGCCTTGCCATACTGCGCGATGGCGCCGTCATAGTCATTTTCGTTATCCAGCACCCCTCCCTGCTCGAAAGCCACTCTGGCTGCAGGTGGAATAGTGTAGCCACGATCGGTCAAAGCCTTTAGATTCTTCGGCTCAGGCCCAACGGCACCCGATGCAGCAGCGTCTTTTGCCTTCGCGGCCAGAGCCGTAATGCGCTCGGTCACATAGCTGACATTGTAAGGATTGAATTTTATCGCCTGATCGAAATCGGCAATGGCGCCCTCATAGTCATTCATGTCGACTCGTGCCATGCCGCGCCCGAAGTAACTGGCTGCATTTTTTGGGTCGATCTTAATCGCCACTGAGTAGGCCGCGATCGCCCGCTCGGCGTCGCCCCTGGCGCTCCAAGCCGACGCGGAACAGACAAATGCGTCGCTCGCTTCCGGGTCAATCTTGGCGGCCTGGCTACAATCCGCCAAGGCTCCGTCGACATCGCCCGACATGGTCTTGGCGATGCCCCGGAAGATCCACGCCGACTCTAAGTTTGGGAGGAGATCGATCACCCGATCATAGTCGGCGATCGCTCGACTGTAGTTGCGTTTTGCGGCCCAGGCCTTGCCGCGACCGAAATAGGCGAACGGGCTATTGGGGTCGAGGGCGATCGCCTTCTCATATTGCCCGATGGCTTGCTCGTATTTTCCGGCACCCGAGAAAGTGTCGCCGTTCTGCACTGTGCTCAGGACGCCCGGGCGAGCCGCCTCAGCCAGCTCCGTTATCTTTGACGCGGACAGCTTTTCGGTTGGCTTTGCTTTACCCTGGCTGAGTTGCCGGGCCAGGATTTCAACCCCGGCCGCGACGGAGGGCTTCGGCTGTTCCACCCTCGGTGGAGTCGACCGCATGCTTTCGCCGCTAGCAACCTGCTCGTCGCAAGCTCCTGCCCATTTCGGATCGAGTTCGACCGCGTGACGGCAATCCGCCGATGCCCCGGCCTTGTCCCCGTTCGTCGCCCTCGCTCGCCCTCGCGCCAGATAGGCTTCAGCATTGTCGGGATCGAGGCGGATCGCAGTGGCAAGATCGATGAGCGCGCTGCCGGCGCTATATTCCGCGAGACGCGCCTTGGCGCGCTCGATCAGGACTTTCGCAGCTGCCGGGTTCCTGGTCCCTCCCGCAGCCGACTCGGCTGGTTCGGCCGACGCATGGTCGTTGCAGGAACCCGTTCGCCTGGGGTCGAGATCAACGGCGCGCCGGCAGTCCTTGGCGGCGACGGCGTCGTTCCCTCGCGATGCCTCGGCGATCGAGCGGTTGTAGAAGGCGTCGGCATTGTAGGGGTCGCGTTCGATTGCAAAATTGAACGAGTCTATCGCGTCATTGAGATTTCCACGCGCCTGTTGCTCCAGGCCCCGCTTGAGCGTCCAGGCCACGATCTCGGAATGATCCACCTTCTTGGGGTATGGCTGAAACGGCTCATACGTTGGAGGCTCGGCAGGCTTCGCCGCTTGCATCGCGGCTGGGTTGGAGGTGTCGGCGGTCTCGGGACCCTGATTGTCCTCCGTGTCTGGTGCCTGCAGTACGGGTTGCCCCTTCGCCCTGCGCTTGTCGAGCTGGACGCGAAGCCTTTCGTTGCGGTAACCCACGTTGGCCGGATCGAGCGCGATTGCCTTATCCAGATCGGCGAGTGCCTTGTTGGGATCGCTCGTCTCCCAGACAATCGCCCTCTCAAAATACGGTTTTGGATCGTCGGCACTGATGGAAATCGCTTTGTCGAGGTCGGCAAAAGCCTCCTTTGAATTGCCGATTCGAGCCATAGTCATCCCGCGCACGCGATAAGCCTCGGCGTTGGCCGGGTTGCGGCGGACGGCTTCATTCAGATCGGTGAGCGCGCGGGTATAATTCTTCTTTAAGCCCCAGCTCTTGGCGCGATTGAAGTAGAAAGCGGAACTTGTTGGATTGAGCCGGATAGCCTCGTCGAATGCAGCGATGGCGCGGGTATGGTCGCCCTTTTCCTGCCACCCCACTCCAATCGCATTTTGAGCAGAAGCGGGGTTTGAGCCGGGGCCGCCGTCGCGCGGGTCGCCGAGAGCTTTCGCGATCAGGTGGCTGCAAGCGCGTCCTTTGCTCACGTCGACGCCAGCTATGTACTTGCAGTCGGCTTCAGCGCGCTTGCGCTCGCCCTTCGCGATCCACGAGCGGACGCGGTCTTGATAAGGCGCGACCGGGTCGGTACGGACGCTCTCCGCTTTGTCATAGTCGGCTTGGGACCGCGCCGCGTCGCCCTTGTCTTCCCATTGGACACCGCGCACGCCATAGGCGATCTCGTTGGCGGGGTCGATGTCGATCGCCTTGTCGCACTCGGCAATAGCGCGATCATGCTCGCCTCCTTTGCCGAGTGCCCTGGCGCGATAGGCGTAGAGGTTGGCGTCGTTCGGCGTGAGCGCGATCGCGCCCGTATAGTCCGCCACGGCTCGGTCGAAGTCCCCCTTGCTCTCCCAGGCAATGGCGCGGTTGGTAAAAGCGCGCACGTAAGTCGGATCGAGCGCTATCACCTCATTCATGTCAGCGATGACATGGTCGATATCATTCTTTTGCGTATAGGCAAGGCCACGCCAGAAATAGGCATTCACGCGCAGATCGGGTATCTCGCTGCTGTCCTCGGCGATGGGCGTGCAGGCGGCGATCTGCTGGTCGGCGCCAACCTTGCCGTCGCTGAAACAGGTGGCGTAATCCATGCCCGCGCCAAGCGCCGTAGAGCCAAGCCCGGCCTGGGCCGCCATCGCTGTCAAGACTACCACCGGCACGCGCGAAAACCGTACCACGAAGGCGCGAGCGAGCGCGACGGTGCGGCTTGACATAATGATTCCTCCCCCCGGAGTGACCGCGTCTGCTCTCGCGGATACATATATAGTTCTCTTTTTGTTCCTGAATGCAAGCAGAAATTGTGGCGGCGGTTGACTTTGCCGATTTCCCTTTGTGGCGTCCGGGCACAAGCTGGCCCGTCGAGGCCACAGTTTCTGCACCGCCGATCCATCCGCATTGGCCCATGGCAGGATCGGTTTTTCCCCGCAGACTAGCTGCAACAATGCGAGGCTCCCCCATGCGCAAGCTCATCTCAACCGGCTCGCCGTTCGAAAAGACCGCCGGCTATTCACGCGCCGTGGTGCAGGGCGACTGGTGCTTCGTGTCCGGGACGACCGGCTACGATTACGCCACCATGACGATGCCGGACAGTGTCGAGGCGCAGACGCGCAATTGCCTGGCGACGATCGGCAAGGCGTTGCAGGACGGCGGCTTCGAGATATCCGACGTGGTGCGCGCGCACTACTACATCACCGACCAGGCCTTCGTGGATGTCGTCTTCCCGATCCTTGGCGAGACATTCGGCGACATCAGGCCGGCGGCGACGATGATCGTCTGCCAGCTCAACAAGCCGGAAATGAAGATCGAGATCGAGGTGACGGCGCTGCGGCGTACCATGTGAGGAGACTTCCGCCATGAAGGTCCGGCGTATCGTGGCCAATATCGAAACGCCGGACGTGGCCGCGGCGAACCGTTTCTACCACGACGTGCTTGGCCTCGACATCCTGATGGATCAGGGCTGGATCGTAACCTACGGTTCCGAGGACATGATGCAGCTGCAGGTCAGCTTCATGACGCAAGGCGGGTCCGGTACGCCGGTGCCGGATCTGTCGATCGAGGTGGACGATGTCGATGCGGCATTCGAAGCCATGAAGGGCGCCGGCTTCGCCGTCGAATACGGGCCCGCCGATGAACCCTGGGGCGTGCGGCGCTTCTATGTGCGCGATCCGCTGGGCCGGCTGGTCAACATTCTCTCGCACCGGTGAGCGCATCTTCCGTGGCCACTAACTTGGACATGCCGGCGGGACAGCGGCGACAGGTCCTTCGTCCTCCCCTTGCGCTGCAACCGCTTGGCGTTTAGCAAGGCCGCGTCGCACAGCGCCGCGCGCCTCTTTGGCGCGCGAAGGACGCCGTGCAAACCGAAACGCATTCTTTCTGGGACGGCTCACCATGGCAACGAAGCATCTTTTCCTGCTCCCCGGCGACGGCATCGGCCCCGAGGCGATGGCCGAGGTCAAGAAGCTGATCTCGGCCATGAACGCAAAGCTCGGCAGTGGCTTCGTCACCGACGAGGGCCTGGTCGGCGGCTGCGCTCACGATGCGCACGGCGCGGCGATCTCCGACGCCGACATGGAAAAGGCGATGGCTGCGGACGCGGTGCTGTTCGGCGCCGTCGGCGGCCCGAAATGGGATGCCGTGCCTTACGAGGTGCGCCCCGAAGCCGGCCTGCTGCGCCTGCGCAAGGACATGGAGCTGTTCGCCAATCTCAGGCCCGCCATCTGCTATCCGGCGCTGGCCGCGTCGTCCTCGCTGAAGCAGGAAGTCGTCGAAGGCCTCGACATCCTCATCGTGCGTGAGCTGACCGGCGGCGTCTATTTCGGCGAGCCCAAGCAGATCATCGATCTCGGCAACGGCCAGAAGCGCGGCATCGACACCCAGGTCTACGACACGTTCGAGATCGAGCGCATTTCGGGCGTCGCTTTCGAGCTCGCGCGGACCCGCAAGAACCATGTCACTTCGATGGAAAAGCGCAACGTCATGAAGTCGGGCGTGCTGTGGAACGAGGTCGTCACCCAGACCCACAAGGCACGCTATTCCGACGTCAAGCTCGACCACATGCTGGCCGATGCCGGCGGCATGCAGCTGGTGCGCTGGCCAAAGCAGTTCGACGTCATCGTCACCGACAATCTGTTCGGCGACATGCTGTCCGACATCGCCGCCATGCTGACCGGCTCGATCGGCATGCTGCCGTCGGCCTCGCTCGGCGCGCCTGACGCCAAGACCAAGAAGCGCAAGGCGCTGTACGAGCCGGTGCACGGCTCGGCACCCGACATTGCCGGCAAGGGCATCGCCAACCCGATCGCCATGATCGCCTCCTTCGCCATGTGCCTGCGCTATTCCTTTGGCATGGTCGACGAAGCCGACAAGCTTGAAGGCGCTATCGCCGCCGTGCTCGACCAGGGCCTGCGCACCAAGGATATTTTCTCACCCGGCATGACCGAGGTCGGCACGGTCGAAATGGGCGACGCGATCATCGCCAAGTTCCTGGGATAATCAGCGGATCTCGCCGGCAAGCTGCCGCAGCAGACCGACGAGCCGCGCCTCGTCCACCGGCTCGAAAAACGCTGAGTCGGCGGCCTCGACGGCGACGATCGCTTGCTGGGCGGCCGCCGCCCCGGCGGCGGTGACGCGGATCACCTTGGCCCGGGAGTCCCGGGAATCGGCTTCGCGTGCGATCAAACCCTTGGCCTCCAGCCGGGCGACGACGTCAGAGGTCATCTTCACCTCCGTGCCGGCCTGGGCGGCGAGCTGCACCTGGTTGGGCGGTTCGCCATTGCGGCCAAGCCACATCGCCGAGGCGAGCAGCACGAACTGGACATGCGTCAGGTCGAGCGGCGCCAGCGCCGCCGTCATGAGGCGCTGCCAGCGCATGGTGGTTCGCCAGAGCAGCAAGCCGGGGCTCTCCGATGGCCCGCCCTTGAAGCGCGTGTCGAGTTCAGCCATGGTTCGCCAACGCCTCCGCCTGCTCGAACAACTTGGCCATCGACACGTCGAAATCGCCACTGATCTGGGGCCCGAGTTCCGGGCCGACCTCGGCGGCCGAAGGACCTGAGATATCGAGCCGGTGCGTCACCTGCGTGCCGCCTTCGACAGGCACCAGAGTGTGCCGGAACAGCAGCTTGGTGTCGCCGAACGAAGTTTCATCGGCATAGGTCACGTTTTCGACGAGATCGACGATGGTCGATTCGAACGTGTCCTGACCGACCGGCGTCACCGAGACGCGGGTGCCCTTGGCGAATGGCCCATGCAGCACGAAGGTATCGGAGCCTTCATAAGTCAGGCGGCCTTCATGCAAGGCCTTGAGCGCATTCCAGATGGCTTGCGCAGGAAGGGGGGAAGTCGCGGTGTATTCATTGGTCCACATCGTCTTGCTCCATTCACCTATTTAGTCTGCACACAGACTATCTGTGCGCGGATTAAATTGCAAGCGGAATCTTCGTCTGTGACGAAGATCGGCTGAACCGTCGTTTTTGGAGTGACCTTTCTCGGGAACTGACCGCTAAACCCTGACTCCAGCAGGCACCGGTCCCCACTGGTTTTCACGCGCCTGGGTCGGGATCAGCGCGAAGACCAGGATGATCAGGCTGCCGATGCTGGGGATCAGGATCACCAGATAGAGCCAGCCCGACAGGCCGATATCGTGCAGCCGGCGCACGGTCATGCCGAGGCCGGGCAGGAGCGTCGCCAGGAGGAAGGTGCCGCAGAGGCCGACCGTCACCACCGCCGAGACATCTGTGTCGAAATTGCCCATTTCGATATCGGTGAAGATGCCGATGCCGCCGACGATCAGCAGGCAGACCACCCAAAACAGGCAATAGCCCCAATATTCCTTGCGGCGGGCGCGGCCGGCGAAGTTGAAGTAGTTCTGCGTCAGTCCACGCCAGAAATAGCCCCAGAGATCACTGGGTTCGGCGGTTGCGCTCTCGCTGGATCGGCCGAAATGCTGCGCCTGCGGTGCGCGGGCTGTGGATGCGGTGCCGGCTTGGGCCGGTGCCGCATCTATGCCTGCGCCAACCGTCGAGTTCACGGCCGGGCCTGCGGTGGTTTGGCCAGCGATCGAAAAGACGTCGCGCGCCTGGCCGCCGCCCGGCTGGAACTCGACCGCCGTCCCGTTGGGCATGGCGGTTTGCCGGCGCAGGTTCTCGCGGGTGAAAGTGTAGCTGCTGCCGTCGGCTCCGGTGATGAAGCCGAAGCCCTGGTCCTCGTCATAGTGAAGCACTTCACCGCGCATCCGCCCGCCCCTTGTAGCCCGTTCCCTGCCAAGATGTGGCACAGGCCCAAGCCCATGGGCAAGCCGCCCATAGCTATGACAGCCAAGCGTTCCGATGCCTGCCGCGCGTCCCTGGCCGGGCACATCGCCAGACAGCACCGGCCGACACTGGCGTCGGCAAGCTGGGCGGCGATCATCCGGGCCGGCCTGAAGCAGAGCGCGGCCAGTCTGGATTCCTACGAAGGCCGCTTCTTCGTCTTCTTGTTTTTTGGCGGACCGGCGTTGTCGAATTTCGGCTTGCCCGGCTTCTTCGCCCACGGCTTTGCCTCATGCGTGGTGGCCGGACGATGGTCGACTGAAGCCGGTGCACGCTTCTCGAATTTGCGCTTCGGCGCGTTCGGGTCGAACGGCGCCTTGCCGCGATGCGGCTTCTTGTCCGGGCTCGGCGGCTGATAGCCGGCCCGCGACAGGTCCGGCGTGCCGTCCAGCCGCTTGACCACGATGTTGCCCTGCAATTTGCGGTCGGGACCGATCGCGGCGAGAAAGCGCTCCGCCCAGTCGGCGGCGATCTGCACGAACGTCTCTTCCGGCTGCATCTTGATGGCGCCGATCTCGCGCTTGGAAATGCTGCCGGCACGACACAGCATCGGGATCAGCCAGCGCGGCTCGGCATTCTGCCGGCGCCCCACCGACAGCGAGAACCAGACGCTGGCGCTGAAATCGTCGCGGCGGCTCGGTGCCTCGTCGCGAGGGCTGAATTTTTCGCCCGCCGCTCTTTCACGCGATGGCGTGAAAGGCGCGACGTCCATGAGATCCTCGGGCGCCGAGCGGCTGGCGCGGCATTGGCGCACGAAAGCGGCCGCCACCTGTTCGGCGCCATGCCGGCTAAGAAGCGCATCGATGAACTCGCGCTCGTCATCCTTGACCGGTTCGTCGAAAGCCGGGTCGGCAAGAATGCGCTCGTCGTCGCGCCGCATCACGTCGTCGGCCGAGGGCGGGCTCGCCCAGGTCGCCGTCAGCTTGGCGCTTTGCAGCAGCCGCTCGGTGCGCCTGCGGGCGCTGTTAGGCACGATCAACGCGCTGACGCCCTTGCGCCCGGCACGTCCCGTGCGGCCGCTTCGGTGCAGCAGCGTTTCGGGATTGGTCGGCAGGTCGGCGTGGATCACCAGCTCGAGATTGGGCAGGTCGATGCCGCGCGCCGCGACGTCGGTGGCGATGCAGACTTTCGCGCGGCCGTCGCGCATCGCCTGCAGCGCGTGGCTGCGTTCGTTCTGGCTGAGTTCACCCGAGAGCGCCACGACGGAAAAATTGCGGTTGTTGAAGCGTGCGGTCAGATGGTTGACGGCGGCGCGCGTGTTGCAGAACACCAGCGCGTTCTTGGCCTCATAGAAGCGCAGCACGTTGATGATGGCGTTCTCGCGGTCGGCCTGGGCTACATTCAGCGCCCGATACTCGATGTCGAGATGCTGCTTTTCCTCGCCGGCGGCCGAGATGCGCACGGCATCGCGCTGATAGCCCTGTGCGAGCGTGGCGATGGAGCGCGGCACGGTGGCCGAGAACATCAGCGTCCGGCGCTCGGCCGGTGCGGCATCGAGGATGAATTCGAGGTCCTCGCGAAAGCCGAGGTCGAGCATCTCGTCGGCCTCGTCGAGAACCACGGCCTTCAGCGTCGACATGTCGAGCGAATGCCGCGTGATGTGGTCGCGCAGCCGGCCGGGCGTGCCGACGACGATGTGGGCGCCGCGCTCCAGCGCGCGCCGTTCGGTGCGCATGTCCATGCCGCCGACGCAGGACGCCACCGTGGCGCCGGTTGGCTCATAGAGCCATTCGAGCTCGCGCGTCACCTGCAGCGCCAGTTCGCGTGTCGGCGCCACCGCCAATGCCAGCGGCGCCGCTGCCGGGCCGAAACGTTCCGCGCCGTCGAGCAGCGTCGGCGCCATGGCAAGGCCGAAGGCGACGGTCTTGCCCGAGCCGGTCTGCGCCGACACCAGCGCGTCGGCCTGGCCGAGCTCCAGCACCGCCTTCTGCACCGGTGTCAGGTCGGAATAACCGCGTTTTTCCAGCGCTTGTGCCAGCGCGGGAACAATACCATCGAAATTGGACATCTCGTTCTTTCGGAATTCAGGGTTCTGCGCTCATCATGGAGCACATGCCGGGGGCTGGCGGCGCCAGCCAAACAATCTTGGCCGTTCGTACTTCCTGCCGCCCTTCTTGTACAGGGTGCCATGAAGGCTATGCGGCGTGCCGCCAATTGACTCCTGCCGCAAACCGCGTAAAAGCCCGCTTCGAACGGGATCGTTTTTCGATGCGCGGCCTTTTGATGGCTCTTCTTGCATTCGATGCCCCCAGCCTCAATGCGAATCATTGGGCCGGGCGCGTCGCTGCGTCGCCTCGTTCCGGCAAAACCCTATTCTTGGCCAGGAAAACCACCAAAAGCACCACCAAAACGGTGTGATTCCCTTGGCCTAACCACCCTCTCCCGGGTCCGGCCCGGGGGACGGAACCCGCACTTGGCCGGCGGGTTTTCTCCAAAAACCAAGCGGAGAGGGACAGGAGATTTTTATGAGTTTCAAGGTTGCGATAGTCGGCGCCACGGGCAATGTGGGCCGGGAAATGCTCAACATCCTGGAAGAGCGCGGCTTTCCAGTGAGCGAAGTCGTGGCGCTCGCCTCGCGGCGCAGCATGGGCACGGAAGTGTCGTTCGGCGACCGCACGCTGAAGGTCAGGCCGCTCGACCAGTATGATTTTTCCGACACTGACATCTGCATCATGTCGGCCGGCGGCAATGTCTCCAAGGAATGGTCGCCGAAGATCGGCAAGCAGGGCTGCGTCGTCATCGATAATTCGTCGGCCTTCCGTTACGACCAGGACGTGCCGCTGATCGTGCCCGAGGTTAACCCGGACGCGATCTCGCTGTTCACACGCAAGAACATCATCGCCAACCCGAATTGCTCGACGGCGCAGCTCGTCGTGGCGCTGAAGCCGCTGCATGATTTCGCCACCATCAAGCGCGTCGTCGTCGCCACCTACCAGTCGGTATCCGGCGCCGGCAAGGAAGGCATGGACGAGCTGTTCACGCAGACGCGTGCGGTGTTCGTCGCCGACAGCGTCGACGTCAAGAAGTTCACCAAGCGCATCGCCTTCAACGTCATCCCGCATATCGATGTCTTCCTCGATGACGGTTTTACCAAGGAAGAATGGAAGATGGTCGCCGAGACCAAGAAGATGCTCGACCCCAAGATCAAGCTGACGGCGACCTGCGTGCGCGTGCCGGTGTTCATCGGCCATTCGGAAGCGGTCAACATCGAGTTCGAGAAGCCGATCACCGCCGATGAGGCGCGCGACATCCTGCGTGATGCGCCGGGCTGCCAGGTCTTGGACAAGCGCGAGGATGGCGGCTACATCACGCCGCTGGAATCGGCCGGCGAGGACGCCACCTTCATCTCGCGCATCCGCGAGGATTCGACCATCGACAACGGCCTGTCGATGTGGATCGTCTCCGACAATCTGCGCAAGGGCGCGGCGCTGAACGCCGTGCAGATCGCCGAGCTCCTGGTCGAGCGCGGCCTTATCCAGCCGAAGAAGAAGGCGGCATAATCTTCGCTCACGGGCCGTATCGCCGCTGCCGCGGCTGGCCCTCCGCGAGGGCGCCGGACGACCGGCGGCCCGCCGTCGCGGGCTCGGCCTCCGGCCGTTAGCCCTCTTCTCCCCGTCACTATACGGGGAGAAGGTCCCGGCAGGGGGATGAGGGGCGGCGCTGGCCTGTCCATTTTCCTCGACCGACCGGCGGCAGTCACAGGCTTGTAATTATGACCGATAACATCAAAGTCGCTCCGCGCCCGGCCATCGGTTCCGACGCCGCTTCCATCGCCAAGGTCATGCGTGCGGCGCTTGCCTCGTTCGACTGGATGCCGGTCTTGCACACGCCGGAGCAGGACTTGTCTTTCATCCGAGATATCGTGTTGCCCAACCAGCAGGTGACGATCGCCGAGGCTGACAATGACATTATTGGCTTCATTTCGGTCAAAGGCGAATGGATCGAGCAGCTTTATCTTGATCCGGCCTGGACGGGCCAAGGAATTGGTAGCCGGCTAGTGGAAGAGGCTGCCGCCATCTTGCCGGTGGTCAAGTTATATTGCTTTCAGGCCAACAGCGGTGCCCGCCGCTTCTATGAACGCCACGGATTTCGCGCCGAAGCGTTCGGCGACGGTTCGACCAATGAGGAAGGATTGCCGGACATTCTTTACGTCCGAAGGCGCTGATTTCAGCCAGCGCTGTCCTTGGCGAGCTGATGCAGCACCGCCATCGCCTCCTCCGCCCGCCCAGCCGGCACGAACAGATGGTCGTGGTAAAAACCCGAGATCGGATTGACGCCCATGCCGGCGGCGGCGAGGCGCGCGGTGATGGCGGCGAGGAAGCCGACGGCTTCCAGCGATGAGTGGACGTTCAGCGTGATCATCCGGCAGCGGAACGAGGCGGTCAGCTCAGTGCTCCGGGCGGCTTCCTCCGTCACGATCAGCGTCGTGCCTTCGCGCTCCCGAAACGCCATGACCGGTTCGAGGCCTTCGGGCTGTGGAACGCCAGGCGCCAGCGTGGCGAAGACATAGATGCCATCGCGCAGTTCCGGCGTCATCGACGCCAACAGAGTGCTCAGATCGGTCTCGCCCGTCATTTTTTCTCGCCTGCATCGGGACGGCAGCAGCTTCTCAATATCCGCAAACAGCACACACCGGTAGTCGACACACGGACGACATGGCAATGTCGGCGGCGGCCGGGCTTGCATGACGGCCGCATCGCACAATACAGGAGCTGAGGGCCGACGCTGGTCCGTGAAAGGCTCCCGAATGATCGTTCGTCCGCGCCCCACCTTCCTGCAGCTGTTCTTCATCATGCGCGGTTCGGTGGTGCCACGCATCCTGCCGCAGATTTTCGGCTTCGCGATCTATTCGGTGGTCATCCTCGTCGTGGCGCGCCGGTTCCAGCTCGATCTCGGCGTCTTCAACATCACGCCTTTCGGACTGGTGGGCGTGACCTTGTCGATCTATCTGTCGTTTCGCAACAACGCCGCCTATGATCGCTGGTGGGAGGCGCGCAAACTGTGGGGCGCGCTGGTCTTCGAAATCCGCAATCTGGCCCGCGCCACGACAAGCCTCATTCCCGATCGGGCCGAGCAGCGCGCCCTGCTGATGGAAGCGCTGGCCTTCTGTCATTTTCTGCGCGGCCAGTTGCGCAAGATCGACAGCGTCAAGGAGGTCCATGCCTTCATCGAGGCTGAAGCCGGGACGGCCGCTAGTTTCGCCAATCCGGCGGACGAGATGGTCAGGCGCATGGGCCGCCGTGCCAATGCGCAGCGCCGGGCTGGCGACCTCGACACGATCGGTTTCCGCATTCTGGATGAGAGGCTGGCGTCAATCACCGCCATCCAGGCCGGCTGCGAGCGGATCGCCGGCACGCCCTTGCCCTTCGCCTACACGCTGCTGGTGCACCGCACGGCCTACATCGTGTGCCTGCTGCTGCCGATTGGCCTGATCTCGACCACCGGTTGGGCAACGCCATTGTTCACGGCGCTGATCGCCTACACCTTCTTCGGCCTCGACGCGCTTTCGGAAGAGCTCGAGGATCCGTTTGGCACCGAAGCCAACGACCTCGCGCTCGACGGCCTGTGCCGGGTCTGCGAAATCTCGGTGTTCGAGGCCTTGGGCGAGACGCCGCCAAAGATGCTGTCGGCCGAAAAGTTCTATCTTTCGTAACGCTGCATCGTCAAGAATCCGAACACTTGTCGGATCGACGCCTCATGGAACGTCCTTGGATCGACCCCACCGAAAAAGGGGCTGACCATCAGGAGGGACACCCAATGAGCATTTCTCAAACCGCGCCCGTCTCGGCTGGCGCCCTGTGGACCGGCCGGGCGCTCAGCGGCCTCATCGTCCTGTTCATGATCTTCGACGGCGCCATCAAGCTGCCGCCGCTCGACGTGGTCACCCAGACGATGGTGCCGCTTGGGTGGCCAGCCGATCCCAACGTCGCGCGCATGCTGGGCGTCATCGGCCTGGTCTCGACCGCGCTCTACGCGCTGCCGCGCACCTCCGTGCTCGGCGCCCTCCTGCTCACCGCCTATATGGGCGGCGCCATCGCCACCAATGCGCGCATCGGCAATCCGCTGTTCTCGCACATGCTGTTCGGCGTCTATCTCGGCATCATCCTATGGGGCGGCCTCTATCTGAGCGACCCCAGGGTTCGTGCGCTGATCCCGTTCAGCCGATAGCTGTTCCGAGCCAAGAACAGCGTCCACTTCGCCTGCACGTCATCGGGTGCCGATACCGCCGATGCGGTCTGTTTGGGCGAGCAGCGTCGCGATCTTCGTTCTCCTCGGGATCAAATTAGCCGTCTGAGAGTTAAGCACTTGGCGGCGAGACGGCGATCCGCGTGTGAGAGGAACGACAAATGAAGAAAATACTGACCATTCTGGTGCTGACGACGGCACTGGGTGCATGTTCGCAAACGGAAAAAGGGGCTGCCGTGGGCGGCCTGGGCGGTGCTGCGGTTGGCGCGGCCGTGGCCGGAGATCCGGTGCAGGGCGCTGTTGTCGGCGGTGCGGTCGGCGCCGTGGCCGGCGCGCTGATCGGCCATGCCAGCGAAAGCGGCCAATGCCGGTACCGCGATCGCCATGGTCGGGTCTATGT
Organism: Mesorhizobium sp. BR115XR7A; assembly: GCF_020165315.1. Lineage (NCBI taxonomy): Bacteria > Pseudomonadati > Pseudomonadota > Alphaproteobacteria > Hyphomicrobiales > Phyllobacteriaceae > Mesorhizobium > Mesorhizobium sp. BR115XR7A. The sequence continues at coordinate 210,499 of NZ_JAIUHW010000011.1, forward strand.
CGATCGCTGCCCAAGCGGTTATTGATCGACAGCATTCCAAACATGAACAGCAAAACGGCGGGCACAGGCCCGCCGTTTTGTTCCCGCAAGGAATAGGAAGCGATTACTCGGCGGTAGCGGCTTCCGCTTCGGCCGGTGCGGCAGCGGCCGAGGCGACGGCGGCAGCGGCGTCTTCCTGGGCCTTCTTCAGCAGGGCGGCGCGTTCCTGCGCCTTCTTGCCGGGCTCGGCCTTCTTCGGGTTGGAGCGGGCTTCGCGCTTGGCAAGGCCGGCCTCATCGAGGAAGCGCAGCACGCGGTCGGTCGGCTGGGCGCCATGCGACAGCCAATGCTTGACGCGGTCGGCGTCGACCTTGATGCGCTCGCCGTCCTTAGGCAGCAGCGGGTTCCACGAGCCGAGCGACTCGATGAACCGGCCGTCGCGGGGCGAACGGGCATCGGCGACGACGACGTGGTAGTAAGGACGCTTCTTCGAGCCCGCACGGGCCAGTCTGATCTTCAGTGCCATTTCTTTTCTCCTAAAAGCTCTGATTTCGTTTGATAAGTCAGGGTTTTTTCAACCCGTTTTCGTCACGCCGTTGGCAGCGGCGATCTGTTCGTGGTGCCGGATCACTTCGCGGACGACGAAGTTGAGGAATTTCTCCGCGAAATCCGGGTCGAGATGCGCGTCATGCGCCAGCTGGCGCAGGCGGGCGATCTGCTGCTGCTCGCGCGCCGGGTCGGCCGGCGGCAGGCCATGCTCGGCCTTGAGCACGCCAACCGCCTTGGTGCAGCGGAAGCGCTCGGCCAGCATGTGGATGAGGGCCGCGTCGATGTTGTCGATCGACGCACGGTAGCCGGCCAGGATGGTGCGGGCGTCGGCCATGTCCTTTTCTTCGTTCATAGCGTCCTCACTTTTTCTTGCCGAGACCGGGCAGGCCGCCACCGCCGCCAAGGCCGGGAAGCTTCATGCCGCCGGGCAGGCCCTTCATGCCGCCGAGGCCGGCGGCCTGCGCCTGCTTCTGCAAGGCTTCGAGCTGCTTGGGGTCCATCTTCGACAGATCGGGCATGCCGCCCATGCCGCCGGGCATCATGCCGCCCCCCAAACCACCAAGGCCCATCTTGGAGGCGAGGCCGCCCATCATGCCGCGCATCAGGCCACCGCCTTTGCCCTTGCCGCCCATCGCCTTCATCATGTCGGCCATGCCGCGATGCATCTTCAGGAGCTTGTTGATCTCGGCGGCATCGGTGCCGGAGCCGGCGGCGATGCGCTTCTTGCGCGAGTGCTTTAGAATGTCGGGATTGGCGCGCTCGGCCTTGGTCATCGAGGAGATGATGGCGAGCTGGCGGCCGAACATCTTGTCGTCGAGCCCGGCGGCGGCCATCTGGTCCTTCATCTTGCCCATGCCGGGCATCATGCCCATGATGCCGCCCATGCCGCCCATCTTCGACATCTGCTGAAGCTGCTGGGCAAGGTCGTTCAGGTCGAACTTGCCCGACTGCATCTTCTTGGCCATCGCCGCCGCCTGCTCGGCGTCGATGTTCTCGGCGGCCTTTTCGACCAGGCTGACGATGTCGCCCATGCCCAGGATGCGGTCGGCGATGCGCTTGGGGTGGAATTCCTCCAGCCCGTCCATCTTTTCGCCGGTGCCGATCAGCTTGATCGGCTTGCCGGTGACGGCGCGCATCGAAAGCGCTGCACCGCCGCGGCCATCGCCGTCCATGCGGGTCAGCACAAGCCCGGTAATGCCGACGCGCTCGTCGAAGCTTTTCGCCAGGTTGACGGCGTCCTGACCGGTCAGCGAATCGGCGACCAGCAGGATCTCGTGCGGGCTCGACACCTTCTTGATGTCGGCCATCTCGACCATCAGCGGCTCGTCGATATGGGTGCGACCGGCGGTGTCGAGGATGACGACGTCATGGCCGCCGAGCTTGGCCGCCTGCACGGCGCGCTTGGCGATATCGACCGGGTTCTGGCCTGCGATAACAGGCAGCGTCGCCACCTTGACCTGCTCGCCGAGCTGGCGCAGCTGCTCCTGCGCGGCCGGACGCCGCGTGTCGAGCGAGGCCATCAGAACCTTCTTGTTCTGCCGCTCGGTCAGCCGCTTGGCGATCTTGGCCGACGTGGTGGTCTTGCCGGAGCCCTGCAGGCCGACCATCATGATGACGACCGGGGCCGGCGCGTTGAGGTCGATGGCGACACCCTCGGCGCCGAGCATGTCGACCAGCTCGTCATGGACGATCTTGACGACCATCTGTCCCGGCTTGATCGACTTCAGCACCGCGGCGCCGACGGCCTTCTCGCGCACCTTGTCGGTGAAGGACCGCACCACTTCCAACGCCACGTCGGCCTCGAGCAGCGCACGGCGCACCTCGCGCAGCGCTGCCGAGACATCCGCCTCCGACAGCGCGCCGCGGCCGGTCAGGCCGTTCAGGATGGAGCCAAGACGCTCCTGCAGCGATTCAAACATTCGTTTTCCTTTTCCCTGGCACCCGGATGGTGCCCGAGAGGTAATGCGTTCGCGCCCAGTCTCCAAGCAAAAGCCAGTCCAAGCAAAAGCCCAAAACCAAAAAGCACCCGGGGGCGCACAGCGCTGCCGGGTGTTGGCCTCCAGGATCTGTTTACAGCACTCGGCCTCAAAGAGGTTTCGGCATCCTGGTCGGCTTGCTCGGAGGAATACTCGTCGCGGAATTGGTGGGCTGTAGACAGGAAATCGGCGCGAGAGTCAAGGCAAGGCCGGTGTTGCGATGTTTTCCGGGCAGCGATCAGGCAGCACCCACGGCGTTTGGAACCTCGGCCGTGACCTTCAGCGGCGAGCGCGGATGCAGCAGCAAGACAATCGTCAGCAGGCTGCAGGCAATACCGATGACCGCAATGAGGATGGCATCCGATATCATCCAGCCCGGCCCTTCGAGCGGCTTTGCGGTGAACAAGGCGAAGGAATTGTAGCTCTCCTGATGCGAGATCAGCAGGAAGCCGGTGAGGTTGTTGCCAAGATGAGCTCCAAGGGCGGTCCCGAGATTGCCGGTGGCGTAGACCACAAGCGTCAGAAACAGCGCGAAGGCAGCGATCGACACCAGCACGCTGGCGTTGATGGCGGCCGACGAACCGCCGCTCCAGTGCAGCGAGGTGAACAGCAGGCCGGGCAGCAGCGCCCAGACGCACGGGCTTCTGAACCGATTGGCCAGGCCACGCAGCAGATAGCCGCGAAACAGCACCTCCTCCGACGACGTCTGCAGCAAGGTGAGCGTGGCGATTGGGATCGCGAACAGCAGCCATGACGACAGGCTGATCGGGCCGCGCGCGATGCCGGGCTGCAGCAGATAGAACAGGATTTCGGACAAGGCCGACGTGATCAGCACCGCGATCAGCCCCTTGAGGAAGTCCGGTCGCGCTACGCAGCGGCCGGCGCCAAGCAGCGCCGACAGCGGCTCGCCATGCACCCAGCGCATGGCGATCCACAGGCCGATCCAGATCCCCGCGAAAGAGGCGAGCGCGCACAGGATGCCGGCGGGCGAGGCGAGAAAACCTTCCATGCCGTATGGCGAAGTCGCCGCCCCCTGCCAGGCGAAGTAAACACGGGTGCCACCGAACAGCACGGCCGCGGTGGTGGCGGCCCAGAACAGGACGACGATCAGCGTTCCCAGCAACAGGCGCGGCAAGGTCGTCCTGGCGGTCGGCGTGTTGCGATAGCGCTCGAAGGCAGTGTCGTCGATCGTCACGCTTGTCCTCGATCCCAATCCATCGCTGCTTGATCCAGCTGATGGTTTCGGGAACCGGAATCGATATCAGCAGGAATACGCGCACTGCGATTGCCCCGGAACGCAGGCGCGGGCCAGCCTGCCGCGGTCGCCAATCCAGGTTTCGCCGGCGGCCGCTTCGGCGACCGCCGGCATCGCGTCAACGCACGACGTACATGATGCGCCGTGTCTGCGGATCGATCAGCGCCCGCTGGCCGTTCACATAGACATAGCGGTAGTTGTAGTCAGGAATTTCGCGCAGCTCGACCGTATCGGGCAGGGTCGCGCCGGTGACCACCTCGCCGTCGAGATAGACGGGGTCGAGGCGATGGGTGTCGACATAGGTCCGTACCGCGGCCGGCGGCGCTGGAAAGTCGCCAACCACCGGATCGCTGGAAATGATCGCACCGGTATAGTCGGTCGAATAGTTGCCGATGTCGTCCGGCGGCGAGACCACGGCAACGGCGGAGCGGCGCTGCGTCAGCACCACGCGGCTGCCGCCGAAATCGGCGGTGACGTAGTCGGAATAGACCCAGCCCTGGCCGCCAGCTTCGGCGATGGTGCACCATTTGCTGTTTTCGATGCAGCCGTTGAGCGTCGCCGACTGGCCTGCGGCGAGAACGCCAATGACAGGATATTGCGGGCCGGGACCGGCACGCACGTTGAGATCGGTGACTGCCGAGACAGCGGTATCGGCCAATGCCGCGCCCGACATTGCGGTCAGCATCCCGGCTATTGCGGGAAACAATAAGGATTTCATGGGTTCTCTCCGTTTCACAGTCCCTCGGCGGTGACAACGGGACAGCAGCGCATGCGTTCCGGCTAAAATGCGCGAGCCAACTCACGATTTGTTCCGGCCTCCATCGGCAAGCCGGTCAGAAGATCGTGTACGAACGCCAGTTTCCGCGCGGTCGCGTCCGAAATGACGAAGGGGTAGAGGTCGGGTAGGCCCATGCAGCGGTTGATCGAATTGGAGGCTTCCGACAGCACCAGCCAGCGGGCAAGGATCTTGTCGAAGGGCTCGGGTGTGTTGGCGGGCTCCGAGGGTGCTGCCTGCGGCTCGCCCCCGGTATCGCCCCGCGGCAGTTCGTTCGTCTCCACCGTCTCCAGCCGGCCGAGCGGGAAGTTCAGCGCATGGACCATCTCCAGCGTGTCGGTAATGTGCAGGTGGTGGGCCCAGGTCTCGGCCCAGTCCTCCCACGGATGCGAGGTGGCGTAGGCCGAGATGTGGTCTTGCTGCCAATCGGGCGCCGCGCCATTGGCGTAATAGGCCTTCAGCGCCTGTTCGTAGTCGGCACGCTCGTCGCCGAACAAGGCGCGGAACGCTTCCAGCCTTTGCGGATCGTCGCGGATCAGGCGGTCCCAGTAATAGTGGCCGAGCTCGTGGCGGAAATGGCCGAGCAGCGTGCGGTAATTCTCACCCATCTGGACGCGACGTTTTTCGCGCTCGGCTGAATCGGCTTCGGCGACGTTCAGCGTGATCAGGCCGTTGTCGTGACCAGTGAGAATCCGTTCGCCGCCCGGGCCGCCGCCGATCGGATCGGCGAGGAAGTCGAAGGCCAGCCCGATCTCGTCCGTCGGGCTCTGCTTGGGCGCCACCGGCAGGCCGAAGGCGAGCAGCGAATAGATGGCGCGCTTCTTCGCCGCCTCGACGCGAATCCAGCGGCGGCGATTGCCGTCGACCGAGAGATCGGGGATCAGCTGGTTCAGCACGCAGGCACGGCAGAAGACCTGTCCCGGCTCGGCCATCCAGTTGCAGGCGCATTCGTCGGCATTGGTGCACTGGATCGCGCCGTCGACGCCGGACAAGACAAAGCGCGCGCCCTCGGGATCATAGAGCACGAGACTGCTGCAGTTCAGGCACTGGGCATTCTCGAAATAGAGACGGTGGCCGCAATGCGGGCAGTCGAAAAGTTTCATCTCGGTCTCAATTCGTCAGAAGGGATGCATGATTCATCTGAAAGGGATGCATGGCGGCCCGTGCCCAAACGCGAACCACCGGCCGGTGTTCCGCGGTCCATCGCGACTATTTTGCTTCGCCGGTCCAGGCGCGCCTGCCCCGGTCCATGGGCGGCATCAGCGTCTTTCATGCCTGACACTCGCCATAATAATCACTTGATCGTAGGCAAATTCCCCGGCATTCGCCAGCATCGCGCCACAGACGGTGACAAATGCGCGTTTCGCTGGCAAATTCGCAAACGGGACGTGAATCAGGCAACCAGGAGAACAACATGGCATTTCGTGCCAAGGGTAGGATTTTAGCGGCGGCGGTGGTGGCGGTGCTGGGGCTGGCAACCGGCGCGCAAGCGGCGGCCAGCTGCGGCAAGACCGGCGCCGGCTTCGACGCCTGGAAACAGGACTTCGCCGCCGAGGCCAAGTCCGAAGGTGTCGGGTCGAGGGGTCTGGCTGCTCTGGCCGGCGCGACCTACGCAACAAGGACGATCTCCGCCGACCGCGCCATCCACAAGGCTTTCAGCGGCTCGGTGGACGATTTCATGAAACGCCGCGGCGGGTCGGCGATCATCTCCAAGGGCCGTTCGCTGAAGAAGTCGAACGCGGCGCTGTTCAACCAGATTGAAGCCAACTACGGCGTGTCGCCGGGCGTGCTGCTCGCCATCTGGGGCATGGAAACCGGCTTCGGTGCTTCCATGGGCAACCAGAACACAGTCTCCGCCATTGTGACGCTTGCCTATGATTGCCGCCGTCCGGATTACTTCCATCCGCACGCCATCGCGGCCCTGAAGCTGGTTGATCGAGGAGCGTTGACCGCCTCGTCGGTCGGCGCCATGCATGGCGAGATCGGCCACACGCAGTTCTTGCCCGGAAATGTCTTGAAGTATGCGGTCGGTAGCGGAAACCTGCGCGACAAGGCCACAGCTTTGGCCTCCACCGCCAACTTCCTCAAGGGTCACGGCTGGCGGGCTGGCGCCAGCGCGCAGTCGAATATGGGCGCGATCGCCGGCTGGAATTCGGCAAGCGTCTATCAGCAGGCCATCGCCCGCATCGCCACCGCGATCGACGCCGATTGATCGAACCGCACGGCCATTGAACGAAAAACCCGGCTCCGCGCCGGGTTTTTCATTTCACGTCGAGCGCATAGGAGCAGCCGGCCAGCGTCCTGCCGGGGTGGGACTCGACGGTCGAGACGTTGAGCGTGATGCGCGTGGCAAGGCTCACGCCGCCGGCATCCTCGCTGCTTTCGGCCATGACCTTCTCGCCGAGGAACTTGTCCGGCGTCGAGACCGTCGCCGGGACGTCGAGCTGGCGGGCGAGGTCCGGCGCTGCGATGCCATCAAGCACGGCCATCGGCCCTGTCGCGGTAAAGACGATCGTCGCGGTCTCGCGCCCGAAGACATGGACCGGGACCGGCAATCGATACTGCCGCAGGAAGGGATTGCCGGAAGCGACCTCCTTCCAGCCAAGGGTCTGCGCCGCGTCTGGCTCACCGCCCAGCCAGAGGGCAAGACCATTATACGCCGGCAGATCGGCCCTGCATTCGATGAGGGCGGCGAGGTCCAGGGAGGTGGGCGCGAAGTCCCCAGCCATGACCGGCGCCGCCAGAAAGAGCAGCGGCACCGGGCATCGACCGAGACAGCGCATTCCGTCTAGCTGTTGCGGTTGCGCGCGGCCAATGTCCGCAGCCTCAGCGCATTGAGGCGGATGAAGCCGGCGGCGTCCTTCTGGTCATAGGCGCCACGGTCGTCCTCGAAGGTGACCAGCGCGTCGGAATAGAGCGTCTTCCCAGATTTGCGGCCGGTGACCATGACATTGCCCTTGTAGAGCTTCAGCCGCACCGTGCCTTCGACGTCTTCCTGGCTCTTGTCGATCATCGCCTGCAGCATCAGGCGCTCGGGCGAGAACCAGAAGCCGTTGTAGATGAGCTCCGCGTAGCGCGGCATGAACTCGTCCTTGAGGTGCGCGGCACCCCGGTCGAGCGTGATCGATTCAATGGCGCGATGGGCCACGATCAGGATAGCGCCTCCCGGCGTTTCATACACGCCTCGCGATTTCATGCCGACGAAACGGTTCTCGACCAGGTCGAGCCGGCCTACGCCATTGTCGCGGCCGAAATCGTTGAGCGCCGCCAGCATGGTGGCCGGCGACAGCTTCTTGCCGTTGAGCGCGACCGGGTCGCCCTTCAGGAATTCGATCTCGATCTCGGTGACGGCATCCGGCGCGTCCATCGGCGACACGGTGCGCTGGTGCACGAATTCCGGCGGCTCGCTCCATGGGTCTTCCAGCACCTTGCCCTCGGAGGACGAGTGCAGCAGATTTGCGTCGACGGAGAACGGTGCGTCGCCCCTCTTGTCCTTCGGCACCGGGATCTGGTGCTGTTCGGCGAAGTTCATCAGGTCGGTGCGCGATTTGAACGACCAGTCGCGCCACGGCGCGATGACCTTGATGTCGGGGTTGAGCGCATAGGCCGAAAGCTCGAAACGGACCTGGTCGTTGCCCTTGCCGGTGGCGCCATGCGCGATGGCGTCGGCGCCGGTTTCCCTGGCGATCTCGACCAGGTGCTTGGAGATCAGCGGCCGCGCGATCGAGGTGCCCAGGAGATAGGTGCCTTCATAGACGGTGTTGGCGCGGAACATCGGGAAGACGAAGTCGGCGACGAATTCCTCGCGTACGTCGACGACGCGGATGTCCTTGATCCCCATCATCTCGGCCTTGCGGCGCGCCGGCTCCAGTTCGCCGCCCTGGCCGAGATCGGCGGTGAAGGTGACGACTTCGGCCCCGAGTTCGGTCTGCAGCCATTTCAGAATGATGGATGTGTCGAGGCCGCCGGAATAGGCGAGCACGACCTTCTTGACGTCTTTGATCTTGGACATTTCTGCTCCGTCGAAAAGCGGACGCCTGAGGCAAGGCGCCACGGATTGTCGGAGCGCCTTTTAGCAGGAACGGCAAAGCGAGCAAGCGCACGCGGCGCAAGGTTGCTGATCCAGCGCGGCAGTGCGACGCCGGGCTTGATCGGGAGGACCGATCCCGGGGCCATGCGGCCGGTTACCAGGCGCTCAAGAACGCCGCCTGTAAGCTGGCGAAATGTAAGCTGGCAAAACTGGCCGAACCGCTCCAACTCCACCGGAGGACGCGCTGGCCCATCTGGCGCCGGCGAGACGGGTCCTGTATAGCCGACGCGTTCCCCCGGGGCCCGCCATGTCCTTCATTCCCGACACCACCACGCTGATCCAGTTCGCCATCGCCACCGTCATCCTGGCGATCACGCCAGGCCCTGACATGACGCTGTTCGTGTCGCGCACGCTGAGCCAGGGCCGCGCCACCGGCTTTGCCTCGATGGCCGGCGCGCTGTGCGGCACGTTGATCCACACCACGCTGGTGGTGGTCGGCGTCTCGGCGCTGATCGTCGCCTCGCCGATGGCTTTCTTCGTGCTGAAGATCTTTGGCGCCGGCTATCTCGTCTTCCTAGCCTGGCAGGCGATCGCCAAGGGCTCGGCTTTCTCGCCGGAAAAGAAGACCGGTCCGCGGATTTCCTTGTTGCGCAGCTGGGCAGCGGGGCTCGGCGTCAATTTGCTCAACCCGAAGATCATCCTGTTCTTCATGACCTTCCTGCCGCAATTCGTCTCCGCGCACGATCCGAACGCGCCGGGGAAGCTGTTCTTCCTCGGCTCCATGTTCATCGTGCTGTCGATCCCGGTGACGGTACCGATGGTGCTGGCGGCGGAAAAATTCTCGGCGGCAATGAAAGCCAGCCCCCGTGTGACGCGGGTGGTCGACTATCTCTTCGCCGGCGTGTTCTCGGCGTTCGCGCTCAAGATCCTGACGGCCCAGGCGAAGTAGAGACCTTCCACCAGCTTCCCGCCCAGCGCCCGGCGGCAAGCCAATAGAAGATCCCGCCGACCATGCCGCCACCGAGCACCGCCATGATGGCGCTGGCTTCGGTGACCGCGAAAGGGGAATCGCGGACATTGTCGACGAGGCCGAGGAAAACCCCCGCCACCACCGCGCCGGCGAGCGCGTAGAACAACCAGTCGCGCCGGCCGAGGATTTCGGCAATCAGGATGACGATCGCCGCCGGCATGAAGCCGAAATAGGCGACGAACAGGGCGACGAAGGGAATTGAAAAATAGAGCGATGCCGTTGCCGCCGGATGCGCTTGCGCCGGCGCGTAGCCGAGCGAGGCCAGGAACAGGATGTTGAGGAAGGCGCTCGCCGCCAGCGAGGCGACGGCATAACCGAACAGGATGATGGCGAAGCGCACGATGTAGGCGACGAGACGGTTCATCGGGGATCATGGCCCTTGAGACGACCGGAGCTGCGTCCGGCCAGAAGCCAGTAGACCCAGCCGGCGGCAATGCCGGCGGCGGCCAGAAAACCCAGGAAGCCCGGATTGAAAACAAAGCCTCCAGCGGAGCCCGGCACAAAAACACCGAAGGCGATCGACGTGACCGCGCCCGTGACGGCGAAGTAGAACCATCCTCGCAGCGCCAGCCGTTCGGCGACGAAGATCGCCGGGCCGACGATCAGCAGCGCGCAGATCGCCACGGTCAACACGGCGAGCGGGAAGGAGGCCAGCCAGTCGAATGTGAAAATGATCGACCAGTTGCCGTCCTCGATCCCGGCCAGAAGAACGATCAGCAGCACCGGCACCAGGATCGAGGTCAGCACGGCGGCGAGGTAGCCGACTGCGATCATGGCGAAGCGTGTGAGGCCGGCGACGAGACGGCTCACACCTCGCCGTGCCCCGCGATCATCATGGCTTCCAGCGCCAGCCGGTCGACCTTGCGCATGCGTTCTGATTCCGACTTCAGCTGACCGCAGGCGGCCAGGATGTCGCGGCCGCGCGGCGTGCGGATCGGCGAGGCATAGCCGGCATTGTTGATGTAGTCGGCGAACTTCTCGATCGTCTCCCAGTCCGAGCACTGGTAGTTGGTGCCCGGCCACGGGTTGAACGGGATCAGGTTTATCTTGGCCGGAATCCCCTTGAGCAGCTTGATCAGCCCCTTGGCGTCCTCGATGGAATCGTTGACGTCCTTCAGCATCACATATTCGAAGGTGATGCGCTTGGCGTTGGAGAGGCCGGGATAGGCGCGGCAGGCGGCGATCAGCTCCTTCAGCGGATACTTCTTGTTGATCGGTACCAGAAGGTCGCGCAGATCGTCGTTGGTCGCATGCAGCGAGATCGCCAGCATGACGCCGATCTCCTCGCCGGTGCGGAAAATCTCGGGCACGACGCCGGAGGTCGACAGCGTGATGCGACGCTTCGACAGGGACAGGCCGTCGCCGTCGGAGGCGATCAGCAGCGCCTTCTTCACCGCCTCGAAATTATAGAGCGGCTCGCCCATGCCCATCATGACGATGTTGGACACTTTCCGGCCCTCGGCCGGCACGATGGCGCCATCCGGCGTGTCGCGGTCGGGGAAGTCGCCGAGCCGGTCGCGCGCGGTGAGCAACTGCGCCAGGATTTCTTCCGCGGTCAGGTTGCGCACCAACTTCTGCGTGCCGGTGTGGCAGAACGAACAGGTCAGCGTGCAGCCGACCTGCGAGGAGATGCACAGCGTGCCACGGCCTTCCTCGGGGATATAGACGGTCTCGATCTCGACCGGCCGGCCGGCGCCGCGGGGCGGAAAGCGGAACAGCCACTTTCGCGTGCCGTCGGCGGAAATCTGCTCCTCGACGATCTCGGGCCGGGCGACGGTGAAATGCTTGTCGAGTTCGGCGCGCAGATCCTTGGAGATGTTGAACATGCCGGCGAAGTCGGAAACGCCGCGCACATACATCCAGTGCCAGAGCTGCTGGGCGCGCATCTTTGCCTGGCGCTCCGGCACGGTGCCGGATTCGACGAGAGCGGCGGCGAGTTCCGTCCGCGTGAGGCCGATCAGCGATGGCTTTTCGGTCCGCGCGGCACGGCCGCGCAAGGCGTCACGGGCGCCTTCGGCGGTAAGGTCGAGTGAAAGGGTCATGGTTGCACAGATATAAGCGGTTTGCGGCCGATTTCATCCATCGGCCCGATATGAAGCGCGGCGCATAGCACAGGTTGAGCGCGAAGTCATGCCGTGCACGCCAAACTGGAGCCGGCCGTCGGTGTCCCGATCGCCACCGTCCCCGTGAAGGACGATCGCCGGTGGACGCGATGTCGTTGGCGGCGATCACTTAGTCGTGTTGGCGTAACGATCCCCATCGCGCCTTCGAACCCTGAATGGGGCAACTGTGCCCCTACAGAATGGGAGTATGCAGGATGAAATCGATCAAGCTCGCCGTCGTTGCCGGCTTCGCCGCTCTTTGCGCCTCGCAGGCGTTTGCCGAGGACGCGATGGGCACCATGAGCATGATGAAAGGCGGACAAGTGACGGCGATCATGCCCGACGGGCATATGGGCACCATGACGCCGGACGCGAAGATGGGCGCCGACATGATGAAGATGGCCAAGCCGATCAAGCACTGCATGATGATGATGACCGACGCCAAGGGCAAAGCCTACATGATCGACACCTCGACCAAGAAGGCCCAGGCCGAATGTGAAAAAATGGCTATGTGACGATCCCGCAAGGAATGTTCCCGCCGGCTTGGAGGCCGGCGGGACGAGCGGCTTCCATATCCGCGCGTCCATCTCCGCGCCTACCTGTCGATGGACAGCGTATCGATCCCGGTGCTCTGGTCGGTTTCCGGCGGTGGCGGCGCGGCCCCGCGGGCTCGGTAGGACGGCAGGTCGGGAGCGCCGGCCGCTACGGGATTGGCGTCGAGCCGCGCGATCAGACGCTTCATTTGCGTGATCTCGCGCACCTGGGCGTCGATGATGCCGTCCGCCAGCTTTCGCACCTCCGGGTCGCGGATATGGGCGCGTTCGCTGGTCATGATCGCGATCGAGTGGTGCGGGATCATGGCCTTCATGTAAGAGACGTCGCTCACGGTTTCCTGGCTTCTGACCAGCCACAAGGCACCAGCGAATACCAGCATGCCGCCGATGACGATGCCTACATTCGCGGCCACGCTCTCGTACATCCCCCACATGAAGCCGATCATGACGATGGCCATGGCGGCGCCCATCACGATGGCCATCCACACCCGGGTCTGGCTGAAGAAAACATGATCCAGCGCATAGGTGTTCAGGTACATGAGCCCGTACATGAGGACCGTGGAAACCAGGATCATCGCGGCGAATCTGACATAGCTCATGACTGCGGGCTCCTTGTTCAAAGGGACACAACCGCGACGGTGGGCTTTTGATCCCGTCCGATCGGCAGACTCACACTTGATCGGCGTCATGCCTGTGTTAGGGCTGGGTTTTCCCCCCGAGGGCAGACATGGCCGGCCAATCGCGAAAACACCCCATGCTGCGGCGTTCGCGCGCCATGTGGGCCTCGCGCCGCGTCTGGCAGCCACGTCTGGTGTTCTGGGCCGGTGCGATCTCGATCGGCCTGATCAGCGTGCTCTTTGCCGTGCTGGCCGACAAGGCGCAGGCGCTGTTTCATGTCGTGATCGGCAATGACGGCGGCTGGCGTTTCTATCTGCCGCTGGCCATCACGCCGCTCGGCTTTGTGCTGTGCGCCTGGCTGGCGCACGCCTTCTTCCCGGGCTCGCAAGGCAGCGGCATTCCGCAGGCGATCGCCGCCCGCCACCTGCGCGACGATGACGACCGCAGCCATATCCTGTCGCTCAGGCTGGTGGCGGGCAAGATCGCGCTCACCCTTGTCGGCCTGTTCTGCGGCGCTTCGATCGGCCGCGAGGGACCGACCGTACAGGTCGGCGCGTCGCTGATGCTGCAGGCGGCGCGTTGGGGCGGCATGGCGCAGGCGCGCGGCCTGATCCTGGCCGGCTCGGCGGCGGGCATCGCGGCGGCGTTCAACACCCCGCTCGCCGGCATCGTCTTCGCCATCGAGGAAATGGGCCGCACCTATGAGGCGCGCACCAACGGGCTGGTGCTGACCGCGGTCATCCTGGCCGGCCTCGCCTCGCTCGGCGTGCTCGGCAACTACACCTATTTCGGCGTGTCCAAGGAGACGATCTCGTTTGCCGTCGACTGGCCGCTGGTGATCGCCTGCGGCGTCATCGGCGGCGGCTTTGGCGCCTTGTTCTCGTTGCTGGCGTTGAAGGCGACGCGGCGTATCCGACGCTGGAACGCGCTGCAGCCGCTGTGGCGCGCGCTGCTGGTGGCCGCGATCTGCGGACTGGCGGTCGCGGTGATTGGTATCGCCTCGGGCGGGCTGACCTTCGGCACCGGCTACGCGCAGGCGCGCAGCGCGGTCGAAGGCACGCCGCTGCCCTGGTTTTTCTTTGCCGAGAAATTCGCGGCCGGCCTGCTGTCGATGATCTCAGGCATTCCCGGCGGCATCTTCGCGCCCTCGCTGGCGGTCGGCGCCGGCATCGGCAGCTCGCTCGGCCTGATGTTCGGGAGCAGCGCGGGCGTCGCGGCCCTGCTCGGCATGGCGGGCTATTTCGCCGGCGTCGTGCAAGCGCCGATGACGGCTTTCGTCATCATCCTCGAAATGACCGGCAATCACGACAATGTCATCGGCCTGATGCTGGCTTCGATGCTGGGCTACGGCACGGCGCGGCTGATCTCGCACGAGCCGCTTTATCACGCCCTGTCGCGGGTGTTCATCGCCGAGGCGATCCGGCGGCGGCGGGCGGAGGCCGCACCGGAATCAGGGCTGGGCTGAAAAAGCAAAGGCCGGGCGTTACGGCCCGGCCTTCGGTTCAAAAACGAAGATGGCCTATTTGCACTTGGCGATCGAGGACAGCGCCGCCGAAATGCCCTTAAGCGAGAAGACATAGTTCGTGGGATTGCCGCGGCCCGACTTCGCCGACACCTTCATGTCGGTTCCGGTCTTCATCGCGGCGATCAGCACTGGCTCTTCCGCCGCGTTCTCGACCCAGGCCGATTTGCCGCGCGTGAACATCGAGAAGCTCTTCTTGTCGATGGTGACGGTGGCCTTGGAACCTTCCTGGAAATTGTAGCCGGCGATGAACTGAGGCTCATAGGACACTTGCTGGCCGGGCCGCTGGCTGACGAAGAAGAACATGTCGCCATGGTCGAGCGTCGGCGGCTGCTTGTCGGTCGGCACGGTCAGCACGTAGCAGACCTTGCCGCCCGAAGCCTGGTAGCTGTAGGTGCCCCAGGCATTGTGCTGGCCGATCTTGGTCGCCTGCTGCGCCAGCGCCGGCGCCGCCGAGGCCGCCAGGACCAAGCTCGAAACTAGTGCAATCAATCCGCGCATCGTTTTTCCCGTATTCCAAATGGTGCGGAGGCGGGCCGCGTGGCGTCCTGCCGTCGCTTCATTTTGATTTAATCTGGGTTACCAAACGGTGAATTTCCCAAGAGAAAAGGACCTTCACCCCAGGAAACCGCCGCCATTTCCGCGCCGCCGCCTTGTCAGCGGCCGGCTCGGTGTCCCTTTGGGGACTTGGAGGCCACGAAAACGGCAAGAGTTTGACTTCTAACCCGCCGCTGAACGCCCCTGTCCAGCGGTCGAGCCGTCGCGGCGGGATTCGGCCGGCGGGACTTCAGCTCTTATCGGCGATGGCGTCCTTGGCGGCTTGCCGGTGCGCGGGCGTGATATGGGCGCTGACAGCGGTGATCGCGGCGGTCAGCACGGCGATGTCGTCGGTGAAGCCGAGACCGAAGATGAAGTCGGGGATGAGGTCGACCGGCAGGACGAAATAGCCGAGCGCGGCCACCAATATGCCCTTGGCGCGCAGCGGCGTCTTCTTGTCCATGGCGCAGTAATAGGCGGCGACGACATCTTCCATGAACGGAATCTGCCGAGCGGCCTTCCTGGCCGTGCGCCAGAACTTTTCGCGCACTTCGCCTTCGCCGGCCAGCTTGTCGCCAAAGCCGAAGAAATCAAAACCGGATTCTTGCGCCATCAATCTCTCCTTGCGGGCCTCATGCGCGTCTCAGCGCACGTCCGCCGATCAAAATGTGGTGAAAGCTTAACCCGGCTGCAAGATGCGGGCGCCGATTTGCCGGGTCCGCGCCGGGCCTGGACGTTGGACAGCCCGTGTTCAGCCGCCGAAATAGCGGTTCATCTTCTTCGCCAATTCGATGTCGAGCGCCGTCACGCCGCCGGCGTCATGCGTATTCAGGGTAACGCTGACGGTCTTGTAGACATTCGACCAATCGGGATGGTGGTCCATCTTCTCGGCGGTCAGCGCCACCCTGGTCATGAAGGCGAAGGCTTCGGAGAAATTGGCGAAGGTGAAGGTGCGGCCGATCGAGGCGCCGTCGTCCGCCAGTGCCCAGCCATCAAGCCCTGTGAGCGCTGCTTCGGCGGCCTCCCTGCCCAGTTTCTCTCTCGTCATGTCCGCTTCCCGTGCTATTGGGCTGAAGTCGTCACCATAGCGCCGGATCCATGATCGCGAAGCCCATAAATTCCATTCTTTTCGTCTGCCTCGGCAACATCTGCCGGTCGCCGCTGGCCGAAGGCATCCTTGGCGCCGTGCTGGCTGAGCGCGGATATGGCGGCGATATCGTGCTCGATTCGGCCGCGACCAGCGGCTGGGAGGTCGGCTCCGCTCCCGACCCGCGCTCGATCGCCATCGCGTCTCACCATGGCATCGACATCTCGCGGCAGCGGGCGCGCAAGATCATGCCGGAGGATTTTCACCGCTTCGACCTGATCTTCGGCATGGACCGGTCCAACGTCGCCGACCTGAAGGCGCTGGCGCCGGCGGCGGTGCGCGACCGTATCCACCTGTTCCTGGAATTCGCCGAGGGAAGGCCGCGCGATGTACCGGACCCCTACTATGAGGACCAGCAAGCGTTTGCCGAGGTCTATCGCATGATCCGCGAGGCGTCGGAGGTGCTGGCGACACGGCTGGCGGCACGCGTATCGACGCCGGACAGCGGCCATGCCTCCTCGACAATATAGGGGCCGCCACCCACCGAATCGCGCGACGACATCAGCACGAAACGGCCGATGCGGAACGGCAGCGTCGAGAAATTGCCGCGCGCCGACAGATATTGGGCGACGTCGAGCGGGCTCGAATTGCGCAGCCGCGCCAGCGTCACATGCGGCATGAACCTGCGCGGATCGGCGGGAATGCCGAGCCGCTGGCAGATGCGCTCGATTTCGGCCTGAAGAGCCGCCATATCGGGCGAGGGCGAAGCGCCGGCCCACACCGCATGCGGCTTCTTCTGGCCGAAAGCGCCGACACCGGACAAGGTCAGCGAGAAGGAAGGGCGATGCACCCGGTCGAGCGCGTTGGCGATCTCGTCGGCGACATGGCCCTGGACGTCGCCGATGAAGCGTAGCGTCAGATGGTAGTTTTCGACGTCGATCCAGCGGGCCCCGGGCAGGCCGCCCCGGAGCAGGGACAGCGAAAGGGCGGCATCACGCGGAATTTCGAGGGCGGTGAAAAGACGCGGCATGAAGAGCCTCCCTTCCTCGAATCGAAACTGTCATCCCTAGCGAATCATCGATAATCAAATGGAGCAAGTGGTTTGTTGGTCGCGGATGCAATCTACATGCAATCTAAAGCTTCCGCGGCGGAACCGGTTCCATCCGACGTCACGATCCGCCTGGCGCCGCCGCCATGGCCTTCTCGACGGTAGGCAGGATGCGTTCGACCATCAGGTCGACGCCGCGAGCACTCGGATGCAGGCCGTCCTCGAGCTGCAGGCCGGGCTGGCCGGCGACGCCGTCGAGGAAGAACGGGTAGAGCGGAACATCGTATTTGCCGGCCAGGTCGGCAAAGATGGCGTCGAAGGCGCTCTGGTAGTCGGCCCCGAGATTGGGCGCCGCCCGCATGCCGGCCAGCAGCACGGCAATCTTGCGCTCTTTGAGCCTGCCTAGCATCTCGTCCAGGTTCCGTTTCGTAATGTCGGGCGCGACGCCGCGCAGCATGTCGTTGGCGCCGAGTTCGAGGATCACCAGCTGCGTGCCCTCAGGCACCGACCAGTCGAGCCGCGCCAGGCCGCCGCTGGAGGTGTCGCCGGAGACGCCGGCATTGGCGACGATGACGTCATGGCCCTTGGCGCGAAGTGCTGCCTGCAATTTGTCGGTAAAGCCCTCGCCCGGGCCAAGGCCGTACCCCGCCATCAGGCTGTCACCGAAGCCGACGATCTTGAAAGGCGCGGCGCGCGCCGACGAAATGCCGCCGCAGATGGCGAGGAAAACGACCAGACCTGCGGCAAAGCGGCGTTTGAAAGACATGCGGCAGGCCCCATATGACAGAGAATTCTTCCGGCGATGGCTTCCGACAGGCAGAGCCTCCCTTTCCATATAGGACGCTTTCATTTTGACAGAAGCCGTCATCGCGCTGAAAGACGTATCCCTGACACTCGGCGAAGGCGCTTCGTCGGTTCATGTATTGAAGGGCGTCAGCCTCGACGTCGCGCGCGGCGAGGCGACGGGTATCGTCGGTCCGTCGGGGTCCGGCAAGTCGACATTGCTGATGGTGCTGGCCGGGCTGGAGCGGGTCGATTCCGGTACGGTGCGCCTTGCCGGCGAACTGCTCAACGGTAAAAGCGAGGACCAGGTCGCTTCGTTTCGCGGCCGAAACATTGGCATCGTGTTCCAGTCCTTCCACCTCATCCCCAATATGACGGCGCTCGAAAATGTCGCCGTGCCGCTGGAACTGGCCGGCCACGCCGATCCCTTCTCGGTGGCGGAGCGGGAACTGGCGGCCGTCGGCCTCAGCGACCGCGTCACCCATTATCCTGGCGAACTCTCCGGCGGCGAGCAGCAGCGCGTGGCGATCGCCCGGGCGCTGGCACCATCGCCGCGCATCCTGATCGCCGACGAGCCGACCGGCAATCTCGATCAGGCGACGGGGCGGCAGGTCGCCGATCTGCTGTTCGCCAAGGCCGCCGAACGCGGCATGACGCTGGTGCTGGTCACCCACGATCCGGCGCTCGCGGCGCGCTGCTCGCGCCAGGTTTCGATGCGCTCCGGCCGGATCGAGGCGCCGCCGCCGGTCAGGATCACCGCCTGATGCCGCTGGCGCGGACCTTGAAGCTTGCCATCCGCTTCTCGCTGCGCGAGATGCGCGGCGGCCTGTCCGGCTTCCTCATCTTCCTCGCCTGCATCGCGCTCGGCGTGGCGGCTATCGGCGGCGTCAATTCGGTGGCCCGCTCCATCACCGCCGGTGTCGCCGATCAGGGCCAGACGCTGCTCGGCGGCGATCTTCGCTTCCAGATCAACCAGCGCGACGCCAGCCAGGCAGAACTTGGCTTTCTCGACGGGCTGGGCGTGGTTTCGCATACCGCCGGCATGCGCTCGATGGCGCGCCTGGCTGACGGATCCGACCAGGCGCTGGTCGAGGCCAAGGCTGTCGACGAGGCCTATCCGCTCTATGGCGCGCTGGAAACCGAACCGGTGCTGACGAAGCAGGAACTGTTCGGCAGGCAGTTCGGCGTTTTCGGCGCCGCGGCACCCGATCTCTTGTTCGAACGGCTGCATCTCAAGATCGGCGACCGGCTGAAGCTCGGCACCGCCACGTTCGAACTGCGCGCCAGGCTGGTGGCCGAGCCCGACGCGGTCTCCGATGGGTTCGGCTTCGCGCCAAGGCTGATGATCTCGACCGAGGGCCTGGCCGCCACTGGGCTGATCCAGCCTGGCAGCCTGGTCGAGAACGCCTACAAGGTCCGGCTGCCCGCCGGTGCCGACGAGGCGCGGCTCAAGGCCATCCAGGACCAGGCGGCCAAGGATTTTCCGCAGGCCGGCTGGTCGATCCGCACGCGCAGCAACGCCGCACCGGCGTTATCCTCCAATATCGAACGCTTCTCGCAGTTCCTGACGCTGGTCGGGCTCACCGCGCTGGTGGTCGGCGGCGTCGGCGTCGCCAATGCGGTGCGCGCCTATCTCGACGGCAAGCGCGGCGTCATCGCCACCTTCAAGAGCCTGGGGGCGTCCGGCGGCTTCGTCTTTGCCGTCTACCTCGTGCAGATCCTGATCATCGCGGCACTTGGCATCGTGCTCGGCCTGGTGCTCGGGGCGCTGATGCCGTTCGCGGCGAGTGCCGCGCTTCAGTCGGTCATTCCGGTGCCGGCGCAGGGCGGCTTCTATCCCGGCGCGCTCGCCATGGCGGCCCTGTTCGGCCTGCTGGTGACGCTGGCCTTCGCGCTGCTGCCGCTCGGTCGCGCCCGTGACGTGCCGGCAACCGCGCTGTTCCGGGAGATGGGACTGGAAGGCCGGGGCCTGCCGCGCCCCGTCTATGTCGTTTGCGCGCTCGGCATCGCGCTTTTCCTGGCAGCGCTGGCGATCCTGTTTTCGGGCGACCAGCGCATCGCCTCGATCTTCGTCGGCGCCACCGTTTTTGCTTTCCTGGTGCTGCGTCTCGTCGGCGGACTGGTGCAATGGGCAGCCCGGAAAAGCCCGCGCGTGCGCTTTGTCGCGCTCAGGCTCGCCATCGGCAACATCCACCGGCCCGGGGCGCTGACGCCGTCCGTGGTGCTGTCGCTGGGGCTTGGACTGACGCTCTTGGTGACACTGGCGCTGATCGACGGGAACCTCAGGCGCCAGATCTCCGGCAGCCTGCCGGAGCGGGCGCCGAACTTCTTCTTCGTCGACATCCAGGGCAGCGAAGTCGATGCGTTCTCCTCGCTGATCGCGAAGGAGGTGCCGCGGGGAACGCTGGCCAAGGTGCCGATGCTGCGCGGCCGGGTCATGGCTCTCAACGGCGTCGATGTCGACAAGGTCAAGGTGCCGGCCGAGGGCGCCTGGGTGCTGAAGGGAGATCGCGGCCTGACCTATGACACCAGGCAACCGGAAAACGCGACGCTGACAGAGGGCAAATGGTGGGCCGACAACTATGCCAGCGAGCCGCTGGTTTCGTTTTCCGACAAGGAAGGCAAGGAAATCGGGCTGAAGCTCGGCGACACCATCACCGTCAATGTGCTCGGCCGCAATGTCACCGCCCGCATCGCTAATTTCCGCCAGGTCGAGTGGGAGACGATGGGCATCAATTTCGTCATGGTGTTCTCGCCCAACACATTCGCCGGCGCCCCGCATGGCTGGATAGCCACGCTCACCGAAAAGAACGCCTCGGCGGCCGACGACGCGCGCGTCCTCAACGCCGTCACCCGCGCCTTCCCCGCCGTGACGACGGTGCGGGTCAAGGATGCACTCGACATCGTCAACCGGCTGGTCGGCCAGCTCGGCACGGCGATCCGGGCCGCAGCCGGCGTGGCGCTGATCGCCTCGGTTCTGGTGCTTGCCGGCGCGCTTGCCGCCGGCAACCGGGCGCGCATCCACGACGCGGTGGTGCTGAAGACGCTGGGCGCCACCAGGCGAACGCTGATCACGGCATTCTCTCTGGAATACATGCTGATCGGACTGGCCACCGCGATCTTCGCGCTCGCCGCCGGCAGCGCCGCCGCCTGGTTCGTGGTCGCACGCATCATGACGCTGCCATCGCATTTCATGCCCGAGGTGGCGGTGGCGACGATTGCCTTTTCGCTGGTGATCACGGTCGGCATCGGCCTTGCCGGCACCTGGCGGGTGCTCGGCCACAAGGCGGCACCCGTGCTGCGAAACCTCTGATTCGCCTGCGGGCGCCGCCTGCCCGGGTTAAATCTTGGTAAGGATGCCGTCCGAAACGGCCGGCGAAGCGGCATTTTGGCCTGTCACGAACCGTTACACCCGGTTACGGTCTTGTTCTTGACGCGAATAACCATCATATTCCGCGCAGGCATGCTGGAGCCCCCCAGCGGCGCCTGGCCCGCAAGAGGCCCGACACCGGACGGGGCAGAAGCAACGAGGATTTCCAATGGCTGATCCCATTCGCAACTACCAGACGTCGGCGGTGCCCGGCGTCCGCGCCGACATCGACCAGGGTCTGCGCGCCTACATGATCAAGGTCTACAATCTGATGGGGCTTGGCCTGCTCATCACCGGCCTTGCCGCCATCGGCACGATCATGCTGGCCACCACCACCGATCCGGCTTCGGCCGTCGCGACGCTGCCGAGCGGCGAGATGCTGACCTCCTTCGGCTACGCGATCTTCGGTTCGCCGCTGCGCTGGGTTGTCATGCTGGCGCCGCTGGCCGCCGTGTTCTTCCTGTCGTTCAGGATCCAGTCGATGAGCGTCGCCGCCGCGCAGACCACCTTCTGGGTCTATGCTGGTCTGGTCGGCCTGTCGCTGTCGTCGATCTTCCTGGTCTACACCACGGCCAGCATCTCGCAGACCTTCTTCGCCACCGCCGCGGCCTTCGGCGCGCTGTCGCTGTTCGGCTACACCACCAAGCGCGACCTGTCGGCGATGGGCTCGTTCCTGATCATGGGCGTGTTCGGCATCATCATCGCGTCGGTGATCAACATCTTCCTGCAGTCGTCGGCACTGACCTTCGCCGTCTCGGCGATTGGCGTGCTGGTCTTCGCCGGCCTCACCGCCTACGACACGCAGAAGATCAAGGAGATGTATTTCGAGGGCGACGCTTCCGATGTCGCGGGCCGCAAGGCCATCATGGGCGCGCTGTCGCTCTACCTCGATTTCATCAACCTCTTCATGTTCCTGCTCCAGTTCATGGGCGACCGCCGCTAAGCGGTATTGGACCATCGACTCCTGAAAGGGCGGCCCAACGGCCGCCCTCAGATTGCTGACAAACCCCTGGCTTTTGCCGGGGGTTTTTGATTCACTGGGTCATGTTGAAGCGACCCGCCCCTGA
>NZ_JAIUHW010000012.1:0-219441 GCF_020165315.1 Mesorhizobium sp. BR115XR7A
GATCCAAATCTTTCACAATGGCAAATTAAAACTCTGAGAGGCCTAATTATGAGGCGAGGAAAGCGACCACTGCCGCAGGGCTTGCGTCTTGTCGAAGGCACCTATCGCTCCGATCGGCACGGCCCTGCGGAAAGCGCACATGTTGCTGCGCAAGAACGGCTGATCAAGCCCGATTGGATGCGCGGCGGCGTCGGCGCGGCGTGGGATCGGTTCATCGCTCCGGCTGGTTGGCTTGACGTGTTCAGGGAGCCTTCCGCGATCGCCTTTTGCGAACTGTGGGAGGAGTTTCAAGCCTGGCCAGTGCGGTTCCCCGCATCGAAGCATGGGCAAATGCGCGGATATATGAACGATCTCGCCTTATCCGGCCGCTGCGGGAGGATTTGATGCCATGAGCAAAACACCCACGGACAGGGCAGCAGCATGACCAGCAAAAAGCCGTCCACATACTGGGGCGAAGCCATTGAGGCAGGCGACGCACGCCGCAAACAGGAGCAACTCGACGTCGCTCGGAACGTGATCCTTGCTGGGATCGAAATGGCCTTTTTGGTCTCCGGTTCCGGCCTGGCAGCGCTTCATGAGACTGAGACGGCCATGGGTGCCTTTCTCGCCGCGCACAACGCACCGCTGGCGGCTGAAATCGCTGCGATAAAAACGGAAGGAACCGCCTAATGGCCGCAACGGTCGGAAGCATCAGCATCGATTTGGTCACGAATGCCAACTCATTTGCTAGCGGTTTTAAAAGCAGCGCGCAGACCGTTGAACAGCAGTCGGCACGCATGGCGAAGTCGGTTGCAGCCGTGGAGAAGGGCGTTATCGGGATCGGCACCACGCTTAAGAACTTCGGCGTCGGCGTTGCGGCGGGCGTTGGACTGGCGGCACTGGGGTCTCTTAGCGGTGCGTTCCAGACCTTGAAGCAGACCATTTCCGAATACGACGAAATTGCCACCAACGCCAAACAGACTGGGCTGAAGTCCGACACGTTCCAGGCGCTGTCCTTCGCTGCAAAGCAAGCGAACATCGAGCAGGAAAGTTTCAATACCTCGCTGACGATCTTCGCGAAAAATGCCGGCCTCGCCGAAAAGGGAACTGGCGCCCTATATTCCGGGCTTATTAAGCTCAACCCGCAACTGCTTCAGAACATCCTCAACGCCAAGGATCAGGAGGAACGGCTTAAGCTTGTTTCCGATGCCCTGGCCCAAACCACAGACGCGACCCAAAAGGCGGCGCTTGCCGCGGTTGTCTTCGGCAAATCCGGCGTCGAAATGGCTCGTTTCCTCGACCAGGGCCGCGCCTCCATTGAGGCTATGAAAAAGACCGCTCAAGGCTTGGGGATCATTGTCCCGGATTCGTTGCTTCAAAAGGCCGGCGAACTTGACGACAAACTGGACCTTCTGAGCCAAGTCATCCACGTCCAGCTAGGCGAGGCGCTGATAAACCTTGCGCCGCTGCTTGTGGATGCAACTGCGGGATTTGCCGACTTCTCGAAGCAGATCAACACCACCGCCGCGTCGCTGGAGAACTTCGTCAACAATCCAAGTTGGGCGAATCTCGAAAACCTCGTGGTCGCTTTGGGCGGTGAGAAATTCCGAGAAGGCAGCATTCTGGATCGGCTGGCGAAAGGCAACCTGGCCCCCGGCGGCGCCGAAGATGTCGCACAACTGACGAAGGGCATCGATTTTCTGACGACCAAGATTGCCGAGCTTCAGGCGCAGGCCGAGCAAGGCGCGAACGTCAAGCTGGAGATCGCCGACGCCACGGCAAGCCTCAACGACCTGGAATCCCAATTGCATCGAATCCAGGCGACAGCCGAAGAGGCCCTGAACAATCCGGCAGGCTCATTCGATAATCTTCTTAAATCCATGGGTGGAACCGCCCCCGCTGCCAGTCCCGGCGTATTGCCGAACGTGACCCGCTATGGCGGCGATCCTAACAAGATCACCCTGCCTGGAGCTGGAGCCCCGGTGGTTCAAAACAACGCCAACGGCTCGGGTGTCAGCGTCACGAAATACAACAGCGAGACCGCCGACAATACCGGTGAAACCGCTGACAATGTGTCGACCCTCGACAAAAACACCAAGAGCTATCTGCGCGGCCTGAGCAATGACATCGGCGGCTACTCCTCCCAGACCAACGTCACCATCTCAAAGTTGAGCGATGTCGTCCGGGGCAACATCGGCGGCCTGTCCAGTTCCATCCTATCGTTGCTCACTGCCGGTGGCGGACCCGGCAAGGCGGGCGGTATCGGTGGCGGCGCCTATGCATTCGGCGATTCGTTCGATCCGAACGTGGGCAGCTACATTTCCAGTTGGGGTATAGGCTCCGTTAAGCGCCCCAGCGTGAACTTTCCGACGACATCGAGCGACGGCACATACAACCAGGACGTCTCCGTCGCCCAGCCCGGCAGCCCGATCACATTGAACTATCATGCCGCCGCTGGCGAAAGCACACAGACGGCAAAGCAGAATGCCCGCGCCATGTTCGATGAACTCGTCAGGGCACAGGCGAGCGCATGATGATGTTCGCCGGGCACGCTACAGCTTACGGAGTCGCTGCCCATGACGAGGACGTCATTGGCCATGGCGCATTCACGGATCTGATCCGACAAGGCTTCAGACCCAAGATGCTTATGATGCACGAAGGCTCGGAAATCGGCGACTGGCTTGAATTCCGCGAGGACGACATCGGCCTCCTGGCAATTGGCCGGCTCGATTTGAAGTCTGCCGGTGGCAGGCAGGCGTCGGCGAAGATCGAGACTGGCGAATTCACCGGTTTATCGCTTGGCGCGCCGCTGATTGGAGACATTCGCCGAATTGCAGGAACAAATGGCCGCTTTTGTCGGCGCGTGCTTGCTGTACCGGAAATCTCACTGGTGACTGAGCCGGCAAATCCGATGGCGCGTATTCTCTCATTCACGGCGGGAACAGCATGATCACAAGGCCTGTCCTTTATCTCGGTGGCCCGCCGGCATCGCCTACCGTCGCGGAGCCGTCGCCCGTTCAAACGACGCTTCCGACATCGGCCTACGGCCAGACAATCCCGGTGGTATGGGGCAAGGCCCGCTTGCCGGCTTCTTATATCTGGGTGGCACCAATCCTCACCGTCACCGAAACGCATATGGAGTGGTTTGATCAAGTCACCACGACGACCAGCGCCATGACGGCGCGGCTGCGTTTTGCTCGTCCTCTAGTCCCGAACTCGACATGGGGTGTCCGCAGGATATGGGCTCAGGGGAAGCTGATCTATGATTCCTCGACCGGCTATCGAGCCCCCGGCGTCGACTTCCGCGTCTACGATGGCCGAAGCACGCAAGGCCGCGACCCTTCCCAGGTCAGCGAGGAAGGCACCAACAACGTTTCGGCCCATCGCGGCTATCTCGACATCGTGTTTCGAAATTTCGATATCTTCACCATTGGCGCGCCTCCTGTCTTCGAAGCGGAATGGATTCAAGATCCGTCGACGGACCCCCAAGTCCAAAACTTTCAGACCTTTTTCTCGGACCCGATCAACACCGTCGCTGCGGCAGACTGGGACGCTCAGGAATTCTATGGCATCTTGAATGATAGCGGCCAAATTAGGCGATTCTCGATCATCGGCTTGCGAGAAATTTACGCGATTGCGATCAGCGGCCTTGGACGAGCGTATAGCGGCATAACCGAAAACTTCCTTGCCTACGTCCCGATCATGGATCGCCTCGTGGCGTTTGGTTTTGTCCCCGGTCCAGCCGGCGGCACTTTCCCGATCATGCTTGACCCGGTGACGGGAACATCCATCAGCGAAGGTGCTGCGATCGGAGACGCAGGGCAACTGTTGAATGCGGCGGCAGTCTTGCAGTTTGGCCATTCCTCCGGCCTCCTGATCGCCAGCAGCTTCCATATCGGCTACTTCTCGGTCTTCAGGTTCGACGCCAACACGATGACGCGCGTCAGCCTCTCCGGTAGCTTCTGGGATAGCCGGGGACTGCCAGAGAGCATCACCGTAGGCACCATTCGGGACAGTGACGCTGACGTCTATGTGTGCGCGGGAACGTCGCTCTACAAGCTGGTAATCAACGCTCAGGGCCTCGTCCTGACAACGACCACGTTGGCAACGTTCAGCGACAATCTGAGATATGTCGTTTTCTACGATAGCAATTTGATCGTCTGGAATGACAACGCGCAGGCTATCAAGGTCGGCTCGACCGGCGCGACAATCTGGACTGTCACCGTGCCTTATCAACTCCCGGCATCTTCAGCACCGCGCGGCGATGGCGACCCGACGCTCAACAGGTTCGAGGACACGTTTTTCACGCAAGACTCGGACCACTACTATTTTACCAATCTGGACGATGGCACGACGGAAACGGTTTCGAAGCCACTTGAGCTGTCACCATGGCGCCACGTCTACGACGCGATCAGCGATACCGTCATCACGACCGATAATTTTGCGGTGCCCCAGCGGCGCCGGTTCAATGTATCGGGAACCGGCGACCTCCGAAATTTGTCTGATTTCCTGTCGGATCTCATGATCCACGGCGGTGGCGAAGATGAAGTCGAATGCGTCAACATCGATGATCAGATCCAGGGCGCCGTGATCGACGTCACGGCCGGCGCTCGCGATATCGCGAGATCGATCATCGAACCGTATTCGATCGCCATGTTTGAACGATAGGAGACCGACCGATGTTAATGTCCACCGGCCAAATGTTTGGAAACACCAATCCCGGCGGCGGTGGTGGCGGCGGCAGTGGACATCGCTATTGGCGAATAAGCTGCACAGCCGTCGATGGTGGCGCCCGTGTTGCCATCGCAGAAATTCTGATGCGCACGACGGCATGGGGCGCCAATGTCGCCACAGGCGGCACGGCCAGCGCATCAGACGCAAGCTTTGGCGCTGCGGCCAATGCCTTCGATGGCAATCCGGCTACGGTCTGGCGAGCGAATTCCGCCACGGCAACGATCACCTACGACTTCGGCTCCGGCAACGCCAAGGATATCCAGCAGGTTGTCATAAAGGCTTTCCCGACCGTCCCTACCGAATCGCCAAAGGATTTTACGATCCAGTATTCCGACGACAGTTCGTCGTGGACGACGCTGGCGACGATAACGGGGCAGACCGGATGGAGCGGCGCGCTGCCGGCAGATACGATCGGCGAGGCCAGGGCCTTCAGCGCCGCTGGTCGGGATGTGGCGACTGGTGCCGCACGCTACTGGGCGGTTTCCTTCGCCGACAACCAGGCCGGCGGCGGCGTTATGCGCCTTGTCGATATCATCTTTCGTGCCTCATCCGGTGGCAGCAACATCACGGGAGGGACGCCGTCCGTTTCATCGGCGGCGAACAGCACGACTGCCGCCATGGCTAGGGACGGCAACACCGCTACCGTGTGGGATTCGAACACACCATATCCTGTTGCGTTCTATATCGATTGGGGTGCGGCGAACGACCAGGATATCGTTGAAATCCTGATGCAGGCCCAAAACATTAACGGGCCGAAGAACTTCAAAATCTACCGGTCCTACGACGCGATTGTCTACAGCCTGGTCTGGGCGCCCGCGACGCAAGGCGCATGGACCAATTTGGAAGTCCGCACTTTTACGAAGCCATAAAAATGGCCGATCAGGCAGTTGGCAACTCTGCCGACGGGAAGCAGTCAAACCACGCCTGGGTGGAGGATCTGACCGATATCGACGGTTGGCAGTCGCGGCTGATCGTGGGCAGTTCCTTTGATCAATACACCGGCACCGGCCACGGCGGCGAGGATGGCGAAGGCCGCGAGCGCAATGCGGAGTCTCGGGCTCTCTTGTGGAGCCTTCACGGCATGGGTGAGATCGTCAAAAGAGGTTTCCATCAGCGGATGCTAATCGAGGATCGGCCAACAACCAGTTAACGTGCCGCCGTCTCACCGTCTTGCTTTACGCCAGCCAGCCTCTTGCGCCTCGGCTTCGCTGCAGAACCAGCGTTCGCCATACTCAGGGCTGATCCTCGTTTCCCAATAATGTTCTTGGCCGGGGACGTGGTAGATGTGCTCGCCGGTGTTAATCGAGATGTTGCCCTTGATGTTGCAATTGCCGCCCGCAAGCAGCAGCGATGAGGGATCAGGGACGTCCAAGCTGCCAAGCCATTTGGTGGGCACGAGGTTCGCAACAGTGTTGAGGCTGCTTGGGTTCACAGTAAGGAAAGCCGCAAGCGGCACCATTACGAGCGGGAGGATGTACTGCCACCGCCATGACCTTCGGCGCCGCACGCTCGCGCGCCTCGGCTGATCAGCACCAGCACCTCTGTAATGATGGCCTTTTCCCAAGCCCTTCACTCCCGATGGGACAATGCGTCCGTTGCGGGGGAGAGTCCAGATTTGATTAGGCACTGCTAAAAAAGGGCGGCACGGCTCGGGAACAAGTTGGATTGGCCCAAGTTCGACCCGCAGGCGCCATACTCATCTCCCGCCCGTGGCGCACCGGCCCGCTGCTTTCCCCTCGTGCAGCGGGCCACTTCATTCTGTCTGCCTTAAGGGGAACCGAATCATGGGCCTACGACTTGTTAGCTTCAAAGAAGCTTGTATGAGGCGCGCCTAATGTTCAGGGATAAAGAAACTCGAGTTTTAGAAGCGGCCCTGCTCGCGGCGGTACCGATCTCGGTAATGGTTGCGGTGGCGATGGTCAGCCTTACGTTCGGTTGGTTCGGATGAGCACGCGAGGCACTGACTTCCTCGACCGGTGGATCCGGTCCAACGTTCCGGGGACAGTCGGTGCGGATGTCATCTCAGTCGCCGAACTGACACAAAAGCTTTTCGCCGATGCCAAAAAGGTCGGCATCAGCAGCACTGAGATCGAGGAGGACACCGGCAGCGTCTATGAGGCGGTCCTTGATGCGATCGTCCACCACGATGCCGGGTTGGCGGACTGACTGGTCTTCCTTCGACCCCTCGCACCGGTTGACAACGCTCCCCTTCGCAAGGCAATTTTCTCTCTGCCGAGGACAACCGGGGAGGACCATTATGAAGAAGACCTATGAAAAGCCAGAACTGAAGAAGCGTGAGCGTCTGGGCAGCATCGCGGCCCAGGTGATCGTCATCTCGAAGTCGGCCGGCTAGCCGATCCAGAACAAAGCAGCCCGCTAGGGCTACGCCCGGCGGGTTTTAGTGCTCGGGGTCGGGAACAGCTCGACCAGTCGCAAGTTTCGGGCGAAGGCGGCGGCGCGTCCGGGTCTTTCGCGACGCTGGCCGGCCCGCGCTCTACAGTGGGGTGGGGTGCGGGCCTCAATGGAACATACGTCAGAGTCAAAGGTTCGGGAGCCAGCCGCCTAGTCCGGCGGTTCTCCACTTCTGTCAGCTGCCCGCTGGCTCCGGCCGGCGGGCATTTTGTGCGCATGTGGGAACTTGGTATTTCTCGGCAAGTTCGAATGTGGCAGCTCCCCGCTGCTGGTCAGGATGTCCCCCCTGACCGGGCCCGCTTTCCCTGCCCGTACTGCCAGGAGGCGGGCCCACGGGGTGGAGAGCGGGAAGGACTTCCGTGAAAATAACGGCACCGTCTTGCAAGCAGACGCGGGCGAGGAATATAATCCTTTCGTTGCGGCGAAACCCTCAAAACGGAGATCGCCAATGGCCAGGTCCAAACCATCCAAGCAGCTTTCCCAGGCTGAAATCGAGCGCTTTCTCGTGGCGGCGGAAGCGCTCCACAAAAGCATCATAAAGCCATTTATATCGCCGCACTGCGAGCATTACCGCGCCACGCGGACACTGCATGAGGCGTTGTTGAAGACCGTGCGGGAAGTGACGGGGAAGGAAGTCGAGTTCATCCAGTGGAATACCACCGGGCCGGTGCTGGGAATGACCGAGTGACCGCTCAGCCCGCTACAGCGTGGCCTATGGCGATTCCTAGGCCGATTGCGAAGCCCATGAGCAAGTTCGCTGCCATCTTCAGGGCAAACGCGCTGTAGCGGCTCCCCTGGCTGTTCTGGGGGGCTTTCAAGGCGCTGGCGATATCATCGAATGCGCTTTCCATGCCGGCGAACATATACCCGATCCGCGAATCTGTGAATCCCCCTTAAACATGCCCGGCATTCCTCTTAGGCGAGGATAACAGCGGGATTCACGGGCACAACTTTCCTCTATCTCTGGTGCCATGGCTTCGGCCGTCGAACTATATGCCGTGACGGCGTATGGTTCGCGCGGTCGGGTTCAAACCTCCAAAAAAAGGCATGAAGAAGCTCATGGCGATCAACGAGAGGGAAGGAGACCCAAATGCACTTAGCAGACGCAGCCCAACACCAAGCGGCAGGAGAGAGGCTTAGAAGACAGATCCATCAGCGAGGTTTCACGCTCCTAGGTCAGAAGCTTTGGATACCGAAAGAGGACGAAATCTGTCGATCGCTCTATCCGGATTACCTGGCCATGGCGAAGGCGTTGCCTCACCGCAGCCGGAAAGCCATCGAGCATCGGTGCTCGGTGCTCGGAATCGTTCACCGCAGAATCAATGTGTGGACAGCGAAGCGGGACACCCTGTTCCGGAAGATGTATCGCACCAGCTCGACCCAAGAGCTTCGCGACGCCTTCCCAGAAATGACGATGAAACAGATCTGGAGGCGGGGCTGCAAGTGCAAGCTATCGCGACCCCGCAAGCGACCTTATCGGACAACCGGCAACCTGCTTCTGGATGAACTCAGAGAGGAATGCTGGCGACAGAACATTTCTATGCCCGACCTGGATGAATTCGCCAGGTCAGGGCGTTATTTCAGGCGAAGATCCTGGCGATCCGGCTTGAACTACAAACACATCCTGAGAGCGATAAACGAGCTTGGCGGCACGCCTATCGTTCAGTGGCAGGAAAGGACGCTGCAATGAGCACGTTCTTTCGCAAGCGTGTCGAGGCAACGATTGAACACCTCATAGCGGTATTGGACCAAATGGACGGCGATCCTGATCAAGAACAGGAGCCAGTCGAGGAGCAGCACGACCGCGAGCCCGAGGATAGGGCTACGCGCGCGTTTGTGATCGCTGAGGCTAGGCGCCGGTATCGAAAGACCAGACACTAAAGCATTAGGCACGGTGCGGGCTTGTTTCAGCAAAAGGCCCGCACCGGCACTAATGTCGCGATCGAAGCTGGATGCTGATCACTCCAAGCGCAAACGTTACCGACCCAAATCCGAAAGCAGCGATGGACTCTATTTCGTGGATTGCCGATTTGGCAGCGGCAATTGTCACTATGCCCAAGGACAATTCGAGTAGCCCAACGAGAATAATCAAAACACCCATGGCCCCTAATCCTCCCGAGCCCACCATTGCGCCGGTAACGCATTAAGGCAAGGCGCGGCTGCCCCGGGAAAGGGGAGCGCTTGACGATTGAGGCAAATCAGCGGCAAATGTCCGTGGGCTGAACACCCGGACCTGGAATACGGCGTAGCGACCCTTGGCGGGGAGGCTTCACCGAAAATCTGCGAATGCCGAAGCCCTGGCAGGCTTCCTATTCGCGCGTGGAGCGCCTTGGCGGGCGTCCAACTCGGCTTTTATGGCCGGGGGCGGACGCTATGTCCAGAGGGAAACCTTAAAAGCGTTCGGCCTGTCTTCCAGGCAGGTGTTCAACCCCGGCTTTGGCGCCGACCGCCATATGGGTCTGAACAGCCCTTACCTGGGGACTAAACCATGACATACGCAGCAATAACGCTTCTGCTTGGGGCAGGAGCCATCCGCACGCGCGTTGTACGTCTTCACCTAGCTCTGAGGCTCCTACGCCTCTCAAACGCGCTCCATGATGCCGGGGCGCGTGTCCTAGAACAGATTGAGCAGGAGTTGGGCCAATGAGCGCGCAACTGTCACGCCGCGCCGCATTGGGCGTCCTTGCCTCTCTGCCGGCCATAGCTGGCGCTACAGCGGCATTGCCGGCTCCGCTGGCCCTTCTAATCACACCGCCGACCAGAGAAAGCGCTCATGCCAAACTTGGGCGCCTCGAAGCGCTGTTGGACACGCTGCCGCCAGAAATCGCCGCCGCCTATCGTGCGCAGATGCATGAGTGGCTTACCCACATTGTATGGATGCAAGAGAGCGGCGCGCCTCGTGCTGATATCTTGGCCTACATTCGCAGCCTGAGGTACCGCGATAAAGTCTTCGCACAATTCAAAGCGTCACTGGGGACGACGCTATGAACGCGCCTGTCAGACTTCTAAAGCCCTACGGGATGCCGGCCGGGGTAGATCCCCGCACTTGGCGGCAAGCCGTCGAGAAGCAGCTTAACGACCTGCTAGACCGCGCCATGAGCCTCATCACGGCGCTGGACGTTATGGAGGCCGATTGCGACCTTGAGGACGGGGCAGACGCGGAACCGTGGCTTGGGTGGTGCGCGCTCGGCCCGCAGACCGTCAGGGGCTTTGATGACGGCAGGGGCAGTCCCTACGACGACCGGGAGCAGGACAACAGCGACGACGAGGACGACGGTACGCTGGAGCCCACGCTCGGGGCTCCGAACCGTCACCACAATCAAGAGCATTGGGCGGCTGGCGCGCGCGGCGATCACGAGCGGGAGGTGTGCGTCGACCGCGAGCAGCCCGACCACTATTAACCGAGAAGTGGTTGATCGATTTCGCCCGGGGGCTTCGGCTTGCCGGGCCTTTTTCATTGCCCGATCACGAAATTGTTAGCCGCTCGTTAGCCAAAGAGGGAAACGCGCCCTGCCCGTGTCGCAGCCGAAAACTATCCAATTGATTTTGTTAGGGTTTTGGTGAGCGCGATGGGATTCGAACCCATGACCTACTGATTAAAAGTCAGT
Organism: Mesorhizobium sp. BR115XR7A; assembly: GCF_020165315.1. Lineage (NCBI taxonomy): Bacteria > Pseudomonadati > Pseudomonadota > Alphaproteobacteria > Hyphomicrobiales > Phyllobacteriaceae > Mesorhizobium > Mesorhizobium sp. BR115XR7A. The sequence continues at coordinate 10,734 of NZ_JAIUHW010000012.1, forward strand.
TGCTCTACCGGCTGAGCTACGCGCTCCCGCGGGCTCGAAAAGGCCGCCCTCGAAATTGCGCGGAACATAGGGAGAGTGCCGCGACCGGTCAACCGGAAAAGAGGGGTTCCAAACCTGCTCTTTGCCCTAATTCGCTGCCCCTTGCTTGTTCCCCCGGGTTCTGGCGACCAGCCCGGCGGTTTGGGTTTCGTGCGGGAACGGCTGCCTACACGGCGGAACAAATCCGACGCACTGTCGTTTTTTGCCAAAGGGACGTTCGCCAACCCTCGAGGAGAATACCAATGAATAGAATCACAACGGGCCTGCTTGCCGCCACCCTTTCGGCGACATTCGTCGCGGCGGAGGTGGTGCCGGTCAACGCCCAGCCCAACTTCGTGCCACTCTCCCAGGCGGCAGCGCCGGATGTGCAGACGGTGCAATACCGGGAGTGGAGGAGAAACCGCTCCTTCGACCGCAATTTCTCGCGCAATCGAAGCTTTAGCCGCAACGGTGACATGTATTGGAATGGGCATCGCGGCTATCGTGAATATCGCCGCGGCTATCGCCGTCATGGCGACTACTGGTTCCCGCTGGCCGCCTTCGCGACTGGCGCGCTGATCACCGGCGCGATTGTCAACAACGAGAACAACCGCGTCTATGAAGGCAACTCGCACGTTCAGTGGTGCTACGATCATTATCGGAGCTACCGCGCTTCCGACAACACCTTCCAGCCGAACAATGGTCCTCGTCGGGAGTGCCGCTCCCCTTACTGATCCGTATTGAGTATCAGTAGCTGGCAATGGTGAGTAAAGGCCCGCGTGTAGAAGACGCGGGCCTTGTCGCGTCTATCCTAACATGGTTGGCAGTGGTCGCGTTTGTCGCTGGCCCAGCTCAGGCTCTTGATAACCAGGTAAAGACCGCCGCCTTTGCCGCGGGGAGAGCGGTACGCTCCAACAGCGTCGCAAATCCGTACCATAGCCCCGCTGAGTTCCCATCCGAGTGCTTCGAGGTCGTCGTCGGTATCGACCACGTAAGCCTGCGCCAGCTCGTCGATGCCGTTCTGTTCCCCTAAGGATCGGACCTGCTTTGCGTCCGCAAGGAGTTCGTCGGGCAGGTTGGAGTTCGCCCAGGCCCACAGCCAGTTGCCAGCCATTGTGCTCGTGGAACCTGCGATCTGGATTTCGGCGACGACCGCGACCTTCCCTTCCTGTGAAAACAGCAGCTTCCCCGTTGTCAGGTCGTAGTCATAGCGCGGCCAGTGCCCCAAGTGGAAATCCTTCTCCAGACGGGCGTTCTTCGCGGTAAGCTGTTCGAATGCCTCCGCGAACCAGTTGCTATACCATTCCGGCGTCATTTCCCCCTCGCCAAGCCCTCACCTCAAGGCGATTATGGCACGCTCAATGTCCGGCGCACAGCGTCCCGCCAGCCCGCCAATTTGACGGACCGGGTAGCGGATTCCATGTCGGGCACGAACCGCCGCTCCAGGGCCCAGGTCTTCGCGAATTCCCGCGCCTTCGGCCATACGCCGGCCTTCGAACCGGCAAGCCATGCCGCCCCCAGCGCGGTCGTCTCCAGAATTGTCGGCCGATCGACCGGCGCGTCGAGAATGTCGGCCAGGCGCTGCATGGTCCAGTCCGATGCCACCATGCCGCCATCGACCCTGAGCACCGTCTTTGCCTTGGCGCCCTTCCAATCCTTGTGCATGGCGTCGAGCAGGTCGCGGGTCTGGTAGGCGACGGATTCCAGTGCCGCGCGGGCAAACTCCGCCGGTCCGGTGTTGCGGGTCAATCCGAAAATCGCGCCCCGCGCCTCGGCATCCCAGTGCGGCGCACCGAGCCCGACAAAGGCCGGCACCAGATAGACGTTCTGCGTCGGATCGGCTTCCGCCGCGAGTTTGCCGCTCTGCTCTGCCTTGCCGATCACCTTGATGCCGTCGCGCAGCCATTGCACGGCAGCCCCAGCGATGAAGATCGAGCCTTCCAGCGCATAGGTGGTCTTGCCGTTCAGCCGATAGGCAATGGTGGTCAACAGTCGGTTCTTCGACCGCACCAGGTCGCTGCCGGTGTTGAGCAACGCAAAACAGCCGGTGCCATAGGTGGATTTCATCATGCCCGGCTCGAAGCAGGCCTGGCCAATCGTCGCGGCATGCTGGTCGCCGGCAACGCCGAGGATTCTGATTTCGGCGCCAAACAGGTTTTTCTCTGTTATTCCATAATCATCGGCGCAATCCTTGACTTCGGGCAGCATCGCGGCGGGGATGCGCAGGATGGCCAGCAGCTCCTCGTCCCAGGCATTCTCCGCAATGTTGTAGACCAGCGTGCGCGACGCGTTGGTGGCATCCGTGGCGTGAACCTTGCCGCCGGTCAGCCGCCAGATCAAAAAGCTGTCGATGGTGCCGGCGAGCAGCTCGCCCTTCTCGGCACGCTTCCTCGCGCCCTTCACCTTGTCCAGCATCCAGGCGATCTTGGTGCCGGAGAAATAGGGGTCGAGCAGCAGGCCGGTCTTGCGGGTGAATTTCTTCTCAAGCCCCTGCTTCCTGAGCTTCTGGCATAACGGTGCGGTGCGCCGGTCTTGCCAGACAATGGCGTTGTGAATCGGTTTGCCGGTCGCTTTGTCCCAGATGACGACCGTCTCGCGCTGGTTGGTGATGCCGATCGCAGCCACATCCGAAGCGTCGCGGCCGGCATTCTTCAGCGCGGCCCTCACCGTCTCAATGACGCTCGACCAGATCTCCTCCGGATCGTGTTCGACCCAGCCTGAGGCCGGATAGTGCTGGGCGAATTCCTTCTGTCCGCTGCCCGCGACCTTCATCGTGCCGTCGAACAGGATCGCCCGGCTCGATGTCGTACCCTGGTCGATCGCAAGGATATATCCGGTCATTCTCCCTCCTGGTAAGCAGCTTATACAAACAGGGGAGACGGCAAGAAGCCGCCTCCCCGATCATTATGACGCCGGCGCGAACGCCAGCACCAGAATTTACTTCTGCCAGCTCTTCACCAGTTCGTCGTAGTTGATGGTGATCGGCTTGTCCTTCTCCTTCTCAAGCTTCAGCTGAGGCGCGAGATTGCCTGCCTTGACCGCGTCGGCATTCCAGTAGGCAAGGTCATGCTCTTCGGCCATCTTCGGTCCGATGTCGCCCTGGACACCGGATTTCTCGATACGTGCCATGACTTTTTCCTGATCGGCGCAGAGCGAATCCATGGCTTCCTGCGGTGTCTTGGCACCAGACGATGCGTCACCGATGTTCTGCCACCAGAGCTGCGCCAGCTTCGGATAGTCCGGCACGTTGGTACCGGTCGGCGTCCACTGCACACGGGCCGGCGAGCGATAGAACTCGATCAGACCGCCGAGCTTCGGCGCACGTTCGGTGAAGCTCTTGTCATGGATGGTGGAGTCGCGAATGAAGGTCAGGCCAACCTGGCTCTTTTTCACATCGACGGTCTTCGAGGTGACGAACTGGGCATAAAGCCAGGCCGCCTTGGCGCGGTCGGTCGGCGTCGACTTCATCAGGGTCCAGGAGCCGACGTCCTGATAGCCGAGCTTCATGCCGTCCTTCCAGTAGGAGCCGTGCGGAGACGGCGCCATGCGCCACTTCGGCGTACCGTCTTCGTTCATGACCGGCAGGCCGGGCTTGACCATGTCGGCGGTGAACGCAGTGTACCAGAAGATCTGCTGGGCGACATTGCCTTGCGACGGCACGGGGCCGGATTCGGAGAAGGTCATGCCCTGGGCTTCCGGCGGCGCATAGGCTTTCAGCCAATCAAGATACTTCTGGATGGCATAAACCGATGCTGGTCCATTGGTATCGCCGCCGCGCGCGGTGCACGAGCCGACAGGCCGTGAATTCGCATCGACCTTGATACCCCATTCGTCGACCGGCACACCGTTCGGCAGGCCCTTGTCGCCATTGCCGGCCATCGACAGCCAGGCGTCTGTGAACCGCCAGCCGAGCGACGGATCCTTCTTGCCATAGTCCATGTGGCCATAGACCTTCTTGCCGTTGACGTCGCGGCCAGTAAAGAATTCGGCGATGTCCTCATAGGCCGACCAGTTGACCGGCACGCCGAGATCGTAGCCGTACTTGGCCTTGAAGTCCGCCTTGTTCTTCTCATCGTTGAACCAGTCGTAACGGAACCAGTAGAGGTTCGCGAACTGCTGGTCGGGCAGTTGGTAGAGCTTCTTGTCCGGCGCGGTGGTGAACTTCGTGCCGATGAAGTCGTCGACGTCGAGCATCGGATCGGTGACGTCCTTGCCTTCGCCCGCCATCCAGTCGGTCAGGTTGCGCACCTGCTGGTAACGCCAGTGGGTGCCGATCAGATCGGAATCGTTGACCCAGCCGTCATAGATATTCTGGCCGGTTTGCATCTGGGTCTGGATCTTCTCGACGACGTCGCCTTCCTGGATGACGTCATGCGTGACCTTGATGCCGGTGATGGCGGTAAAGGCCGGTGCCAACACCTGAGACTCGTACTGGTGGGTGGTCAAGGTTTCAGACACGACTTTGATTTCCATGCCGGCAAAGGGCTTGGCCGCGTCGATGAACCACTGCATCTGCTTTTCCTGGTCGGCGCGGGAAAGCGTCGAGAGCGGGCCTATCTCCTTGTCGAGAAAGGCTTTTGCTTCATCCATCCCGGCATAGGCATTACCGGCCCCGAGCAATAGTACAAGGGCCGTCGTCGATGTCAAAAATTGCCGTCGCATGTGTTCCTCCACAGTTAAAATGTTTCAAGTACGATCTGGAGCGGTCACCGGCACGCGACCGCTCCAACAGTTTCCCCCTCTATACGTAGCGGAACACGCCGATGGCGTAGACCACGGAGAGAGCGAGAGCCCACCACAGGTTGGGTCCGACAAGACCCAGCCAAGCGAGATGGATAAAGGCGCTGCCGAGCAGCGACAGGAAAAGACGATCGCCTCGCGTCGTCTCGAAGCGCAGGACGCCGACGCGCGGATTGCCACCCGGCGAGGCGTATTCCCAGACGCCCATGCCAAGCAAAAGCAGCGCGATGACGGTGAAGAACGCGGCCGTCGGCCAGGTCCATGCCATCCAGGAGAAGTCGAGGTTCACGTTACACCCTCCCCAGGGCAAAGCCCTTGGCGATATAATTTCGCACGAACCAGATGACGAGCGCGCCGGGGATCAGCGTCAGCACGCCGGCGGCGGCGAGCAGGCCCCAATCCATGCCCGAGGCCGACACCGTACGCGTCATGGTGGCGGCGATAGGCTTGGCGTCGGTGGTGGTCAGCGTGCGTGCGATCAGCAATTCGACCCACGAGAACATGAAGCAGAAGAAGCAGGCGACACCGATCCCGCTCGCGATCAGCGGCATGAAGATTTTTACGAAGAAGCGCGGGAAGGAATAGCCGTCGATATAGGCGGTCTCGTCGATTTCCTTCGGCACGCCCGACATGAAGCCCTCGAGAATCCACACGGCCAGCGGAACGTTGAACAGGCAATGCGCCAGCGCCACCGCGATATGCGTGTCGATCAGCCCGAAGGCCGAGTAGAGTTGGAAGAACGGCAGTGCGAACACCGCCGGCGGCGCCATGCGGTTGGTCAGCAGCCAGAAGAACAGATGTTTGTCGCCAAGGAAGCGGTAGCGCGAGAAGGCATAGGCCGCCGGCAGCGCCACCGACACCGAAATCACCATGTTCATGACCACATAGGTGATCGAGTTGATGTAGCCGGAGTACCAGGCCTTCTCGGTGAAGATGGTGACGTAGTTGGCGATGGTCGGCGTGTGTGGGTAGAGCGTCATCGAGTTGACGATCTCGGCATTGGTCTTAAAGCTCATATTGATGAGCCAGTAAATCGGCAGCAGAAGTACGATGATGTAGAGCGTCGGCACGATCCACCACCAGCGCGATTCCTCGCCGCGCCGGCGCATGCGCCTGTCGAGATCGCTCTGCGACAGTGTACCGGCGAGACTTTCCGAGGCGGTCCCGTTCATCGCATTGCGCTCGGTTCGTTCATTGGCGCCAGCCATTTCAGCGCTCCGCGTCGTAATTGGTCATCACGGTGTAGAACACCCATGACAACAACAGGATGATGAGGAAGTAGACCAGCGACATGGCGGCCGCCGGGCCAAGGTCGAACTGGCCGAGCGCTGTCTTGACGAGGTCGATCGACAGGAAGGTCGTCGAGTTGCCCGGCCCGCCGCCGGTGACGACGAACGGTTCGGTGTAGATCATGAAACTGTCCATGAAGCGCAGCAGCACGGCGATCAAAAGCACGCGCTGCATCTTCGGCAGCTGGATGTAGCGGAATACCGCCCAGCGCGAGGCCCCGTCGATCTTTGCCGCCTGGTAGAAGGCATCGGGGATCGAGACCAGCCCGGCATAGCAGAGCAGCACGACGAGGCTGGTCCAGTGCCAGACATCCATGACGATGATCGTCACCCAGGCATCGAACGGATCCTGCACGTAATTGTAGTCGATGCCGATCGCGTTGAGGTAATAGCCCAACAGTCCGATGTCGTTGCGTCCGAACACCTGCCAGATGGTGCCGACGACATTCCACGGGATCAGCAGTGGCAGCGACATCAGCACCAGGCAGACCGGCACGCCCCAGCCCTTCTTAGGCATGTTGAGCGCGATGAAGATGCCGAGCGGCACCTCGATCGCCAGGATGATAAAGGAAAAGATCAGGTTGCGAACCATCGCTTCCCAGAAGCGGCTGGATGAAAGCAGTTCCTCGAACCATTCGGTGCCGGCCCAGGTGAAGACATTGTTTCCGAACGTGTCCTGCACCGAATAGTTGACCACCGTCATCAGCGGGATGACGGCGGTGAAGGCCACCAGCACCAGCACCGGCAGCACGAGGAACCAGGCCTTGTTGTTCCAGGTCTTGTCCATCTATGCCCCCATCTCGACACGCCAGGAATCGGCATAGATGTTGATGCCGGCCGGATCGAACCGCACCTTCGGTTCGGCTGGCACGGTCTCGTCCTCACCGATGACGGCAGCGATGTCCCTGCCCTCCAGCTTGGCGCGCACCACCTTGTGGCGGCCGACATCCTCGACCTTGGTGATTGAAACAGCCATGCCGTCACGGCCGAGCCGAACATATTCCGGACGGATGCCAAGCTCGACGGCGCCGCCGGCGGCTTTGGGCGCGCCCGGCAGTTCGATACGCTGCGAGCCGAGCGTCGCCGTCTTGCCGTCGATCGCCACAGGCATGACGTTCATGCCCGGCGAACCGATGAAATAACCGACAAAGGTATGGCGCGGCCGCTCGAACAGTTCGGCCGGCGTGCCGATCTGCACGATGCCGCCATCATACATGACGACGACCTGGTCAGCGAAGGTCAGCGCCTCGGTCTGGTCGTGGGTGACATACACCATCGTGTAGCCGAAGCGGCGATGAAGCTGTTTCAATTGCGAGCGCAGCACCCACTTCATATGCGGGTCGATGACGGTCAGCGGCTCGTCGAACAGGATGGCGTTGACGTCCGAGCGCACCAGGCCGCGGCCGAGCGAGATCTTCTGCTTCTGGTCGGCGGTCAGGCCCCTGGCCTTCTTCTTGGCCCAGGACGCCAGGTCGATCATCTCCAGCGTCTCGCGCACCTTGCGGTCGACGTCTGCCTCCGGCACGCCGCGATTGCGCAGCGGGAAGGCCAGATTGTCATAGACAGTCATGGTGTCGTAGATGACCGGGAACTGGAACACCTGCGCGATATTGCGCTCCTGCGTCGACAGGGTGGTCACGTCCCTGCCGTTGAACAGCAACTGGCCATGCGAGGGATGCAGCAGCCCCGATATGATGTTGAGCAGCGTGGTCTTGCCGCAGCCGGACGGCCCGAGCAGCGCGTAGGCACCACCATCCTCGAAAGTGTGATGCACTTCGCGCAGCGCGAAATCGGCATCCTTGCGCGGGTTCGGTAGATAGGAATGCCTGACATGGTTGACGTCGATGCGCGCCATATCGCCCTCCTCAAGCCGCCAGCTTCGGCGCGGTCACGGCCCGGCCGTGCTCGTCGAAGACCATGATGTGACGTGGATCGATGAACACTTCGACCACCGCGTCTGTCTCGAAATCCCTGATGCCATGGGTCAACATCACCCAGCGCACATCGGCAAAGTCGAGATGGATGAAGCTTTCGGACCCGGTGATTTCCGTGATGGTGACCTTCGCCCGCACCGGCACCGCGGAGGCATTGGGCCGGTCGAGCGAAAGATGGTGCGGCTGGAAGCCGACCGTATAGTTCGCATCGGCGATGCCGACGAGATCAGCGGGTACCGGCAGCTTGACGCCGCCCTCCAGCAGAAAATCCGCCCCCTTCTTGGCCAGCACGATGGTGTTGAGCGGCGGATCGGCGAAGGTCCTCGCCGTCACCAGGTCGACCGGCTTGCGGAATACGTCGATGGTCGGCCCGAACTGGGTGATGCGGCCTTCCGACAGCGTTGCCGTATTGCCGCCGAGCAGCAGGGCCTCATGTGGCTCGGTGGTGGCATAGACGAAGATGGTACCGGCGGCCGCGAATATCCTCGGCAGTTCGGCTCGCAATTCCTCCCGCAATTTGTAGTCGAGATTGGCGAGCGGTTCGTCGAGCAGCACAAGGCTGGCATTCTTGACGATGGCGCGCGCCAGCGCGGTGCGCTGCTGCTGCCCGCCCGACAGACTGAGGGGCGTGCGGTCGAGATAGGGGGTCAGTTTGAGGAGTGCCGCCGCTTCGCGCACCTGGCTGTCGATCTTGCCCTGCTCGACGCCGGCCACCTTGAGGGGTGAGGCGATGTTGTCATAGACGGTCATCGCCGGATAATTGATGAACTGCTGGTAGACCATGGCGATCTTGCGCTTCTGCACAGGCGTGCCAGTGACATTCCGGCCGTCGAACCAGACCGAGCCGGAGGTCGGCACATCGAGGCCGGCCATCAGCCGCATCAGGCTGGTCTTGCCTGAAAGTGTGGGCCCGAGCAAAACGTTGAGCGAGCCGTGCTGAAGCGTCAGCGACACGTCGCGGATGTGCTCGACCGCACCGACCGTCTTGGTGACGTTCCTCAGTTCCAGCATGACGCCTCCTCCCAGGCTTTCCGCATCAGCTCAAAACCTCTTCATTCGGCGGCCGCGACGTGCTGCCGGCTTATGCCGCGCATGAATTCATCGAGTGCCGCGACCTGCTCGCGGTTAAGATGCAGGCCGCGCTTGGTTCGCCGCCACAGCACGTCTTCCGCCGTGACAGCCCATTCGTTTTCAACGAGATAGCGCACCTCGGCTTCGTGGAGATCGCCACCGAAATTGCGGCCGAGATCGGCAATCGACTTGGCCAAGCCGAGCAGCACCTGTACACGCGTTCCATAGAGCCTCGTCAGCCGGCGCGCCAAGCGCTGGTCGAGGAAAGGATAGGCGCTTTTCAGCTTCGCCACCTGCGCATCGAAACCCGTGGCCGGAAAATCGCCGCCCGGCAGCGGCGCATCTGATGTCCACGGCTTGCCGCGCTTGCCGAGAAAACCTTCGATCTTCTCCAGCATCGATTCCGACAGCCGGCGATAAGTGGTGATCTTGCCGCCAAACGCGTTGACCAGCGGCGCGGCGCCGTCGCCGCCATCCGCCTTCAGCACATAGTCACGTGTCGCTTCCTGCGCCTTGGAGGCGCCGTCATCGTAGAGCGGACGCACGGCCGAATAGGTCCAGACGATGTCGGAACGCTTGACGGGAACCGCGAAATACTCGCTCGCCGCGGCACAGAGATAGTCGATCTCGGTGTCGCTGATCCTCACATCATGTGGGTCGCCGGGATAATCCTGGTCGGTGGTGCCGATCAGCGTGAACTCGTCCTCGTAGGGGATGGCGAAGATGATGCGACCATCCCTGTTCTGGAAGAAATAGGCGCGCGGGTCGTCGAACTTCTTGGCGATGACGATGTGGCTGCCCTGGACGAGGCGGACATTGTGCACGTCGTTGAGGCCGACGACGCCGGACAGCACGTGGTCGACCCAAGGACCCGCCGCATTGACCAGCAGCCGTGCCCTGACCTCTTCGGTCTCGCCGGTCCGCAGGTCCTCGATCTCTATCGCCCAGATTCCGCCCTCGCGGCGCGCTCCGACCACTTTGGTGCGAGTCCGGATCGTTGCGCCCCGGTCAGCGGCGTCACGAGCATTCAGCGCTACCAGCCGCGCATCGTTGACCCAGCCATCCGAATATTCGAAAGCCTTTTTGAACAGTGGCTTCAAAGGCTTGCCCGCCGGGTCGCTTGCCATGTCGAGCGTCCTGGTCGCTGGCAGCAACTTGCGCCCGCCGATGTGGTCGTAAAGGAAAAGGCCGAGCCGGATCAGCCAGGCCGGGCGCAGGCCCTTGGCATAGGGCAGCACGAAGCGCATCGGCCAGATGATATGCGGAGCGTTCTTCCACAGAACCTCGCGCTCCATCAGCGCCTCGCGCACCAGGCGGAATTCATAGAATTCGAGATAGCGCAGCCCGCCATGGATCAGCTTGGTCGAACCGGACGAGGTTCCGCTGGCGAGATCGTTCATTTCGGCGAGAAAGACCGAGAACCCGCGTCCCACGGCATCGCGGGCGATGCCGCAGCCGTTGATGCCGCCACCTATGACGAAAATGTCCCGGACTGAAGATGTGTCCACCTAGCTCCTCCACGATTTCGCATTGCACCATTTTTGCTCTTTTGCGAAACCGTGGCGGAATTATTTCGAACTCATAACGAATGTCAAACGAAATATCACACGCCTGTGAGAAGACCGTGAATTGCGTCAGCCAAGCGACGTCTCGATGAGCTGAACCTCGGCCTCCTGGCAGATCTTGCGCACGGACGGGATGTCGCAGCGATCGGTGATGAAGGTGTTGACCTGCGACAGATGGCCGATGCGCACAGGCGCCGTGCGTTCGAACTTGGTCTGGTCGGAAACCAGGATGACGTGCCTGGCGTTGGCGATGATCGCTTGCGCCACCTTCACCTCGCGGAAATCGAAATCGAGCAGCGCGCCATCATGATCGATAGCCGAGGCGCCGATGACAGCGTAGTCGACCTTGAACTGCCTGATGAAATCGACCGCCGCTTCGCCGACAACACCCCCGTCGGAGCCGCGCACCACGCCGCCCGCAATCACCACCTCGATCGAGGGATAGATGCGCATCCTATTGGCAACATTGATGTTATTGGTGATGACCATCAGGCCGTCATGATCGAGTAGCGCCTTGCTGACCGCCTCCGTCGTGGTGCCGATGTTGATGAACAGCGAGGCGTTGTCGGGAATCAATCTGGCCGCCGCGCGGCCTATCGCTTCCTTCTCGTCGGCCGCGATCTTGCGCCTGGCTTCATACTCCATGTTCTCGATACCGGACGGGAACAAGGCGCCGCCATGGACTCGCGAAAGCAGCCGCTGGTCGCACAAATCGTTGAGGTCCTTGCGTATGGTCTGCGGCGTCACGTTGAAATGCGTGGCCAGGTCATCAACCAGCACGCGGCCGTTGTCCTTGGCCATCTGGATGATCTCGGCATGGCGCGGCGACAGATACATAAGGCAAGCTCCCGTTTTCGTTTTTCTTGCTTATAATAGAAAACGAAACCGATGAAAAGGTGCAAGCCGGCTAACGAAATCTGATGATTGTACGGGTGAACCTCGGTGCCACCTTCATCCAGCCTTTTCAGGCCGTGGCACGCGCAATTTCGGTAATGGCGGTGAAAGCGGCATCGACGTCTCCCGCCTCCGCGTCGAACTGGCCGACCTGGAAGCGGATCGCCACCTTTCCATCGACCTTCGTTTGCGTCAGGTAGATGCGGCCATCGTCGTTGATCGCATTGACGAGCCGCAGATTGTGCTCGTCGGCATCGGCGCCCGAGGCAGCCTTGTGCCGGAACGAAAACAGCGACAGCATCGGCTCGGTGACGATCTCGAAATCCACCTCCCTTGCCAGCCGTGCGGCAAGGCCCTCGCTCCAGGCGACATGGTTGCGGATCATCGTCCGCAGGTTTTCCAGTCCATGCGCACGCAGCAGAAACCAAAGCTTCAGCGCCCGAAAGCGCCGACCAAGCGGCACCGACCATTCGGAATAGTTGATGATGCCGTCGCGGCCATGTGTCTTGAGGAATTCGGGCTTGATGGCCAGCGTGCGAACGAGGTCCTCGGGCTGGCGAATGAATTGCATCGAGCAGTCGAATTGCGCGCCCAGCCATTTGTGGGGGTTGAAGACGATGGAATCCGCCAGCTCGGCGCCAGCCCAGAAATGCCGGTACTCCGGACAGATCATCGCCGACCCGGCCCAGGCGGCATCGACATGCAGGTAGAGCCCATGCCGACCGGCGACCGCCGCAACTGCTGCAATATCGTCCGTGCCCCCGGTGCTGGTGCCGCCGACGCTGGCGATGATGCCGGCGGGCAACATGCCGGCCGCGCGGTCGGCGACGATTGCCGCGTCGAGTGCGGCCGCATCCATGGCGCGAAAACGGCCGGCGACCGGAATGCGCACGAGATTGTCCTCGCCTATGCCTGACACCCAGATCGCCCGATCGATCGAAGTGTGCACCTGGTCAGAGGAATAGATGCGCAACCGGCCCTGCCCGGCCAATCCTTTTTTGTTGCCTTGCCAGTCCAGCGCCCGCTCGCGCATGGTCAACACCGCGTTGAGTGTCGCCGACGAGGCCGAATCCTGGATAACGCCGGAGAATCCTTCCGGCAGGCCGAGCGCCTGGCGCATCCAGTCGACGGTCCGCATTTCAAGCTCGGTCGCCGCCGGCGAGGTCTGCCAGAGCATGCATTGCGCGGCCATCGCCGACACCAGATATTCAGCCACCACCGAGACCGGCGCCGCGTTGGCCGGGAAATAGGCGAAGAAGCGCGGGTGCTGCCAATGCGTCATCCCCGGCACGATCTTCTCTTGGAAATCGGCGAAAATCCTGTCCATCGACTCCGCGTCTTCGGGCGGCGACGCCTCGATGCTCCTGAAAATATCGCCCGGTTCGATCAGCGGCCGCACCGGCCGCTCACGCAAATTGTTGCGATAGTCGGCGCCCCAATCGGCGGCGCGTTGCGACCATTGCCGGAAATCATCATTGTTCATCTTGTCCTCCCGACAGGATCATTCGCTGCCGGTGTAGCCGCCGGCTCCTCAAGATCGGATATTAGTCGCCATGTGAAATATTTGAAGCCGCCGGCGGGCTGCGAGATATGCGGACTAGCCAGGAAAATCCGGCAGGCTGGCGAAGGCCGTCTTCAGCGCATTCGACCATCCATCGGAGATCGTGCGATAATACTGGTCGTCCTGGCCGATCCGCTTCTTAAGGCCGACCTGAAAGGCGTCCTGCTCCAGGAAAAGCAGGTCGAGCGGCAGGCCGACCGACAGGTTCGACTTCAGCGTCGAATCGAACGACACCAGAAGCAGTTTCACCGTCTCGGCCAGGCTCATCGTCTTTTCGTAGGCGCGAATGATGATCGGCTTGCCGTACTTGGTTTCTCCGATCTGGAAGAACGGCGTGTCCTCGGTCGACTCAATGAAATTGCCTTCGGGGTAGATCATGAACAGGCGTGGCGGGCTGCCCTTGATCTGCCCGCCGAGGATGAAGGAGGCATTGAAATAGGAATCGGCCTTCTCGCCCGCGGGCGACGATTGCGCGATCACTTCCTTCACCGTGTCGCCGAGCAGCCGCACCGTCTGGTACATGGATGGCGTCTCGAGCAGCTTCTCATGGCGGTCGGTCACCGCCTTGGTGCGCTCGTCGAGCAGGCTGACCACGGCCTGTGTCGTCGCCAGGTTGCCGGCCGACATCAGCACGATGACGCGCTCGCCCGGCTGTTCCCAGACATGCATCTTCTTGAAGGTCGAGATCGAATCCATACCGGCGTTGGTACGCGTGTCCGACATGAACACGAGCCCGCGATCGATCTTGAGGCCGACGCAATAGGTCATGGAATCTCTTAAGGCGGTAATCCCTGGGGGATTACTGCTCTACCGTGACGGTGACCGCAAGCAGTTCTTCCGCCTGTCCCAGTCGAATTCCCGACACCGGCGAAGCGTCACGGTAGTCACGACCGGTGGCCACCTTCACATAGCGTTCGTCGGGAGAAATACCGTTGGCGGGGTCGAAGGCAACCCAGCCGAGCCCCGCGACATGCGCTTCGGCCCAGGCGTGGCTTGCAGCCTGCTCCACCGCATCCATCATCAGATAGCCGCTGACATAGCGGGCCGGAAATCCCATGGCGCGCGCGGCGGCGGCAAAGATGTGGCTATGGTCCTGGCAGACTCCGGTTTTCAGTACCAAAGCTTCCTCGGCCGAGGTCGTCGCATTGGTTGTTCCCGGTGTGTAGGCGACGCGCTCACCAATGGCGGCCATCAGCCGGTGCAGCCTGTCAAGGTCGGTGCCCTTGCCGACCGCCTCGGTAAGATCACGGATGCCGCCGCCTATCATGGTCAAAGCGGTCTCCTGCGCGAACAACCAGAGTGGCGCGAAGCCCTGATGAGGCCCGCAAACACCCGATGTATCGCGCGTCACCACCTCGCCCAACGCTTCGACTGTGATGAAGTCGTGGTCACCCTCGACGCTCAACAGCCTGTTGTCGTTGCCGTAATGATCGGTAAATCGCACTTCCTCGCGCGCACCGTCGACCTTCAGCGCCCAGGACAGCACGGTCTGAGTCGGCCCGCTCACGGGAAGCAGCCGCAGCCTCTGGAGCAGATACTGCACCGGTGCGTCGTAGCGGTACTCAGTCCGGTGCGTTATTTTCAGCCGCATGGCCATCTTCCGTTCGCGTGCATGATCTCTAGCGAAAAACGACATCCACTTCCCGGCATCATGCTCAATAAAACCTGTAGTCCTGCGCGATCTCGTCGCCGAGCCTGGTGTTGTCGCGAATGAACCCGGCCAGGAACTCGTGCAGCCCGGCATCGAATATGTCCTTGATCGATCCTGCTTGCAGCATTGCCTGCGTCTTTTGCGCCGTCGCATGGCAGGCATGGCGCTCGCCATAGTCGTCGCCCAGGAACTTCAGATGCTCTGCCAGGAAGCGATAGCAGAAGGTCAGCGATCGCGGCATGCGGACGTTGAGAATCAGGTAGTCGGCGATGTTGGTCGGCTTATAGTCGGCATCATAAACCCAGCGATACGAGCGATGCGCCGACACCGAGCGCAGGATCGATTCCCACTGATAGTTGTCGAGCGTCGAGCCGACCCAGGAGATCGACGGCAACAGCACGTAGTATTTCACGTCGAGGATGCGCGCGGTGTTGTCGGCGCGCTCGACATAGGTGCCGAGCTGCGAGAAATCGAAGATCTCGTTGCGCAGCATGGTGCCGTAAAACGAGCCGCGGATCAGCGCGGTCTCGCGCTTGATCGCGTCGAGCACGTTGGGCAGGTCGCGCTCATCGATCGGCCTCGCCAGCATCCGTTTCAGCGCCATCCAGGCTTCGTTGATGCTCTCCCATGTCTCGCGCGTCAGCGCGGTGCGCACCATGCGCGCATTGTTGCGGGCGGTCTCGATCGACGACATCGTGCTCGATGGGTTCGACGTGTCGCGCAAGAGGAAATCAGAGACATTGGCGGCGGTATAGTCCGGGTATTTCTGCTTGAAGGTGATATCGGAGCCGGCGCTGAGCAGCACCGAATTCCACTCCTCCGACGCGCTCTGGGTGCGAGTGAGCGCCATGCGCAGCCCGGCGTCGACCAGCCGCGCCATGTTTTCCGCCCGCTCAATATAGCGGTTCATCCAGTAGAGCCCGTTGGCGGTGCGGCCGAGAAGCATGGGAAGGCCCTTGGGCTAGTGAGTAGGGATTAGTGAGTAGTCAGTAGTAAATAGTTGAATCCATATGAGATATGGCATGCGCTTTCCCTCTGTAGCTGACTACTCACTACTCACTAATCGCTGATCCCTACCGGCTCAGCTCAATCATCCAGCACCCAGGTATCTTTCGTCCCGCCGCCCTGGGAGGAGTTCACCACCAGTGAGCCTTCCTTCAGCGCGACCCGCGTCAGCCCGCCGGGCACGATCTGGATGCGATCCGAGACCAGTACGTAGGGCCTGAGATCGACATGGCGCGGCGCCAGCCCCTTTTCAGTCAGGATCGGACAGGTCGAGAGCGCGAGCGTCGGCTGGGCGATGTAATTAGACGGTTTGGCCTGCAGCTTCTTGGCGAAATCCTGACATTCCTTCTTGGTCGCCGCCGGTCCGACCAGCATGCCGTAGCCGCCGGAACCATGCACTTCCTTGATGACCAGTTCGTGGATGTGCTCGAGCACGTATTTCAGGCTGTCCGGTTCCGAACAGCGCCAGGTCGGGATGTTGCCGAGGATCGCCTTGCGGCCGGTGTAGAATTCGACAATCTCGGGCATATAGGAATAGATCGCCTTGTCGTCGGCGATACCCGTGCCAGGCGCATTGGCGATGGTGATATTGCCGGCGCGATAGACATCCATGATGCCGGGTATGCCAAGCGCTGAATCCGGCCTGAAGGTCAGCGGATCGAGGAAGGAATCATCGACGCGGCGGTAAAGCACGTCGATCTGCTTGTAGCCTTCGGTGGTGCGCATCGCGACATGGCCGTCGACGACGCGCAGGTCCTGGCCCTCCACAAGCTGCACACCCATCTGGTCGGCAAGGAAAGCGTGTTCGAAATAGGCGGAATTGAAACTGCCCGGCGTCAGCACCGCGATGGTCGGGGCACCCTCGGTGTTCTGCGGCCGCACGGCCGCCAGCGACTGGCGCAGCAGCTGCGGGTAGTTCTCCACTGGCCGCACCTTGATCTTCTGGAACAGCTCGGGGAACAGCTGCATCATCGTTTCGCGGTTCTCCAGCATGTAGGAGACACCGGACGGCGTGCGCGCATTGTCTTCCAGAACGTAGAACTCGTCCTCGCTGATGCGAACGATGTCGACGCCGATAATGTGGGTATAGACGCCGGCCGGCGGCCGCACGCCGATCATCTCCGGCAGGAAGGCCTCATTCCTGGCGATGAGATCCCTTGGGACGCGGCCGGCGCGCAGGATTTCTTGGCGATGGTAGATGTCGTCGAGGAAGGCGTTCAGCGCCTGGACGCGCTGCTCGATGCCTTGCGTCAGGCGCCGCCACTCATTGCCTGAAATGATGCGAGGGACGATGTCGAACGGGATCAGCCGTTCGGAGGCTTCCTGTTCGCCGTAGACGGCGAAGGTAATGCCCGTCTTGCGAAAGACGCGTTCGGCGTCCTGCATCTTCTCGGTAAGCCTGGCTGGATCCTGCTCCTTCAGCCAGCGATCGTAAGCCGAATACGGTCTTCTCAATCCGGAGACTTCCGGAAGCATTTCATCGAACGCTGCCAATCGCATACTCCCCTGTGAAGCCATTTCACTGGCGTCGCGGGAGAAAATCAAGCGCAATCGGTGATTTGGGGGAAGCGGACGATCAGTATGTTGCGGCTGCCCAAAATTAAGGCAGCCCAAATACGAGCTTGATCAGCCTTTGCCTCGTGCCGGGGCAACTGACTCGCACTGTTAGAAGGCGCGGAAGGTGACGACGGTGAACGTGTCCTTGATGCCGGGAAGAATCTGCACCTTCTCGTTGACGAAATGGCCGACGTCTTCTTCGTCGTCGACATAGAATTTGGCGAGCAGATCGTAGTTGCCGGCGGTGGAGTAGATTTCCGAGGCGATCTCGGCGTCGGCAAGCGCGCTGGCAACCTCATAGGATTTGCCCAGCTCGCATTTGATCTGCACGAAAAAGGCCTTCATGGCTTCGTCCCGCTAAACTTCCAGGTCCAAGCGGCCCTTCTGGCAGACTGGAGGCAGCCTTTCAAGCACTGGAATGCGCGCTTAGCCGGCGCGGGGTCCCGGCCACCGCCTCGCGCGGCCCCGCAACCGGCATGCCGTGCTTGCAGAGCCTGCCGCCGATCACCAGCGCGGGCATGCCCTGCAATATCGTTCGTGCATGGCTTCTGCACCGAGGCGCGACGAATATTGGCGGCCGCTGAAACCGTGAGGCGCCTGGCACGTATGTTAGGATGTCTCCTGGAACTTCTGGAGGCGGTTCGAGGACGGTGGAGACAAGCCATGCGCCGCGGCTTTTTCGCATTCGCGTTCGTTTCGCTCATGCTGGCTTTCCAGGCGTCTGCCGGAGATGCCGAGATCAAGGCTGGTCAGGCCGTCATCGACAGTCAGTTGAAGGCCCTCATCGCCGATGACGGCGCCAAGGCGTACAGCTTTGCCGCCCCAAACGTGAAGCAGATATTCCCGACCGTCGATGCCTTCATGAATATGGTGACCAACGGCTACCCGCCTGTGCGCAAACCCCAGTCCTATGCTTTCGGCAAGGTCGAGCAGACTGGTCCCGGTTCGATCGTCCAGCAAGTGCTGATCGTCGGCCCCGACGGCAAGGACTACGAGGCGGTCTACACGCTGCAGCAGCAGCCTGACGGCACATTCCAGATCACCGGCTGCAGCCTGCGGGCGTCGAACTCGCTCAGCACCTGAACGGGTCTACAGCGCCGGGATATCGCCCCTCGCCCAACCCTCTGATATCTCGGCCCCGCGTGCCTCGAAGCCGCCGGTCTCGATCGCGGCGCGGATATCCTGCATAAGCTTTTGGTAATACGAAAGATTGTTCCAGGTCAGCAGCATCGCGCCGAGCGCCTCCTGCGAGCGCACCAGATGGTGCAGATAGGCACGCGAATAATCCCTGGCTGCCGGGCAGTCGCTCTCTTCATCGAGCGGGCGCGCATCGTCGGCATGGCGGGCGTTGCGCAGGTTGACCTTGCCGCGCCTAGTATAGGCCAGCCCGTGCCGGCCGGCGCGCGTCGGCATCACGCAATCGAACATGTCGATGCCGCGGGCAACCGATTTCAGGATATCGTCCGGGGTTCCCACGCCCATCAGATAGCGTGGCTTGTTATCTGGCAGTTCGGGACAGGTGATGTCGAGCATATCGAGCATCACCGCCTGCGGCTCGCCGACGGCCAAGCCGCCGACAGCATAGCCCTTGAGCTCCATCGCGCTCAGCGCCTGTGCCGAGCGCACCCTGAGCGCCGCGTTGTCACCACCCTGCACGATGCCGAACATCGCTTTGCCCGGCTGGTCGCCGAACGCCGTCTTGCAGCGCTCCGCCCAGCGCAGCGACAGTTCCATGGCGCGCTCGATCTCCTTGATCTCGGCCGGCAACGCGGTGCATTCGTCGAGTTGCATGTGGATGTCGGAATCGAGCAGACCTTGAATTTCGATCGAGCGCTCCGGCGACATCTCGTAGGCCGCACCATCGATGTGAGAGCGGAAGGTGACGCCCTTTTCCGTCAGCTTCCTCAGCTTCGACAGCGACATCACCTGAAAACCGCCGCTGTCGGTCAGGATCGGGTGCGGCCAGCGGGCGAATTCGTGCAGACCGCCGAGCCGCGCCACGCGCTCGGCCCCGGGCCGCAGCATCAGGTGATAGGTGTTGCCCAGGATGATGTCGGCACCAACGCCGCGCACCTGGTCCATGTACATGGCTTTGACCGTGCCACCGGTGCCGACCGGCATGAAGGCCGGCGTGCGGATTTCGCCGCGCGGCATGTCGATCAGGCCGCGCCGCGCCTTGCCATCGGTCGCCAACACCCTGAAGGTGAAATTCTCAGCCATTGAACTCCTTGTCGAATACCGGCGCATCCGGCGCCTGCTCGTCGAGCGACTGACGGTATTGGATGCAGCCGCGCATGAATTTTGGCCAGGGCGGCACCGCGATTGACGGCTCGGTCCTTTCCGGCAGCAGGTCCCACAGATCGGGGTGATGCCAGCAGAGGTCATGACCTGATGTATCGCGGTGCGCGCGAATGCCGGCGCGCAGCCTTTTCACTTCCGCGATCAGCCTGTCGCGGTCGAAGGTTTGCAGATCATCGTCCATCGTTCTCCTCCCTGAACAGAAGACTGGCGTCTCCATAGGAATAGAACCTGTAACCGCTCTCGATGGCATGCGCATAGGCGGCACGCATCGTGTCGAGGCCACTGAAAGCCGAGACCAGCATGAACAGCGTCGAGCGCGGCAGATGGAAGTTGGTCATCAGCATGTCGGCCGTGCGAAAGCGGTAGCCGGGCGTGATGAAGATGTCGGTCGGTCCGGACCATGGCGCCAGCGTGCCGTCCTCACGCGCCGCACTCTCGAGCAGGCGCAGCGAGGTCGTACCGACGGCAATGACGCGCCCGCCCCTCGCCTTCGCCGCATTGAGCGCATCGGCGGTCGCCTGGCTGACCGAGCCGATCTCGGCATGCATCTTATGGTCCGCGGTATCGTCCGCCTTGACCGGCAGGAACGTACCGGCGCCCACATGCAAGGTGACGAAGCGGCGTTCGACCCCTTTGGCGTCCAGCGCCGCGAAAAGCGCCGGCGTGAAGTGCAGGCCCGCGGTGGGCGCCGCTACCGCGCCTTCTTCCCGGGCATAGATGGTCTGGTAGTCGGCACGATCGCGCTCGTCGTCATCGCGCTTCGAGGCGATGTAGGGCGGTAGTGGAATGTGGCCGACCGCGTGCAGCGCTTCGTCGAGGAAAGGACCGGATAGATCAAAGCCGAGCAGCGCTTCGCCGCCCTCGCCTTTTTCGATCACGGTGGCGTCGAGTTGGCCGAGGAAACAGGAATTGCCGTCATGGCCGAAATGGATGCGGTCGCCGGCGGCAATGCGCTTGCCCGGCCGCATGAAGGCCAGCCAGCGGTCCGGCGCCATGCGCATGTGCAGCGTGGCCTCGACTTGCGACTGTGCTTCGCCGCGCCGCCTGATCCCTTTCAACTGCGCCGGAATGACCTTGGTGTCGTTGAAAACCAGCACGTCGCCAGCACGGAGCAACGATGGCAGATCGCCAACCGTCCTGTCCACCAGCCCCTTGCCTGGCTTGACCACCAGCATTTTGGCGCTGTCGCGCGGTTCTGCCGGGCGAAGCGCGATGCGCTCCTCCGGCAGGTCGAAGTCAAAGAGGTCGACGCGCATCGGGACTCAAAACAGCCGAACGAGCAGCGCTCCGGCCAGCAGAAGCACCGCGCCGGCGACGCGGCCGAGCGAGATTTCACGCACGGCGACCCCAAGGAAGCCGACGCGGTCGATGAGCATACCCGCAAGCAGCTGGCCGGCCACCAGGAACGCCATCAGCGCGGCCGCGCCGATGCGCGGCGTCAGGATCGTCGAAAGCGTGACATAGAAGCCGCCAAGCATGCCGCCGGCGACAAACAACCAGGGCGCGGGCGCCTTCCAGTCAAGCGAGATGCCCTGCAGCTTCACCACCGTGACGGAGATGATGCCAAGCACGACCGC
Source organism: Mesorhizobium sp. BR115XR7A (assembly GCF_020165315.1). Lineage (NCBI taxonomy): Bacteria > Pseudomonadati > Pseudomonadota > Alphaproteobacteria > Hyphomicrobiales > Phyllobacteriaceae > Mesorhizobium > Mesorhizobium sp. BR115XR7A. Next base: position 31,897 of record NZ_JAIUHW010000012.1, read on the forward strand.
GCCCGACAGGAACGAAAACGCGGCCGCCGCGACCGGGAGACCCAAGCCGCGCGCAAGCTGCGAATTGATCGGCGCCTGGATGGCAATGAAGGCGCCGGACAGGATGCCGAGAAGCGACCAGACGACGCCCATCATTGTCGTTTGTCCTTACTTGACGTCGGCCGCGACCTTTAGGGACACGATCTTGTCGGGATCCTGCACCGGCTCGCCGCGCTTGATCTTGTCGACATTGTCCATGCCCTCGATGACCTGGCCCCAGACCGTGTACTGGCGGTTGAGGAACGCGGCGTCGTCGAAGCAGATGAAGAACTGCGAATTGGCCGAGTTCGGGTTCTGCGAACGAGCCATCGAGCAGGTGCCGCGGCCGTGGTTCGCGTTGGAGAACTCGGCCTTCAGGTCAGGCTTTTCCGAGCCGCCCATGCCGGCGCGAGACGGCGCGAAGCTGGGCTTGCTGGAATTGCCGAATTTCACGTCGCCGGTCTGCGCCATGAAGCCTTCGATGACGCGGTGGAAAACGACGCCGTCATAGGCGCCTTCACGCGCCAATTCCTTGATGCGGGCGACATGGCCAGGAGCCAAATCGGGAAACAGTTCGATGACGACCTTGCCCTTGGTCGTTTCCATGATGAGCGCGTTCTCGCGGTCCTTGATCTCAGCCATGTCAGATATCCTTTTGTAAAAATGAAACTATTTGTCGGCGGCGATGCGCACTTTGATCATCCGGTCGGGATCGATGACCGTGCCATTGTCCGCCTCGTCGCCCTTCTTGATCTTGTCCACCAGGTCCATGCCGCTGACGACATTGCCGACAATCGTATACTGGCCATCGAGCGGCGGCGCCGGTGCGAACATGATGAAGAACTGCGAATTGGCGGAGTTCGGATCCTGCGAACGGGCCATGCCGACCACGCCGCGCTTGTAATGCTCGGCCTGCGAGAACTCGGCAGGCAGGTCGGGCAGGTCGGAGCCGCCGGTGCCGACGGCCTGGGCATTGAAGCCCTTATTCATGTTGCCGAACTTGACGTCGCCGGTCTGCGCCATGAAGCCATCGATGACACGGTGGAATGCGACATTGTCGTAGGCATGGTCACGCACCAGCTTCTTGATCTGCGCGACATGCTTGGGCGCCAGATCGGGGCGCAGCGCGATGGTCACGTCGCCATCTTTCAGCGTGATGATCATCGTGTTTTCCGGATCTGCGGCATAGGCCGAGACCGATGCGGTCACGAGACCGGCGAGCACAACAAGGAATGAGGCAAGCCTTTTGAGCTGCATGAGGGTTCTCCGAGCTTATTTCGCGAATTTTGCGGTGAGCGCGCCGGCCACGGCCGCCGGCACGAAGGGGCGGATGTCGCCGCCCATCGAGGCTATCTGGCGCACAAGTGTGGCGGTAATGGTGCGCACCGACGGGCTGGCGGGCAGGAAAACCGTCTGCAATTCAGGCGCCATGGTTTCGTTCATGCCGGCCATCTGCATTTCGTAGTCGAGGTCGGTGCCGTCGCGCAGACCGCGGATCATGATCGAGGCGCCTTCTCTCCTGGCCGCATCGATCACCAGCCCATCGAAGGCAACCACCTTGATGCGGGCGCCATCGCGGCCGAATTCGGCCTTCGCGGCGGCTTCGATCAACTGCACCCGATCCTCGAACGAAAACAGCGGCTTCTTGCCCGGATGAATGCCGATCGCGGCATAAACAATGTCGGCAACCGCCAGCGACGCTTTCAGCACATCGAGATGGCCGTTGGTCAGCGGGTCGAAGGAGCCGGCATAAAGGGCGATGCGTTCGGTCATGGCGGAGCTTCTAGCGAGCCTCTATCACAAAGGCAAATCCGATTGGCAGGCGGCCCATGAACCTTTTCCGGCGCATGAACGACAGATGAACACGCTGATCACGAAGCCTTCACGCAGCGTTCACTAGGCTGCACCCTTAATAAGATGAAACCAAAGTCCCATATATCCGTTGTAAGGCGCAGGAGAACACGCACATGCTGATCTACATGCTCGCCACCGCAATGACCGTCGCCATGCTGATCGCCACAGTATTCGGGCTGCATCAGGAAGCACAGCGCATCCGCGTCAAGGCCACCACCAAGCGCTTCGAAGGCTTTGGCCTGCGCAAGCCGTATCGCCACTACTAAGACAGTCCGCAACGCTGCCGCGCCGGCCGACAGGCCGGCGTTGCTATGTCAAACGTACCAGGAACTATTCGGCGTTGTCCGGACCGCTGTCATTCGAATCCGGCCCCGCGCCACCCTCGACGGCCTCTTCCACTTCCTCGTCCGATTGCGGCTCCGAAATCCGCTCGACCGAAACCACCTTTTCACCTTCAGCCGTGTTGAAGATGGTCACGCCCTTGGTGGCGCGGCTAGCGAAACGGATGCCGTTAACGGGTACCCGGATGACGGTGCCGCCATCCGACACCAGCATGATCTGATCGTCATTGCCGACCGGGAAGGTTGCCACCAGCTGGCCGATTTCGGCTGCCTTGGACACGTCGGTGGCACGGATGCCCTTGCCGCCGCGGCCGGTCAGGCGGAAGTCGTAGGACGACGAGCGCTTGCCGTATCCATATTCGGTCACCGTCAGCACGTACTGCTCATGCGCCTTGAGGAATTCGTAGCGGTCGTCTGGAAGCTCGGTCTCCTCGCCGATCTCCTCATTGGTGAGCGCGATCTCTTCTTCCTCTCCGGCCGTCTCGGCGGCAAGCCGCCGTTCCGACGCCGCCCGCTTGAGGTAAGCGGCGCGTTCCGCCGGTGAAGCATTGACATGCTCGATCACCGACATGGAGATGATGCGGTCGGTTTCAGCCATGGTTATGCCGCGAACGCCGACGGAATTGCGGCTCTGGAATACGCGCACGTCGCCGACGGAGAAGCGAATGCACTGGCCCGAATTCGCCGTCAGAAGCACGTCGTCATTGTCGGTGCAGGTCTCGACGCCGAGAATTTCGTCGCCCTCCTCCTCCAGCTTCATGGCGATCTTGCCGTTGCGATTGACCTGGACGAAGTCGGACAATTTGTTGCGGCGCACGGTGCCGCGCGTCGTGGCGAACATCACGTCGAGATCGCCCCAGCTCGTCTCGTCCTCGGGCAGCGGCATGATCGTGGTGATGCGCTCGCCCTGCTCCAGCGGCAGCATGTTGATCAGCGCCTTGCCGCGTGACTGTGGGTTGCCGATCGGCAGCCGCCAGACCTTTTCCTTGTAGACGATGCCGCGCGAGGAGAAGAACAGCACCGGCGTGTGGGTGTTGGCCACGAACAGCCGGGTGACGAAATCCTCTTCCTTGGTCGACATGCCGGAGCGGCCCTTGCCGCCGCGGCGCTGCGCCCGATAGAGCGACAGCGGCACGCGCTTAATGTAGCCGGAATGGCTCACCGTCACGACCATGTCCTCGCGCTGGATCAGATCCTCGTCTTCCATGTCCGCGCCGCCATCGGTGAGCTCGGTGCGGCGTGGCGTGCCGAATTCGTCGCGCACGGCGGCGAGCTCGTCCTTGACGATCTGCTGGATGCGCGCGCGCGACGACAGAATGTCGAGGTAGTCCTTGATCTCGTCGCCGATCGTATTCAACTCATCGGCGATTTCGTCGCGGCCAAGCGCGGTCAGGCGCTGCAGGCGCAGTTCGAGGATGGCGCGCGCCTGTTCCTCGGACAGATTGTAGGTGCCGTCCTCGTTGATACGATGGCGCGGATCGTCGATCAGGAGGATCAACGATTCAACGTCACCCGAGGGCCAGCGCCGCTCCATCAACTGCTCGCGCGCCGTCTGCGGGTCCGGCGCGGTACGGATCAGCTTGATGACCTCGTCGATGTTGGCGACGGCGATGGCCAGGCCAACCAGCACATGGGCGCGGTCCCGCGCCTTGCGCAGCAGGAACTTCGTCCGCCGGCTGATCACCTCCTCGCGGAAGGTGACGAACGCCTTCAGCATGTCGGTCAGGTTCAGCAGTTCCGGTTTGCCGCCGTTCAGAGCCACCATATTGGCGCCGAAAGAGGTCTGCAGCGGCGTGAACCGGTAGAGCTGGTTGAGGACGACGTCGGCAACGGCGTCGCGCTTGAGCTCGATGACGACCCGATAGCCCTGGCGGTCGCTTTCGTCGCGGATGTCGGAAATGCCCTCGACGCGCTTGTCGCGCACCAGTTCGGCCATCTTCTCGATCATCGAGGCCTTATTCACCTGGTAGGGAACCTCGGTGATGATGATCGATTCGCGGTCATTGCCGCGCTGTTCGATGTTGACCTTGCCGCGCATGACGATGGAGCCGCGGCCGGTGGAATAGGCGCTGTAGATGCCGGAACGGCCAAGCACGATGCCGCCGGTCGGGAAATCGGGGCCCGGAATGATCTCCATCAGCGCCGGCAGGTCGATCGCCGGATTGTCGATGACGGCAATAGCGGCGTTGCAGACTTCACCGAGATTGTGCGGCGGGATGTTGGTGGCCATGCCGACGGCAATGCCGCCCGAACCATTGACCAGCAGATTGGGAAAGCGCGCCGGCAGAACCTTAGGCTCGGTGTCCGAAGCATCATAAGTGTCCTGGAAATCGACGGTATCCTTGTCGATGTCCTCCAACAGCTCGTGCGCGACCTTGGTCAGGCGCGATTCGGTGTAGCGCATCGCCGCCGGCGGATCGCCGTCGATCGAACCGAAATTGCCCTGCCCGTCGATCAGCGGCACGCGCAACGACCAGTCCTGCGCCATGCGCACCAGGGCGTCATAGATCGAGGCGTCGCCATGCGGATGGTATTTACCCATCACGTCGGCTACGGGGCGCGCCGATTTCACATATTTGCGGTTCCAGTGGTAGCCGCTCTCATGGGCGGCATAGAGGATACGACGGTGCACCGGCTTCAGGCCGTCGCGCACATCGGGCAGCGCACGGCTGACGATCACGCTCATGGCGTAATCGAGATAGGAGCGCTGCATCTCCTCGATGATGGATATCGGCTCGATGCCGCTGGGGCCGCCGTCTGTGCCGCGCGGTGTCTTCTGGTCGGTCAAATCGGATCACAATCTAATCAGGAATCACTCGCTGCTTATATAGGAAGCGAGGCCGAAACTCCAATGTTCGCGGCACTTTTCCAGTGTCAATTTTGGTGGTAATTTCAAATGGATACCACTGATTGCGACGATATGGCCAAGGCGCTTTCGCCGCCACCAAGGCAAAAGCCGGCAATGGACCGTTTTCCCCAGACGAACGCCGCGAGCGCGATCAATTGGACCTCGTGGCAACTTTTCAGCGGCTGCCAACCCGCCCGGACCGATACCGGCCCGGCGTCTCGCCCATGACCCGCCGAAACCGGCGGTTGAAAGTCGACAGATCGTTGAAGCCGGCTTCGAAAGCAATTGCCGAGATGGCATCGTTGGACGTGCGCAATCGCACCGCCGCGCGATGCAATCGGGTCCTGAGCAGGTACTGATAGGGCGTCATGCCGGCGACCTGCCGAAAGGTGCGCAGGAAATGATAGGGACTGGTCGCGGTCTCATCCGCCAACGCTGGAAGCGAGACCGGTCCGTCGGCATCCAGTTCGATCCGCCTCACCGCCTCGGCAACCCTTTTCTGGTCGCGGCGGCTTGGATCGCGACTGGCGTGCCTTGCGCCTGAGATTGTCGCCACGGCGGCACCGGCGATGCGCAGGGCAAGTTCCTCGAAGGCGCCTGCGTCGGCCATGTCGCGCGCGGCTTCCGCCTCGGCCAGCAGCGGTGCGATGGCGGGTAACGGCGGCAGGCGGGGCGTCTCGAAGGTGAGCTTCCCAGCGCCCGGTACGTCGGCGACGATCCGGTCCATAAAGGCCGGCCCGAAATGGAAGGAGAGGCAACGGTCGCCGCTGCCATGCTCGTGCCCGCATTCGTAGCATGTGCCGGAATTGCCAAGCAGGAGGCTGCCTGGCGCGAGCATTGCGGTGCCTTGCTGTGCGCGATAGCGGAAGGTGCCACTGGTGACCGCCGCGACGCAAAAATCCCGATGGACTTCCTCGAACGGCCGATCGCCGGCGCTGGCCGTGCAGATCACATCCGCCACGTGCCAGCCAGGTCCGGATGCAAGGGTATTCGCGGTCGCCGTCATGGCTGAAATATAGCAATTTTTCCCAAGCCCAAAACCCCGGCGGCACCTATTGCTCGCGGTCTCCTGACAAGAAGAGATCGCAGCCATGCCCGACCAATTCACATTTGCCGAAGCCTTGCACAGTCCCGGACCGATCGAAGGGCTTGCCGAAAAACTGAACCTTTACGGCCGCTTCGTCGGTGCCTGGACGTTCGACGCCGCGCGCCATCTCGAGGACGGCACGGTGCTGACCGGACGCGGCGAGGTGCACTTCGGCTGGGCGCTGGAAGGCCGCGCCATCCAGGACGTCTGGATCCTGCCCGCGCGTGACGCCGGCCCCTCGCCATCGCTTGGTAAATGGACCTTTTACGGCACGACGCTGCGGGTCTATGACCCCGGAATCGATGCCTGGCACATCTTCTGGAGCGACCCGCGCAACCAGTATTTCAGCCGTCAGCTCGGCCGCGCCGAAGGCGGCACGATCGTGCAGGTCGGCGCCGACGGCACTGGTTCCTCGGTACGCTGGAGCTTTTCGCGCATCACCGAGAATTCCTTCCGATGGCTCGGCGAGCGCTCGCATGACGGCGCGGACTGGCACCTCGAAGTCGAGTTCCTGGCGCGTCGTCAATCCGAAAGATGACCCCACAACCCTTAGTAACAATGGAGAAAACCATGTTCGATCATATCTCGATCGGCGTTCGCGACGTCACTGCCTCCAAACGTTTCTACGATGCCGCGCTGAGGCCGCTCGGCTTCACTTGCGTCAGCCAATCGTCAGGTTCGCTCGGCTATGGTGTCCAGGCTGTCGCGCCCCAGGCTGTCGCGCTGTGGGTCAACGAGGCGGCGCGCCCGGTGCCGGCGGACGAAAGATCCGGCCTGCATTTCTGCTTCGCCGCGCCGACACGGGATAGCGTCGGTGCCTTTCATGCCGGGGCGTTGCGCGAAGGCGGCAGCGACAATGGCGGACCGGGCCTGCGCGCCGACTATGGCGAGAACTATTACGCGGCCTTCGTTGTCGATCCGGACGGCTATCGCCTGGAGGCCTATTGCGGCGCTGCCGCCTAACCTGCGGTTCTGACTGTTCCCACCGACCGGGCTTTGCTCTACCAATGTGGGTACGGGCTTGGCCCGGCGGGAGGGTCAGCGATGCCGAGTTTCGACAGCCTGTTCAATGCCTTCGTCACCATTCTCGTGACCATCGATCCGCCTGGGCTGGCGCCTCTGTTCCTCGCCGTGACGCGCGGCATGAACCGCGAGGAGCGCAGCCAGGTTTCCGTGCGCGCCTCGGTCATCGGTTTTCTGGTGATGGCGCTGTTTGCGGTGGCCGGCGCATCGATCCTGTCGGTGTTCGGCATCACCTTGCCGGCGTTCCGTGTCGCCGGCGGGTTCCTGCTGTTCTTCATCGCCTTCGAAATGGTGTTCGAGCGCCGGCAGGACCGCAAGGAAAAGATCGGCGACGTCGCCATCACCAAGGACATGATCCACAACATCGCCGCCTTCCCCCTGGCGATCCCGCTGATCGCCGGCCCCGGCGCGATTTCAGCGACGGTGCTGCTCTCAGGCTCGTTTCAGGGTTTTGCGGCGCAGGCGGCCCTGGTCGGCATCATTCTTGTCTGCCTCGTCATAACCTATCTGGTATTCGTGCTGTCGGAACGCATCGACCGCATCCTCGGCCAGACCGGCCGCTCGATCCTGACCCGCCTGCTCGGGGTTATCCTGGCGGCACTGGCCGTGCAGTTCGTGGCAGATGGCATCAAGGCGCTGATGGCCTCGTAGGCCCGCTTATTTTGTGGTCGTATCGATGACTTCAAAGTCGTGGGTAATCGTCGCGGTCTTGGCCATCATGGCGGAGGCCGAGCAGTATTTTTCGATCGAAAGGTCGATTGCCCGCTTGACCTTGTCGCTGGACAGCGCCCGGCCCTTGACGATGAAATGCATATGGATGCGGGTGAACACTTTGGGATCGGTTTCGGAGCGGTCGGAATCGAGCTCGACCACGCAATCCTCGACGGCCTCGCGCCCCTTTTCGAGGATATGGACGACATCATAGGCCGAGCAGCCGCCGGTGCCGATCAGCACCAGTTCCATCGGGCTCGGTCCCGGCGTCTTGCCTTCCGGGCCTGACGCCGTGCCCAGCACGACCTTGTGGCCGCTGCTGGACTCGCCGACGAAGGTGCGCTCCTCGACCCATTTTACCCGTGCCTTCATCGCCAGTCCTCTTACGTCTCTGATCGCGCCAACGTCAGCTCAAAACCACCATGCAAAACCCCGAAAGTCCATGCGGACCCTCGGGGCATATCAAGTAAAGGCATTCGCTATTTGGTGCGGCTTTCGATCAGAACGGAATTTCGTCGTCCAGTTCGCGCGACGAACCACCGCCACCGCCGCCCCTGGGAGCGTTGCCGCCACCGCGGTTGAACCCTTCGTTCGGGCTCGACTGGCCGAAATCGGAACCACGGCTGCTGCCGCCACCGCTGTAGCCGCCAACCTGACCGCCCTCACCCTGGCCACGCGCGTCGAGCATCTGCAACTCGCCGCGGAATTTCTGCAGCACGACTTCGGTCGTGTATTTGTCGGCACCGGTCTGGTCCTGCCATTTGCGCGTCTGCAGCTGGCCCTCGACATAAACCTTCATGCCCTTCTTCAGATACTGCTCCGCCACCTTGGCGATGCCCTCATTGAAGATGACGACGTTATGCCACTCGGTCTTTTCCTTGCGCTCGCCGGAATTCTTGTCGCGCCAGCTTTCCGACGTCGCGATGCGAATGTTGACGACCGGCTCGCCCGAGTTCAGGCGGCGGATTTCAGGGTCAGCGCCGAGATTGCCGACCAGAATGACCTTGTTGACGCTACCCGCCATGATATTTCTCCGCGCTATCCGAAACAAATTTTTGTCGCAGCACCTTACAGGCTACGCACGTCAGCCGCTTGCCAAGGCTGGCTTTTCCCACAAGGTTTTTGTTCCCTTTTCGTTCCTATATGCACTGCGGCCAATTGTCAAGGAATGGCAGCAATGCCGGAACGCCGCATATGGGTCTCAAAACAGCGCTTGCCAAATCGATAAGTATCGACTTATGCTTTTGTCATGATCGAAGCAGAGATTTTCCGCGCCTTGGCCGACCCGACACGCCGCGCCGTCTTTGAGCGTCTCGCCACAAGCGAGATGAGCGTGTCGGAATTGCGCAGCGGCCTGACGGTGTCGCAACCGGCGGTGTCGCAGCATCTGGCGGTGCTGCGGGGCGCCGGCCTCGTGGTCGAGCGGCGGGCCGGCCGCAACGCCTATTATCGTGCGGATCCGCAGGGGCTTGCCCCGCTGCTCTCATGGATCGAACGCTACCGTACCTTCTGGCCGGAGCGCATCGAAAGGCTGAAGACGGTTTTGAAGGACATGGATCAATGAACAGCCAAAGCGAAGTCTCTCCCGATGCGATTGAGTTCGAATACGATCTTGCCGAGCCGCCGGAAAAGGTTTGGCGGGCGCTGACCGTGCCGGAACTGCTCGCCGCCTGGATGATGCCCAACGACATCAGGCCGCAGACCGGCAGCCGCTTTGCCTTCGCCGGTCAAGACGCGGCGATCGAATGCGAGATTCTCGATGCCGAGCCCGAACGCCTGCTGCGCTATTCCTGGCGCGAGCGGTCGGACGATGCCGCGCACCCACTCGACAGCACCGTCACCTTCACACTCGCCCGAACCGTTTCCGGCGGCACGCATCTGCGCATCGTCCATGACGGCTTTGCTCGCAAGGCGATGCCGGCCGTGGCCATGGCGGGGGCAGGCTGCCGGCTTTCGCTGCACGGGACCGGCACGCCTATAGCCGCGAACACCCCACGCCTTCTGCTGCTGCACGCGGCTTGAACACGGAAAATTGGAGACAGAAAAATGGGCGGTGTTGCCAGTCTTGTGCCGATGGTAATCGAGCAATCGAGCCGCGGCGAACGTGCATTCGACATTTTTTCGCGGCTGCTGCGCGAGCGCATCGTCTTCGTCAACGGGGAGATTAACGATGACGTCTCGGCGCTGGTCTGCGCGCAGCTTTTGTCGCTGGAGTCGGACAATCCCGAGAAGGAGATCTCGCTCTACATCAACTCGCCCGGCGGCATGGTGACCAGCGGCTTCGCCATCTACGACACGATGCAGTATATCAGCTGCCCGGTGTCGACCGTATGCATGGGCTTTGCCGCGTCGATGGGATCGTTCCTGCTGATGGCGGGCACCGCCGGGCGCCGCATCGCACTACCCAACGCCACCATCCTGCTACATCAGCCGCTGGGCGGCTTCCAGGGCCAGGCTTCCGACATCCAGCGGCACGCCGAACGCATCGGCCAGACCAAACGCCACATGACCGAACTCTACGCCCAGCATTGCGGCCGCAGCTATGAAGACGTCGAGCGCACGCTCGACCGCGACCATTTCATGACCGCCCGCGAGGCCCAGGCCTGGGGCATCGTCGACCATGTGTTCGACACCCGCAAAAAGGCTGCGTAAGACCAGAGTGAGGTCAAATCCTGCTGCTTGTCGAAGATTTGACGATCCCGCTCTGGCTCCGGTGGCGGCAGGCCCCTATAACAAGGGATGACCGACACTCATCGATCAAGAACATCGCACCGTGTCACGGCCGCCATGGTGCTTGCCATCGTCGGCCTTGTGTCCAGGTCGGCACTTGCCGACGAGGCCTCGTCGTCGGTTCGGAAAGGCGCCCTGCCCGGCGTAACCGGCGACTATCGCATCGCAAAGCCCGCCCCGGTGCCCGAACCCGACGACGCGTTCCCCAGCAGCGGCAACGGGCAGTTCAAGATCGGCAATACCGATGTCAGGATTTCCGGCAGCATCACCGTCGATGTCGGAGTTGGCGGGATCAAGCCACCCAGATAGGCAAAGATCGGGCCTTCCAACTGGAGCCCGCCAAAAGAACAGCCCCGCCGTGCCTTGGGCAAACGGACGGGGCTTTTCTGGATCTCAAATCCATTTTTGCCGGGAGTGTACTGCCGGCGTTTGATTTCGGATGCTTCGCGGCATTCAGCCGACGATCCGACTAGCAGTCTCTGATTTTCAGGGATACGGCAGGTCACGGTTTGTCGGGTGGCGCAAACGCCTGCCCTTGGCACTTATGCCTGCCGCGGCTCCAGTAACAACTGAAGCCCTGGGGGACTATCCGGTGGCGTCATGCTCCGCTCCTCTTGTCCGTTGCGACATTGTCGTCGTGAAGCGCAAATCGCAAATGCCTGCGGCGTCTCGCAGGCCGCCTTGGGGCGGCGAGGCCATCGATAGACGGCCGGCTTCGCTGACTTCGCAAGACTGCTCCCGTGAGTTGGCCGCGTCAACCATCAATAGCCGGTTACGGAAAAATGTGATCGCCGGGAGCTTACGTTCGGGTCAGCTTCCGCACAGCTTTGTCAGGAGCGTGTTCGGCCTTTGTTCTTTCCGCTTGCCCCCTCGCGCGAAAGGCGGTTAAACGACTTCTGTCGAGAATTGTGGCGTCTCTCGACGTGGCGGCAAAAATAACTACATAGGGAATGGCCGGGGAAACCCGCCGATCCCACAAATTCCAGATCTGAGGCGGCGACCTGACATGGCCGACCATAAATATCTTTCCATTCGCGGGGCGCGCGAACACAATCTGAAGAATGTCGATCTCGACCTGCCGCGTGACAGCCTGATCGTCATGACCGGCCTGTCGGGCTCCGGCAAATCGTCGCTTGCTTTCGACACCATCTATGCAGAAGGCCAGCGTCGCTATGTCGAGAGCCTCTCGGCCTATGCCCGGCAATTCCTCGAAATGATGCAGAAGCCGGACGTCGACCAGATCGACGGCCTGTCGCCGGCCATCTCGATCGAGCAGAAGACCACGTCGAAGAACCCGCGTTCGACGGTCGGTACCGTCACCGAGATCTACGACTATATGCGCCTTCTGTTTGCCCGCGTCGGCGTGCCCTATTCGCCGGCCACCGGCCTGCCGATCGAGAGCCAGACGGTCAGCCAGATGGTCGACCGGGTGCTGGCCGTCGAGGAAGGCACGCGCCTGTTCCTGCTGGCGCCCATCGTGCGCGGCCGCAAGGGCGAATATCGCAAGGAACTGCTGGAGTTGCAGAAGAAGGGCTTCCAGCGCGTCAAGGTCGACGGCGTCTTCTATGAAATCGCCGATGTGCCGGCGCTGGACAAGAAATACAAGCACGACATCGACGTCGTCGTCGACCGCATCGTCGTTCGCGGCGACCTTGCCACAAGGCTTGCCGACTCCATCGAGACGGCGCTGAAGCTGGCCGAGGGGCTGGCAGTGGCCGAGTTCGCCGACAGGCCGCTCGATGCCAGCCAGACTGGCGAGGATTCGGTCAACAAGTCGAAGAACGAGACGCATGAGCGCATCCTGTTCTCGGAAAAGTTCGCCTGCCCGGTTTCCGGCTTCACCATTCCGGAAATCGAGCCCAGGCTGTTCTCCTTCAACAACCCGTTTGGCGCCTGCCCGACCTGCGACGGTCTCGGCAGCCAGCGCGCCATCGACCCCAACCTCGTGGTGCCGGACGAGAACGTGTCGCTGCGCGACGGCGCCGTCAGCCCATGGGCGAAATCGACCTCGCCCTATTACTCGCAGACGCTCGAGGCATTGGGCAAGGCGTACGACTTCAAGCTCGGCGACAAGTTCAAGGATCTTTCAGCGCAAGCCCAGGAAGCGATCCTGCGCGGCACCGGCGAGCGCGAGATCACCTTCCAGTATGATGACGGTCTGCGCTCCTACAAGACGACCAAGACCTTCGAAGGCGTCATCCCCAATCTCGAGCGCCGCTGGAAGGAGACCGAATCCGCCTGGATGCGCGAGGAGATCGAGCGTTTCATGTCGGCAACGCCCTGCCCGGTCTGCAAGGGCTACCGGCTGAAGCCGGAGGCGCTGGCGGTGAAGATCGCCGGCAAGCACATTGGCGAAGTGACGGAACAGTCGATCCGCAACGCCGACAAATGGTTCACCGACCTGCCGGCGCAGCTCAACGACAAGCAGAACGAGATCGCTGTCCGCGTCCTGAAGGAAATCCGCGAGCGTCTGCGCTTCCTCAACGATGTCGGGCTCGACTATCTCACCTTGTCGCGCAATTCCGGCACGCTGTCGGGTGGCGAAAGCCAGCGCATCCGGCTGGCCTCGCAGATCGGCTCAGGCCTCACCGGCGTGCTCTACGTGCTGGACGAGCCGTCGATCGGCCTGCACCAGCGCGACAACACGCGCCTGCTCGATACGCTCAAGCACCTGCGCGACATCGGCAACACCGTGATCGTCGTCGAGCACGACGAGGACGCAATCCTGCATGCCGACTACGTTGTCGACATGGGTCCGGCCGCAGGCATCCATGGCGGCGAGATCATCGCCCAGGGCACGCCGCAGCAGGTGATGGCCAACCCCAATTCGATCACCGGCAAATATCTGTCGGGCGCGCTCGAAGTGGCAACGCCCGGCGTGCGCCGCGAGGCGAAGAAAAACCGGCGGCTGAAGATCGTCGGCGCGCGCGGCAACAATCTGAAGAACGTCACCGCCGAAATCCCGCTCGGCACCTTCACCGCCGTCACCGGCGTATCGGGGGGCGGCAAGTCGACCTTCCTGATCGAGACGCTGTTCAAGGCGGCCTCGCGCCGCATCATGGGCTCGCGCGAACATCCGGCCGAGCATGACCGCATCGAGGGATTGGAGTTCCTCGACAAGGTCATCGACATCGACCAGTCGCCGATCGGCCGCACGCCGCGTTCGAACCCCGCCACCTATACCGGCGCCTTCACGCCGATCCGCGACTGGTTCGCCGGGCTACCGGAAGCGAAGGCGCGCGGCTATCAGCCCGGCCGTTTCTCCTTCAACGTCAAGGGCGGCCGCTGCGAGGCCTGCCAAGGCGACGGCGTCATCAAGATCGAGATGCACTTTTTGCCCGACGTCTACGTCACCTGCGACGTCTGTCACGGCAAGCGCTACAACAGGGAGACGCTCGACGTGCTGTTCAAGGGCAAGTCGATCGCCGACGTGCTCGACATGACCGTCGAGGAAGGCGTCGATTTCTTCGCCGCCGTACCCGGCGTACGCGACAAGCTGGAGACGCTGAAGCAGGTCGGCCTTGGTTACATCCATATCGGCCAGCAGGCGACGACGCTGTCCGGCGGTGAAGCGCAGCGCATCAAGCTCGCCAAGGAACTGTCGCGCAAGGCGACCGGCAAGACGCTCTACATCCTCGACGAACCGACCACCGGTCTCCATTTCCATGACGTCGCCAAGCTATTGGAAGTGCTGCACGAACTGGTCGACCAAGGCAATACGGTGGTGGTCATCGAGCATAATCTCGAAGTGATAAAAACCGCAGACTGGGTGCTCGACCTCGGCCCCGAGGGCGGTGATGGCGGCGGCGAACTGGTCGCCTCGGGCACGCCGGAAGCGATCGTGCGCGAAAAGCGCAGCTACACCGGCCAGTTCCTGAAGGAACTGCTGGAGCGACGCCCCGGAGGCAAACGCGAAGCGGCGGAGTGATGGGTAAGGATGATCTCATCACGGTCCAGAGCAGCTTTGGCATGAGGCTTGCCGGCCCTGAAGATCTCGCCGCGATCGTCGCGCTGACGCAAGCCGCCTACGCTCCCTACAATGCCATACTCGATGCACCGCCGATCCCGGTTACCGAGGACTACGCGCCGCGTATTGCCCAGGGCCAGGTCTGGCTGCTGGAGAGCGGCGATGAACTTGCCGGAGTGATCACGCTGGAGCGCCATCCCGATCACGCGATGATCTTCTCCGTCGCCGTCGCCCCGGGCTTTCAAGGCAGGGGTTTCGGCATCACGCTGCTCAACCACGCCGATGAACAGGCGCGTCTGTGGGGCTTGCTGGAGGTGCGGCTCTACACCAACGCGAAGATGGAGCGGAACATCGCGCTCTATATCGCCTATGGTTATCGCGAAACGGGTCGCCGCCCAAACCCCTATCGGCCAGGGTGGATCCTCGTCGACATGGCGAAGGCGATCGGCGTGGCTGCTAGAACTTGATCGCTTTTAGAAATCTGGGAGGACGACAATGAGCAAATCGGGAACAATCCGCGCCGGCATGGGCGGCTGGACCTTCGAACCCTGGGACACGTCCTTCTATCCGGACAAGCTGTCGAAGGCCAAGCAGCTGCAATACGCCAGCCGCCAGGTGCCCAGCATCGAGGTCAACGGCACCTATTATTCCAGCTTCAAGGAGCCGACCTTCGTCAAATGGGCCAGCGAGGCGCCTGACGGTTTCGTCTATTCGCTGAAAGGCAACCGCTTCGTTACCAACCGGCGCGTGCTGGGGGAAGCCGGTGAATCGATGATGCGTTTCCTGGGCTCCGGCGTTGCCGCGCTCGGCGACAAGCTGGGACCGATCCTGTGGCAGTTCGCGCCGACCAAGAAGTTCGATCCGGACGATTTCGAGGCGTTTCTGAAGCTGCTGCCGGAAAAGCAGGATGGTGTCGCGCTGCGCCACGCGCTTGAAGTGCGCAACGACAGTTTCATCGTGCCGGAATTCCCAGCGCTCGCGCGCAAATACAAGGCGGCGATCGTCTATGCCGACCATGCCAAATATCCTGACATCGCCGACATCACTGGCGATTTCATCTATGCGCGGCTGCAGACCGGCAGCGACGACAATCCCGATTGCTATACGCCAACGGGCCTCGACGAATGGGCGGCGCGGGCCAAGATCTGGGCGCAGGGCAAGCAGCCGGCCGATCTGCGGCGCGCCGACCCCGCCACCGATGCCCCGGTCCAGCCCCGCGACGTGTTCGTCTACTTCATCACCGAGGGCAAGGTCCGGGCGCCGTTCGGGGCGATGGCATTGATGAAGCGCGTAGCCGACTGAAAAGGCGTCAGTCGGTGTCCAGCTGCACACAATAGGCGCATAGCCTATGCGTATTGAGCGTAGCAAAGCGCCTGTTCCTGGGCATCTTCGCCACGATCGTAACCTTATCGACACTTCCTTGCCGCATGAATGCACCGACGCCAAGCCGCAGAGCTGGGACCGCCGCCGGCAGGGAAAGAGGGCATGTCGCTCGACTACACGTCACTTCTGCTGGCCGTCGGTTTCTCGGCAGCTTGCCTCAGCCTGACATTGTTCGGCATGTGGCTGACCGCCCGCTCGGAAAAATTCCTGCTGACATGGGCGATCAGCCTGGTGTTCGTGGTCGGCGATATTTTTATCTACGACGCCTATATCGAGATGCCGGGACGCCTGCTCGGCATCGCCACCTCGGCGTTTCTGCTGATCGGCTTTTCGACCATGCTGGGTGCGGCCTATCAGTTCCGAACCGGCGGCTCGCCACTGCCGCGGGCCCTGTGGGGTTGCTATTCCCTGGCGATAGCGTTGCCCCCCATGGCTCTGGGTTATGATGGCCTCGGCTTCATGGCGGAGAACATGTTTGCCGCCGTGCTCCTGTTCGCCACGGCGTTCGAATACTGGAAGGGCCGTGATGAGGCACCCGCGCTGACGATCGGCATCACCGCGCTCTATTCGGCCACGGCCACCTCGTTCGGGCTCTGCGCCATGGTTCTCGCCTGGGAAGGAAAACTGGTGCTTGGACATGCACCAAGCAACTGGGCCGAGGAGCTCAGTCTCATCGTGGTTATCGCCAGCATGACAGGTATTGGCGCGCTGTCGCTTGCCCTCAATCAGGGGCGTCTGGCGAGGCATCACCATCGCAACGCCCAGACGGATTCCCTGACCGGCCTGCTCAACCGGCGCGCGCTGTTCGACATGCATGGCCATGTCCCGGTCGGCGCCTTTACCGCGGTGGTCGTCTTCGACCTCGACAACTTCAAAACCATCAACGACGAATTCGGCCATGCGGCGGGCGATGAAGTGCTGAGGGTGTTCGCCAACGAGTTGGCAGCCAACCTTCGACCGGCCGACGTCGCCGCGCGCATGGGCGGCGAGGAATTCGCGCTGGTACTGAAGCGCACGCTGCCGGAGGCGGTCGAGGAAGCAGCCGAGCGTATCCGGGCGGCTTTCGCGACGCGACTGATAGAAACCGAAACCGGTTCCCTCACCTGTACGGTCAGCGCCGGATTTGCGTTTGGCAGCAAAGAGGGCATCAGCCTGGACAAGGTGCTCAGCGCCGCCGACAAGGCGCTCTATGACGCCAAGCGGGGAGGTCGCAACCGCGTCACGGCCTCGCCATTCCGACGCGCGAGCTAAACGCGCGTATCATGCCAAGCCCGCCGGGCGACATGCATTAGGCCGCCATGACGATTTCATTGAAGGTATCGAGGTCGACATAGAAGACCTTGGTGATCTCCTCGATCAGGTCGTCGTAGTCACAGCCCTGTGACCTCAGAATGTTGATGGCGGCGATGATGTCGACGCGTTCGGTAAGCCGCCGCTTCTGGTAGTCCTCGACGTAACGTTCCATGGCTGTCCCTTAGCCTGTGTGCCCAAACGCGTTTGAACGACAATCAGATCGGGAAGCTAGGAAGCCTTGCTTGCGTGGAACTTGCAGGGCCTTTGCCGCGCCGCGATCTGCGATAACCAGACTGATACGGAAACGGCCGACTCACAAAGCCACGGAAAGACTAGCATGCGATATTGCATGTGCCAGAGACGCAGATGATGGATGTAGGAAATATTGGACTTGCCAATAACTTCAAATCTTCAATGAAGTCTGGCACCGATTCTAGACCGTGAGGAATTTGCGGACATCGGCCCGGTCTAAATCTTCCGCCGGGCCGGTGTGGACGATCTGGCCGCGATCCATGATGTTGACCTCGTCGGCGAGTTCGCGGCAGAAATCGAGATACTGTTCGACCAGCAGCACCGCAATGCCGGCCTGGTCGCGCAGATAGCGTATGGCGCGGCCGATATCCTTAATGACAGAGGGCTGGATGCCTTCGGTCGGCTCGTCGAGCACCAGCAGCTTCGGCCGCATCACGAGTGCCCTGCCGATGGCGAGCTGCTGTTGCTGGCCGCCGGAAAGATCGCCGCCACGGCGGCCAAGCATCTGCTTCAGCACCGGAAACAGCTCGAAGACGTGCGCAGGCACGTTGCGGTCGGCGCGCTTCAAGGGCGCGAAGCCGGACTCGAGATTTTCCCGCACGCTGAGCAGCGGAAAGATCTCCCTGCCCTGCGGCACGAATGCGATGCCCGACCGGGCGCGGTCATACGCCGCGCTCCGGTCGAGCGCCTTCCCCTCGAAGGCAACGCTTCCGCTCGTCAGCCGGTTATGGCCGACGATCGATCTCATCAAACTGGTCTTGCCGACGCCGTTGCGGCCGAGCACGCAGGTGATTTTGCCCGCACCCGCCTTCAGCGACACCCCGCGCAACGCCTGGGCGGCGCCGTAGTGCAGCGTGGCATTGTAAACCTCGAGCATGTCAGCGCCTTCTCCAGAACCTCAGCAAAGACAGATCGAAGCGATGGAATTGAACCCGCCAATGCATGCTCATCTCCCCAGATAGACTTCGACGACGCGCTCGTCGGCCGAAACGAAATCGAGCGTCCCTTCCGAGAGCACCGAGCCTTCATGCAGGCAGGTAACCTTGACGCCGAGTTCGCGGACGAAATGCATGTCGTGTTCGACGACAATGACCGAGTGGTCACGGGCGATATCCCTGAGCAGCCGCGCGGTTTCCTCGGTCTCGGCATCGGTCATGCCGGCCACCGGCTCGTCGACCAGAAGCAGCTTCGGGTCCTGCGCCAGCAGCATGCCGATCTCGAGCCATTGTTTCTGGCCGTGGCTAAGATTGGCGGCGAGTTCGCGGCGCTTGTCGCCCAACCGGATGATGCCAAGGATGTCATCGATCTGCCGCGCCTCGGCGGGCGATTGGCGATGGAACAGCGCCGGGAAGATCGAACGCGGTCCCTTCAGCGCCAGCATCAGGTTTTCTTCGATCGTGTGGCTTTCGAAAACGGTCGGCTTCTGGAATTTGCGGCCGATGCCCATCATGGCGATCTCGGCTTCGTCATGCCTGGTCAGGTCCACCTGGCCGTCGAAGAACACTTCGCCTTCATCCGGCCTCGTCTTGCCGGTGACGATGTCCATCATCGTCGTCTTGCCGGCGCCGTTGGGGCCGATGATGGCGCGCATCTCGCCCTTGTCGAGCACCAGGGACAGATTGTTGATGGCGCGAAAGCCGTCGAAGGACACCGAGACGCCGTCGAGATAGAGGATAGTGTTGGATTTGCTCATGGTCGCCTACTCCGCCGCCTGCGGTTCGGGGTCGGACCAGGACCATTCGCCTGGGTTTCTCGCCGGCGAGCGAGCGGGCTTCGAGGTCGCGGACGCGATGCCAACCTCGGCGCCGGCTTCTTCAGCCTGGGACGCCACGCGCAGCGCCCTGGCATTGCCGCGCCAGCTGTCCCACATGCCGATGATGCCCTTGGGCAGGAGCAAGGTGACGGCGACGAACAGGCCGCCGAGCGCGAACAGCCAGAATTCCGGCAGCACGCCGGTGAACCAGGATTTGCCGGCATTGACCAGCAACGCGCCGATGATCGGCCCGACAATGGTGCCGCGGCCGCCGACCGCCGCCCAAATCACCACCTCGATCGAATTGGCCGGCTCGAATTCGCCTGGATTGATGATGCCGACCTGCGGCACGTAGAGCGCGCCGGCAATGCCTGCCATGACGGCCGAAACGGTAAAAGCGAACAGCTTTACGTTCTCGGCCCGCCAGCCGAGGAAACGCGTGCGGCTCTCGGCGTCGCGCACGGCCATCAGCAGCTTGCCGTATTTGGAGCCGACGATCGCCCAGGTGATGAAAACGGCGAGTGCCAGCATCACCGCGCTGGCTGCGAACAGTGCCGAACGGGTCGTATCGGCCTGCACGTTGAAGCCCAGAATATCCTTGAAATCGGTCAGGCCGTTATTGCCTCCGAAACCCATGTCGTTGCGGAAGAAGGCAAGCAGCAGCGCATAGGTCATCGCCTGGGTGATGATGGAGAGGTAGACACCGGTGACGCGGCTGCGGAAGGCGAACCAGCCGAAGATGAAGGCAAGCAGGCCGGGCACCGCCAGCACCATGATGGCGGCGAACCAGAAATGGTCGAAACCGGTCCAGAACCAGGGCAATTCCTTGTAGTTCAGGAACACCATGAAATCGGGCAGGATCGGGTTGCCGTAGACGCCGCGCGAGCCGATCTGGCGCATCAGATACATTCCCATCGCATAGCCGCCGAGCGCGAAGAAGGCGCCGTGGCCGAGCGAGAGGATACCGCAATAGCCCCAGACCAGATCGAGCGAGAGCGCCAGCAGTGCATAGCAGAGATATTTGCCGGTCAGCGCCACGATGTAGGACGGAATGTAGAAGGCGCTTGTCGGCGAGACGGCCAGGTTAAGCACCGGCACGATTATAGCCACCGCCAGCAGGATGAAGATGGTGATGGCGATGCGGCGATCCGCGCCGGCGGCAAAGAAGCGTCCCGATATCATGCTTCCACCGCCCTGCCCTTGAGCGCGAACAGGCCTCGCGGGCGCTTCTGGATGAACAGGATGATCAGCACCAGCACGACGATCTTGCCGAGCACCGCGCCGGCATAGGGCTCGAGAACCTTGTTGACGATGCCGAGCGAAAAGGCGCCGACCAATGTACCCCAGAGATTGCCGACACCGCCGAAGACGACCACCATGAAGCTGTCGATGATGTAGCCGCGACCAAGATTGGGCGAGACATTGTCGATCTGGCTGAGCGCGACGCCGGCGATACCGGCAATGCCGGATCCCAGCGCGAAGGTCAGCGCGTCGACCCAGGGCGTCCTGATACCCATCGAGGCGGCCATGCGCCGGTTGGCGGTGACGGCGCGCATCTGCAGCCCCCAGGGCGTGCGCTTCATCACATAGAGCAACATGCCGAATACCGTGAGCGCGAACACCAGAATCCACAGACGGTTCCAGGTGATGGCCAGTTGCCCGACGTCGAAGGAGCCGGACATCCAGGACGGATTGCCGACCTCCTGGTTGGTCGGTCCGAAGATCGAGCGCACCGCCTGCTGCAGGATGAGCGAGACGCCCCAGGTTGCCAGCAGCGTCTCCAGCGGCCGGCCGTAGAGGAACCGGATCACGCCGCGCTCGATGATGAGACCGACGAATGCCGCGACCAGGAAGGCGAGCGGCAGCGCGATCACCAGCGACCAGTCGAACAGGCTGGGAAGGGACGTCCGGATCACCTGCTGGACGACGAAGGTCGTATAGGCGCCAAGCATCACCATCTCGCCATGCGCCATGTTGATGACGCCCATGACGCCGAAGGTGATGGCAAGCCCGATCGCTGCCAGCAGCAGCACGGAACCCAGCGAAATCCCGTACCAGATGTTCTGTCCGGCATCCCACAGGGCCAGCGTCGAATTGATGTTGGCGATCGCTGCCGTCGCCGCGTCCTTGACCGCGCCGGAGGCACTGGCCTCGACCGAAGTGAGCAGCGAAACCGCGTCCCGGTCGCCACGCGCGCCGATCAGGGCGACCGCGGCGAGTTTGTCGGCCTCAGGCCCGTCGGAAACAAGCACCGAGGCCGCACGGGCCTGTTCGAGCAGAGCCTTGACGCTGGCCACGGTCTCGCCGGCAATCGCCGTGTCGAGTGGCTCGATGTTGGCTGCGTCGGGCGTCTTGAACATGGTGCCGGCGGCGGCCAGCCGCACAGCCGGATCCTTGGCGCCAAGCGTCAACGTGCCGAGCGCATCGCGGATGACGCGGCGCAGTGTGTTGTTGACCTTGATCTTGGCGACGTCGTCCTTGGCCGCCTCGCCGGATGCTTCGCTGCTGAGCGGATCGAAAAGCTGGACGCTTTCGCCGGTTTCCTTGCCGACGAAGACCAGGGAATCGGCCTTGCGGATATAGAGATTGCCATCGGCGAGTGCCGAAAGCGGGTGTTCGACCAAAGGATCGCCGGTGGCGGCGAGGTCATGCACGACGGCTCCGGTCTCGGAAAAGCCCTTGGCGCTCGCGAACTTGGCGATGATGGCGCGCAGATCGGCTTCGCCTGCGCCCGACGACGACAGTGTCGCCAGCAGGAACAACAGCGTCAGGCCAATCGTGCGGATCAAGGTCATCGGCTTGAGTTAACCCTTGAAGGTTTGAAATGGGCGCGTCCGGACAGTGGAGGAAACCGTCCGGACGCGTGCGGTCTTGGGCTTGGCATGAAGGCCCAGCCCGGGGAGGATCAGTTTGTGCCCTTGCCGCCGCACTTGCCGGTGGCAACGTTGAAGTTGCCGCACGACAGCGGCTTGCGCCAATCGGAGATCAAATCCTTGGAGTCCGGCAGGTAGTCGGACCATTCGTCGCCCATCACAAGGCCGGGCGTGCGCGAAACCGTTTCGAACTGGCCGTCGGCCTGGATTTCGCCGATCAGCACCGGCTTGGTGATGTGATGGTTCGGCATCATCGTCGAGTAGCCGCCGGTCAGGTTTGGCACAGAAACGCCGATCATGGCGTCGATGACCTTGTCCGGATCGGTGGTGCCGGCCTTCTCAACCGCCTTCACCCACATGTTGAAGCCGATATAATGAGCTTCCATCGGGTCGTTTGTGGTGCGCTTGTCGCTCTTGATGAACTTGTGCCAGTCGGCGATGAACTTCTTGTTCTCGGGCGTATCGACGCTCTCGAAATAGTTCCAGGCGGCGAGATGGCCGACCAGCGGCGCGGTGTCGAGACCGGCCAGCTCTTCCTCGCCGACCGAGAAGGCCATGACCGGGATGTCCTCGGCCTTGATGCCCTGGTTGCCGAGTTCCTTGTAGAACGGCACGTTGGCATCGCCATTGACGGTCGAGACGACGGCGGTCTTCTTGCCGGCCGAGCCGAATTTCTTGATCGCCGAGACTTCGGTCTGCCAGTCGGAGAAGCCGAACGGCGTATAGTTGACCATGATGTCTTCGGCCGCGACGCCCTTGGCCTTCAGATAGGCTTCGAGGATCTTGTTGGTGGTGCGCGGATAGACGTAGTCTGTGCCTTCGAGCACCCAGCGCTTCACCGAACCGCCATCCTCGCTCATCAGGTAATCGACGGCCGGAATGGCCTGCTGGTTCGGCGCGGCACCCGTGTAGAAGACATTGCGCTCGCTTTCCTCGCCCTCATACTGGACCGGATAGAACAGGATATTGTCGAGTTCGGAAAACACCGGCAGCACCGACTTGCGCGACACCGAGGTCCAGCAGCCGAACACCGCGGCGACCTTGTCCTTCGAGATCAGCTCACGCGCCTTTTCGGCGAACAGCGGCCAGTTGGAAGCCGGGTCGACGACGACCGCTTCGAGCTTCTTGCCGAGCAGGCCGCCCTTGGCGTTCTGCTCGTCGATGAGCATCAGCATGGCGTCCTTCAGCGTCGTCTCTGAAATCGCCATCGTGCCCGACAGCGAATGAAGAATGCCGACCTTGATCGTATCATCGGCGGCCCTGGCCGGAGCAGACATCACCAGGCCGGCGGCAACTACGCTCGCCGAGAACATTTTTGCTATTGTCGAGAAATTACCCCTCATGCGGAAGACTCCCAAGCTGGTTGATTGCACCGCGACTATGCAATGCAACCCCCGTGCCAACCGCTGAAGGCATGCGGAAAAGCGCAAAATAGATACATGTTATCAGTGCGTTGCCATATTAGATTGAACGAAACAAAGAGCGCCGGTTAAAAATTGATTGAGGGAAATTTGCGCAATGCACAAGGCATATGCCTAAGTTTTGCCCATTTTCTTTAGATGCCTATATTTTGATCTCGAAGGCAGATCGCCGACGGCAAATGTTGCGGCGCGGCGCAAAAATAGGGCAAGCTTGGTCGTTCAAGCGGACGGCATCATGACATCAGCCATTTCACGCATATTCATCGGCATAGTGGCTCTGGCGGCGGCAACCGGAGCGGCCCGAGCCGACTTCAGCGACGGCAGGATGCCCGACGGCATCTATCACTGCGAGGCCTACCTGCTCGGCATGTTCCTCAACCTCGGCGACATCACCATCAAGGGAAACGTCTACAACGGCCCGGTCACGTTCGGGACCGCGCAGCAGGGCTACAACTACCAGATGGATGCAAACGGCGTGATCTCCTGGTTGGGACCAGTTGGCGGTTACACCACTGGCGGCAACTCGCTCTCGCTCACCCAGGCAACGCTGGACGGCCAGAGTCCGCCCTCCTTCGACATCATCATGAAGCAGCCCGACGGCGCCTTCACCGCCACGACCTGCACCAGCGGAAGCAATCAATAGATCTTCCCTGGCAATGACACCGCCTCGGTCTGCAACCCTGCCCGTCTTCTCATCTCATCTGGATGTTGCCGAAGGACCGCCAGCCGGTCGGCGCCTGAGGCCATGAAAAAAGGGCGCGGAACTGGTCAAGTTCCGCGCCAGCAGGCAGTCGGGAGGTCAGATGGTTTTCGCCGACATCTGCGCGGCGATATAGTCGGCCTGGCGGATCGCCAGCGAGACGATGGTCAGGGTCGGGTTTTCGGCCGCACCCGTCGTGAACTGGCTGCCGTCCGACACGAACAGGTTCTTGATGTCGTGTGCCTGGCCATGCTTGTTGACGACGCCGTCGGCGGCCTTCTCGCTCATCCGGTTGGTGCCGAGATTGTGCGTCGAGGGATAGGGTGGCGTCGGGAAAGTGCGTGTGGCGCCGACCGCATCGTAAAGCGCCGTGGCCTGCTTGTAGGCATGATTGCGCATTGCCGTGTCGTTGGCATGGTCGTCGAAATGCACATCGGCGATCGGCATGCCGTGCTCGTCCTTCTCGTCGCCATGCAGCGTGATGCGGTTCTCCTCGCGCGGCATATCCTCACCGACGATCCACAGGCCGGCCATGTGGTCGTAGTGGTCGAGCGCGGTGGTGAAGGAACGCCCCCAGCCGCCAGGGTTCAGGAAGGCAGCCATGAAGGGCAGGCCGAGCGACAGCGTCTCGAACTCGTAACCGCCGACAAAACCGCGTGACGGATCATGGCGCGCCTCATCACGGATGATGCCGGCCATGGTGGTGCCGCGATACATGTGCACTGGCTTGTCGAAGATGGCATAGACTGATCCCGTGGTATGCCGCATGTAGTTCTTGCCCACCTGCCCCGACGAGTTGGCAAGGCCGTGCGGGAACTTGGCTGATTCGGAATTGAGCAGCAGGCGCGGGCTCTCGATCGAATTGCCGGCGACCGCCACGATGCGGGCCTTCTGCTCCTGCAGCTTGCCGTCCTTGTCGGCATAGACGACGCCGGTGACCTTTCCAGAGGCGTCATGGTTGATCTTGATCGCCATGGCGTTCGGCCGGACCTCGAGGTGGCCGGTCGCCTCGCCCTTCGGGATTTCGGTATAGAGCGTCGACCATTTGGCGCCCCATTTGCAGCCCTGGAAGCAGAAGCCGGTCTGCTGGCAGGAATTGCGGTCGTCGCGCTCCACCGAGTTGATCGCCATGTTGCCGGTATGGCATTCCTTGTAGCCGAGCTTGTCGGCGCCGGCCTTTAGCACCTTGAAATTGTTGTTGCCCGGCAGGCGCGGCCAGCCATTGGTGCCGGTGACGCCCATCTTGGCTTCCGCCTTGGCGTAATAGGGCTCCATCTCGGCCAGCGTCACCGGCCAATCCAAAAGGTTGGCGCCTTCCAGCTTGCCGTAGGTCGACAGCGTCTTGAACTCATGCTCCTGGAAGCGCAGCGATGCGCCTGCCCAGTGCGTGGTCGAGCCGCCGACCGACTTGACGATCCAGGCCGGAAGGTTGGGAAAATCCTTGGCCACGCGCCAATCGCCGGATGTGGTGCGCTTGTCCGTCCAGGCGAGCTGAGCGAACGAATCCCACTCGTCGTTGATGAAGTCCTCATATTCGTGGCGGGCACCGGCCTCGAGGATGACGACATCGATGCCCTTCTGCGCCAGTTCGTTGCCGAGCGTGCCGCCGCCGGCGCCGGAGCCGATGATGACGACCACGCCGTCGTTTTTCAGATCAAATGCTGCTGCCATGGTTTCCTCCCATGAAATCAATTGAATGCGGTTGAGGCGAAGCGGGTCAGAGCCACTCGATGTCGCTGAATCCCCGCGCGATGTAGCCGCCCTTGGAATAGGATTCGCCCTCGTAGCCGAAGATCGGCCAGACCTCCTTCTGGTTGTAGAGGCTGACGACAAGACCGCCGCGAACCGCCTGGAAGAAGGCCGTACCCTCAATGTCCCTGAGCAGCGCGACCCGCTGCTCTTCCCAGCCGAGCCCGCGATAACCGCCCTCGCCGGCTCTCTTGTCGAGATCGGCGATCCCGTTTTCGATAAGCTCCTTGTGAGCCTTGTCCTTGGCGGCCATCTCATCATGGCCCCTGACCGCGACGGCGTAATATTTGTCAGGGACCTGGTCATGCGGGTAGATATCGCGCGCCAGCTGGATCAGCGTCGCCATTGTCTCGGGCTTCAGAGCCGAGGTTTCCAGCCCCCAGGCATGTTGCGGACTGATGACGGCGCTGCCGGAAATGACGAGCAGCGCGCCGACGCCGCCGCGTTTGAGAAGTTCGCGCCGTGAAAGCCCGGGCTTCCCCTCGTGGATCGTGACCATGTTTTCCTCCCTGCTTGCTGTTCGCACTCGAAGAGTGCCGTTGCTGGCGCCGCGCCGGTCCGCACGGCCGGTTGTCTCTATTGGAAGCGCCCTCCGCGCTGCAGGACCTCGACCTTGTAACCGTCGGGATCCTCGATGAAGAAGAAGCGGGCGATGAGCGAACCGTCGCGGCTGAATTCGACGATCTTCTTCGGATTGAGGCCGAGTGCGCCGAGCCGATCATGTTCGCTGTCGAGATCGGCGACCGAGACCGCGAGGTGACCATAGCCGTCGCCCAGCGCATAGGGCTCCGCGCGCCCCTTGTTGACGGTCAACTCAACCTCGAAAGGCGCATCGGCATTGCTGAGGTAGACCAGCGTGAAGGTCTCGAAGTCCAGCCGTTGGGCGACCTCAAGGCCGAATGCGTTGGTGTAGAAATCGATGGAGCGGGCTTCGTCGAGAACCCGGATCATGGTGTGGATTGCCTTCGCCAAATCAGACTCCGCAGCTTCGTGCTTTCGAAGGTGATTATGCGCGCCGGTGAAGAAAGGTGGTGGCAGCCGACTACCACGCATGGGGTTGGAAAAACGGATATGCCACCCCAAGGACGAAAGTCTGCCAAGGACGAAAGTCTGATTGCCGTTGACGACCTTCCGATCGATGATGGACCGCAGGCAGTGTTCAAAAGGCACCGACCGCCCCGTCGGCGCCCAAGACCAACAAAAATGGGAGGTAACGATGTGCAGAGTCTTTGCCGCACAGGATCCGGAAGGCTATCGTCAGATCAACCGGTCGATCCGCATTGATGGACATTCGACGAGCATCCAGCTCGAGGTCACGTTCTGGGCCTTGCTCGACGAAATCGCCGAAAGCCAGAACCTGACGACGCCGAAATTCATCTCGAAACTCTACGACGAAGCCATCGAGATCAACGGCGAGATCCCTAACTTCGCGTCGATGCTGCGCACCACTTGCGCACTCTATCTACGCGGCCACCGACCATCCATGGAGGAGGTGTTGAAGCGAGAGGCCGCCTAGCGCCCTTCCGTGGCGACTTCGAGCGCGAGCCGGCTCATGTCGGTGAAAAGCGCCTGGCGTTCGGAATAGTCGGTCTGTTCGCCGGTAAGCAGATTGTCGACTACGGTCAGCAGCGACAATGCCCTCGCGCCGAAGTGGGCCGATATGCGATAGAGAGCGCTGGTTTCCATGTCTACCGCCAGCGCCCCGAGCGCCCTTGCGTCGGCATAGCGGGCACGCGCTTCAGGATGGTAGAATATGTCGGTGCAGGCTGTCAGGCCGGCGTGGTGGTCGATGCCAAGTGCGGCCGCGTTGGTCAATGCGCTAGCCAGCAGCGCCGGATCCGGGCCAACATCGGCTACGTAAAGGCCAAAAACTCGACCGCTCTCGGTATTTTCAGGCCGTGCCGATTGCGAGATCACAAGGCTGCGCAGCTTTGCCTCGGCGCTCAGGCTGCCGCAGGTACCGGTGCGGATCAGTGTTCGGACGCCATAAAAGTCAAGCAGTTCATGGGCGTAGATCAGGAAGGATGAAACGCCGATGCCCGTCGCCTGAATGCTGACGGGCTTGCCGCGAAACAAGCCGGTAAAGCCGAGCGCGCCGCGTCGGCGATTGACGCAGCGCGGCGCGTCCAGGAATGTCTGCGCCATCCACTCCGCGCGCTGCGGGTCGCCCGGCAACAAAACCGTGTCGGCGTAATCGCCCTTGCCTGCCTCGATGTGTGGCGTCAACAGCCGCTCCCCCAAGCCCGCCTGCTGTATTTTCAACAATCATGGCGTTGTTACGGCGTTGTGCAAGAGCGCGGCTTGGAAGCACCTAGGATTCAAGGACATCCTTGACGATCGTGGCCAGTTGCTTGAGCGAGAACGGCTTTGGCAGGAAGCCGAAATGCGCCTCCGCCGGCAGGTTCCTGGCGAAAGCGTCCTCGGCATAGCCGGAGACGAAAACGAACTTGATGTCCGGCTGGCGTTTGCGCAACTCTCCGAGCAGGGTCGGCCCGTCCATTTCCGGCATCACCACGTCGGAAACGACGATGTCGACCTTGCCGCCCAGCGCTTCGAACACTTCCAGCGCCTCGACGCCCGAGGATGCCTCGTGAACGGTATAGCCGCGCGAAGTCAGTGCCCGCATGCCGCCCATGCGCACGGCATCCTCATCCTCGACCAGCAGGACCGTCGCCGATCCGGACAAGTCCTTGGTGCTATCGGCCAGTTTGACTGCCGCTGCCGCCGGCGCTTCACCGGCTTCGGCTGCCGTTTTTGCTTCCACGATGTGACGCGGCAGGAAGATGCGGAAGGTGGACCCCTTGCCGACTTCGGAATCGCAGAAAATGAAACCGCCGGTCTGCTTGATGATGCCGTAGACCATGGACAGGCCAAGGCCCGTGCCCTTGCCGACCTCCTTGGTGGTGAAGAACGGCTCGAAGATCTTCTTCAGCACGTCGGGCGCGATGCCTGAGCCAGTATCCTCGACTTCGACCACCACATAGTCGGCGGCCGCGAGTTCGCGGTAGGGAAAGCTCTTGCATTCCTCGGCGGTCACGTTGCGGGTGCGCACGGTGAGATCGCCGCCCGCCGGCATCGCGTCGCGCGCGTTGACCGCCAGGTTGACCACCACTTGCTCGAACTGCCCGATATCGACCTTGACCGGCCACAGGTCGCGGCCGTGGTCGACCTTGAGCTTGATGTCGTTGCCGACCAGCCGGGCAAGCAGCATCCTGAGATCGGCGAGCACGTCGGTGAGGTTCAGCACTTCCGGCCGCAGCGTCTGCTTGCGCGAGAAAGCCAGCAACTGCCTGACCAGGGAGGCCGCGCGATTGGCGTTCTGCTTGATGTTCATGATGTCGGGGAAGGACGGATCCGACGGCCGGTGATTGGTCAAAAGCAGGTCGGACGCCATGATGATGGCGGTCAGCACATTGTTGAAGTCGTGCGCGATGCCACCGGCGAGCTGGCCGACGGCCTGCATCTTCTGGCTTTGCGCCATCTGCCCTTCGAGCGCCTTCTGCTCGGTCGTCTCGACGGCGTAGACGATGGCCGCTTCCTCGGCCCCTTCGCCGCCGGTGCCATCGGCCACGGCGTTGACGTAGAAACGGATATGCCGCTCATCATTGCCGGGCAGCACGGTCTCGATCGGATCGATGTCGGCCTGCCGCTGCCGGGCTTTCTCGAAAGCCGCGGCAAAGGTCGGCCGGTCGCGGTCATGGATCACCGTGTCGAGCCGCACGCGGCGATCCACGGCATCGCGGTCGACGACCGAGGAAAACAGTGACAGGAACGGTGCGTTGGTGCGCAGGATGCGCCCGCTGGCATCGACACCGGCAATCGCCATCGGTGTCGAGTTGAAGAAGCGGGTGAAGCGCACTTCCGAGGCGCGCAGGTCGGCCGAGGCATCCTCGCCCTGTGTGCGGTTGAGCACGATGGTGCGGGTTGGCCCGCCGACGCCCTCACGGCTGGCCGAAACGCGATGCATGAAGCGCACCGGCAGCGCCTCGCCGGTCATCGTCGTCAAGTCGAGATCGACGACCGCATTGCGCGTCGTCCCGGGGTCCGCCTTGACGGAGCGCACCAGCGCCATGCCGTCGCCGGCAACAATATCGGGCAAGGCGACGGCGCCGGGGGTGAAGCTGGCGAGATCGATGCCCAGCCATCCGGCGAGCGTGGCGTTGATGTAGGTGACGCGGCCGTCCTGGTCGGCCGAAAAGAAGCCGGCCGGCGCGTGGTCGAGGTGGTCGATTGCCTTCTGCAGATCGAGGAAGAAACGCTCCTGCTCGGCCCGCTCTTGCGAAATGTCGGCGAGCTGCCAGGCCAGCATCGGCAGCCGCTGGCCCGGGACGCTGAACGCGCGGGCGCGTGCCCGGTACCAGCGCGCGCCCGGTTCGGCGCCGGGCCGGATCGATTGCGCGAGCCGGAACTCGCCGTCGCCCGGCTGCCCGTCACGCAAGCCGGACGCCAGCCGGTAAATGGTCACCGAGGCTTCGGGGACATCGGAGAGCAATCCTTCGACCGTCTTCAGGTCAGCGGCCGATGAGGCGCCGGTCATATCGGCATAGGCGCGGTTGGCGTAGACGACGCGACCCTTGGTGTCCGTGACCAGCAGGCCCTGCGACATCGAATCGACGAAGGCCTTGGACAGTTCGTCGCCCGTCGAGCGCGGTGTGATCTGCACGAAGCCGATCGCGGTCGCGAACAGGAAGCCGACACCGATCATCGCCAGCACGCCGAGCATGCCGAGCAGGAACGGATCGCCGAGGCGCTCGCGGAAAAGGCCGAAGACGATTGCGGCGCCCGTCAGGACGACGATGAAGATGATAAGCCGGGTGACCGCGCCCGGTCGCGTATTCTGGTCGACGATCGGTGCCGGATAGAAATCGCCGCGCGCTTCCTTGGCCATATGCCCCCTGCTCATGAAATCCGATGTTCCGACACCCGCCCCCAATGCATGTCGCCCAAAAATGACTTCGGTTTTGGGAAAACGACATGCATGAAAAACACGGACCTGAAACGCGCCGCATGAATCCGTTTCAGCGCGACGCGCTTTAGCCGGTTGAATCACATTCTCCTGGTCTGGAAAAGGCCCGGGCGGCAAATGTCGGATAAAAATGCTGTCGGCTGGCCTTCCCTGTGTTTCAAGCTGTTCACGATGCGTGAAAGGCAACTTGCGGTAGCCAGTCGCAACGGTCTAGTGTCGCGTCACTTTCCAAACCGTTCGGGGGAAACCAATGCAGTGGCTGGATAGCGTGGCGGGTCCCGGTTATGCGGCGGCACTCCTGTGGACCTTCGCGGCGCTGATCCTGCTGGTCATCGTTCTCGTCATCGTCAGGCTCGTGCGCAACCTGACCTTCGGCACGTTTGTCGCCGGCGGCCGCAACCGCAAGACGCGGCTCGCCGTCATGGACGCAACCGCCGTCGACAGCCATCGCCGACTGGTGCTGGTGCGACGCGACGACATCGAACATCTGCTTCTGATCGGCGGCCCAACCGACGTCGTTGTCGAACGCGACATCCGCCTCGCCGCGCCGCGCCGTCCGGCGTTGACTGGAGATGGCGGCCTGCAGCCTGTCCCGGCCGCCGCCGCCCCGGCTGCGAAGCCTCGGTCGCCGCAGCCCGCTCCCGTGCCTCCGAGACAAGCACCCGCTCCGCAGCCGGTGGCCATGGCACAGCCTGCCCGCCAGCGTCCGGCGGCGCCACCACCGGCTCCGGCGCCCGCACCGAAACCAGCGGCGCAAACCTATCAATCGACCAATGTCACGCCGCTGCCTGCCTATGGCTCCGCCAACGTCAATGCCGCCAGGCACACGCCGCCACCGCCGACGCAGGACAGCATCGACGACACGCTGATGAAAGAACTCGAGGTTTCGCTCGACCAGCCCCGCTCCGGCGGCCCGGTGGGCAAACCGGCAGCCAAGGCGCCGCCCTCGCTCGACGATGAAATGACCAGGCTGTTGGGCGAACTTTCAAGCCAAAAGAGATGAACTGCCTAGGTCAAGAGATGAACTGTCGCCTGCCAGTGACTAGGCTGGCCGGCGTTCAAGCGTGTTCAAATCTATTGAAGGTGGCACGCATCGAACAGAAATGGCCGGATAACCGGCCATTTGGAAATCAATGCAAAGGCGGTCCATCAGTCGTCGCGATAGACTTTTTCACGGCGCTCATGCCGTTCTTGCGCTTCGATCGACAAGGTGGCGATCGGGCGCGCGTCGAGCCGCTTCAAGGCGATCGGCTCACCGGTTTCTTCGCAATAGCCGTAAGTGCCTTCATCGATGCGCTGCAGCGCCGAATCGATCTTTGAGATGAGTTTCCGCTGACGGTCGCGGGCCCTGAGCTCGATGGCGCGGTCGGTTTCCGAAGAGGCGCGGTCGGCGAGGTCGGGATGGTTGGCGTTTTCCTGCTGCAGGATTTCGAGGGTTTCGCGCGCCTCGCGCAAGATGTCATTTTTCCAGGTGACGAGCTTCTGGCGGAAGTAGGATTTCTGCCGTTCGTTCATGAACGGCTCGTCTTCGGAGGGTACGTAATCGGCGGTAACGATGTCGTTCATTCGACTCACCCAACAGCCCCAAATTTGGCGCCTATATATTCGCCACCAGACGCCTGCACAAGCGCAATCAGCCACCGACTCACGCAATTGTTAAAGTGCGTCTCCAGCCTTCTCCGGAGCGGCATAAATCTGTTTTGATGGCGAAAGTACGACGATCCTCGCCCATCGCCCTGCAAGTGATTCGCCGCGCTGAAGCACGCGCACCATTGTGCGTGCGGCTTTTCTCGTGGCTAATCGCGGCAGGACTTCAGCTCTCGGGCACCGTTGGAGGTTGGGTGAGCAGGCTTTATCTGTTGCGACACGCCAAGGCCGGTTGGGCCTTGCCAGGCATGCGTGATTTCGATCGTCCATTGGACGCATCCGGCCGCGCCGATGCCGAAAAAATGGGGACCGCGATGCGTTCCCGCTCCTATGTGCCGGACCTGACGCTGTGTTCCAACGCCAAACGCGCCAGGGAAACCCTCGAGGGTCTGGCCGGCCAGACCGACACAGGCAAGGTGCTGTTTTTGGACGCGCTCTACAGCGAGGACGCGGCCTGCTATCTCCGCCTCGTCCGGGATCATGGCGGACCCGGTTCATTGCTGGTCATAGGCCACAACCCGATGACGGAGGATCTCGCCATGGCGGTTTCGGGCGATGGCGGCGAGCCGGAGCGGGCAATGCTCAATCACGGCTTTCCAACCACGGGCCTCGCGGTCGTCCGTTTCCCCGGCGATCTGGCGAAAGCGACCCAGGGAGCGGGTTATCTCGAAGCGTTCCTGACACCGGCAGATCCCTGATGCCGATTTCCAGCGCCATTTCAAAGCCGGGTTCCAGCGCCTATATCGGGCGGACGCAAGCCCGAGAGATCATGTTTTGGCATCATCGCTGACCACCTTCACCGACGAGGCAAGAATTGCCCTCGACACATTGTCGGGACGTGCCACCGGACTTTTTTCTCCATCGCTGCGTCTGGGTGTCACGGGTCTCTCCCGCGCCGGCAAGACCGTCTTCATCTCGGCCTTCGTCCACAATCTGATCCACGGTGGACGTCTGCCGCTGTTCGAGGCGCAGAAGTCGGGGCGTATCGCGCGCGCCTTCCTCGAACAGCAGCCCGACGACGCCGTGCCGCGTTTTCAATATGAGGACCACATCGCCGCTTTGGTCAACGATCGCGTCTGGCCGGACTCGACCCGCGCCATTTCGGAACTGCGGCTGACGATCGAATATGAATCGGCCTCCGGCTGGAACCGCATGTTCTCGTCGGGCAAGCTGTCGGTCGACATCGTCGATTACCCCGGCGAATGGCTGCTCGACCTGCCGCTGCTCGGCAAATCCTTCGCCGATTTTTCGCGCGAAGCCCTCGAAATGGCCACGCTGCCGGTGCGCGAGGATCTTTCGCTGGCCTGGCGAGCGATCTCGGCGGAAATCGACCCGAATGCCGACGCCGAGGAAATGACAGCGCGCCGGCTGGCTGAAAGCTTCGCCGCCTATCTCAAGGCATGCAAGCTCGACGAACGGGCGCTTTCGACCTTGCCGCCCGGCCGTTTCCTGATGCCCGGCGATCTCGAAGGCTCGCCCGCGCTGACTTTCGCGCCGCTGGCCGGCCTGGGCGACAGGCGCGCGCGCAACGGCTCGTTGCACGCCATGATGGAACGGCGCTACGAGGCCTACAAGACGCATGTCGTCAAACCGTTCTTCCGCGAGCACGTCACGCGCCTGGACCGCCAGATCGTGCTCATCGACGCCATGCAGGCGCTGAACGCCGGGCCTGGTGCCATGGCCGACCTGGAGCGGGCCGTCACCGAGATCCTCAGCTGTTTTCGCCCCGGCCGGGGCAGCTTCATAACCGACCTGTTCTCCCGGCGTATCGACCGCATCCTGGTCGCGGCGACCAAGGCCGATCATCTGCACCACGAAAGCCACGACCGGTTGCAGGCGATCGTGCGGCGCCTTGCCGACCGCGCCGTGGCGCGGGCAAATTTCACCGGCGCCGATGTCGATGTCGTCGCCATGGCGGCGGTGCGCGCCACCCGCGAAGGCACCGTCAAACAGGGCCGCGAGACATTGCCTGTTATCATCGGCACGCCGATCGCCGGCGAGAAGATCGATGGTGAAACATTCGACGGAAAGACGGAAACAGCTATATTTCCTGGTGATTTGCCGGAGAACATTGATGCTGTTTTCGACCTTTCGGGGCCGGATCACAGGCAGGACTCCACGGACCCGGCAATCCGCTTCGTCCGGTTCCGACCGCCGAAACTCGAACGCACGGCCGAAGGTGTCACGCTGTCGCTGCCCCATATCAGGCTCGACCGCGCCTTGCAGTTCCTGATCGGAGACCATCTGGCATGACCGCGCCCCGCAAACCGGCGGCATTCCGCATCGAGCCGGAAGCCGCGCCGAAACAAGACGCGCCACAAGCACGCCAGACCGAACCGTCGCGCAGACCGCGCTCCATGAAGGCCGATGTGGCGCTGGTCATCCCGGCGGAGGTCGACGTTTTTGACGAACCGGACGTTATTGCCGCCGAGCCGCCGCCATCGGTCGCCCCCAGAAGGCGCTCGGTTCTCGGCAGCATCTTCTTCGGCGCCTTCGGCGTGCTGGTTTCGCTGGCTGTCGGCCTGTGGACCGACCAGTTGATACGCGATCTCTTTGCCCGCGCCGAATGGCTGGGCTGGCTGGCCGCCGGGATGGCGGCGATTGCGCTGCTGGCGCTGCTGGTAATCCTGATTCGCGAGTTCCTGGCCATCGCCCGCCTCGCCGAGGTCGAAAAGCTGCAGAAGCGCGCGCTCGATGCCATCGCGCGCGACGATCCGAAAGCGGCACGCGCGGTGGTCGACGAGTTGTCGGCCTTTGTCGCGGCCAAACCCGACACCGCTGCCGGCCGGCGCGCGCTGGCTGAATTGCGCGGCGAGATTATCGACGGCGCCAATCTGGTGCGCCTGGCGGAGGCGGAAATCCTCGGCCCCCTTGATGTCAGGGCCAAGGTGATGATTCTCGAGGCCGCCAAGCGGGTCTCGCTGGTGACGGCGGTGAGCCCGCGCGCGCTGGTCGATGTCGCTTATGTCGTGTTCGAGGCCGGGCGCCTCATCCGCCGGCTGTCGGAACTCTATGGCGGACGGCCCGGAACGCTGGGTTTTTTCCGCCTGGCGCGCAGCGTACTGGCGCATCTGGCGGTCACCGGTTCGATCGCCATCGGCGACAGTTTCGTCCAGCAGATCGTCGGCCACGGCCTGGCGGCCCGCCTCTCGGCAAAGCTGGGCGAAGGCGTCGTCAACGGTATGATGACGGCGCGCATCGGTCTCGCCGCGATGGAGACGGCGCGCCCCCTGCCCTTCAGCGCTGCCAGGCGCCCGGGACTGGGCGATTTCCTCGCAGCATTGACTTCGTTCGCAGCCAAGAAAGACGCCGAAACAGCTGGCTCCGGCAAATAGCGTCCAGCTCTTCGGGACGATGATCGGACTGCTGTTTCGAGGGCCCGCGGTGACGAAGCATTAACCAATCTTCTTCATGGTCGAACCGGTTTCAAACAGCCTCGTTGTTGCCGGGTATCGTCGATGAAAAGCGTAATTCTGTCCAGCGTCCTGCCCCTGGCGGCGGTGATCACAGCTGTCGTCGGCATTGCCTCGGCGGCCTCTGCCACGGAACCGGACAAGCAGTTTTTCCAGTCGGCCGAAGGCAAATGGGTTGGCCCGGGCGAAATCGTCGCCGGCAAATACAAGGGCACGAAATTCAACTGCAGCTTCACCGGCTCCACGCCGGACGGCAAGATGGGCATGACACTGGACGGCGGTTGCCGGGTCGGCATGTTCACCCAGCCCATGTCGGCCAAGATCGAGCGCAAGGGCCGCGACTACAAGGGTTCCTTCATGGGTGGCGCTGCCGGCGCCGGCCTCGACATCATCGGCGGCAACGTCGTCGACGCCCACAAGGTGGTCTTCACCATCAACCGCAATCAATTGCGCGGTGTCATGCAGGCCCGCATTCCCGACGACAATTCCATGACCGTAACGGTTGCAGTACGCGTTCAGGACCAGTTGGTGCCCGTCATCGGCATGAGCCTGAAGCGCGTCGATGCCGTCGAAGTCGGCTCCATCGCGCCGAACTGAGCGCACCTCGCCTCTGTTCTTTACGAATTCCGGACGGAAAAACACTTTTCCTGGGATTGCTCGAATACACCCCACAAAACAAAGAGGCGGCGGCCCATCGCCACCGCCTCCTTGGAAACGGACGAACCAGGCGTCAGCCCTTGATCGCCTTGGTCAGCTCGTCATACGCCTTGCAGGCATCGGCCAGGGTCGTGGAACCCTGATACTTGGTCGTCACCGCCTGAACCTTGGCGGTCAGGTCAGCCGCCTTGGACGGATCCTTGGTGATCGCCTCCTGCAGCGCGGCGGCCATGTCCTGCGCCTTCTTGGTCGCGATCTCGGTCGTGCATTCCGGCGCTTTCGAACAGGCCGAGCCGGCAAGCACCGCCAGCCCGGCGGCAACGAGCAAAAACTTCTTCATGTCAGTCATCTCCTCAAAAGGGTGCGACTTGATCGCCGCTCACCCCCAATGGCCGAAGCCGAGCGTGCTTAGCCTTCGATTGCGGCAACAAGCAACGCGCCCGTGGCGTAAACTTGTGTAAAGAGCCTGCAACATTGCGGCGGTTCGAGTTCGATGTCAGCTGGAGCAAAGTTCAGCCGCGAGGCTGCAGCAGAGCGAGCACAGCTGTCGATGCAGCAAGGACGGCCGTAACGGTCAATGGCGCCGCGGCACCATAGGTATCCACGACATAGCCACCGACAACCGCGCCGATCGTGATGGCAACCTGGAAAGAGACGACCATCAGGCTGCCCGCTGCTTCCAGCGCGTCAGGTGCCGCACGCGAGAGATTGGTTGGCAGCACCACCGGCCCCATGCCGAAGGCGAAGCCCCAAAGCGTGACGAATCCGAAGGCAACGCCAATGTGCACGCCCCAAAGCACCAAGGCCAGCGCCGCAACCGCCATTAACGCCGCGGTGACCACGAGAGCCATGTGAATATTGGCATCGGCCATGCGGCCGCCGGCAATGTTGCCGATCACAGCGGCGATGCCAAACCCAAGCAGAGCCAGGGCAATTGGACCGGTTGCAAGCAGCGTGACGTGTTCTAGGAAGGGGCGCACATAGACAGAACCAGCAAAATGCCCCGTCATCAGCAAGACAATGGCCAGCATGCCGATTTGAATGCCGCGCCGCCGTGTAAGCCGAAACACGTCTGCAAGACTGTTGCTTGTTGTCGCCGGCAAGGTCGGCAGGCTGAGCAACTGCGCCAACATGGCCAATACGGCCAGCCCCGCTGTCATGGCCATGGCGCTGCGCCATCCCAGCCAGTCGCTGATCAACGCCCCCAAGGACGGCGCGGCAATGGTGGCGAGCGAGACGCCGAGGGTAACGATAGCCATGCCCCGGCCTGTCGCATTGGCGCCGACCAGCCTCGCCACGACGGCAACCGAAAGTGCCCAGAAAGCGCTGAGAGCGATCCCCAGCCCGGCCCGGCCTAACAACAACAGCCAGAAATTGGGTGCCAGCGCCGCAAGGATATTGGAAGCGACCGCCAAAGCCATGAGACCGACCAGCACCGTCTTGCGGTTCAGTCGGCCGATGAGAACATTGCTCAACATGGCCGTCACGGCGCCGACGGAAGCGGTGGCGGTGACGACCTGCCCGGCCGTTCCCTCACTGATACCGAGATCGCGCGCCATTGGCGTCAGCAGGCCTGCCGGCAGGAATTCGGCTGACACCAGGGCAAAGCTGGTGGCCGCCAGTGAAATGACCGCAAACCAGGTGGCTACGCTCCACGCGGCTGGCGCGTCGGCATCAAGGCCAATCGCGGTGTCTTCAAGCTGTAATGTTGTGTCTGTCACGGAAAGATCTCCAAAGTTGGAGATCTTCATAGACGACTCCCGTCGGATGATATGTATCTTAAAATCCGAAATTCATGTCTATTCGTCCGGGGTTTGTGCGACGCACAATGCCCGGCGAGACATTGGTGATGCGCTTGAACGCGCGAGCGAAGGATGCCTCGGAATCATAGCCCAAACGGGTAGCGACCTCGGCAACCGACAAGCCGCTCTGCCCCAACAACTCGCGGGCAAGCTGCATGCGCAGGCGAGCGAGATAGCGCGCGGCACCCTCGCCCAATACAGCGCTGAAACGCGCGGCGAAAATCGATCGCGATTGGCCTGCCACGCTCGCAAGGCTTCCCAGCGTCCAGTCGTGGCCGGGGTCTCGATGCATGGCTGCCAGGGCGCGGCCGATATGGGGATCGCGGATGGCTGCGAGCCAACCTGTGGTCGAGGCTCCGTTGCAATTGACCCAACAGCGGATGAGCCGGGCTGTCAGCAAATCCGCCATACGCGACAAGATGGTGGCGCTGCCCATCTGCGGTTGCGCGGCCTCCATCGTCATGGCAGCCAGCAAAGGACCAACGACCGGGTCATTGCCGGCCACGTCGCAACCCTTGATGACAGCCGGCATCAACGTGATCAATGGATTGAGCGCACAGGAGTCCAAGGCCATGGAGCCGCAGAAAAGGGTGCTTGTCGCGCCCGTTCCTTCCCGCACCACTTCGCAGACATTGCCCCCTAACTTGATCACCTGGCAGCCCTCGAGCGAGTCGCCCACCACGTCCGGCGCACTCGCCAGCCGATGGGCGATGCCCTGCGGCAGCAGCACCAGATCGCCATCGCGCAACTCTTGCCAGCCCTGCGCTTCGGTGTGAATCCAGCACGGACCCTGGCCGACAAAGTGAAAACGAAGCAGCGATTGTCGCGGAAATTCTATGCTCCATGGATGTCGGAGCTCGCAGCGGCCATAGTTCACGCCACTCAGGCGAAAGTCTTGCAGGACCTCGCTGAGCGCATCCATCGGGATATGGGACGGCGAAGACGGCTGGGACGAACGGTCAAGCATGTAGCCGATATATACGCCGAACGTCCCGCAGACAAGGGGAGACCGTTGTTCCTCCGGGGGAGTCGCACCGACAGCACCCTACCTTTCCTGGCAGGCTTCCCACCCTTGCCTCCCGCTCCCACTGCATGCAAGGAGTGCTATACGACAAAGGGACGGATCATGGCGGCAGAGGCAGCGGGCAGCGATCTCATTCAGGTGGTGGCATTGCTGGCGGCGGGCGTGGTGGCCGTCCCGATCTTCAAGCGCATGGGTCTCGGTTCGATTCTCGGTTACCTGGCCGCCGGCGTGGTGATCGGTCCGTTCGGCCTCGGCGTCTTTTCCGAATCGGGAGCCATCCTCCATGTCGCCGAACTCGGCGTGGTCATGTTCCTGTTCATCATCGGCCTGGAAATGCAGCCGTCGCGGCTTTGGGGCCTGCGCCGCGAGATCTTTGGGCTGGGCGCGCTTCAAGTCGGCGTCTGCGCGGTGCTCTTGACTGGTGTCGGCATGGCCGGAGGGTTTCCGATCGCGCAATCCTTCGTCGCCGGCGCCGGTTTCGTGCTGACCTCGACGGCCATCGTCATGCAGCTTCTGGAGGAGCGCGGCGAAATCGCCGCGCCCAAGGGCCAGCGCATCGTCTCCATCCTGCTGCTGGAGGACCTGGCTATCGTGCCGCTGCTCGCCTTGATCGCCTTCCTGGCGCCGGGCGGTGCCGGTACCAGCCTGTCGGAGCGGCTGACCGAGGTCGGCATCGGCCTCGCCGCGATCATCGGCCTGGTGGTAGCGGGACGCTACCTCCTCAACCCCTTCTTCCGCATCCTGGCGGATGCCCGTGCGCGCGAAGTGATGACGGCCGCGGCTCTGCTGGTCGTGCTCGGATCGGCGCTTGCCATGCAGCTCAGCGGCCTGTCAATGGCGATGGGCGCGTTCCTGGCCGGCGTGCTGCTCTCGGAATCGACCTTCCGCCATCAGCTTGAAGCCGACATCGAGCCGTTCCGCGGCATCCTGCTCGGCCTGTTCTTCCTGGCGGTCGGCATGTCGCTCGATCTGCATGTGGTGGCCGCGAACTGGAAGCTGATCGCCGTCTACGTCGTGGCCTACATGGTGATGAAGGCTTTCGGCATCTACATTGTCGCCCGCATCCTGAAATCAGGCCACCGCGAGGCATTGGAGCGCGCGGTCTTCATGGCGCAAGGCGGTGAATTCGCCTTTGTGCTCTATTCCGCGGCCGCCGCCGTCGGCATCATCGACGGCCAGGCAAACGCAACGCTGACCGCGATAGTCATCATCTCCATGGTGCTGACGCCGCTGGCGATCATCGCCTTGCGCTATTTCACGCCACGGGACGAGCAGTCGCTGGACGGCGTCGAAGTCGCCGACGGCCTGTCCGGCAGCGTGCTGATCATCGGCTTTGGCCGCTTCGGCCAGATCGCCAGCCAACCCCTGCTCTTGCGCGGCATCGACGTCTCGATCATCGACAACGATGTCGAGATGATCCAGGCGGCCGCCGATTTCGGCTTCAAGGTCTATTATGGCGACGGCACGCGGCTGGACATCCTGCACGCGGCCGGGGCCGGCCGGGCGCGGGCCGTGCTCATTTGTGTCGACAAGCCCGACGCCGCCATCCGCATCGCCGAACTCGTCAAGGCTGAGTTCCCCTTGCTTACGGTGCTGGCCCGTGCGTTCGACCGCGGCACGGCGCTGCAGCTCATCCGCGCCGGCGTCGATTATCAGCTGCGCGAAACCTTCGAATCGGCGCTCGTCTTTGGTGGCTCGACCCTCGAGGCGCTGGGCGTCGATCCCGAGGACGTCGCTGAAACGATCGAGGACGTCAGGCGCCGCGACACGGCCCGGTTCGAGACCCAGCTCGCCGAAGGCATCCGCTCGGGACAGCGTTTCCTGAAAGGCAATATCGGTACGCCGATCCCGACCCCACTCTCCACGCCCCGCCGTCCTGGCCAGGCGCTCAACGAGGAAACGGCCGGCGTCCTGCATAAATCCGAATCGGCGGATCGAGGGAGTTAGGCATGGAATTGGACAGCAGAGCCCTGTCGATCACCAAGTTCTGGCGCGACGCCGGCGAGGATGCCTGGTTCGAGAAGAACGACGCTTTCGATGCCGATTTCCGCGACCGCTTCCTCGATCTCCACTACGCCGCAGCGCGCCGTGAATGCGATGTCTGGTCAAGCCATGCCGAGGGCTCGCTGGCGCTGATGATCCTGCTCGACCAGTTCCCGCGCAATTGCTTTCGCGGCACCGGCCACATGTTTGCGACCGACCCACTGGCAAAGCATTTTGCGCAAAAAGCGGTCGATGCCGGCCACGATCTGGCATTGGAACCGGAAGTGCGTGTGTTCCTCTATTTGCCGTTCGAACATTCGGAAAATCTTGCGGACCAGGAGCGGTCGGTCGAACTTCATACCGCCAGGGCCGAGTTCAATCTGAAATACGCGCTGGAGCACCGCGACATCATCCAGCGCTTCGGCCGCTTTCCGCACCGCAACCGGATGCTTGGCCGCGAGACCACGGCTGAGGAAAAAGCATTCCTCGATGACGGTGGTTTCTCCGGCTGATCCGCGATTTAGCGCCGCCACCAGTCGCGGCCTGATGGCAGCCGCTCGATGCCGGCCGCATCGACCGCGCTCAGGCGATCGGCCACGCGTTTGCCGCCGACGGCAAGATCCGGCGCGATTTCGGCCAGCGGCGCCAGCACGAAGGCGCGCTCCAGCATGCGCGGGTGCGGCACTTCCAGGCCCATTTCATGGATGATGCGGTCGCCGAACACCAGGATGTCGATGTCGATGAGGCGCGGCCCCCACCTCTCCTCGCGCACGCGTTTGAGCTTTCGCTCGGCATCGAGGCAGAGGTCGAGCAATGCCCGCGGCGACAGCCGCGTCGATAATTCGGCGGCCGCGTTGAGGAAATCCGGCTGGTCGAGCTTGCCCCAGGGCGGCGTCCGGTAGAGCGAGGAGACGGCGGCCATGTCGGTATCGGGATCGGCGTCGAGCAGGCGCAACGCGGCTCCCATCGACGCCGCCGGATCGCCCAGATTGCCGCCGAGGCTCAGATAGACGGTGTTATTCGGGCCAGACAACGGTCACCTCGACGTAATCGAGCACGCCAGGCACCGGCGCATTGGGCTTGCGAACGGTGACCTCGGCTTTCCGAATCTGGGGAAAGCGCCCGGTGAGAGCCTTCGCGACTTCCAGGGCCAGCGCCTCGATCAGGAAGCGCCGGTGTCCGGTGATGATCTCCTCGATGACGGTGAAGGCGACGCCGTAATTCACCGTTCCCCCGATGGCGTCATCGACGAGCGCGCGTCCCGGCTCGACGGTGAGCGAGGCATCGACATAGAAGCGCTGCCCCAGCGCTTCTTCCTCGTCCAGCACGCCATGCCGGGCAAAGAAGGCGCAATTCTTCATGCGGATGACATACATGGCTCAGCGTTCCGATCCGGTTTCCCGCGCCAGCATAGCATCCGCCACCGCCAGCGCGTCCACGTTGATTGCGACATCATGGACGCGAAACAGATGCGCGCCCTTGAGCCGGAGAATGACGCTGGTCGCCGCCGTGCCGGCCGCCCGGTTGGCGGCGTCGCGGCCGGTGACGGTGCCGATGAAACGCTTTCGCGAGGTACCGGCCATCAGCGGGAAGCCGAGCGCGCCAAGCTCGGCAAACCGTGCCATCAGATCGAGGTTTTCCTCCGCCGTCTCCTTGGCGAAGCCGAAGCCGGGATCGAGCACGATATGGCCGTCGGCGACACCTTGCCCGCGCCCGATCT
Organism: Mesorhizobium sp. BR115XR7A; assembly: GCF_020165315.1. Classification (NCBI taxonomy): domain Bacteria; kingdom Pseudomonadati; phylum Pseudomonadota; class Alphaproteobacteria; order Hyphomicrobiales; family Phyllobacteriaceae; genus Mesorhizobium; species Mesorhizobium sp. BR115XR7A. The sequence continues at coordinate 75,112 of NZ_JAIUHW010000012.1, forward strand.
CAAGCGATTTTCCCAGGAACGCCAGCTGGTCGGCGATCACATCGGGCAGCTTGTCGCGATCCCGTCCAGTATGCATGATGACAAGCCCGGCGCCGGTTTCGGCCGCCACCCGCGCAATGTCGGGCTCACGCTGCAGACCCCAGACATCGTTGACGATATGCGCACCGGCCTTGACGGCGAGCCGCGCGGTGTCGGCACGATAGGTGTCGACGGAAATCAGCACGTCGCCGACCTGCGCCAACGCCTCGATCACGGGCAGGATACGGGCCTGCTCCTCGCTGGCCGATATCGCGGCGGCGCCCGGGCGAGTCGATTCTCCGCCGACATCGATGACGGCAGCTCCTTCCCCGATCATGCGGCGCGCCTGGACGAGCGCGGGTTCAGGAGCATCAAACAAGCCGCCATCGGAGAAGCTGTCGGGTGTGACATTGAGGATGCCGACGACCACGGCCTTGCCGCCAAGCTCGAGATGGCGTCCATGCGCCAATTGCCATCGCCCCGCCGTCATTGCGCTTCAACCATGGGCTCATCAACCAAGATGTCATCAACGATGTGTGATCCGCATTGGATCAATTCCGTTGCGCCGGCGAAGGCCGTAAAGCAAGGTGATTGAAGAGGCAACATGATGATACGATCCCTGCTCTGCGCACTGCTGCTTACCGCCGCCGTTCCGGCGAATGCGGCCAATCTGGTGAAGACATACAGCTATTTCGCCATTGGCGGCAGAACGCTGGAGGATATCGAGCAGCAACTTGCCAAACACGGGCCCCAGGTCAAAAGCACGGGGTCGCGCCACCCTGGCGCCACCCAGATGGCTTTCACGACACGCATCAGCTACGCCAGCCAGCCGGGCTCCTGCCGGATCGCCGACGCGGCCGTCACCGTCAAGGTCAAGGTGATCCTTCCGGAATGGCGCCGCCCGCGCAAAGCCGACGCCGATGTGCGGCTGTTCTGGGATACCTTGTCCGCCGACATCAAGCGCCATGAAGACCGCCATGTCGAGATCGCCCAGAACCACGGCCGCGCGCTGGAAGACGCCCTGAAGGCAGCTTATCCGCAGAAGGATTGCGACGCCGCAAAGGCCAAGGCCGCCGCGATCACGGCGGCCGAGCTTGCCAAACACGACAGGGACCAGGTGCGGTTCGACCGTGTCGAAGGCGCCAATTTCGAAAGCCGCATCCTGCAGCTGCTGCGTTACCGGATGGAGCGCATCGAGAGCGGCCAGTTGCGGCCGCCGGCCTGAATCTCCTCGCCGCCTCCGTTCGCCTGGATGCAAGCCAGCCGGGCGGAAGCGTAGTGCCAGCTTGGAATTTTTTTCGAGCAACGGTCGAAATCGGCCTATACGGAACGACATATCCAGGGTTGCCAAGGGCACAATCCAGAAGCACGGGCATCACGATCGATCACGCCGCGGATGCACCAGACAAGCCCAATGGTGATGCGGCAGCGCAAAGCGCATGGACGAGAAGATTTATGGACCAGGCTGTCGACAAGCAGGCCGTGGCGGCCGTGAGCGCGCCGCTGAGCGAAAGCGAAAAGAACGCCATTATTGGCGGCGTTCTCCTGTCGATGCTGCTGGCAGCCCTCGACCAGACCATCGTCGCGCCCGCCATGCCGACCATCGGGCGCTTGCTCGGCCGTGCCGAATACCTGCCATGGATCGTCACCGGCTACCTCTTGACCGCAACCGCCGTGGCACCGCTCTACGGCAAGATTTCCGACGTCTATGGGCGTCGGCCAACCGTCTACGCGGCAATCCTCATCTTCCTTGCTGGATCGCTGGTCAGCGCACTGGCCCCCAACATGTTCGTCCTCATCCTGGGTCGCGCGATCCAGGGGGCCGGTGGCGGCGGTCTTTTCGCGCTGACGCAGACCGTGGTCGGAGACCTCGTCCCGCCGCGCGAGCGGGCGCGCTATGCGGCGTGGTTTTCCGGTACCTGGGCCGTTGCCAGCGTCGCCGGGCCGCTGCTGGGCGGCACCTTCGCTGAGCATCTGCACTGGTCTCTCATTTTCTGGATCAATATCCCGCTGGGCTTTCTTGCCATGGCGATCATCAACAAGCCGCTCAAGAAGCTGCCCATCGCGGCCAAGAACCACAGCATCGATGGCCTCGGCGCATTGCTGCTGATCGTGGCAACGGCGCTGTTGCTGCTGGCACTGAACTGGGGCGGCAGTGCCTATCCCTGGTTATCGCCGGAAGTCATCGGCGTCCTGGCGTGCTCCGCGCTGTTCTGGGGCGCCTTTGCCTTGCGGCTGATGCGGGCGGCCGAACCGCTCATCTCGCTCGAGGTGCTGGGCAACCCGATCGTCCTGGCCGGCACCCTGTCGATGTTCCTGCTCCAGGCCTCCAGCGTCGGCCTTGCCGTGTATCTGCCGGTCTATCTGCAGTCGATACTCGGCCTCACGGCCAGCGAGTCGGGCATTGCAATGCTTGGTCTTCTGCTTGGAACCGTGGGCGGCGCCGCTTCCAGCGGCCGCCTGATACCACGCTTCACCCACTACAAGCGCATCGCCATGGTCGGCGTCGTCTTCGCCATCCTGTGCACGGGCCTGCTGGCTTTTGTCGCCGGCCATGCATCGCTGCTTGTCGTCGAAGCCCTGACCATCTGTATCGGGCTGGGAACCGGCACGACATTTCCGGTAACCACCGTGTCCGTGCAGAACGCCGTCGACCGCATGCATCTTGGCGTAGCGACGGGGGTGCTTACCTTTCTGCGTTCGCTGGGCAGTGCATTGGGGGTGGCGATGCTCGGCGCGGTCGCCCTTGGCTTTGGGTTGCCGCTGGCCGGCGAAGGCGTTCAGGTGGCTGGACATGTCGTATCGGCCCAACCCTTCGTGATGATCTTTCTCGTCGCGGCCGGCACTCTGGGATTAGGCCTCATCACGCTGACGCTGATGCCCGAGAAAGAACTTCGGGGCCACGTCGATGATCCGGCGCCGATCCTGGCGGAATAACTAGCCGGAAACGCCGAGCTTCTTTTGCAGGCTGGTGGACGAGGTCGTGTACTGGAACACGATACGCTCGCCGGGGCTGACGATGCGCTTGGCGGCCTGCGCCATCAGCGCCACCTCGTGAAAACCCGACAGGATCAGCTTCAGCTTGCCCGGGTACCAGTTGATGTCGCCCACCGCGAAGATGCCGGGCACCGAGGTCTGGAACTTCTCGGTATCGACCGGTATCAGGTTCTCGTGGAGATTGAGCCCCCATTCCGCGATCGGGCCGAGCTTCATGGTCAGTCCGAAGAACGGCAGCATGCGGGTGCAAGGCACCTCGATGTCGCCATCCGGGCCGCCCTTGATGGTGGCCGATGACAACTGGCCATCGGCTCCGGTGAGCCCGGTCACCTGACCGACCCTGAATTCCAGCTGCTTCATCTCCTGCATGGCGTACATCTTGTTGACGCTGTCGGGCGCCGCGCGAAACTCGGCCCGCCGGTGAACCAGTGTCACGCTCTTTGCCATCGACTGCAGGTTCAGCGTCCAGTCGAGCGCCGAGTCGCCGCCGCCGACGATGACAAGGTCATGGCCGCGGAAATCCTCCATCCGGCGCACCGAATAGAAGACGCTCTTGCCCTCATAGGGTTCGATGCCCGGGATCGGCGGGCGCTTCGGCTGGAATGAGCCGCCGCCGGCGGCGATGACCACCACCTTGGCCTCGAATACCTCGTTCTCGTCCGTGGTGACGCGAAAGCCGCCGTCTTCCAGCTTCTCAAGGCTGGAGACCATGCGGTTATAGGTGAATTCAGGCTGGAACGGCGCGACCTGCTCGAGCAGCTTGTCGACGAGCCCTTGCGCCGAGATCGAGGGCCAGCCGGGAATGTCGTAGATCGGCTTTTCCGGATAGAGTTCCGCGCATTGGCCGCCGGGCTTGTCGAGGATGTCGATCAGGTGGCATTTCAGGTCCAACAGGCCGAGCTCGAACACGGCGAACAGGCCGACCGGCCCTGCCCCGACAATGAGGACGTCTGTGCTGATGATGCCGGTCATGATGCGCCTCGCTGCGAAAGTCCGGGCGAGACTGCATGACCAGCGGCCCGCTGCCAAGCGTCAGCGGCAAAAATCGCCCGTGCTGGCTTCAGCCCTGACGCTCGGGCACCCGGACGATCAGGCCGTCGAGCGCGTCGCGTACCTTGATCTGGCAGGACAGGCGCGAGTTCGGCTGGACGTCGTAGGCGAAGTCCAGCATGTCTTCCTCCATCGCCTCGGGCTCGCCGACTTCGGCCGTCCATGCCTCATCGACATAGACATGGCAGGTCGCGCAGGCGCAGGCGCCGCCGCACTCCGCCTCGATGCCCGGGACAGCGTTGCGGATGGCGTTCTCCATGACCGTCGAGCCGTTTTCGGCGTCCACGTCGAAATGTGTGCCGTCATGGGCGATGAAGGTCAGTTTGGTCATTTGTCACCTGAAGGGAGTTTCGCCCCGGACGAAGGGAGTTCGCCCGAGGGGAAGCGAGTTTCGCCCGAGATAATCACTCCGGCAAACAAGTCAACTGCCGTGCGAAAGCGGCGCTCCGTGACGTTTTTGTCGCAAACCTGGATCAGCGATTGATGGCGGCGATGAAGTCGCGCACTTCGTCGATCAGCCTGCCGAGCCGCTTGAGCGTCTGGGCGTCCTCCGGGCGATGCTCGATATCGGTGACGCAATCGGCGATGGCGAAGGCACCCACGCCACGGGCCGACCCTTTCAAACCATGAGCCAGCAGGAGCCGGTCCTTGATGTCGGCATCGACTATTTTGTCGCGTACCGACAGTGCCTGCTGTACAAACAGCGCCAGCACCTCTTGCTCGAGGGCGCGGTCGCCCATCGTTTGCCGGGCAAGGTGTGCCAAATCGACCGGTCGGGACTGCCTCGTTCCCGATACGTCGCCCCCCGGCATTGAGAAGGCAATGCCGCTTTCGCCACGCATGAACTCGAACTCCATTTTCTTCGGTCGCCTGAAAACCTAGGCGAATCCAGTGGACAACGGGTTAATGGATGGCCCGGAAAAATGTTGCGAAAGCGGCGCCCAAATCACGCTTCCGTTAACCTTATATTTAAAGTTTTACGTATCCCGCGGAATGCATGTTTTCTTTACCCCCCTGTGTCATTACGATACGAGGGTCCATTTTCAGCCTCCTGCGCGGGGGTAAGACAAGCACAATTATAAGCCCCCGCGGCAGCTAGTACAGGGTAGCGAAGGCATGGCGAAGAAACCAACAACGACCAGAACTCTCGACAGCGACGTAGCCAGGGAACTCGAAAAAGCGCTCGATCTCGACCTGAGCGGCGATACCGATAGCGGCGACCTCGATATCGCGGCCTCGATGGAAGATCTGGAAGCGCAGATATCACAGGCCGCCGACGAACTGGCACGCGAGGGACGCAATCAGCAGCCGGCGCCCGTCGTCAATCAGCCCCAGGCCGCGAAGCCCGCGCCAAACGCCAAGCCGGCCGAACTTCGCCCGGTCGAGACGCGCAATGGTGGCCAGCCCGCCGGCTTCGCGCCAGCCAACGACGATCGTCAGAAAGATTACAAGACCCTTCTGCACAGCCTGAACAGGCGCGCCTCCAACACCATTTACTGGGTCATCGCCTTTGTCTCGCTTGCCTGGATCGCGGGCGCCGGCGGACTGGCGAACCTGCTTTTTGGACCGAGCATCTGGCGGATCCGCACGCTGGACCAGTTCTTCGCCCGCCCCGAACTGATCGGCCTTGCCGTCGCGGCTATCGTGCCTGTCATCCTGTTCTGGGCCTTCGCGACGATGATTCGCCGCGCTCAGGACATGCGCATCGCCGCGCAATCGATGACGGAAGTGGCCTTCCGCCTGACCGAGCCGGAAAACATGGCCCAGGATCGCGTCATGATGATCGGCCAGGCCGTCCGCCGCGAGGTGGCTGCCATGGGCGAAGGCATCGAACGCACCCTTGCCCGTGCCGTCGAACTGGAGACGCTGGTCCACAGCGAGGTCAACCAGATCGAGCGCTCCTATTCGGAAAACGAAACCCGCATCAGGTCGCTGGTCGACGGATTGGGCAGCGAACGCGAAGCAGTGGTCACCCATGCCGAACGCGTCCGCGCCTCGATCTCCGGCGCGCACGAGACGCTGCGCGATGAAATCGGCGCGGCAAGCGACATCATCCGTGACAGCATCCTCAACGCGTCGACCAAACTGTCGATGACGATCACCAATTCCGGCGACACGCTGATCGACCGCATCAACGAAAGTTCGATGTCGATCTTCGATTCGGTGGAGGGCCGGCTCGACAACATTACCGACAGGCTTTCAACCTCCGGCGAGGCTTTCGCCAGCCTGCTCGACACCCGTATCGCCAAGCTGACGGACACCACGGACGGCTTGACCCGTTCGTTGACGGACCTGCTCGACGATCGCACCACCGGCATGGTGTCGCTGCTCGGCGGCGCCGCGCGCACCCTCAATTCCGAGTTCGAGGCCAGCCTCAACGGCATCGAACGCACCTTGGCCGAACGCGGCCAGGCGCTGATCAGTGAATTTCAGACCCGCGCCGAAGCGCTGGACACCGGCACCCAGAAGCTCAATGCCGCGCTGGAAGCCCGCGCCCGCCAGATCAACGAAACGCTAGTCGAGCGCGCGCGCGAAATCGCCCACACCTTCGCCGAGAGCAAGGACACGCTGTCGGCCATGATCGATCAGGGCAAGACCCAGATCGGCGCCGACATGGCCGACATCGTCACCTCGACTTCTTCCATGCTCGAAGCGCGCGCCAGCGATTTCGCCGGCCGCATGGAGGCAGCCCGCCACGTCGTGTCGCGCTCCTTCGACGCCGACATCCAGCGGCTCGCCGACGCGCGCGTCGGTATCGAAGAAGCCGTCGAAAACCATAGCCGCAAGCTCTCCGAGAGCCGCGAGCGCATGGCGGCAGCCATGCAGGCGGACCTGGAGAAATTCGACGAAGGCCGCGCCGGCATCGATGCGGCGGTGACCAACCAGGTGCAGAGGCTGGCCGAAGGCCGCAGCCTGATAGCGCGTGCGCTCGAAGAAGACCTGCGCAAGGTCAACGAATCGCGTGCGGCCATCGATGCGTCGCTCGGCAGCCACCTCGAAAGGCTGGAAGAAGGCCGCAACCGGCTCTCACTGGCTCTCAACGAAGACTCCGGAAAATTGGTGCAAGCTCGTACCATCATTGATGAAATGGTGGCCGGGCATGTTGGAAAACTGGCCGAAGGCCGCAACATTTTGTCGCGCGCCTTGGAGGCCGATCTCGGCAAATTGTCCGAGAGCCGCGCCGACATCGACGGCCTTGTCGCCGGCCAGGTCGAGAAAATCGCCGAGGGCCGCGCGGTGCTCGCCAAGGCGCTGGAAAACGACATTGCTGGTATCAAGAACCTCATCGAGGCGCATTCGGCGAAACTGGCCGAGGACCGCACGCAGCTTGGCCGTTCGCTCGAAAGCGACCTGTCGGGGATACGCGGGCTGATCGACAGCCATTCGGGACGCTTGGCGGAAGACCGCAGCCTGCTGTCGCAGACGCTGGAAGCCGACCTCGCCAAGCTGGCCGAAAGCCGCTCCAGCATCGACGGTCTGGTCGCCGGCCAGGTCGAGAAGCTCGCCGAGGGCCGCGACATCCTCAAGCGTGCGCTGGAATCCGACCTCAATACGATCAAGAACGTCATATCGAGCCAGTCGGACAGGCTGGCCGAGGATCGCGGGCAGCTCTCACGTGTTCTGGAAGCCGATCTGCAGAATGTGAACAGCGTCATCGCCGACCACATGAACAGGCTGGTTCAGGATCGCTCGACCTTGTCGAAGGCGCTGGAGGACGATCTCGCCAAGCTGGCCGAAAGCCGCTCCGGCATCGACGGTCTGGTCGCCGGCCAGGTCGAGAAGCTCGCCGAAGGGCGCGATATCCTGCGCCGCGCATTGGAAGCCGACCTCAGCACGGTCAGAAACACCGTTGCCGACCAGTCCCAGAAGCTGGTCGACGACCGCGCCCAGTTCGCCCGCGCGCTGGAGGCCGATCTCGAAACTGTCAACAGCCTTGTCAACAGCCACTCGGACCGACTTGCCCAAGAGCGATCGACACTGTCAAAGGCGCTTGAGGCCGATCTCGAGGCTGTCGGCAGCCACGTCAGCAGTCACGCGGAACGGCTTGTGCAGGAGCGTTCGACCTTGTCGAAGGCACTTGAGGCCGACCTTGAGACTGTCGGCACCCACGTCAACAATCATGCGGAACGGCTTGTGCAGGAGCGTTCGACCTTGTCGAAGGCTCTCGAGGACGATCTTGCCAAGCTGGCCGAAAGCCGCTCCAGCATCGACGGTCTGGTCGCCGGCCAGGTCGAGAAGCTTGCCGAAGGCCGCGATGTCCTCAAGCGTGCGCTGGAGGCAGACCTTGCCAAGCTGGCCGAAAGCCGCTCCAGCATCGACGGTCTGGTCGCCGGCCAGGTCGAGAAGCTCGCCGAAGGCCGCGACATTCTCAAGCGTGCTCTCGAAGCCGACCTGCAGAAGCTGACCGAAAGCCGCGGCGATATCGACGATATCATCGCCGGACATGTCGGCAAGTTGTCCGAAGGCCGCAACATGCTCAGCCGCGCGCTGGAAGATGATCTCGGCAAGCTCGCCGAGAGCCGCAAGGAGGTCGATCGTTCGCTGTCCGGCCACATCGACCAGATCGCGGCCAGGAGCACGGACATTTCCGCCGCGATCGCCGCCGATGTCGACAAGATCGAGCAGGCGTTCAGCCGCCAGACCGGCATCATCGAGGAACGCGCCGGCACCATGGAGCGCGCGCTCTCGACTGGTGTCGACAACGTCCGCAACGTGCTCGAGAAGAGCGCTGTCTTCGTCGCCGGCGCATTGCGCGAAAAGGTGTTGGAAGTCACCAGCACGCTGCACGAACAGGCCGGTGCGGCTTTCAGCGACGCCGATCGCAAGATCGCCGAGCGCGCCGAGCAGACGTCCGCCGCCCTGCTGGCCCGGGCCGAAGACATCGCCCGCACCTTCGAGGAGGCCGATCGTCGCCTCCACGCCCGTGCGGAGGATACGTCGAACGCCCTGCTCGCCCGCGCCGATGACACCTCCAGCTCGCTGCTGGCCCGTGCCCACGAAACCGCCGATCAACTCGCTGCCCGCGCCGGCGAGATCGCCGGCACCTTCGACATGGCCGACCAGAAGCTTGCCGCCCGCGCCCAGGAAACCGCCGATCAGCTGGCCGCCCGCGCAAGCGAGATTGCCGGCACGTTCGACGCGGCCGACCAGAAGCTGGTCGCCCGTGCCGTGGAAACGGCGCAGTCGCTGGCCGCCCGCGCCGGCGACATCCTGCGGAACTTCGAAAGCGCCGACCAGCGGCTCGGCATGCGCATCGGCGAATCCGCCGAGGCGCTCGCCGCCCGCGCGTCGGACCTCGGTCGTATCTTCGATGCCGCCGACCAGCATTTGGTCTCGCGCATCGCCGAGGGTTCGGACGCGCTGTCCAGCCGGGCATCCGAAATCGCCCGCATCTTCGACGACGCCGACCAGCGCCTGGTTTCGCGCATCGCCGACAGCACCTCGACGATCGGCGAGCATGCGCAGACCATTGTCGGCGCCTTTGCAAGCACCGAGCAGCGGGTCGCCGATCGCGCCCGCCAGACCGGTCAGGAGCTGGCCGTGCACGCCCGCGAAATCGAGCAGGCACTTGCTGGCGCCGACGAGCGTCTTGCATCGAGCGCGGCGGCAGCGGCCGCCCGTGTCGAAGAACAGATCGCTGGGGTCGAAAACCGGCTCGCCTACACCACCGAGACGATGGGCCAGAAGCTCAACGAGCAGGTGTCGAGTGCCGAGGCACAACTCGTATCGCGTGCCAATGTGATCGCGGAAACCTTTACCGCGGTCGGACAACATATCGGCCAGAGCACCAATGACGCGGCCAAGACGATCGGCGCCAACACCCGCGAGCTCAACACCATGCTCGCGGCGCGGTCGGCCGAGATGTCGAAGATCCTCGACGAAACCGCGCGGCCTTTGGTCGAGCGCTTCGCCCAGGGCGGCTCGGAACTGCAGAAGAGCATGGAAGAGGTCACGGAACGCGCGACCGAGAAGCTGCGCAGCGAGAATGCAGCCCTGGTCAACGCACTGGCCAGCCGCACCGCCGAAACCTTGTCGGCGGTCGAAGGCGCCCGCTCGTCGCTGTCCGACAGCGTCGCCGATCTGATCGGCCGCATGACCAAGTCCAGCTCGCAGCTCGGTCAGCTGATCGAGCAGGCCGCGGTCAACCTCGGCGAGGTCGACGAACGTCTGACCGGCAGCACGCAAAGCTTCGCGGCGACCACCGAAAAGGCGGCGCAGACCTTTGCCAGCTCCGCGCGTCTGGTCGATTCGAACACGACGAGGCTGACGGAACTGTCGTCGTCGACCTTGCGCGAAGTCGCCTCGATCGCCACCAAGTTCGATGAACACAGCCGCTTGCTGGCCAGCGCCTCGGACCTGTTGAGCTCGGCCCAGAGCAACCTCGAACACACGCTGGAAAGGCAGTCCTCACTTGAGGACCTCGCCGTCGGCCTGGTCAAGAAGTCGGAAGATCTCGAAAGGGTCATGCGCTCGTTCGAAAATCTCGTCGGCCAGACCCTGCAGAACGCCGAGGGCAAGACGATGGAGTCCGCCGACAAGATCCGCAACGCCATCACCGATGTCGTCGATTCGGCAACCAAGCGTTTCGCCGATGCGACCGAGGAGATGCGGCGCACCGCGGGCTCGATCAAGAGTGAACTCGACCTCACCCGCGCCGAGCTCAAGAAGGGCGTCATCGAGATGCCGGAAGAGGCAAAGGAGTCGACATCGGCCATCCGCCGCGCGGTTTCCGAGCAGATCAACGCCTTGAAGGAGCTTTCGGACATCGTGGCGAAGTCCGGTCGTGGCGGCGACACTTCAGAACCGCGGCCCTTGCGCCCTGCGCCGCAGGCACCGGCGGCACGCGCCGCCGAGCCGCCCCGTCGCGCCCCGGCACCGCAGGCGGATCTGCGCCCGCCACAGGCGCCACTGGGCGGCGCGGGACTGCGCGGCACGCTCGATCTGGAGCGCCCGGCTGAGGCAGCACCGCGCCAGCGTGCCACCGACGCCACTGCCCGCGCGCCGCAAGGCGGCTGGGTGCGCGATCTCTTGACCGCCGCGTCGAACGATGCCGAGCTCAGGCCAGCGGCTCCCCAGGCGCCAGCGGAAGCCCCGCGCGCGGCCCCTGCCCAGCGTTCGCCGGCGCATGTCGTGGAATCGCTGAACTCGCTATCCGTCGATATCGCGCGGGCCATCGACCACGATGCCTCGATCGAGCTGTGGAACCGCTACCGGCGCGGCGAGCGTGACGTGTTCACGCGCAGGCTCTACACGCTCAAGGGCCAGCAGACGTTCGATGAAATCCGCCGCAAGTACCAGGCGGAGGCCGAATTCCGCACCGCCGTCGACCGCTATTGCGACGATTTCGAGAAGCTGCTCAAGGATGTCTCTCGCAACGACCGCGACAACATCATGGCGCAGACCTATCTCACGTCGGACACCGGCAAGGTCTACACCATGCTGGCCCATGCCAGCGGCCGCCTGCATTAGGTGGTCGACAAGCCAAACCGAAAAAGGCGGGGGATTGTCTCCCGCCTTTTTCTTGAAGGAACTGACTCGCCACCCGGAGACGCATCCGGGTTTGATCTCGCTTTCCGGAACCGGATCCTGAGTTGTGAAGACGGCAATCATCTTCGACTGCGAATTTCTCTGCCTTGAGGGATCACAACGCCGATTCTGGTGCGCGGCCCATGATCTCGATCCGATCATCGCGCAGATCGGCGCGGCAGGCTCGGCCTCGAAGGTGATTCCCCGTGCTGGGCACGCACAAGGCCTATATCAGACCGGTCGACCGGTTTGGCGAGCGGTACACGCTCGATCCGTTCTTCACTGGACTGACCGGCATCACCGAAGAAATCATCGAGGCCGAGGGCGTCGTGCTGGAAGATGCTCTTGCGGGCGTCGATCGTTTCTCCGATGGGGCTCGGTTCTGGTCCTGGGGCAAGGACAAACTGAACATGATCGCCATCAGTTGCTATGTCGCGGGCATCAGGCCGCCTATCCCGGCCACCCGGTTCGACAATGCGGTCAAGCTGCTGGTCGCGGCCGGCATGCCGATCGAGGACCTGGCAAGGACGCCGAGCAACAAGCTTGCGGATTATTACGGCGTCGAACATCCGCCACTGCAGGGGCATGACGCGCTCGACGATGCGCTGTCCGTAACCTACACCCTGCAGCACCTGATGAAGACTGGAAAGCTGCGGCCGGACACCTTCGACCGTCCGTAACCCGGAAGCGTTGGTGGAATCCCGGCGCGCCTGGCGCTCAGATTACCGAATCGGTCCAGCGAACGACCTGCTTGGCCGCATCACCGAAGGCGGCGTCGAGCGCGCCGACATAGGCCGGGTTGCCGCTGCCTGAAACGGGTGCCGATGCGGTGAAGCTCTTGGAAGCCTTCACTTCCCCGTTGCGGTCGTTGAGCAAGCGCACGAACAGGTTGACCTCGGCATGTTCGCCGCCATTGACGCGCACTTCGAAGGAGCGAACCTCGACGATCACCTGATAGTCGATCGCCAGCCCCTCGCCCGGCTTGCCGACGCCGGCAAAGCTGCCCGAGCGCTGGAACGTCTCGGCCAGCCGCGCCTGCACGATCAGCGGCAGGCGGTCGGCCCATTGCGCGCCCTTCAGATACTGGATCGAGCCGTCGGAGGGTTTGATGACGATGTTCTGGCTGTCCAGTGCCTTCAGCGCCGAAGGCTGGGCGATCAGGATTTGCTTGCGGCTGTGGCCATGCGCGTCGACCGAGGGCGCCGACAATTCGAACGTGTCGAGCGGTGCCGGCTTGCCGCCGAGCGCCGCGCAGCCGGCAACCGCCAGGACAAGCAGCGCCGCAGCCGATTTCAACCCGCCCGTTCCAAGCCTACTCAATCTCACGCGTGATCCCCGTTATCTCCTGATCGCAAGATCAACCCGCATTTCACGAGCACTGTTCTTGCGGCGGGCCGATGCCGAAGTCAACGCCGCGCCCTGCCGTCGAACTGCCGAACCTCGCCGTCGCCGCCCGAAAGGATGCGCTGCGGATTGCGGCTGAGATCGGTCACCGCCTCCTCGATGCGGTTGATCGAGCGGCGGCTATCCTGCACCAGCGCCTCGACATTCTGCAGTCCCTGGCCCGAGAAGCGCGCCAGATTGTCGGTGATGACCCCAAGCCGGGCATTCAGCGTATCGGCGACCTGCTTGAACGATTTCAGCGTATCCCTGGCGTCGGCCATCACGCCGTCGGCCTGGCCCGAGCCGAGCAGCTTGTCGACCTTGGCGAGAATGCCGTCGACCCGCACCGAGGCGTCGTTGAGCCGTTGCGCCAGCTGCCTGGCGTCCTTGATCGTCTGGTCGATGTCGTCAGCCCGATTGGCGATCTTGCCGGTCACCTCCGCGATATCGGCAGCCGCCTTGTTGGCGCTGTCGCTGGCCTTCTGGATGTTGGCGAGCGCTTGGCGCACCTGCGCCGGATCGATGCCGTCGAGCACGCCGTCCACCTTGGCCAGCGTGCCTTGCGTCTGCTTGGCGAAATCGTTGACCGATCCCACCGCCGTATCGACGTTCCTGATCACACCGTGCAGCTGCTGCGAGGTTTCCTTGAGGTTCCCCGTTACCGCATCGACATTGGCAACGATGCTCTTGATCTTGTCCTTGTCGACGGCATTGAGCAGGCCTTCCGCTGCCTTCAACGTGCCGTCGAGCTTGCCTGAAACGCCTTTCAGCTCATCGGACAGCGCGCTGACGGCGGACAGGAATTTGTCGATGCCGTCGGAATTCCTGGCCAATGCATCGGAAAACGTCTGCACGTTGTGCACGGTCTGCGTCAGCGGCCCGCGTACGTCCTTGGTGAAGCCTTCCAGCTCCGACAGCACCTTGTCGGCGCGGGTGAAGATGTTTTGCGCCGTCTGCAGCAGATTGGTCACGGCGGAAGGATTGGCGACGATCTCGGCGACCTTGCCTTCCTTCTCGGCCTGGTCGAGCAGCTTGACTTCCTTGGGGTCGGCGCCCTTGAGTTCGATATTGGCCTGCCCGGTGAGGCCGGCGAGGCCGATATCGGCCTGCGTCGACTTGGTGATCGGCGTCATCCGGTCGATCTCGGTGTCGGCGATGGCGACAGTCGGATTGTCGACGTCGATATAGACGCGCTTGACGTCGCCGACCTTGACGCCGTTGAACAGCACGAAGCTGCCGCGGCCGAGACCAGAGGCCGAGCCCGGAATGCGCACCCGCAGCAGCGTCGTCTCGCCCCTGTCGCCGATCGCCGCCGTCCAATAGACGAAGGCGAACGCCGCCAGGATCGCAACCAGCGTGAAAATGCCGACAATGACGTAGTTGGCTCTGGTTTCCATTGCTTCACTTATGGCTATGCACGTGCGGCAAGATCAAGTTGCCGTGCGCGTTTTCCGCGGAAATAGGATTTTACCCACGGCTCCTCGCTCTTCAGCATGTCGTCGATCGTGCCTTCGACCAGCACCTTTTTCTTGCCGAGCACCGCCACGTGGTCGCAGGCGGTAAACAGCGTGTCGAGGTCGTGGGTCACCATGTAGACGGTCAGATCCATGGTGTCGCGCAGCTTGACCACCAGTTCGTCGAACTCGGCCGCGCTGATCGGATCGAGACCTGACGTCGGCTCGTCGAGAAAAACGATGTCGGGATCGAGCGCCAGGGCGCGGGCAAGTGCCGCACGCTTGATCATGCCGCCGGAGAGTTCGGAGGGAAACTTCTGCGCCGCATCCGGCGGCAGTCCGACCAGCTCGATTTTCAGCAGTGCCAGTTCGTCCATCAGCTTTCTTGGCAGATCGAGATATTCGCGCATCGGCACCTGCACGTTCTCCATCACGGTCAGCGCCGAAAACAGCGCCCCATGCTGGAACAGAACGCCAAGACGCATGTCGATGCGCAGCCGCTCGAGATCGCTTGCCTTGTCGACGTCGACGCCAAACAGTTTGATTGTTCCCGACTGCTTGGGCATCAGTCCGAGAATGGTTCGCAACAGCACGGACTTGCCGGCGCCCGAGGCACCGACGAACCCCAGTATCTCGCCGCGCTTGATGTCGAGCGACAGTTTGTCGAGGATCAGCTTGTCGTCGATGGCAACGGTGACGTCGTGCACCGAAAGCACGATTTCGCTCTCGTCCGGCGCCTCAGTCGTGATTCCGTTTCCCTTTGCCATGTTACTAGAACTGGATCGCTGCGTAGAACATGGCGAAAAGTCCGTCGAGAATGATGACGACGAAGATCGACTTCACCACCGAAGCGGTCACGTGCTGGCCGAGCGATTCGGCACTGCCGCCGACCTTCATGCCCTCGACTGAAGCGATCGTGCCGATGATCATGGCCATGAACGGCGCCTTGATCAGCCCGGCGAAAATCGTGCTGAGATCGATTGCGACACGCAACCGGTCGATGAAGGCAGCGGGGGGGATATCGGAGTAGAGCCAGGCCGCGACAATGCCGCCGCCGAGCGCGGCGAAATTGGCGATGATCGTCAGGCAGGGCAAGGCGATCACCAGGGCAACCAGACGCGGAAAAACCAGGACGCCGATCGGATTGAGGCCGATGACCTTCAGCGCGTCGACCTCCTCGCGCATCTTCATCGAGCCGATTTCGGCGGTGATCGCGCTGCCGGAGCGGCCGGCGATCATGATTGCCGTCATCAGCACGCCGAGTTCGCGCAGGATCAGCACGCCGACTAGGTCGACGACGAAGATGTCGGCGCCGAAATAGCTCAGCTGATAGGCACCCTGCTGGGCGACGATGGCGCCGACGATCGCCGACATCAGCACCACCACGGGGATAGCGCCGACGCCCATGCGATCGATCTGGTTGAAGATCGCCGCCGGGTTCACGGCATGGCCACGGCCGAGCTTCATCTGCGCGCCGCGGATGGTGGCGCCCAATATGTTCATCGAGGCGAGGAAATCGTCGCGCATCTCGTAGACGCGCCGGCCCACCGCCTCCAGTGCCCGAATGACAATGTTGGGTGGTCCCGCCGGTCCGGCTTCGGGTTCGCGCCGGACGGCCTCGCTCACTGCTTCGAGCAGGATGGAAGCGACGTCACTTTGGCCTTGCAGCCTTACCTCGACATTCTTCTTCTCGAAGACGCTGACCAAGCGATCGATCAGCCAGGCGCCGGCGGTGTCGATCTTCTCGATTTTCGAAAGATCGAGCGCCAACATCTTGAAACCGCTTCGTTTCTCGATCTTGCGCATCTCGGCGTCGATCAGCGCCACCGTCCGCGTCGTCCAGATGCCGGAGAACGCACAGCCGAGGACCCCATCCTCCTCGCCGACCGCGACGCGCGGGTCGTGGTCAGTCCCCGAGGCGGTCGTGCCGCTTGCGTCGCGTTTGCCGATGGTCAACATGGCGTCCTGTTTAGCCTGATGGGTCCGACCTTGTCGATTTGCCGACAACCCTTCTCGCATAGCCGGAGCAGAAAAATATGGCGCGTGTCATTTCGGTCGAGGCCGAGCGTTTTCCGATCGCCGGGACCTTCACCATTTCGCGCGGCTCCAAGACAGAGGCCGAGGTCATCACCTGCACGATCAGCGACAACGGCCATGTCGGTCGCGGCGAATGCGTTCCCTACAAGCGCTATGGCGAGACCATGGACGGCGTGAGCGGCGCGATCGCGGCGATGCGCGACCGGATCGCCGGCGGGATGGACCGTGCCGCCCTGCTCGACGCAATGCCTGCCGGAGCGGCGCGTAACGCTGTAGACTGTGCCCTGTGGGACCTTGAAGCCAAGATCAGCGGCAATCCGGTGGCGAACGCAATCTGGCCGGCCCCTTTGCATCAGCTCGAAACCGCCTACACGCTGTCGCTCGGCGAACCGGAGGCGATGGCTGCGCAGGCCCGCGCCAATGCCGGCAGGCCGCTGCTGAAGGTCAAGATCGGCGGCGACAACGACGCCGCCCGCATCCAGGCGGTGAGGCAGGCGGCGCCCGGGAGCCGATTGATCCTCGATGCGAATGAAGGCTGGACCGACGACAACATCGTCGCGAATCTCGCTTTTGCCGCGAAGCAAGATATCGCCTTGATCGAGCAGCCGCTGCCGGCGGGCCGTGACGGCATCCTGCGCCACATAGCCCATCCGGTGCCGATCTGCGCTGACGAGAGCGTCCATGAAGCAGGAAACCTCGAGGCGCTTGTCGGCCTCTACGACGCTGTCAACATCAAGCTCGACAAGTCCGGCGGGCTGACGGCGGCGCTCACCTTGCGCGACCGCGCCCGTGAGCTGGGTTTTGGCATCATGGTCGGCTGCATGGTCGGCACGTCGCTGGCAATGGCGCCGGCGGTGCTGCTGGCGCAAGGAGCGGATTTCGTCGACCTCGACGGCCCGCTGCTGCTTGCCCGGGATCGTGTGCCGGGTCTCGTTTACCAGGGATCGCTCGTCTCACCCCCGGACCGGGCTCTGTGGGGCTGAGCGCGCGGCAAACCCGATCAGCATAAGGCCGACGATCGCGATCGGGATCATCGCCAGGAATCCATCGACACCGAGACGGTCATAGAGCGGGCCGGAAACAAGCGTAACGGCGGCCATGAAGAAGCCGTTGAAGAAATAGGCGATGCCTTGCGCGGCACCCGTGCGCTCTTCGGAGACGGTCTCGCCGATCATTTTCTGCAGGCCGATCAGCACCATTGCGACAGACACCGAATGCAGCGACTGCACGGCAAAGAAGCCGGCGATGCCAAGGCCGAGCGGCCATATCAGTGGAAAGATGATCCAGCGCACGACGGAGCCGACGCCAGCAATCACCATCACCTTGACGACAGACACGGAGGCGAAAATGCGATTGAAAAACAAAAACATGCAGACTTCCGACACCACGCCCCACGCCCACAGCAGGCCGACAACGGAATCGCTGATGCCGATTGATTTCCAGTAAATGGAAACGAAACCGTAGAGGAAGGCGTGGCTGGCTGTAATGATGCCGACGCCAAGGGTGAAGGAGAGGAAATAAGCGTTGAACAGGCTTGGCGCCGCATGCTGGATTTCCACTGCCGACAGCGGCGAGGCCTTTCGCGGCCGTCCCATGCGCGGTGCCAGCAGGCCTGCGATGAGTGCCGCGCCAAGGGCAAGGAATATGATCACCGGGACGGCTCCAGGGCCACTGGCCGCCAGGATGAAACCGCCAGCGACATTGGCCACGAGATAACAGATCGACCCCCATTTGCGCATGCTCGCATAATTGGCCCCGAAGCGGCGCACACCCGAAAGCGCCAGCGAATCGGCGATCGGCGAATGTGGCGTCCAGACAATGGTCAGCACCAGCGACACCGCCAGCACCGTCGCGTATGTCGGGGTCAGGAAGTATCCCGCGGACAGCAGCAGCGATGCGGCGACGAGCACGACATAGACATCGGCGCGGTCCCTGGCTCGATCGGCAAGTGTGGTCAGCAGCGGCGTCGTTACGACGCGCAGGAACATCGGCGCCGCCAGGATGACGGCGATCTGCTCGGCATGAAACCCCTTGGCCTGCAACCAAAGCGGGAAATAGGGCAAATGGGTGCCAAGCGATATGAACAACGTGCCGAAGATCAGGCTCATGCGCAGTTCAAAACGGCTCGGCTTCACGAGTTGTTCGGGCGAAAGCGGTGGCAGCGGCATGAATCGATCCAATGACGCTGCGCTCAACGACCGGCGAGCAGCGCAAGCCGATCCTTAACATGAGCAAAAACCGGACGAAACCGGCTGGACCAGTCGATTAACACCAGAAATTGCAGGGCCCGCTTCCGCCTCAGGCCGCCTGCACCACCCTGTCCTCGATCAGCAGCGGGATGAAGGGCTCGTCAAGCGCCTCAGGCAATACATGCGCCCAGGTCAGGATTTCCATGCGGCCGTCGAAATGCTCGACCACGGCGGTGCAGCTCTCCACCCAGTCGCCGGTGTTGATATATTGTACGTCCCCATAGCTTTCGATGGCGGCATGGTGGATATGCCCGCAGATGACGCCGTCGACATGCGAGCGTCGCGCTTCCTCGCTGAGCACTGTCTGGAACGAGCCGATGAAGTTCACCGCCTTCTTGACCTTGACCTTGGCCCAGGACGAAAACGACCAGTAAGGCAGGCCGAGCAGCTGGCGCAACCGCGTGATCACCCGGTTGACTTGCATGGCGGCGTCATAGGCATGGTCGCCGAGATAAGCGAGCCAACGCTGGTTGTGGACTACGGTGTCGAACTGGTCGCCATGGATGACCAGCAGCCGCCGGCCATCGGCGGTTTCATGGATGGCGCGGTCGGCAACGACGATGCCGCCGAAATGCACGCCCTGGAACTGGCGGGCGAATTCGTCGTGATTGCCGGCGATATAGGTGATCGAGGCGCCCTTGCGCGCCTTGCGCAGCAGTTTCTGCACGACGTCATTGTGGCTTTGCGGCCAATGCCAGCTGCGCCTTAGGCGCCAGCCGTCGACGATATCGCCGACCAGATAGATAATGTCGGCATCGTGGTAGCGCAGGAAGTCGATCAGGAAATCGGCCTTCGCCGCCTTCGAGCCCAGATGGACATCGGAAATGAACATGCTGCGGAAAGTGCGGGGCTCTTGGCCTGACATCGCGGATTCACCCTTGCTTTCGAGCAGCCTATGCCCCGATTCATGCAACAACCGTATGACGGTTGCGATTGGTCCAGCGCTGGCGCTAGCCTGCCGGGCAAATCAAAGGAGAAAATCGTCATGGATCTCGGTATCCGCGGAAAGAAGGCCATCGTCTGCGCTTCGAGCAAGGGGCTTGGCCGTGGCTGCGCCATGGCGCTGGCCGAGGCGGGCTGCGACATCGTCGTCAATGGGCGCAATGCGGAGCTGGTCGCGAAAACCGCCGCGGAACTGCGCCAGCGCCATGGCGTGACGGTGACGGAAGTGGTCGGCGACGTTTCTAAGCCGGAGATACAGAAAGCGCTGCTCGCCGCCTGTCCGGAACCCGACATCCTCGTCAACAACAATGGCGGACCGCCATTGCGCGATTTCCGCGAACTCGATCGCGGCAAAATCCTCGAAGGCGTGACCCAGAACATGGTGACGCCGATCGAACTGGTGCAGGCGGTCATTGACGGCATGGCTGCGCGCGGCTTCGGCCGCATCGTCAACATCACCTCGCTATCGGTCTATGTCCCCATACCCGGCCTCGACCTGTCATCGGGCGCGCGCGCCGGCCTGACCTCGTTTCTCGCCGGCGTGGCGCGCACGGTGATCGAGCGCAACGTGACCATCAACAGTCTCTTGCCCGGCAAGCTCGACACTGACCGACTGCGCGGCCCGCATGAGGCTGGCACGCCAGAGGATCCCAAGGCGGCCGCGGCGCGCAAGACCCGCATCAGTGCCGACGTGCCGGCCAAACGGCTCGGCACGCCGGAGGAATTCGGCCAGATCTGCGCCTTCCTCTGCTCGGTCCATGCCGGCTACCTGACCGGGCAGAATATACCCGTCGATGGCGGTCTCTACGTCAGCGCTTTCTGACCGAAATGTCGGCAAAGCGGCGCGAAACATCCGGCATGTAACAGCCGTAAGTGTCTGACATCTAGAGATTTTCGATGCGCTGGCGCTTAAAGATGCCGGCGCGTCAATTAGCGTCGCGAAAAACCTTGGCCTCATGCTAAAAGGACTCCCGAAGCAGGTTTCGAGGAGCGGCCGCATGGAAGGCGAGAACAAGAAAACGGCACGTTCGGACCTCGACGAAGCCGCGCTCTATTTCCACAAGCACCCGACGCCGGGAAAGCTCGAGATCCAGGCGACCAAGCCGCTCGGCAACCAGCGCGACCTGGCGCTCGCTTATTCGCCCGGCGTGGCGGCGCCTTGTCTTGAGATCCGCGACAATCCGGCAACCGCCGCCGACTACACGGCGCGCGCCAACCTCGTCGGTGTCGTATCGAACGGCTCGGCCGTGCTCGGCCTCGGCAATATCGGCCCGCTCGCCTCAAAGCCGGTGATGGAGGGCAAGGCGGTCCTGTTCAAGAAGTTCGCCGGCATCGACGTCTTCGACATCGAGATCGACGCGCCGGAAATCGAGCGCATGGTCGAAACCGTCGCCGCTCTGGAGCCGACCTTCGGCGGCATCAACCTCGAGGACATCAAGGCGCCGGAGTGTTTCGAGGTCGAGGAACGCCTGAAGGCTCGCATGAGCATACCGGTGTTCCACGACGACCAGCATGGCACCGCCATCATCGTCGCCGCTGCCGTGCTCAACGGGCTGGAATTCGCCGGCAAGACCATTTCGGACATCAAGGTCGTCACCTCCGGCGCGGGTGCTGCCGCCCTTGCCTGTCTCAATCTGCTGGTTTCGCTCGGCGTGCGCGTCGAAAACATCTGGGTCACCGACCGGTTCGGCGTCGCTTACAAGGGCCGTGTCGACGAGATGGACCGTTGGAAAGACCCTTATGTGAAGGACACCGACGCGCGCACCCTGGCCGACGTCATAACGGGCGCCGATGTTTTCCTCGGTCTCTCCGCCGCCGGCGTGCTGAAGCCGGAACTGCTGCAACACATGGCACCGAAGCCGCTGATCCTGGCGCTGGCCAATCCCAATCCGGAGATCATGCCGGAAGTGGCGCGCGCGGCCCGTCCAGACGCCATGATCTGCACCGGACGGTCCGATTTTCCCAATCAGGTCAACAACGTGCTTTGCTTCCCCTACATCTTCAGGGGTGCGCTCGACTGCGGCGCCAGCGCCATCAACGAGGAGATGAAGATGGCGGCGGTGCGGGCCATCGCCGCCCTTGCCCGCGAAGAGCCTTCCGATGTCGCCGCGCGCGCCTATTCCAGCGAGACGCCGGTCTTCGGACCCGAATTCCTGATCCCCTCGCCCTTCGATCCGCGCCTCATCCTGCGCATTGCGCCGGCGGTGGCCAAGGCAGCCTGCGACACCGGTGTGGCGACACGGCCGATCACCGACTTCGCCGCCTATATCGACAAGCTCAACCGCTTCGTCTTCCGCTCCGGCCTGGTGATGAAGCCGGTGTTCTCTTCCGCCAAGGCCTCCAGCGCCAAGCGCGTCATCTACGCCGACGGCGAGGACGAGCGCGTACTGCGTGCCGCCCAGGTTGTGCTTGAGGAAGGCATCGCCGAGCCGATCCTGATCGGCCGGCCGCACGTCATCGAGGTCAGGCTGAAGCGCTATGGCCTGCGTATCAAGCCCGGGGTCGATTTCGGCCTGATCAACCCGGAGGACGATCCGCGCTACCGCCACTATGTCGACCTCCTGATCGAACTCGCCGGCCGCCGCGGCGTGACGACGGAGGCCGCACGCACCATGGTGCGCACCGACAACACGGTGATCGCCGCACTTGCGCTGAAGCGCGGCGATGCCGACGCCATGGTCTGCGGCCTCGAAGGCCGTTTCGAGCGGCATCTGCGCAATGTGACGCTGATCATTGGGCCGCGCACCGGCATCAAGGACCGAGACCTGTCGACGCTATCCATGCTGATCTCGCAACGCGGCATCATCTTCCTCACCGACACCCACGTCTCCGTCGACCCGACGGCCGACGAGATCGCCGAGATGACCGTGCTGGCGGCGGAAGAAATCCAGCGTTTCGGCATCGAGCCGAAGGCGGCGCTCTTGTCGCATTCGGATTTCGGCTCGCGCGATTCGCCGAGCGCCCTGAAGATGCGTCAGGCCGCGGCGATCCTGGCGCGCATCGCGCCGGAGCTGCAATGCGACGGCGAAATGCACGCCGATTCCGCTTTGTCGGAGCATCTGCGCCAGCGCGTCTATCCGCATTCGCGCCTGAAGGGCGAAGCCAATCTCCTGGTGTTCCCGAACCTCGATTCGGCCAACATCACGCTGACGGCGCTGCGGGCCATGATGGATGCCTTGCATGTCGGCCCCATCCTGCTCGGCACCGACAAGCCGGCGCACATATTGAC
Source organism: Mesorhizobium sp. BR115XR7A (assembly GCF_020165315.1). Taxonomy (NCBI): domain Bacteria; kingdom Pseudomonadati; phylum Pseudomonadota; class Alphaproteobacteria; order Hyphomicrobiales; family Phyllobacteriaceae; genus Mesorhizobium; species Mesorhizobium sp. BR115XR7A. The sequence continues at coordinate 97,998 of NZ_JAIUHW010000012.1, forward strand.
TCCCTCGGTGACCTCGCGCGGTGTGGTCAACATGACGGCACTGGCGGTGGTCGAAGCCGCGCATAAGGCCCAGGCGATCGCCAATCTGGACTGAACCGGCGGTCGCGATCGGATTGATCCGGCCCCGATTGAGGTGTGGTGGCGACGCGCCACCGACCGCATTGGCGGGATCGAGTGTTGCGAACCGACAACTCTTAACCGAGTAATCCGGCATCGGACGAATGCGGATTTCTCGGACCGGGTCAATTTGATATGGTCACACCGTCTGATCGGGCGGTGAAAATGTCATGAGAGCCCTGTTGCTCGCTTCGGCAATGCTGACTGTGATTGGCGGACAGGCGTTCGCCGCCGACGCCGTCGGGCTGGACCCGGCCGCGCATGACTGGTCCGGCGTGTATGTCGGCGGGCATCTTGGCTATGGTTTTGGCAGCACCGACGCGACCTACAACCTGCCAAATACGCCAGCGATCCGGGGCACGCAGGACTACGACATCGACGGCTTTCTGGGCGGTGTCCAGATCGGCTACAATTACCAGGTCAATTCCGCGGTTCTGGGGATCGAGGCCGATATTTCGGGCGCCGATATCAAGGGGCATTCCGACGAGGTCAATGTCGGCGGAGGCGATGTCTACGACACCAAGGTGGATTGGTTCGGATCGATCAGCGCCAGGGCAGGCTATGCGTTCGGCAGCACCCTTGTCTACGGGACCGGCGGCCTCGCTATCGGAGGTGTCGAGAACCGGTATCTCGATGGCCCCGCCGACAGCTATTCCGAAAAGAACACCAAAATTGGCTGGACGATTGGCGCAGGGCTGGAGCAGGCAATCACCGATCATTGGTCGGCAAATGCCGAATACCGATATGTCGACCTGCGGGATCAGACGATCAACTACGCGCCCAACTCCAATACGACTTTCGACAACACGTTCAGTACGGTCAGGATCGGGATGAACTACAAGTTCTGACGGCCCAACCTGCCATTGCCGGACTGATTGGCACATAGAATGCGCGGCTTTCAGCCGGCAACGAAATGGACGATTAACCGCGAACGGGGTAGCCTTGGCGACCACAGGCAAGCGGGATCGAGGCGGATGGCGAGCGGAGGTTTGAAGCAGGCGCATGCTGCCGTGCTGCTTGGCCTTCTGCTGTCCGGCACGGTGGTCAGCGAGCCGCAAGCCGCTTCGCGGGTCTGCCGTCAACTGGAGGCCGAGCTCGCCGCGGCTTCGCGTGGCGGCGGCGGTCCGGCAATGATCCGCAAATACGATGCGGCCATCGACCGGCAGCGCGAACAGATCTCCAAGGCCCGCAGCCAGGCGGACAATGCCGGTTGCGGGTTTTCACTGTTTTCCCGCAACATCAATCGATGCGCTGGGCTCAACGCCACCATCGAGCGCATGAGCGCCAATCTCGACAGTCTGCAGGCCAAGCGCGCCCAACTCGCCGGCGGCCGTTCACGCCGCGACCGGGGCCATATCCTGGCGGCGCTCGATGCCAATGACTGTCGTGACGATGCGGTGTCCCCCCGCCGCGCGCCTCCGCAGGAAGCGAATCGTGAAGATGGAGGCAATGCCAATCTCTTCGACCAGCTTTTCGGCGGCGACGACCGCCAGATCGATACATTGGACCAGCCTGACAATTCCGGCGAGGAACGCGATGTCGGCCGCGTTCTGAACCAGCCCGGCAGTCCGGACGTTGCGAGCAGCGGCGGCGAATTCCACACCAGTTGCGTGCGCACTTGCGACGGCTATTTCTTCCCCATGTCGAATGCCGCCTCGGCCGGCGATTTCGAGCGCGACCAGAAGAATTGCGAATCGGCCTGCCCCGGCACCGAGATGCAGGTCTTCTATTCGCGCGGCATGGACGATGATTCGGCATCGATGATGTCATCGGTCACCGGCAGGCCCTACGGCGAATTGCCGACCGCCTATCTCTACAAGCAGCCCGACATGTCGCGGCCGCCCGCGTGCGGCTGCAACGCCGCCCAGAATTTCCAGATCATTGGCGGCAACTCGCCAAGCCCCCAACAGTCACAGCCCGAACCGGAAGCGGCACCGCTCGTTCCGGTGCCGGCCTTAAAGCCCGATCCGGGTGCCGACCCGGAGACCCTGGCCAACAGGGACGGCGGGCTCGACCGTGAGGCCATCAAGCGCCTCTCGGCCAAGCCTGTGACATCGCCGGTTTCTGCCGTGCCTCCGGACCAGCGCAAGGTCAGGGTCGTCGGGCCAACGTTCCTTCCCGACCCATCAGGGGCAATAGATCTGCAAGCTCCGGCCCCGAAGGCAGTCCAGTAAGGGCAAGCCTGAGCGGCATGAACAGCGCCTTGCCCTTGCGGCCGGTCGCTTCCCTGATCTTGCCGGTCCAATCCTTCCAGATCGTCCCGTTCCACGGCTCCTCAGGCAGGAGATCAAGCGCCTGGTGCAGAAAATCGCGGTCGTCGTCGGAAAAGTCAGGCTTCTCCCGCGGCCCTTCGCGCAGGACGCGCCACCAGGCAACCGCATCCGCCAGCCGGTCGAGATTGCCGCGCACCGCCAGCCAGAATGGTTCGGCCTGTTCGCCGGAAATACCCAGCACCATCAGCCGGTCCCGCGCCTCGTCGAACGGCATGTGATGCAGCAGCACCCGGTTGAGCACGAACAGTTCGGCCGGATCGAACTTGGACGACGATTTCGAGGTCGCGGCCGGGTCGAAATGGCCGGCGAGTTCGGTCAGGTCATGCGCGGCCGCGACATTTTCCGACGTGCCGACCAGTACGGCCAGCGAAGCGACGGCCATCGGCTCGATGCCGTCTTCGCGCAGGCTCTCGATGGAAAGTGCGCCGGTGCGCTTCGACAGCCCCTCGCCCGAGACGGTGGTCAGGAGATTGTGGTGGCCGAAGACGGGCGGCTCGGCACCCAGCGCCTTGAACAGGGCGATTTGCACGCCGGTGTTCGTGACATGATCGTCGCCGCGGATGACATGGCTGACACCCATCTCCATGTCGTCGACGACGGAGGGCAGCGTGTAGAGATAGGTGCCGTCCTCACGCACCAGCACCGGATCGGACAGCGAGGCCAGATCCACCATCTCCTCGCCACGCACCAAATCGTCCCAGCGGATCTCGGTGCGCTCCGGCTGCAGCGGATCGCCGGAGAAATTGGGCAGCAGGAAACGCCAGTGGGGCCGGCGTCCATCGGCCTGATATTCGGCCACCTGCTCTGTCGTCAGCGCCAATGCCTCGCGGCCATAGACCGGCGGCAGGCCCCGCGTGCGGCGCACCTTGCGCCTGAGATCGAGTTCTTCCGGCGTTTCGTAGCAGGCGTAAAGAACGCCCGCCGCCTTCAGCCGCTCCACCGCCGCGTCATAGATTTCGAAGCGCCGCGACTGATACTCGGTGGCATCCGGGAAAATGCCCAGCCAGTGCAGGTCGTAAAGGATGGCGTCGGCGAATTCCTGCTTCGAGCGGGCGATGTCGGTGTCGTCGAAGCGCTGGATGAAGCGGCCCTTGTTGTTGAGGGCAAACAGCCAGTTGAACAGAGCGGTGCGCGCATTGCCGATATGGATGCGGCCGGTCGGTGACGGGGCGAAACGAACGGTAACTGTCATGAGCGGGGCGTACCGGATGCCTTTATGATTGACAAGATGCGCCCCCGCGCCGTGCCGCAGACATAGAACATGGCGGCTGGAATGAAAAGACCGGGCCGGCACGCCTCAGCTGGCGCAAGACCCCGCCGTGAGAGGGCAAGCGGCCAGCGGAGCCGACGAACAGGTGGTTGACGACGATCAGCGGCCGAAGTCGTCTGAACTCAGGCGGGTCCAGCGGTCGCCCATCAAGCCGCCGATAGCGATGTCGCCGGAGCGGACCGCTTGCGTGACCTCGGCGATTCGCGAGCGGACCATCGTTCCGCCGGCATAGCGGAAGAAGACATTCCTGTAGCCGAAGAGGTGAGGCATGAACTTGTCCTGGGTCTGCCCGGTGATGCCTGCGCAGCCCATATCCCGCGCTGCCGCGACGAGGCCGTCCAGCGTCGCGCCCCAGTGGTGTCCGGAAGCCTGGATTTGCAGCAGGACCGCCATGTCTCCGACTCGGCCGTAAAAGGCATAGCAACCGAGCATTTTGCCTGTCTCATCGTAAGTCCCGCCGAAATGAAGTGGTCCGTCGGCCCGCTTCTCGGCCGCCAGCGCGAGCAGCCGCGGCAGTTCGCCGTCCTTCCAACTCGGCCGAAGAGCGTAATCGGAGAGAAAGGTCGGCAGCCGCTCGGCAAACTGCGCGGCATTGATCGGCTCGGCATGGACCCGATGCGACGATGAAGGCTGGAAAGGCGATCCGAACCTTCGCTTCGCGACAGCGTCGAATGCTCTCGCGCAGGGATCGAGTGCCAAGCGAGGCAGGCCGGGCCATTTACGGTGCAGCGCGGCGGCGGCCATCGCGGCTGGCCGCAAGATGCAGGTCCATCCCAGGCAGTGGACCGGCAGGAGCTGGTATTTCATCGGTCGCGCGAAGGCCAGGGAGACCCGGTTGGCCGAATCCGTCAGTTGCAGATCGAATTCGCCTTGGTGCAAGGCGCGCAGCAATTGCGGTCCTGCCGAGCCATCGTCGGCGCCGGTGTCGGCCATGAACGGACCGATGATCGCCGCATTCAATCCAGCGCCGTTGAACTCGTAACGGGCTTTCAGGACGCCGAGGAACCCGCCCAGATCGCCCTGCCGGTTGATCTGGACAAGAGCGCTGCTCGCACCGGACAGGCCGGCGGGGTCAAGATATATCTTTCTCATGTATTCGGCCGTCTCCTCGATAGCGCGATCGAGGAGGTGACGCCGGCGGCGGCGAAACTTCGTAAGGAAGAGTGCCGCGACGCGCTCGAGATCTTCGGCGGCGAGTGGCCGAACCGAGCCGTGCTGAGAGTCCAGCACCGACGGGGCGGTCACCTTTTGCGCGCCGGCATTTGCGGAAACGAGATGCATCGTAAACACCGAACAGGTTGCTTTTGCAGAGTACAGCAACCAAAAGTGGAAACAACGAATCTCGGCCGGTAACGTAAACAGACGTCCCGCACTCGGGACTTTGGCTTCGCGCTGCGATTGCGAGCGCCACATGGCTCGCCGGCTTATGGCAACCGATAGAGGTGGCCCCCGGCAGGAGCCGGAGGCCACCTCGGATCACATCACGAGGCCCTTGGTAAGTTCCAGCGCCTGGCGCTCGAACAGGCGGCGGTAGATGCCGCCCTTCAGCCGGATCAACTCGTCATGCGAGCCTTCCTCGACGATCTTGCCGCGATCGAAGACCAGCAGTCTGTCGAGCGCCCGCACCGTCGAAAGCCGATGCGCGATGACCAGTGTCGTGCGGCCGACCATCAGCCGTTCCATCGCCTGCTGGATGAGCACCTCCGATTCCGAATCGAGGCTCGACGTCGCCTCGTCCAGGATCAGGATGCGCGCATCGGCCAGGAAAGCGCGGGCGATCGCCACGCGCTGGCGCTCGCCGCCCGACAGTTTCACGCCACGTTCGCCGACCAGCGTCCCATAGCCCTTCGGCAGGCTGGTGATGAAGTCATGCGCGCTCGCCAGCCTGGCGGCATGCTCGATCTCCCCCTGCGTCGCGCTTGGCCTGGCATAGGCGATATTTTCGGCCAGCGACCGGTGGAACAGGATCGGTTCCTGCTGAACGATGGCGATCTGGGCGCGCAGCGACGCCTGGGCGACCTGTGAGATATCCTGGCCATCGATCACAATCTTTCCCGCATTCACGTCATAGAGCCGCTGGATGAGCTTGACGAATGTGGTCTTGCCCGAACCCGAGTGACCGACGAGCCCGACACGTTCGCCCGGCGCGATATCCACCGAAAAGTCACGGTAGAGCGGCGACCGGTGATTGCCGTAGTGAAAGGTGACGTTGTCGAAGGCGATGTGGCCCTGCGTGATGGCAATCGGTTCGGCGCCGGGCCTGTCTTCGATGCCGAGCGGTTCGGACTGGAAATCGACCAGTTCCTCCATGTCGTTGATCGAACGCTGCAAATTGCGGATATGCGTGCCGATATCGCGCAAATAGCCTTGCAGCACGAAGAACGAGGTCAGCACGAAAGCGACATCGCCGGCGCTCGCCTGCCCCCACGACCACAGCATCAGCGCCAGGCCGATCACGGCGGCCCGCATGACCAGCAGCAGCGCCCCTTGGGTGGTGCCGTTGATGGTGCCGCGCACCCAGGTGCGCCGCGTGCGCTCGCGCCATTTGGCGACCACCCTGGCGAGGCGGCGCTCTTCGCGCGTCTCGGCGCCAAAGCCCTTGACCACGGCATTGCAGCTGACCGCGTCGGCCAGCGAGCCGCCGAGGCGCGTGTCCCAGGTGTTCGCAAGCCTTGCCGCGGGCGCGACATAGCCAAGCGACAACATGGCCGTCACCGTGATGAACAGCAGGGAGCCGGCCGCGACGACCACGCCCATCAGCGGCCAGAACCAGCCGAGCAGCAGCGTCGAGCCGGCGAGCATGACCACCGACGGCAGCAGCGCGATCAGGATCGTGTCGTTGAGCAGGTCGAGCGCCCACATGCCGCGCGTCACCTTGCGCACCGTCGAGCCGGCAAACGAGTTGGCATGCCAGTCGGTCGAAAAGCGCTGAACGCGATGGAAGGCGTCGGCCGCGATGTCAGCCATCATCTTGAGTGTCAGCTCCACGATGCCCATGAAGGCAAGATTGCGCAACACGACGCCAGTCAGCGCCAGCGCCATCAAGAAGAAAAATGCCGTCATCGCGGCGTTCCAGGCAATGGCATCCGCTCCGGCGCTGCTGGCGACAGCATCGACCAGCCGACCGGAGTAGAGCGGCGTCAGCACGTCGGCCAGCGTCGACAGCAGGAAACCGCCAATGATGAGCGAGAGCCGCCAAGGCTGACGCCGCCAATGGGTAAGTGTGAAGCCAAGAACGCTGCGAAAGGCGCTCGCGCGCAAATCGATCTTGAAACGAGCCATGATGTCATTCGGGCGCAAAACGAGCCCGATCCCAAATAAAGGTCGAAGGTTGAAAAACCGCGCCGGGGCGAATTGCCCATGAATGCGGAGGTTCGGCTATGGTTGGTCGCCTGCCCATGGGCGGCGACCGGCAGCGGCAAATGCCTTTTCTACGCCCGGTATGGTTCCGATACTTCGGAACACCGGCGCAGACCTAGGCCTCGCGGCCTCGCATAACGATGTCAAATCCTGGCATTCGGTCCTCCCTGAAGGGAATCGCGGAAAGGCTCTTATAGGGGTGCTTCGATTGCGCGCCAAGGCAAGCCATGGCCAAAAGCATCTCTGGCCCAGCCGATGAGGCGATTTTGCAACAGTCGCTATCCCCGCCTATCGCCGTCGCCCGTCGTTCACCCGGCATGCGGCGCACGATCGAGGCGCATGTATCGCCCATCCATCGATGCCTTGAAACCCAGCTTTTCATAGACCCCATGCGCGTCGCTGGTCGACAGGCTCCAATGCGAGACGGTGCTGAGTTCAGGATGGTCGATGAGTGTCCGCACCAGCCGCAAGCCGACGCCCTGCCCGCGATGCTCGGGCCAGACGATGATATCCGCGAGATAGGCGAATACCGTGCGGTCGGTGATCGCCCTGCCGAAACCGACCTGTTTGCCGGCGATGTAGGCGGCGGCGCAGAACGAGTTGGCAAAGGCCCGGCGATGGAACTCGTCGCTGCGTCCAGCTCCCCAGTAGCTTTCCATCAACAGGTCGGAGGTCGCACGAAAGTCGATCCGTGAGAGGTCGAAGCTGATTTCACAGTCGGGCATGCTGGTATCCCTATCCCGCCATGCCGCGTATTTTCGTCCAGCAGACGAACTGCGCTTCAGCCACGATCCCTGAAACGATTGGTGATGGGATAGCGGCGGTCGCGGCCAAAATTCTTCCTGGTGATCTTCACACCCGGTGCCGCCTGCCTGCGCTTGTACTCGGCGATGTAGAGCAGATGTTCGATGCGCGCCACCGTCGCCCGGTCATGGCCGCGCGAGACGATGTCGTCGACGCCCATCTCGTTCTCGACCAGGCATTCGAGGATGTCGTCCAGCACCGGATAGGGCGGCAGCGAATCCTGGTCGGTCTGGTTCTCGCGCAATTCGGCCGATGGCGCCTTGTCGATGATGTTCTTCGGGATCACCTCGCCCGAAGGCCCGAGCGCACCCGGCGGCACATGGCTGTTGCGCCAGCGCGAGAGCGCGTAGACCTGCATCTTGTAAAGGTCCTTGATCGGATTGAAGCCGCCATTCATGTCGCCGTAGAGCGTGGCGTAGCCGACCGACATCTCGCTCTTGTTGCCCGTAGTGACGACCATCGAGCCGAATTTGTTGGAGATCGCCATCAGGATGGTGCCGCGCGCGCGGCTCTGCAAATTCTCCTCGGTGATGCCTTCCTTAGTGCCTTCGAACAATTGCGTCAGCGCATGCAAAAAGCCTTCGACGGGCTCGAAGATCGGCACGATGTCATAGCGGCAGCCGAGGGCGCGGGCGCAGTCCTCGGCGTCCTTGAGGGAATCCTTCGAAGTGTAGCGATAAGGCATCATGACGGCACGCAGCCGTTCCTCGCCCAGCGCATCGACGGCCAATGCGGCACAGATCGCGGAATCGATGCCGCCGGAAAGGCCAAGCACCACATTCTTGAAGCCGTTTTTGTTGACGTAATCGCGCAGGCCGAGCATGCAGGCGCGGTAGTCGGCCTCCTCCTTGTCCGGGATTTTCGACATCGGTCCTTCCGAACAGACCCAGCCATCATCGGTACGTTTCCAGGTGGTGACGTCGACCGCATCCTCGAACTGACTCATCTGGAAGGCGAGCGTCTTGTCCGCCCCGATGGCGAAGGAGGCGCCGTCGAAGATCAGCTCGTCCTGGCCGCCGAGCTGGTTGGCATAGATCATCGGCAGGCCGCATTCGATGACTTGCTTGATCACGACCTGGTGGCGAACGTCGATCTTGGCGCGATAATAGGGCGACCCGTTCGGCACCAGCAGGATTTCCGCGCCGCTTTCGGCCAGCGTCTCGCAGACCGCGACGTCGCCCCAGATGTCCTCGCAGATCGGTATGCCGATGCGCACGCCGCGGAAGTTGACCGGTCCCTGGATCTCGGGCCCGGCCTGGAAGACGCGCTTCTCGTCGAATTCGCCGTAATTGGGCAGGTCGAGCTTGTAGCGTTCGGCGATGATCTTGCCGCCATCGGCGAAGACGATGGAATTATGCGTGCCGCTCTTGCGCTTCAGCGGCGTGCCGATGATGACGCCGGGACCGCCATCGGCGGTGTCCGCGGCAAAATCCTGTGCTGCCCGCTCGCATGCCTTGAGGAAGGCCGGCTTGAGCACCAGATCCTCCGGCGGATAGCCGGCGAGGAAAAGCTCGGTATAGAGCACGAGATCGGCGCCCTGGCGGGCGGCATCCGCCCTCGCCTCGCGCGCCTTGGCGAGGTTGCCGGCGACGTCGCCGACAGTCGGGTTGAGCTGGGCGATGGCGATACGCAGTATGTCGAGCTTCTTGGTCATGCTGCTGACTTAGCGCGGCGGAATTCACCTCGCAATGGCGTTCGTTTGGACCAATTCAGCCCGTCAATCGTCGCCCATATACGCGCGCAACGATTGCGGAGAGTGGTTTTCGCCGATCGACATGGCCAGGATGCGCGAGAGATGCCGGCGCGGCAGCCCTGTCTCGTCGGCCCATCGGTTGATCTGGACCTGGATCTTGTCGAGGTCCTTCTTCGATGTCGGGTTGTCCGCGATGTCGAGGCCCGCGTCGCGAAGGGCTGCCGCCATGTCGGCCGAAATGACGAAAGCATCCCAGCCCAGCCAGCGCAAAAAATACTGGCCGGTGTTGCCGCCGAGCCGGCTGCCATGCTTGCCGAGATAGGCCATCAGCCCGACCTGGTCATCGGCGGGCCATTCGGCGAGAAAATTGCCGAAGCCGCCATGTTCCCGGGACACGCGCTCGACGAAGGCGGCGTTGTCGCGAACGGACCTGATCTTCTGCGGATTGCGCACGATGCGCTGGTCCGAGGCCAGATCGTGCCAGAAATCGTCGGGCTGGAACAAAAGCCGCTTCGGCTCGAAGCGCAGGAACGCTTCCTCGAAACCGGGCCATTTCTGCTCGATGACGAGCCAGACGAAACCGGCGGCAAAGACGCGCTCGGCCATGGTCGAAAGGATGCGGGCGTCGGCGATGTCGGCAACGGCGGCATTGTCGGGTATCGGACCCAACAGCGAGGTCAGTTCCGCCTCACCGCCCTTGCGATTTGCCGCGCGAGCGCGAATTTTCTTGAAGTCGGCCATCGGTCCCCTCGGTTCGCCTCAATCTAGCACTTCCCGCCCGGGCCGGCAGCCTCTACCTCTAATGAATGTCGCCCAAAAGTGACCTCGGTTTTGGGAAGACGACATGCATAAAAGCAAAAACCTAAAGCGCGTCGCCTCAATCCGCTTCGACGCGACGCGCTTTAGCGCAGCAAAGCGCTTGGAGACGGCCATGAACAAGACCATCGACGACCTGGCGAACCGTTGGCTGAAGCGGAAGCCGGATGGGCTGAGCCAGTTGGAAAACCGGGTGCTGCAAAGCACCATCGAGCGTACCACCATCACCAGGGACACCAACAAGGCCGTCGCTTTCCACCAGACTTTTGGCGACCGCCTTGCCGATACGATCGCCCGCATCGGCGGCTCCTGGTCGTTCATCCTGACCTTCATCGCCTTCCTGATCGTGTGGACATCAGCCAATGTCTGGGTGTTGTCGCGCGATGCATTCGACCCCTACCCCTTCATCTTCCTCAACCTCGTCCTGTCGATGGTCGCCGCATTGCAGGCGCCGGTGATCATGATGGCGCAGAACCGCCAGACCGAACGCGACCGCATCGATGCCGCCCATGATTACGAGGTCAATCTGAAGGCCGAGATCGAGATCATGGCGCTGCATGAGAAGCTGGACGAACTGCGCCACAGCCAGATCATCGGCATGCGCGACGAAATCGTGCGGCTGGCCGAACTGGTCAAGCGGATCGACGAAAGACTGTCACAGCAGTCGGCCTCATGACCGAAGCGATCCACCATTTCATCGAGCAATACGGGTTGCTGGCGGTTTTTCTCGGCTGCGTGGCCGAAGGCGAAAGTGCCGCGATCCTGGGAGGTTTCTTCGCCCACCAGCATGTTTTCGTGCTGTGGCATGTCTTCGTCGCGGCAGCGCTGGGCGCCTTCACTGGCGACACCTTTTTCTTCATCCTCGGCAGAAGTTTCGCCGATAATCGCCATGTCGTCAGGCTGCGCCGGCGGCCCGGCTTTCGCCGCGCCTACCGCCTGCTCAACACCCATCCCAACATCTTCGTGCTGTCGAACCGCTATGTCTACGGCATGCGCCTGGTCGGCGGCATCGCGGCCGGCCTTTCGACCATAGCGGCGCCGCGCTTCATCATCCTCAACGCCATTTCCTCGGTCATCTGGGCGGTCCTGTTCAGCACGATCGGCTATGTCTTCGGATTGGGAGCCGAACAGTTGATTGGCCAGGCGCTGATGCAGCACGAGCGGCTGTTCGTCGGGCTCGGCATCGGCCTTGCCCTGGCCGTGCTTGCCTGGTTTGTCGCCCGCCATGTCGCCGAGCGGGAGCGCGACAAGGAGTTTTGACCGTCAGTCGATGCCGAGCGCCTGGTCCCCCCGATCGAGGATGAGCGGGATGATCAGGTCCTCCTCATCGGCCAGATGCCGGGTCAGCATCGCGATCAGACGGTTGTTTTCGTCGGCATAGGCATCGGCGGCGAAGCGCTGCTTGTCCTCACTCTCCTGAAGTGTGCGGATGAAGGCGTTCGCCGCCTCGGCGTTGCGCTCCAATCCTTCATGGATGGTGTGGTGGTCGGCATCGAGAATCTCGAAACCGCGCTTCAGACGGGGCTCCGCCATGGTGAAGGCTGGGAAATACTGGTAGTCCTCGACATTGTGGTGGCCGTCGAGATGCCCGAGAAAATGGTTGAGGCGCGGCGCGAACCAGCGCGCGAAATCGGGGGCCGTCAGTCTGCCTTCGCGATAGTTGCCAATGCCGCCGGTGAGCATGCCGCCGAGTTCGCGGAACATGTCGTGCCGCTGCAGCCACATATTGGCCATGCCGTGAATGTTGGCGTTAGCCTGCCAGTTTTCGCGAGGATATTTGTCGGCCAGCCAGCGCAGGTCGTCCGGCAGGCCCAGGCGTTCGAGAAGCGATGAATTCGTGACCTCTGCCATGACGGTCTCCTTTGGTGACCGTCATATAGGCATCAAAGCTTCAGATCGGCACCCCCGTTATGCGCTCGATGAGAGCGATGCCCCAGACGCCGCCGGCAATCACCACAGAAATCAGCACCGCCAGCGAGCCGCAATCCTTGGCGAGCTGGATATCGATATGGAATTCACGAGAAATTGCGTCGCACGCCGCCTCGATGCCCGTGTTCAGCACTTCGACCATGATCAAGAGGAGCACCGCGCCGATCAGCAGCGCGTAACCGCGCCAAGACACCGAAACGAACCAGCCAGCGGGCAAGGCCAGCACCAGCAGCATCAGTTCCTGCTGGAAAGCCTTCTCGCTAACCGCAAGCTTGCGAAATGCCCGCACCGAATTGATAAAAGCATCGATCAGCCGCTGCATGCCAAGGCCCCTCTCGGAATCACCGGCCCGGGATAAAGCAATGCCCCGATCAATGGAATAAGGCGGATCGTCCAAATTTCATTCGGCTACCGGTATGGCCGGTGTCGACTTTTCAAACTGCGGCAGCCCATCGTCGATCGAATAATAGTCGCCCTTGTCGCCGACGAAGATATGACATTCGCCCTCGAGCGCTGTCGGCTTGTCGAACGATCCCGCCATGACCGAGATATGGTCTTGGTCCATTGCCTTCCAGAACAGCAGCGACCCGCATGTCTTGCAAAAGCCGCGCTTGGCGAACCCGGACGCTTCATACCAAGTGATGCTTTCCGTGCCTTCGATCACGATGTCGGTATCGGCAACATTGGTCGCGGCATAGAAATGCCCGCTCTGTTTGCGGCATTGCGAACAATGGCAGTAGACGACGCCACGCAGTGCCCCACTTGTCCGGAAGCGGACCGCTCCGCACAGGCATGATCCCTGGTGACTCTCCCGCACTGGGTTTCTCCCCTAAACTGTAGTCTGACGAAGGCACCAGCATTCCAGCTTTGCGGCCGTCATGCGTAAGCAATTGCGACATCTGTTGTTGTGGAAAATCCGAAGTTCAGTTTCGCTCAGCCGCGAATTTGCATGCAACGCCGCCAATCAGCGCTGCCTGGAGGTTGATAGTCTGGTTGGACGCATGCAGCCTGATGTAGCGAAAAGGCGTGAGTTCTGCCGATTAAGGAAACTTTAGCGCTACTGCATCTATGGTGATCTCCATCGAAGGTCGCGTGTGGGGACGCGCCTTTTCGTGTGTCGGCTTCGAATGGGTGGCGTCCCCGCGTCAGCGATGATGGATATGCGCCAAGTTCAGGCGCGTTCCCAAGGGAAGAGCGAACAACCATGCAGCCGGCGGCCACCCAGACCGAACGAAACACTGAGATCGCAAGCACAGTCGTGGCCACCATGCGCCAGCTTGGCGTGCTCGGCCTGCCGCGCAACTACGAGATCTTCTATGAGGCCCTGAGCGGCACCAACCGCGAGCTCGGTCTTGCCGTCTTGTCGCTGAGCAGCCGGCCGACGCAGGATGAGCTGGATCAGATCGGGCGCGCTTTCTTTGCCCATAATCATGGCCCCGGCATCATCGAGCATGCCCGGGACGTCATCGCCAAGGAGCTTGAAGAGGTCGCGTCGCTCCTGCGCAGCGAGCGCAGCCATATCGAAAAATACGGCAGGATCCTCGACGAGACATCCAGTGGCCTGAGCAACCGCAGCCTTCTCTCCCAGGATCTTCTGCAAAAGATCGCCAACGCAATGACGATCGCAACCAATTCGACGATCGACCACGGCCGGCAGGTCGCCTCGACGCTTAGCGACAAGACGGCGGAGCTTGAGAGCGTCAAGTCGAAGCTCGAGGAATACAAGCGGCTGGCCGATACGGATCCGTTGACCCAGATCTGGAATCGTCGCGCTTTCGACAAGGAAATCACCAGGATCTACAACAGCAACAAGGGTATTCTGTTCAATGCCCTTGTCCTTGTCGACATCGACCGGTTCAAGGACATCAATGACCGCTATGGCCATCCTGTCGGCGACAAGATCATCCAGATCATCGCCGAGATTTTCCAGACCAGCATTCGCGGCGACATGTTCGTCGCCCGAACCGGCGGCGAGGAGTTCGCGCTGATCATCGAGGGCGCCAGCGAGGACGCAACCTACGAGATCGCGGAACGCATTCGCGCCCTGATCGAGCAGACGCCGTTCACCAGCAGCCAGACCGGCATGAATTACGGGACCGTGACGGTATCGATGGGCATCTGCATGGCATCAGAGGCTGAAGGCCCCGAAGACCTCTACACCAAGGCGGATCGGGCGCTCTACCGCTCCAAGGTCAGCGGGCGCAACCGCGTCAGCAGGCATTCAGCCATGGCAGGGCGCGCCGGCAAAAGCTGGCTGCTCTACAAGAAAGACTGACAACCGACGGGATGGGGTTTCAGGCGCGCTTTCCTGATAGCCCGACCTCTCGGCGGGCTCCCGTCATCAGCGATACTGGCCCTCTTCGAAACGCGGCGGCCCAATGTCTTTTTCGGACATTTGGTCCGATTTGAAGATCAGCTCCGCGCCTTGTGCGGTGTGCAGCAATTGTTGCAGGTCGGGCGCGACCAGCGGCGCGTCTTCGTCGAGAAACAAGGATCCGGTGTCGACCAGATAGGTGGCCAGCCCCGCGGGTCCCACGCCATGAACCAGCAATTCGCCGCCGCCATTGTCGCCATAGGGCATCGCCCCGGGGATTGCCGCCGACACGCCATAGGCCTGGTCCATGACCACGACTTGCTCGGGACCCCAGAGGCGCAATTCGCCGTGGCGGTTCCACAGCAGGACCAAGTTGGTCATTTCCTTGACCATCTCAAAATAGCCGGCGGGAATGTCCGGATAGATCTGGCACAGCCGCTCTATATCGTCCGGCCGGGCCGGCAGGCCATAGGAATAGACCTGAAAGACGGTCGCTAGGTCCATGGCGCCCCCGGCTGCGCGGCTGCTCTTCAATTTGGCAAGGCCGTGGCGGATCAGCCGTTGACCGCTTGCTTGTGCTGCACCGGATGGCTCTTCTTCAACAGGTCCGAGACCAGGAAGGCCAGTTCAATCGCCTGGTCGGCATTGAGGCGCGGATCGCAATGGGTGTGGTAGCGGTCCTGCAACTCCTCGGCGGTGATGGCACGGGCGCCACCGGTGCATTCGGTGACGTTCTTGCCGGTCATCTCAACATGGATGCCGCCCGGATGCGTGCCTTCGGCGCGGTGCACCTCGAAGAAGGTCTGCACCTCCTTCAGGATGCGGTCGAAGGGCCGTGTCTTGTAGCCGGCCGCCTCGATCGTGTTGCCATGCATCGGATCCGACGACCAGACCACGCTGCGGCCTTCCTTCTGCACAGCGCGCACCAGCTTCGGCAGATGGTCGGCAACCTTGTCCGAACCGAAGCGGGCGATCAGCGTCAGCCGGCCCGGCTCGTTCTCGGGGTTCAGCAGGTCGATCAGTTCCAGGAGGCCGTCCGGCGTCAGCGACGGACCGCATTTCAGGCCGAGCGGGTTCTTGATGCCGCGGCAATATTCGACATGGGCATGGTCGGGTTGACGCGTGCGGTCGCCGATCCAGATCATGTGACCCGACGTGGCGTACCAGTCGCCGGAGGTGGAATCGACACGCGTCAGCGCCTCCTCATAGCCGAGCAGCAGGGCCTCGTGGCTGGTGTAGAAGTCGGTTTCGCGCAGCGCGAAATTGGTTTCGGACGTAATGCCGACCGCGCGCATGAAATCCATCGTCTCGGTGATGCGATTGGCAAGCGACTCGTATTTCTCGCCCTGCGGGCTGTCGGAGACGAAGCCGAGCATCCAGCGATGCACATTCTCCAGGCTGGCATAACCGCCCTGCGCGAAGGCACGCAGGAGGTTGAGCGTGGCCGCCGACTGGCGGTAGGCCATTTCCTGGCGGGCGGGATCGGGAATGCGCGACTTCTGGTCGAACTCGATGCCGTTGATGATGTCGCCGCGATAGCTCGGCAGCGTCACTTCGCCCTTGGTCTCGTTGTCGGACGAGCGCGGCTTGGCGAACTGGCCGGCGACACGGCCAACCTTCACCACCGGCTGCGCACCTGCGAAGGTCAGCACCACGGACATCTGCAGGAAGACGCGGAAGAAGTCGCGGATGTTGTCGGCGCCATGCTCGGCAAAACTCTCCGCGCAATCACCACCCTGGAGCAGGAAGGCTTCGCCGGCGGCAACCGCCGCCAACTGCTTCTTCAGCTTGCGCGCTTCGCCGGCAAAGACCAGCGGCGGGAAGGTGGCGAGTTGGGCTTCCGTATTCTTCAGCGCGGCAAGGTCCGGATAGGCGGGAACTTGCTTGATCGGCTTTGCTCTCCACGAATTCGGCGACCATTTCGTCATCGCTGCACCCAACGCTCTTTCCGGCGGACACCCTCGCCCGCCATTTCCCGCCCCAAACTGGGGTGGCGGCTCCATACACGAAGCCGATTTCCTATTCTAGACCGGAATTTCGGTGCTGGCGAATGGCTGACGCGCCCAGGACGGTCAGAAAGGCGAGATCAGGCTGCCTTCTCCACCAGTCGCGCCAGTTGCGTCATGACCACAGCCGAGCCCGCCAGACGCTTCTCCGCCGTCGGCCAGTCGCGGATGAAGACCACGCTATGGTCGGCCCTGATCTTGGCCAGCGAACCCTGCTCGCCAATATACTTGACCAGCCCGACCGGGTTCGAGAACTCGCGCTTGCGGAAATGGATGACGATACCCTTCGGCCCGGCATCGAGCTTCTCGACATTGGCCTTGCGGCACAGCGCCTTGATGAAGACGATCTTGAGGAGATGTTTCACTTCCTCCGGCAACGGGCCGAAACGGTCGATCAGTTCGGCGCCGAAGGCGTCGATCTCCTCGGTGTTTTCGAGATCGCCAAGGCGGCGGTAAAGCGCCAGCCTGAGCTGCAGGTCCGGCACGTAGCCTTCCGGGATCATCACTGCCGTGCCGACGGCGATCTGCGGCGACCAGCCGCCATCCTGCACCTCGCCGGAATCCTTCACCTCGGCGACCGCTTCCTCCAGCATCTGCTGGTAGAGCTCGAAACCGACCTCCTTGATGTGCCCGGACTGTTCCTCCCCCAGCAGGTTGCCGGCGCCCCTGATATCCAGGTCATGGCTGGCGAGCTGGAAGCCGGCGCCGAGCGTGTCGAGCGACTGCAGTACCTTCAGACGGCGCTCGGCGGTGTCGGTGAGCTTGCGGTTGGCCGGCAGTGTGAACAGCGCATAGGCGCGCACCTTCGAGCGTCCGACGCGGCCGCGCAACTGGTAGAGCTGCGACAGGCCGAACATGTCGGCGCGGTGGATGATCAGCGTGTTTGCGGTCGGGATGTCGAGCCCGGATTCGACGATGGTCGTCGACAAAAGCACATCGTACTGGCCGTCGTAGAACGCGTTCATGATGTCGTCGAGTTCGCCCGGTGGCATCTGGCCATGCGCCACCGCTACCTTCAGCTCAGGAACAGATTCCTTCAGGAAATCATGGATTTCCGCCAGATCGCTGATACGCGGAACGACATAGAAGGAATGGCCGCCTCGGTAGCGCTCGCGCAACAACGTCTCGCGAATGACCAGCGGGTCGAAGGGCGAGATGAAGGTGCGCACCGCCATGCGGTCGACCGGTGGCGTGGCGATCAGCGACAGTTCGCGCACGCCCGTCAGCGCCAGTTGCAGCGTGCGCGGGATCGGCGTCGCCGACAGGGTCAGAACATGGACGTCGGTCTTCAGGTCCTTCAGCCGTTCCTTATGCTTGACGCCAAAATGCTGCTCCTCGTCGATGATCAGCAGGCCGAGATTCTTGAACGAAATCGCGGAGCCCAGCAGCGCATGGGTGCCGATAACGATATCGACCTGCCCTTCGGCAATGCCCTTCTTGGTCTCGGCTAATTCCTTTGAGCCCACCAGCCGCGACGCCTGTGCGACACGGATCGGCAGTCCGGAAAAGCGCTGCGAGAATGTCTTGAAATGCTGGCGCGACAACAGTGTCGTCGGCACCACCACCGCGACCTGAAACCCTTCCATCGCCGCGATAAAGGCGGCGCGCAGCGCCACTTCGGTCTTGCCGAAGCCGACATCGCCGCAGATCAGCCGGTCCATCGGCCTGCCCGCGCCGAGATCGTCACGTACCGAGTCGATGGCCGTCTGCTGGTCGTCGGTTTCCTCGTAAGGGAACCGGGCTGCGAACTCGTCATAGAGGCCTTCGGCCGGCACCAGGGCCGGTGCGGCCCGCATCTGCCGCTCGGCGGCGATGCGGATCAGTTGTCCGGCCATATCGAGCAGGCGCCGCTTCAGCTTCGCCTTGCGCGACTGCCAGGCGGCGCCGCCGAGCTTGTCGAGCGTCGCCTCGGCCGTGTCGGAGCCGTAGCGCGACAGCAGCTCGATGTTTTCCACCGGCAGGAACAGCCGGTCGTCGCCGGCATAGTGGATTTCCAGGCAGTCATGCGGCGCGCCGACCGCCTCAATAGTGCGCAGGCCGATGAAACGGCCAATTCCATGGTCGGCATGGACGACAATATCGCCAGCCGACAAGGCCGAGGCTTCGGCAATGAAGTCGGACGCGCGCTTCTTGCGCTTCGAACGGCGGATCAGCCGGTCGCCCAGAATGTCCTGTTCCGCGACGACGACCAGCTTTTCAGTCTCAAAACCGGATTCCAGCGGCAAAACCGCCAATGCGGCCTGTCCCGGCTCGAGCTGTTCGGCCTCCGCCAACGTCTCGACCTGCTTGAGATTGCCGAGATGGTGCTCGGCCAGGATCTGGCCAAGGCGGTCGAGCGAGCCCTCGGTCCAGCCGGCGATAACGACCCGGCGGCGCGCCGCGCGCTCGTCGGCTATGTGCCGGACGACGACATCGAAGACATTGACGTTCGGATCGGCTCGCTCCTCGACGAAGCTGCGGCCATGGCGCGAGCCGGCGTGGAAGACTTTCTTGCTCCCCAGGTCCGGCGCGTCGAACACGGTAAAGTCGATGTCTTCGCGCTCGCCAAGCGAAGCCTTCAGATTCTCCGGCGAGAGATAGAGCAGATCCGGCGCCACCGGCTTGTAGGGGACCGCATCCTTGAGCGCCGCGTCAGCCTGCTTTTTGCGCGCCTCGTAGTGATCGAGGATCAGCGTATGGCGCTCGGCCAGCGCCTCATGTGCCAGATGGTCGAAAACCACGGGTGCGTCGGGCAGGTAGTCGAACACCGTCTCCAGCCGCTCGTAGAAGAACGGCAGCCAATGCTCCATGCCCGCGAAGCGCCGGCCTTCGCTGACCGCCGCATAGAGTCCGTCGTCACGCTGGGGTGCGCCGAAAGCCTCGATATAGGAGCGGCGGAAGCGGCTGATGGTTTCGGGCGTCAGCGCCACCTCGCTCATCGCCTGAAGCGCCATCGACTTGCGCTGGCCGGTGGTGCGCTGCGTGGCGGCATCGAAGACGCGGATCGATTCCAGCGTGTCGCCGAAGAAATCAAGCCTCAGCGCCTCGCTCCAGCCGGGCGCAAAGAGGTCGAGAATGCCGCCGCGCACCGCGAATTCACCGATGCCGCGCACGGTCGGCACCCGCTCGAATCCCGACGTCTCCAGCCGGGCGATCAGCGCATTCATGTCGATCTGGTTGCCGGGCCTGGCGTGGAAGGTTTGGGCTTCGACAAGCTCCGCGGGCGGAATGCGCTGCAGCAGCGCATTTGCGGTGGTGAGAATGACGGCACGGTGCGGCTTCTTCGCCAGTGCGATCATGGCGGTCAGCGCATCGAGGCGCTTGGCGGCGGCATCCGAACCGGGCGAGACACGGTCGTATGGCAGGCAGTCCCAGGCAGGCAGTTCCAGCACAGGCAGGCCCGGCGCGACGAAGGACAGCGCCTCGATGATCGAAGGCAGGCGCTGGCCGTCGCGGGCCACGAACAGCACCGGCTTGTCGGGCGCGATCTCGAGCGCCGTCTGCACCAGTGCGAAAGCCTCGTAGCCGTCGGCGACACCGTCGACGATGAACTGGCCGGCGCGGCCCTTCGGCAAGCCAATGGTGGGAATGAGAGCCATCAAATCACGGTCTTGTTTGTCGCAATTCCCATGGGAAAACCGCTTCGCACTTTTCCTGGAATTGCTTGTGTTCAGAAAGTCATGGTCCGGCGGGACGCCAGGATTTTTTGCAGGACGGCACAGTCGATCTCCGCCGGCACCGGGCGTTCGCCCGTGACCAGCGGCAGGAATTCCGTGTCGGCAATATCGAGGAGCCTCTCATATTGGTCGATTTCCTCGGCGGTCAAGGTGCCGATCTCGGCATCGGCGAAGGTGCCGAGAATGAGATCCATCTCGCGCATGCCGCGATGCCAGGAACGGAACAACAGCTTGCGGCGATGGGCGTCCAGCCCCTCGCTTGATCGTTTCGTTCCGGTCATTGTGCCGCATCCTCGCTTCAAGCGGCGCATATAGCGTGGATAGTGGGCGCTGTCAGCCTTGCGCTGCGGCCGTCGCGACATAAGCTGACATCATGCGTCCTTCCATCCTCGATCCCCTGTTTGTCCCGATCACCTCGCTTGCCGGCGTCGGGCCGAAGGTTGGCGCGCTGATCGAGAAGGTCGTTGCCGCCGATCTCGGCGACCGCGCCGCACGCGCCGGCGACCTCCTGTTCGTGCTGCCGCACACCGTCATCGACCGCCGAAACCGGCCGGGCATCGCACTCGCGGCCGAAGGCGCCATCGTCACGCTTGAGCTGCGCATAGACCGTCACCAGCCGCCACCGCGCGGCAACAGGTCGGTGCCCTACCGGGTCTACGCCCATGACGACACGGGCGAAATCGGCCTGACCTTCTTCCATGCCCATGCCGCCTATCTCGAAAAGGCAATGCCTGTGGGCGAGCATGTCGTGGTGTCAGGCCGGATGGAATGGTTCAACGGCCGCCCGACCATGGTCCACCCCGATCATATCGCGCTCGCCAGCGAAGCGGAAAACCTGCCGCTGGTCGAACCGGTCTATCCGCTGACCGCCGGCCTCTCGGGCAAGGTGCTGCGCCGGGCGATCGGCCAGGCGCTCGGCCGCCTGCCGGAGCTGCCGGAATGGCAGGATGATGCCTTCATGCGCCGCCAGAGCTTTGCGTCCTTCGGCGACGCGCTGACCCGCGTCCATTATCCCGCTGACCCGATCGATGTCGCGGTCGAAGGGGCTGCATGGCGCCGCCTCGCCTATGATGAATTGCTCGCCGGCCAGGTCTCGCTGGCCCTGGTGCGGGCAAAGGTGCGGCGCCTGTCAGGCCGCCCTCTCGTCGGCGATGGGCGCATCGTCGAGAAGCTGCGTACAACCCTTCCCTATTCGCTGACGCCCTCGCAGGAATTCGCGCTCGCCGAAATCAACGCTGATCTCGCCGATCCGGAGCGCATGCTGCGGCTGCTGCAAGGTGATGTCGGCTCGGGCAAGACGGTGGTGGCGCTGCTTGCCATGGCGCGCGCTGTCGAGGCCGGCGGCCAGGCGGCGCTGATGGCGCCGACCGAAATCCTCGCGCGCCAGCATCTGGCGACGATCACCCCGCTTGCCGCCAAGGTCGGCTTGCGCATCGCCATCCTGACCGGCCGTGAAAAGGGCCGCGAGCGAGCCGAAACGCTGGCGGGTCTTGCCAGCGGCGAGATCGACATCGTCGTCGGCACCCATGCGCTGTTTCAGGAAACGGTCAGCTTCCACGACCTGGTCCTGGCCGTCATCGATGAGCAGCATCGCTTCGGCGTCCACCAGCGGCTTGCCATCACCGCCAAGGGCGACGCGCCCGACATGCTGGTCATGACCGCGACCCCCATCCCGCGCACGCTGGTGCTGACCGCCTTCGGCGACATGGACGTGTCGAAGCTGACGGAAAAACCCGCCGGCCGCCAGCCGATCCGCACCGTCACGCTGCCGCTGGAGCGGCTCGACGAGCTGGTCGGCCGCATGCTCGATGCCGTCGCTGATGGCCAGAAGATCTACTGGATTTGCCCGCTGGTCGAGGAATCCGAAGAGATCAAGCTGATGTCGGCCGAGGATCGCTTTGCCTCGCTGAAGCCGCTGTTCGGCGATCGCATCGGCCTTGTCCACGGCCGCATGAAGGGTGTCGAGAAGGACGAGGCGATGCGCGCCTTCAAGCAAGGCGAGACGCGCATCCTGATCGCCACCACGGTCATCGAGGTCGGCGTCGACGTTCCCGACGCCACGATCATGGTCATCGAGCATGCCGAACGCTTCGGCCTCGCCCAGTTGCACCAGCTGCGCGGCCGGGTCGGACGCGGCGACAAGCCCTCGTCCTGCGTGCTGCTGTACACGGATCCGCTTGGCGAGACCGCAAAACGCCGGCTGTCGGTGATGCGCGAGACCGAGGACGGTTTCCTGATCGCCGAGGAGGACCTGAAATTGCGCGGCGAAGGCGAACTGCTGGGCACCCGCCAGTCCGGCACGCCGGGTTTCCAGGTGGCGCGCATCGAGGTGCATGCCGACCTGCTGGAGGCCGCCCGTGACGACGCCAGGCTGATCCTGTCGCGCGACCCAGAACTGCAATCGGACCGCGGCGAGGCGCTGCGGCTCCTGCTCTACTTGTTCGGCCGCGACGAGGCCGTGCGGCTCCTGCGCGCCGGGTGAGGCCCTAGCGGCGAATTGGCCAGGGTTCCGTTGATCGGCTCGCCGTTCAGCGTCACCAGTTTCGTCTTCACCTCGGGAGCCACCAACCCGGCTGATACGATCAGCTTGGCGCCGTCCTCGATCGTCATGTCGAGCGGCACGATGTCCGACTTCAGCACATACATCAGGAAACCGGTCGTCGGATTCGGCGTGCACGGCATGAACACGGCGATCAGCGGATCGCCTTCCTGGTCGAGCTTCTGGTTGATCTCGGTTTCCTTTTCGCTGGCGACGAACACCAGCGACCACACGCCCTTGCGTGGATATTCGACCAGCCCAACCTGGCGGAACATGTCGCCCTTATTCGACAGCACGGTCTCGAAAATCTGCTTCAGCGAGCCGTATATCCCGCGCACCAGCGGCATGCGGCCAAGCAGGCGCTCGCCAAAGCCGACTATGGCGCGGCCGACAATGTTGGCTGTCAGAAAACCGATCAGCGTGATCAGGATGAGCGCAACGATGAGCCCGAACCCTGGAACCGGGAACGGCAGATAGGTGTCGGGGCTGTAGCGCGCCGGAATATACGGTTTCACCCAGGAATCGACCCAGCCGATGAACGACCAGGCGATATAGGCGGTGATCGCCAGCGGCGCGCAGACGATGAAGCCCGTGAGGAAATAGTTCCTCAGCCGCGTCATGCCGGAAGTCTTGGGAGCGTCTGACATGGTTCACCGGAGGCGCTATTGCGACGCGACATTAGTGAACCGGAAGACGCTTTGGAACTGCGAAGTTTTTAAAGGCGCCTGTTTACAAGCGCCTATTCCACCGTCACCGACTTCGCCAGATTGCGCGGCTGGTCGACGTCGGTGCCCATGAACACGGCAGCGAAGTAGGCGAGCATCTGGATCGGCAGCGCATAGATGATGGGCGAGATGATTTCCGGCACATCCGGAAGCACGATCGTCTCCATCGTCTTCACGCTCACCTGTGCCGCGCCCTTGGCGTCGGTGATCAGGATGATCTTGCCGCCACGCGCCGCCACTTCCTGCATGTTGGACACGGTCTTTTCGAAGATGCGGTCGTGCGGCGCGATCACGATCACCGGCATGTTCTCGTCGATCAGCGCGATCGGCCCATGCTTCAGCTCTCCGGCGGCATAGCCTTCGGCGTGGATGTAGGAAATTTCCTTGAGCTTCAGCGCGCCTTCCATGGCGAGCGGGAAATTGGTGTCCCGTCCGAGATAGAGCACGTCCTTGTAACGCGACAGTTCCCGCGCGATCCGTTCAATCTGCTCTTCGAGCTTCAGCACCTGGTTGGCATAGCGCGGCGCTTCCGAAAGCGCTCGCACCAGCGTTTTCTCTTGCTCCTTCGAGATCGCTCCGCGCGCCACGCCGGCGCGCACGGCAAGCGACGCGAGCACGGACAACTGGCATGTGAAAGCCTTGGTCGAAGCGACGCCAATCTCTGGCCCAGCCAGCGTCGGCAGCAAGACGTCGGATTCGCGCGCCATGGTCGATTCCCGCACGTTGACGACGGCGCCGATCTTCATCCCGGCCTTGCGGCAATAGCGCAACGAGGCCAGAGTATCGGCGGTCTCGCCCGATTGCGAGATGAAGAAGGCGGCGTCGTTGGCCGACAACGGCATCTCGCGGTAACGGAATTCCGACGCGACATCGATATCGACCGGGAGCCGCGCATAGCGCTCGAACCAGTATTTGCCGATCAGGCCGGCGAGATAGGCGGTGCCACAGGCGGAGATCGCCAGCCGGCCGATCTTGGCGAAGTCGAATGGCAGATCGAGCGGCTTGGAGACGCCGGAGACGAAATCCACATAATGAGCCAGCGTGTGCGAGATCACCTCGGGCTGCTCATGGATCTCCTTCTCCATGAAATGGCGGCGGTTGCCTTTGTCGACCATGAAGCTGGTCGAGAGCGACTGCTGGCGCTTGCGGTCGACCTTTTTGCCGTCGATGTCGAAGATGGCGACGCCTTCGCGGCGCACCACCGCCCAGTCGCCGTCCTCGAGATAGGTGATCGAATTGGTGAACGGAGCGAGCGCGATGGCGTCGGACCCCAAAAACATCTCGCCGTCGCCATGGCCAACGGCCAAAGGCGGGCCATTGCGCGCGCCGACGATCAGGTCCTCGTCACCCTTGAATATGATGGCTAGCGCAAAGGCGCCTTCCAGCCGCTTCAGCGCCTTATGCGCGGCTTCGACCGGCTTTAGGCCCTTGGCGAGTTCGCGCGCCACCAGATGTGCCACGACCTCGGTGTCGGTCTGCGACGAGAAGGAATAGCCGTCGCGGATCAGCTCCTCGCGCAGTTCAGCGAAATTCTCGATGATGCCGTTGTGGACGATGGCGACGCCGTCCGAAAAATGCGGGTGCGCATTGGTCTCGTTGGGCACGCCGTGGGTTGCCCAGCGCGTATGGCCGATACCGATCCTGCCGTCGAGCGGCTCATCCTTGAGCCGGCGTTCGAGGTTGACCAGCTTGCCCTCGGCACGGCGGCGGCCCAGCTCGCCCTTCTCGATGGTGGCGACGCCGGCGGAGTCATAGCCGCGATATTCGAGCCGCTTCAGTGCGTCGACGATGAGCGGCGCAACCTGCGAGTGGCCGACGATTCCAACGATACCGCACATGCAGACAGTCCCCGATTGCCCACGGAAAACCAGCGATATTTAGGCGTGGCCGGCCTGCCGCGAAAGTCACATTGCATTTCGTCCGCTGTAACGGACGCTTCAGCAGGCATGCACCATGACAGCCCGCTCTTGCAATCCGGTTACGGCAATCGTTCGGTTTTTTCGATTGCTTCGGCGAGAAAGCAGACCGTCGACCAATCGCTAGTGGTCGGCGCCAGCCGCTTTCTTCTTCGCGGCCGCTGCGGAAGCAAAGCGTTCGCGCAATTCCTTGCCCTTGCCGGGGATCGTCTTCTGGCGGGCCCGGCCGAAGGCCAGCGCATCGTCGGGTACGCTTTCGGTGACGACACTGCCCGAGGCGATATAGCCGCCATTTCCGATGGTGACCGGCGCCACGAGCGAGGAATTGGAGCCGATGAAGGCGCCCTCGCCGATGTCCGTGAAGAACTTTGAGTAGCCGTCGTAGTTGCAGGTGATGGTGCCCGCCCCGATATTGGCGCCCGCGCCGACACGCGCGTCGCCGATATAGGTCAAATGGTTGACCTTGGCGCCGTCCTCGATAACGGCTTGCTTGACCTCGCAGAAATTGCCGACTTTGGCCTTGTTCCTGAGATCGGCGCCTGGCCGCAGCCGTGCGAACGGCCCGACATCGCAATTGGACGCGATGGTGGCGCCCTCGATGTGGCTGAAGGCGTGGATTTTGGCGCCGCTGGCGATCCTCACGCCCGGACCAAACCAGACGTTGGGTTCGACGATGGTGTCGGGGCCGATTTCAGTGTCGTGCGAGAAAAACACGGTTTCCGGGGCGATCAGCGTCACGCCCGACAGCATCGCGTCATGGCGCCGGCGCTGTTGCCAGATGGCTTCGGCTTGCGCCAGTTCGGCGCGATTGTTGATGCCGAGCGCGCTTTCGAAACTGGCTTCGGTGGCAACGACATCGAGATTTTGTGCACTGGCGATCTCGACGATATCGGTCAGATAATACTCGCCCTTGGCATTCTTGTTGCCGACCGCGTCGAGCAGTTTCAACGCGTGCGCGCCGGCCACCGCCATCATGCCGGCGTTGCAGAAGCCGATTTTCTTCTCCTCTTCGGAGCAGTCCTTTTCCTCGCGGATAGCTGTGAGCTTGCCATCCTTTTCGATCAACCGGCCATAGCCGGTCGGATTGGGTGGGCGGAATCCGATCACCACGACGGCAGCACCTTCCGCCAATCTCCGCCGCGCCAGCGTGAGCGCATCCGCATCGATCAGTGGCGTGTCGCCAAACATCACGAGAACGTCGTCATAACCCTTTGATATTGCTGCGCGGGCAGCGATAACGGCATGCGCCGTACCCAAGCGCTTTTCCTGCTCGAAGGTTTCCGCCTTCGGTGCAAACTTCGCCGCCGCCTTGCGCATCTCGTCGGCGCCATGGCCGATCACCAGCGCCAGCCCGCTCGCACCCGCGGCCTCGGCCGCCTTGACCACATGGGCCACCATCGGCAACCCGGCGATCTGGTGCAGCACCTTCGGCAGCGCGCTCTTCATGCGCGTGCCTTCGCCGGCGGCGAGGATGACGGACAGACAGGATCTCTGGCTCATGGACGGGCAACCGTATGAAAGGGTTGGGAATCAAAGCAGGATAGCAGTGGCGCCATGCTGCACCAATGCGGTTAAATTCCGGTGAGATGGCAGAGCAGCTGACTCTTAATCAGCGGGTCCACAGTTCAATCCCTTGCCTCACCCCAAGTTGACAAGCGTCAGCCCAGCCGCCCCAGCACCGGAAAATTCTCCAGCAGCCAGTAGGACACCGTCTGCACGCCACCGGTGAGGAAAAACACGCCGGCGACCACCAGCAGCGCGCCGATCGCCTTTTCGACGCGGCCGAGATGGACGCGGAATTTGCCGAGGAAGCGCATGAAAGCGCCGGAGAACAGCGCGGCAATCAGGAACGGGATACCGAGGCCGAGCGAATAGGCGGCGAGCAGAAGAGCCCCCTCGCCGACCGTCTCGCGGCCACCGGCCAGCGTCAGGATCGGCCCCAGCACCGGGCCGATGCAGGGCGTCCAGCCGAAGGCGAAGGCAAGGCCCATGACATAGGCGGCGACGGCGCTGGCCGGCTTGCCCTGCGACTGGAAGCGCGCCTCGCGTGACAGAAGCGGGATGCGCAGGATGCCCAAAAAGTTCAGGCCCATCAGGATGATCAGCACGCCGGCGCCCATCGCCAGCGGCTCCTGCCAGACGCGCAGCAGCCGGCCGATGGTCGACGCGCCGGCGCCCAGCGCGACGAACACGGTGGAAAAACCGAGCACGAAGGCGATCGAGGAATAGAGCAGCGCGCCGCGCGCGCCCTCGCGTGCCGTCGCACCCGCGTTGCCGCGGAAATCGTCGACGGAGACGCCGGCCATGTAGCAGAGATAAGGCGGCACCAGCGGCAGCACGCATGGCGAAAGGAACGAGATGGCCCCCGCCCCGACCGCGCTGACATAGCCGATATCCAATGCCATTCCAAAACTCCAACCTTTGGCGTCCGATATAGCGGCACGCCGGTTCGTCCGCCAATCACCATCGTGTGGCAAGTCATCGCGGGCGGGGAAGAAAGCATCGGCGCAGGGCGTTGACACGACGAGGCCGCGATTTCCCGCGCGCCTTCGAATATCAGCCACGGAGATTTCCATGAAAACGATAA
Organism: Mesorhizobium sp. BR115XR7A; assembly: GCF_020165315.1. NCBI lineage: Bacteria > Pseudomonadati > Pseudomonadota > Alphaproteobacteria > Hyphomicrobiales > Phyllobacteriaceae > Mesorhizobium > Mesorhizobium sp. BR115XR7A. Next base: position 126,003 of record NZ_JAIUHW010000012.1, read on the forward strand.
CCGCGGCGCTGGCCGCGCTCCTGCTCAGCACCGCCGCATCCTTTGCCGCCGAAGCGTGGAAGGAAGCCGAGGTCAATGGCACCAAGATCTACACCGACGCCAATGGCATGACGCTCTACACCTATGACAAGGACGAGAAGGGCAAGACCAACTGCTACGACAAGTGCGCCACCAACTGGCCGCCGCTGAAGGCCGAGGCGGGCGCCAAGGCGGACGATGAATGGAGCGTCGTCGACCGTACCGACGGCACCAAGATGTGGGCCTATGACGGCAGGCCGGTTTACACCTTCATCAAGGACAAGAAGGCCGGCGACGTGACCGGTGATGGCGTCGCCGGCGTCTGGCACGTTGTCAAGGCGGACTGATTTCCCCATCGGGAGTTCCGCCAAACGGGACTTCTCACCGGCCGCCGGGCATCCCTCCAAGTCCGGCGGCCGGGCCGTCACGGACTCGACTTGACCCAATCCAGGCCGATTGGACCAGCAACAAATTGAACCTCTCCCAATCTTCCGAGGCTTGCGCCCACTCATTCTAAAATATGTGATGTTCTCCATACACTCTTAGAGTGTATTGCTGTCGGCGGCCCCGCAATTTGGGCGCTTGCCCTTGACCGGATGCAAAAGCGCGGCCATGTGAGCGACGAACAGAACCGAGATTTCGTCGCGCGCAGCGGAATTCTTCTGCCGCATCACAGCTGATATGAGACCTCATGGACGTCGTCGTCGTCGAATCGCCGGCCAAGGCAAAAACAATCAACAAATATCTGGGCAGGAACTACAAGGTTCTGGCCTCGTTCGGCCATGTCCGCGATTTGCCGGCCAAGGATGGCTCGGTGCGCCCGGATGAGGATTTTGCCATGTCCTGGGCGGTCGACACCGCCTCCGGCAAGCGGCTCGCCGACATCGCCAAGGCAGTCAAGGACGCCGACGGCCTGATCCTCGCCACCGACCCGGATCGTGAAGGTGAAGCCATCTCCTGGCACGTTCTGGAAGTGCTCAAGCAGAAGCGCGCGCTGAAGGACAAGCCGGTCAGCCGCGTCGTCTTCAACGCCATCACCAAATCGTCGGTGCTGGAGGCGATGGCCAATCCGCGCCAGATCGATGCGCCGCTGGTCGACGCTTATCTGGCCCGCCGCGCGCTCGACTATCTCGTCGGCTTCACCCTGTCGCCTGTCCTGTGGCGCAAATTGCCGGGCGCCCGCTCCGCCGGCCGCGTCCAGTCGGTGGCGCTGCGCCTGGTCTGCGACCGCGAATCCGAGATCGAGCGCTTCATCCGCGAGGAATACTGGCAGATATCAGCTCTCCTCGGCACGCCGCGCAACGAGACCTTCGAAGCCCGCCTCACCGCCTTCGAGCGCAAGAAGCTGCAAAAGCTCGACATTGCCAACAAGGCACAAGCCGATGACATCAAGGCGATGCTCGAAGGCGCCACCTTCAAGGCGCTGTCCGTCGAAGCCAAGCCGACCAAGCGCAACCCCGGCCCGCCCTTCACCACCTCGACATTGCAGCAGGCTGCCTCATCGGGCCTCGGCTTCTCGGCCACGCGCACGATGCAGGTGGCCCAGCGGCTCTATGAGGGCATGGAGATCGGCGGCGAGACCACCGGCCTGATCACCTATATGCGAACCGACGGCGTGCAGATGGCCCCCGAGGCCATCGACGCCGCGCGCGATGCCATCGCAAAGGAATTCGGCCCGAAGTACCTGCCGGAGAAGCCGCGCCAATACACCGCCAAGGCCAAGAACGCGCAGGAAGCGCACGAGGCCATCCGGCCGACGGATTTCATGCGCACCCCCGCATCGGTCAGGCAATATCTCGATTCCGACCAGATGCGGCTTTACGAACTGATCTGGAAGCGCGCCATCGCCAGCCAGATGCAGTCGGCCGAGATCGAGCGCACCACTGTCGAGATCGAGGCGCTGAATGGCGCCCGCACCGCTGAACTTCGCGCTGTCGGTTCGGTCGTTCGCTTCGACGGCTTCATCGCCGCCTACACCGATCAGAAGGACGACGACGCCGAAGACGAGGAAAACCGCCGTCTGCCGGAGATCCGCTCCGGCGAGCAGCTTGCCCGCCGCGCGATCAATGCCACCCAGCACACGACCGAGCCGCCGCCGCGCTACTCCGAGGCGTCGCTGATCAAGAAGCTGGAAGAACTCGGCATCGGCCGCCCCTCGACCTACACCGCGATCCTGAAGACGCTCGAGGACCGAGACTACGTCACCATCGACAAGCGCCGGCTGGTGCCGCAGGCCAAGGGCCGCCTGCTGTCGGCCTTCCTGGAAAGCTTCTTCGAGCGCTATGTAGAGTATGACTTCACGGCATCGCTGGAAGAAAAGCTCGACGAGATCTCCGACGGAAAGCTCGCCTGGAAGGACGTGCTGCGTGATTTCTGGAAGGATTTTTCGGGCGCCGTCGCCGACATCAAGGAGCTGCGCGTCACCGATGTGCTCGATGCGCTGAACGAGGAACTGGCGCCGCTGGTTTTTCCCGCCCGCGAGGACGGTTCCAACCCGCGCATCTGCCCGAAATGCGGCACCGGTAATCTGTCGCTGAAGCTCGGCAAGTTCGGCGCTTTCGTCGGCTGCTCGAATTATCCCGAATGCTCCTTCACCCGCCAGCTCGGCGACGCCGCCAATCCCAATGGCGAGAATGGCGGCGGCGAGGACGGCACCAAGGTGCTGGGCAAGGATCCTTATACGGCCGAGGAAATCACGCTGCGCTCGGGCCGCTTCGGCCCCTACATCCAGCGCGGCGACGGCAAGGAGGCAAAGCGTTCGAGCCTGCCCAAGGGCTGGACGCCTGATTCCATCGACCATGAGAAGGCGCTCGCCTTGCTGGGGCTGCCGCGCGACGTGGGCAAACATCCCGAATCCGGCAAGATGATCTCGGCCGGCCTCGGCCGTTACGGGCCGTTCGTGCTGCACGATGGCACCTACGCCAATCTCGACAGCATCGAGGATGTGTTTTCCATTGGCCTCAACCGTGCCGTCACGGTGATTGCCGAGAAGCAGTCCAAGGGCAAGGGTGGCCGCAATGGTGGCACGGCTGCGGCTCTGAAGGAGCTTGGCGACCATCCGGATGGCGGCGGCAAGATCGTCGTGCGCGACGGCAAGTACGGCCCCTACGTCAATTTCGGCAAGGTCAACGCCACGCTGCCCAAGGGCAAGGATCCGCAATCGGTGACGATCGAGGATGCGCTGGCGCTGATCGCCGAAAAGGAAGCTAAGGGCGGCGGTGGCAAGAAGCCGTTCCGCAAGGCGGCGGCAACCAAAGCCCCCGCCGCCAAGAAAACAGCGGCCAAGAAGCCGGCCGCGAAGAAAAAAGGTTAGAACGGCGTGGCGCGCAGGATCACCGGAAGAAGTCACGGCGATCCCCGCACCGCCGACACCCGGGCCAAGGTCAAGGACGATTATCGGCCCTCGCGCGACGAAATCCTGCGCTATATCGCCGAAAACCCAGATCGCGCCGGAAAGCGCGACATCGCCAAGGCGTTCGCGCTGCGCGGCGACGACCGCATCTGGCTGAAGGATCTCCTGCGCGACCTGCAGGACGAAGGCGTTCTGACCAAGGAGCGCAAGCGGTTAGCCCGGGTCGGCGCCCTACCCCATGTCGCCGTGCTTGACATCTTTGGCCGCGACGGCGATGGCATCTTGCTGGCGCACCCGGCCGAGGCAGTCGGTCCGGGCGAGCCTCCCGTGGTCTCGATCCGCGTTTCGCGCAGCGGCAACGGTCCCGCGCCAGGCATCGGCGACCGCGTGCTGGCCAAAACCTTCCCGACCGACGATCCGTCAGGGCCTGCCTATACCGGCCGGGTGATCAAGATCTTCGAGAAGCGCACGGACGCTGTCCTCGGCGTCTTTCGCGTGCTTCAGGACGGCAGCTTCCGCATCGAGCCGGTGGAACGGCGCCAGCCCGAGCTGATCGTCGACAAGGAATTCCAGAACGGCGCCAAAAACGGCGATCTTGTCGAAGTCGAGCCAGCGCGAGCCTCCCGCTTTGGGTTGCCCCGCGCCAAGGTGCTGAATGTGCTGGGTTCGCTGACCAGCGAAAAGGCGGTTTCGATGATCGCCATCCACGCGCACGACATTCCCCACATTTTCCCGGCCGACGTCATTGCCGAATCCGAGGCGGTGAAGCCCGCGACGCTTGACCATCGCGAGGACTGGCGCGACCTGCCGCTGGTTACCATCGATCCGGCCGACGCCAAGGACCATGACGACGCGGTCTTCGCCACCCCTGATCTCGACGAGAAGAACCCCGGCGGCGTCATCGCGACGGTCGCCATCGCGGATGTCGCGGCCTATGTCCGCCATGGCACGGCGCTCGACCGCGAAGCGCTGAAGCGCGGCAATTCGGTTTATTTCCCAGATCGCGTCGTGCCGATGCTGCCCGAGCGCATCTCCAACGATCTCTGTTCGCTGCGCGAGGGTCAGGATCGCCCGGCACTCGCGGTGCGCATGACTTTCTCCGCCGAGGGCAGAAAGATCAGGCACTCCTTCCACCGCGTCATGATGAAGTCGGCGGCCAAGCTGGCCTATAGCCAGGCCCAGGCCGCGATCGACGGTGTTCCGGACGACAAGACCGGCCCGATCCTCGACACTGTGCTGAGGCCGCTGTGGGAGGCCTATGCGATCCTCAAGCGCGGCCGCGACGGCCGCCAGCCGCTGGAACTCGACCTGCCGGAGCGCAAGATCCTGCTCAAGCCGGATGGCACGGTCGACCGCGTCATCGTGCCGGAGCGGCTCGACGCCCACAAGTTGATCGAAGAGTTCATGATCCAGGCCAATGTCGCCGCGGCCGAAACGCTGGAAGGCAAGAAGCAGGCGCTGGTCTATCGCGTCCATGACGCGCCGTCGCTGGCCAAGCAGGAATCGCTGCGCGAATTCCTGCAGACGCTTAGCCTGTCATTGGCACGCGGCGCCCAGATGCGGCCCAGCCAGTTCAACGGCATTCTTGAGCGTGTGCGCGGCGCCGACAACGAGGCGCTGGTCAACGAAGTGGTGCTGCGCTCGCAGAGCCAGGCCGAATATTCACCCAAGAACATCGGCCATTTCGGCCTCAACCTCAGCCGTTACGCTCATTTCACCTCGCCGATCCGCCGCTACGCCGACCTGATCGTGCATCGCGGACTTATTGCCGCGCTCGGTCTCGGCCCCGGCGGGCTGACGCAGGATGAGGAGGCCCGCCTCGAAGATGTTGCGGTGCTGATCTCCGGCACCGAGCGGCGCGCCATGGCTGCCGAGCGCGACACGGTCGACCGGCTGATCTCGGCCTACCTCGCCGAGCGCATCGACGACCGCTTCGACGCCCGCATCTCCGGCGTCACCAAATCAGGACTTTTTGTCCAATTGCCGCAATATGGCGCCGATGGTTTCATCCCGGTGTCAACTTTGGGCGGCGATTACTATATATACGATGAAATGGCCCGCTCCCTGTTCGGAGAACGCTCGGGCAAAGGCTACCAGCTCGCGGACCGCGTCGAGGTCCGGCTCGTGGAGGTGGCGCCAATGGCCGGCGCGATGCGCTTCGAAATGTTGACCGACCCAAAGCCCCTGCCAGGCTCCAGCAGGTCGTTTCACAAGGCTAAGGGCCGCGCCCGTGCGTCGCAAACGCGACCGGGGCCGCGCGGCAGGAGACGATGATGGAACAACAGGTTTTTGGTGGCGAACATCACTCTGGCCGGGTTGCCCGCCCCTTGTGGACGGCGATGAAGCGGGGCTTCTTGGGCCGCTGCCCGAACTGTGGCGAAGGCAAGCTGTTCCGCGGCTTCACCAAGACTGTCGAAACCTGCAGCGTCTGCGGCGAGGAGATCCATCACCATCGCGCCGACGATCTGCCGGCCTACCTGGTCATCGTCATCGTCGGCCATATCGTTCTCGGTGCCTTCATGGGCGTGGAAGCGACCTCGACGCTCTCCACCTGGCAGCACATTGCAATATGGGTGCCCTTGACCATCCTGCTCTCCATCGCGCTGCTGCAACCGGTCAAGGGTGCCGTCATCGGACTGCAATGGGCGTTCTATATGCACGGGTTCGGTGGCCAAAAGGATGGGACGGAGTCCCACCACGGCGCCTAAGGCGCCGCTGGCGCAACACGCCAATCGTCAAGGCCACTTTCGCATGCAAGAAGTTTCCGCTAGGTCCCTGCGCATGGAAGCATTGACCAAGGCGGATGCCGACAAGCTCGACAAGGGTCTTGCCACGCATGGCGGCGGGCGCCTGCGTCCGCGTGACGCCGCGACGCTCATCCTGCTCGACCGCAAGGGCGACGACGTCCTGGTGTTGATGGGGCGCCGCCACGCCGCACACGCTTTCATGCCAGGCAAGTTCGTGTTCCCCGGCGGCCGAACCGACCCTGCCGACAGCCGCATACCGACAGCGACGGCACTTGACCAGCACGAAGAAGCCAAGCTGACGGCCGGCCCCGGCCGCACCAGCCGCGCCCGCGCCCGCGCCATTGCCTTGTCGGCGGTCCGCGAGACCTACGAGGAAGCCGGCCTGCTGATCGGCCGCAAAGGCGCCTTTGCCACGACCAGGCGCGATTGGCAGGGTTTCGTCGAACATGGCGTGGCACCGTCGCTGGAAGCATTGCGCTTCGTCGCGCGCGCCATCACGCCGCCGAACCGGGTACGCCGCTTCGATACCCGCTTCTTCAGCGCCTGGCGTGGCGATGTCGCCGTCGAACTGCCCGATGGCGGCCCGACCAATGAATTGGAGGAACTGGTCTGGCTGCCGCTCGCCAAGGCCAAGCAGGCCGACATACCCGACATCACCCGAATGATCCTGGACGAGCTGGAAAAGCGGCTCGCCGACGATCCGCTGCTGCGTCCGGGCGGACCTGTCCCTTTCTACCGGCTTGTCCGCAACCACTTCACCCGCGAACTTCTCTAAGCAATTCCAGGAACACTGTGCCGCGGTTTTCCCACGGGAATTGCGCAAGATCAAAAAGACAGAGTATTCAGCATCCCATGACGGTCGATACCCAACCACAGGGCGACGAACGCGTACACTGGCTGCCGATGGTGGCGGCGATTTCGTCGATCAGCGTCGTCGGCATCGCCATTGGCCTCGGCATGCCCTTGCTCAGCGTCATCCTGGAAACACGCGGTCATTCGGCCTCGATGATCGGCCTGAACACGGCTGTCGCCGGCGTGGCCTCGATCGCCGGGGCGCCGCTGGCCACGCCGCTCGCCATGCGCTTCGGCGTCGCCTGGACCATGATCGCCATGATTGCCACCGGCGCGCTCGCCTTCGTCGGTTTCCATTTCGCGCCCGATTTCTGGATGTGGTTTCCGCTGCGCGTCGTTCTGCACATCGCGCTGACCGTGCTGTTCATCCTGTCGGAATTCTGGATCAGCACGTCGGCGCCGCCACACCGGCGCGGCCTTGTGCTTGGCATCTACGCCACCGTCCTGTCGCTCGGCTTTGCCGCCGGGCCGTGGCTGTTCGCCCATCTCGGCAGCTCCGGCTTCAGGCCGTTCGGCGTCATCATTGCCCTGGTGACGCTGGCTGCCATACCGGTGCTCGCCGCGCGCAACGAAAGCCCGACCATCGTGGCCGACAGCGAAACCAGCCACTTCCTGCGTTATATCTGGCTGGTGCCGACCGCGACTTTCGCCGTGCTCGTGTTCGGCGCGGTCGAGACTGGCGGCTTCGCGCTGTTCCCGGTCTACGGCAACCGCATCGGTTATTCAGAGGCCGACGCGGCGCTGCTGCTGACCATGATCGGCCTCGGCAATGTGCTGTTGCAGATTCCGATCGGCATGATCAGCGACCGCGTCTCCGACCGGCGTTATCTCTTGCTCGCCTGCGCCACGGTCGGCCTCGTCGGCACGATATTCATGCCGTTCTTTGCCGCGAACTGGCACTTGATGGCCGCGCTACTCTTCGTCTGGGGCGGTGTCGTCGCCGCCATGTACACGATCGGCCTCGCCCATCTCGGCTCGCAGCTCTCCGGCCACGAACTGGCCTCCGCCAACGCCGCCTTCGTGCTCTGCTACGGCGTCGGCATGGTGCTTGGTCCACAAGCGATCGGCATCGGAATGGACAGTTTCGGGCCTTCCGGATTCGGCTGGTCACTCGGCCTGTTCTTCGGCGCCTACATCGCCCTGGTCTGCTTCAGGCTCGTGCGCAAGCTCCTGCTGTAACACTGCGCCGTCGAGTGCCCTTATCCGCCGCGCCGCGGCAGATGCTGACAGAACCGTGTCAGGAGCGTCCGGTTAAAAGAGTGTCCCTGATTCCCGAAGTTGAGGACACTGCCATGATCGACAGCGGCTTTGAGACCACATCACTGCGAATGACGCTTCTGCTGCTTGTAACCTTCCAGGCTCCGGCCCCGGACGTGGACCGGATCATGGATGCGGTGGTTGCGATCGCACCGCTGGCCATGGGCAAATATGACCGCAACGCGTATCAGTCGGCACACGGCATCGAGCGCTACAGGCCGCTTGAAGGGGCTGCCGCCGGCGCCGAGACCGAATTGCGCCACCGCCCGGGCACGGTCGAGGTTTCGTTCGAACTGCCCGACGACCAGACGCTGGCGGCCCGCGTCGTCGAAGCGATTTTCCAGGCGCATTCCTATCAGGAGCCGGTGATCCGCATCCAGCCGATCCTTGCCAGCCGCTCCAAGGGGCTGGACGACCGTGCCAATCCGAATCGCTGGTGGAACACGACGGGAGACTGGAAGAAGGTTGCGGTATCCGAGGCGGAAACCGCCTGATTTATGCATTCTGGGCAGCTTGGGCTGGCCACATCAGGTTGGCCGGGCTTGACTTTCCAGGCACGTTCTTTATGTGTCGCGCCAAGTTTCCCGCGTCCGGGTGTTTTCCCGTGCTCCAGCGGCCAAAACCCCACGAACATAACGGACTGAGATCATGGCCAAAGCCGCAAACATCAAGATCAAGCTTCTGTCGACCGCCGACACCGGTTTCTTCTACGTCACCAGCAAGAACAGCCGTACCAAGACCGACAAGCTGTCGTTCCGCAAGTACGACCCGGTCGCCAAGAAGCACGTCGAATTCAAGGAAACCAAGATCAAGTAATCTGGTTTTTCCTCTGGAATGCCAAACGCCGCCCATCGGGCGGCGTTTTTCGTTTGGTCGGGCGGGCGAAGTCCGTCAGCCCGGCTGAGCGCCTTAGAGCCGGATGATTTCAGGTCGAGTCGACCTGAAATCTGAATCCGTCTCTAAATCAAAGAGATAGAGTATGATGTCGTCCGAAAACCGCTTCACACTTTTCGGCATCATGCTCTAGCCGATGCGGTCGCCGCTCTTCTCGTCGAACAAATGCAGCGATGCCGGATCGGCCGACATGCGCACCATGTCGCCGGGCTTCACGGCCGCGCGCCCCATCGCAAAGACGCAAAGCTGCTGGCCGGCCAGCTTGACGTAGAACTGCGTCGACAGGCCGAGCGGCTCCACCACTCCCACTTCGCCTTGCAGCGTGCCGTCGTCAGCCAGCCGGATATGCTCGGGCCGCAGGCCGACGGTGATGACGTCACCGTCCCTGAGCGGCAGGCCGTCCGGCAGCCGAAGCTTCTGGCCATCGGACAACACGGCGTCCACCTTGCCGCCCTTCTCTACCGTGGCCGGCAGGAAATTCATTCCAGGCGAGCCAATGAAGCCGGCGACGAACATATTGGCCGGCCGGTCATAGAGATCGAGCGGCGCCCCCACCTGCTGGATCAGCCCGTCATGCATGACGACGATGCGGTCGGCCATGGTCATCGCCTCGATCTGGTCGTGGGTGACGTAGACCGAAGTGGTCTTCAACTGCTGGTGCAGCGCCTTGATCTCGGCGCGCATATGAACGCGCAGCTTGGCATCGAGGTTCGACAGCGGCTCGTCGAAGAGAAAAACCTTGGGATCGCGTACGATGGCGCGGCCCATGGCGACGCGCTGGCGCTGGCCACCAGACAATTGCCTGGGCAGGCGTTGCAGGAACGTATCGAGCCCCAGCCGCTTGGCGGCACCATCGACGCGCGCATCGATCGCCGGCTTCTCGGCCTTTCGCAGCATCAGGCTGAAGCCCATGTTCTTCGAGACGTCCATATGCGGATAGAGCGCATAGGACTGGAACACCATGGCGATGTCGCGGTCCTTGGGCGCCACGTCATTGACCAGCCGCTCGCCGATGCGGATCTCGCCGCCCGAGGCTTCCTCGAGCCCGGCGATCATGCGCAACAGCGTGGACTTGCCGCAGCCGGACGGTCCGACCAGCACGACGAACTCGCCATCGGCGATTTCGAGATCGACCGCGTGCAGGACGCGCACGGCGCCATAATCCTTGCGGACCTTTTCGAGCGTGACAGAGGCCATCGGTCTATCCTTTGACGGCGCCGGCGGTCAGGCCGGTGACGAGATAGCGTTGCAGGAAAGCGAAGAAGATGCAGACCGGGATCAGCGCCAGGATCGACGCCGCCATCATCTGTCCCCAGTCGACGGCGAACTTGCCGATGAAGGTGAGCAGGCCGACGGCGAAGGTCTTCTGGTCGTCGCTGGAAATCAGCATCAGCGCGAACAGCAGCTCGCTCCAGGCGGCGGTAAAGACGAAGCCCAGCGTCGCGCCCATGCCGGGCAGCGTCAGCGGCACGATCACCTTGCGCATCGCCTGCGCGCGCGTGCAGCCGTCGATCATCGCCGCCTCCTCCAGGTCCTTGGGGATGCCGTCAAAGAAGGACTGCATCAGGAAGGTGGCGAAGGCGGTGTTGAAGGCGGTGTAGATGATGATCAGCCCGGTCAGGCTGTTGATCAGGCCGATCTGCCCCATCACGCGGTAGATAGGCGGAATGACCATCACCAGCGGAAAGGTCTGGGTCAGCAGCAACATGAGAGCCAGTGCGGCCTTGCCGCGAAAGGTGAAGCGGGACATGGCGTAGCCGGCGAGCGTGGCGATGACCGTGACCAGTGCCGCCGTCGACACCGAGACGATGACGCTGTTGAGGAAATAGCGCGGGAAATCGGTGGCTTCGAGCACGGTCACGAAATTCTGCAACGTCATGTGCGACGGCCAGAAGGTGATGCCTTCGGAATAGAGCAGCCGCTCCGGCGTGACCGAGATCTTCAGCGTCCAGTAAATCGGGAACAGAGCGAAGACGACGTAGGCGGCGATCGCGGCGTAGAGGCCGATGCCACCGAAGAAGCGCTGTGATGCTGAGCGTCCGGCAATCATCAGACGTGCCTCACAAGCGAGCGGCGGATGGCGATGAGCACGATCGCGTAGGCGATGAGCAGGACCAGCAGCAGCACGGCCACGGCCGAGGCATAGCCCTTGTCCAGCGACTTGAAGGCGCTGACATAGATGTAGACCGGCACCGTGTTGGTCGAGCCGGCCGGTCCGCCCTCGGTCATGACGAAGATCAGGTCGGCGAAAGTGGCGATCCAGATGGTGCGCAACATCACCGTGATGGCGATGGTCGGGGCCAGGAAAGGCAGCGTCACCTTGGTGAAACGTTGCCACGGCGAAGCGCCGTCGATCGCCGCCGCTTCATGCAGTTCCGAGGGTATAGACTTCAGCGCCGCCAGCAGCGTTATGGCGAAGAACGGAATGCCGAACCAGACATTGGCTATGATCGGCCCCCACATGGCGGTGGAGGGATCGGACAGGACGTTGGTCGGTTCGGCCTTCAGCCCCAAGGCGAACAGCCAGTGCGGCAGCGGACCGACGATCGGGTTGAACAGCCAGGCCCAGGTCAGGCCCGACAGGAAGGACGGCACCGCCCAGGGCAGGAAGACCAGTGCCTGCACCGCCTTGCGGCCTGGGAAAGGCTTGTCGAGCAGCAACGCCAGGCCAAGGCCGAGGAAGAACTGGAAGAACAGGCTGGCCGCCGTCCACCACAACGTGTTGATCAGCGCCTGGCCCAGCACCTGGTCCGACAGCATCGCCTGATACTGCCCGAGCCCGACATACTCGGACTTGAAGGCCGAAAATTTGCGGAAGGAATAGCTGATACCGATGACCAGCGGCACGAGCAGCACCACGACCAGCAGGATGATCGCCGGGCTGAGGTAGAGCCAAGGCTCGATCGTCGCGTAGGAGAGCCGCTTTTTTCGCGGCGCCGCTGCGGACCGAATTTCGGATACGGCATAGGTCATTTGGCTGAGAAATGGCTCCCTGGAGCGGCGGGATGGACAATGAGCGTCCTTCTCCCCGTTCACGGGGAGAAGATGCCGGCAGGCAGATGAGGGGCGGCGCCAGCTTTTCAGAACTTGGCGCAGCCCCTCATCCGGCCCTATCGGGCCACCTTCTCCCCGTGAACGGGGAGAAGGGAAGAAAAGCTACTTCTTGTTCTTCGCCAGCCAGTCCTGCTGTTCCTTGGTCAGGAAGGCAGCCCACTGGTCGGCGACCTCCTTGGCCGTCTTCTGGCCGAGCAGCACTTCCTGGAAGTTCTTGATCGCGACCTGGTCGACGAAATTGCCGAGGTTTTCCAGATGCGTCGGCGGCGTCACCATTTCATATTTTGAGCTGTCGCTGAGTTCCGTGAACCAGCCCTTGAACTGCTCGGTCTTGAAATGGGGATCCTGGTCGGCACCGTTGTGGATCGGCACGACGCCGACTTCCTTGGCCCATTCCAGATTGTCCTTCGGCGACAGAAGCGTCGCCATCAGCTTCCAGGCATCATCCTTGTGCTGCGAGTTGGCGAACATCGCCCAGCCGGCATAGCCGAGCGTCGGATAGGACTTTCCGCTTGGTCCGACCGGCAGCGGCGCCACGGCGAAGTCGTCGGCGCTCATCTTGTCGGCGATGCCGAGAAGCGCGTCCGGATCCTGATTGAGCATGGCGCAAGTGCCGGAGTAGAAACCGGTGACGGTTTCGTTGAAGCCCCAGCTTACGGAATCCTTCGGCGCGAGACCATTCTTGTACATGTCGGCCAGCATCTGCAGGCCCTTGACCGAGCCCTCTTCATTGATGGTCGAGGTGCCGTCCTCGTTGAAATAGCCGCCCTTGCCCTGAGCGATGTTCATGAACATGTGCATGCCGTTGAAGGCGCCCGGCCCGCCGCGCAGGCAGTAGCCGTATTTTCCGGGAATGGCCGAGATCTTCTTGGAATCGGCGACAAACTCGTCGAGCGTCGCTGGTGGGCCGTCAAGACCAGCCTCCTTGAACAGCTTCTTGTTCCAGAACAGCGCGTTCACATAGTAGCCATAGGGGATCATGAACTGGGTGTTGTTGACCGTCGAGCCGAACTGTTTGGCGCGGTCGCCGAGCGTCTTGGCGTCGTCCCACTTGGCCATATAGGGGCCGAGATCCTCGAGCTGGGCATTGTTGGCGTAAAGCCCCATCCAGCGTTCCGGCATCTCGACCACATCGGGCGTGTCACCGGCCTGCACCATGGTCAGGAATTTCTCGAAAGCCTGGCCCCAGGGCAGCGAGACCAGTTCGACCTTGACGCCTGGATTGGCCGCCTCGAACTCGGCGATCTGCTTCTTGAGGAATTCGGTGCGTGGCGGGCTGGTGATCACCTCGACCATTTTCAGGGTTGAATCGGCGAGCGCGCCACCGGCGGAAATCGCCAGCCCCGCGACGGTGGCAAGCATGACGGTCAGTTTTTTCATGTTCAAGACTCCCATTTTGAACCCGCTTGTTATTTTCTGGCTTTTTCGAGGGCCTGGGCGACATCCGCCCAGAGATCCTCGACACTTTCCAATCCGACATTGAAGCGGATGGTTCGGGGGCTGACGCCGAAGCGCGCCATCGAATTCAGTCCTGGCGTCTGCTCCAGCGACGCCTTGGCCGGTACGACCAGGCTCTCATGCCCACCCCAGCTGACGCCGATGCGGAAATATTTCAGCGCGTCGACGAAGACGGGAATGTCGATGTCCTCGGTAACCTCGAACGAGAACAACCCGCCATAGCCGGCAAGCGTCGCCTTGCCCGGATGGTTCGAATAGGCCGGATGGTTCACCCGCTCGACATCGCCATGCGCCTTCAGCCGCTCGGCGATGGCAAGCCCGCTCTTCATATGGTGCGGCAGGCGCAGCGGCAGCGTGCGCAGGCCGCGCAGCAAAAGCCAGGCCTCGAACGGCGACAGCTTGCCGCCGAGATAGGAATAGGTCTGCTCGTTGATCTGCTTGATATGCGCTGCCGAGCCAGCCACCACGCCGGCGACCGTGTCGCTGTGGCCGCCGAGATATTTCGAGGCCGAGTGCAGCACGAGGTCGACGCCGTGCGAGATCGGCTTCTGGAACACCGGCGTCGCCCAGGAATTGTCGATCGTGGTGACGATACCCTGCTCTTTGGCCAGCCGGGTCAGATGCGGCAGGTCCTGGAGCTCGAACACCATCGAGGTCGGGCTTTCCAGATAGAGCAGCTTGGCGCCGGGAAGCGCCGCCACAACAGCATCCGGGTCGGAGCCATCGACATAGTCGACCTTGATGTTGAGCCGCGGCAGGAGCCGCTCGAACAGCCGGTAGGCATCGCCATAGCAGTTGCGTACAGCAACAATGCGCTCGCCCGCCCCGACGAAGGCAAGCACGGTGGCGCTGATCGCCGCCATGCCGCTGGAGAAGCCGCGTGCGGCTTCTGCACCCTCGAGCGCGGCGACACGAGCCTCGAACTCCATGACCGTCGGATTGTCGCCGCGGGAATAGATCGGCTGCTTTCGTTTGCCGGCAAAGGTATCGGCCATTTCCGCATAATTGGCGAAAGTGAACAACGAGGTCTGGTAGATCGGCGGCACGACCGCGCCGCCGGGAAACGGTTCGTCATGCGCCAAAAGCGTCGCCGCCTCGGCGAGATAATCGTGGTCGAAACCGTCTGGATGCCCGTTCATTTCAGGTCCGAAAGTTTGAGTTTGGCCGCACCGCGCTTGAGGTCGTCCTCGACGGTGGCGATGAGCTTGAGCGCCTCGTCGCGGGCGCCCTGCGGATCCCGCGCGGCGATACGTTCGTAGATGGTGCGGTGATAGGGAAAGCTGGCATGGCCGAAATCGCGCACACCGAGCGGATGCTCCCAGAAGCGATGGAACAGTTCGTGCATGGCCGCGATGATCTGTTCGAACAGTGGATTGCCGGAGACCCGGTAGATCGCCTGGTGGAATTCCCAGTCCTCTTCCGACGACATGCCATCAAGGGTGCGAAACGCCTGCTCCATGATATCGAGCTTGCCCTCGATCTCGGCAATGTCGGCCGGGCTTGCCCGCTCGGCGCACAGTGCCGCTGCTTCCGCCTCCAGCGCGCGGCGTATTTCCAGCGTCTGCATCAGGCTGGTGAAGTCATTGCCGCCCGCCAGCGTCAGCGGCAAATGCAGCATGTCGGGCGAGACGGCCGCCTTGAGAAAAGTGCCGCTGCCTTGCCGGCGTTCGACCAGGCCCAATCCTTCCCACCGCGTCAGCGCCTCGCGCACCGTGTTGCGGCTGACCTTGAGCCGTTCGGCTAGAATGCGCTCGGTCGGCAGTCGCTCGCCAGGCCGCAAGGCCTCGGCGCGGACGAAGCCCACCAATGCCTTCAGCACGGCGTCGTCACGCGCCGTCGTCTGGATGGGTGGCAGGCTGTTCTGGTCCACATTTCCTCCAAGTGGTCCAATGGTCCAACCAATTTCTGCACGGATGGAGCCTCCTGTCAATTGCTTGTCAGGAGACAGCTGGCCATCGGCCTGTGGAAGGTGACGCGCTGCGTTCGGAGGGGCGCCCGGCTCCGGCATCCGGTCCGAACCATCTGGTCAGCGCATCGGCCAATCCCTGTCCATCCTCAACGCCAACCCAGGCCACGTATCCATCGGGCCGGATCAAGACCGCGTCGGGTGCGGCGACCGTTCCGAGTACGGGAAGCTCCCAGGCACCGGCATACGATGCGTCGATCTGCCGGATCCGGTCGGCCCAAGGCGCAATGTCCAGCCTGCCTGGCTCACCGAAATTGAGGAGCAGCGGCCGCGCGTCGTGGAGCAACGTGAACAGTCGCAACGGCCCATCAGCGGTGGAGAGATCGAGGTCGGGTATTCGTCGCCCAAGCAGCGCGTGCCCCTCCCCGAGATCGTAGTGGACACCCAGGCCAGACATCTCCGCGGCGATCCGTTTGCGTGGCCCATCCATGGCGAGCAGTTCGGCGAATGTGTCGCTCAAGGCCTTGGTGCGAGCATCCATCCGGCGAAGCGCGACCTGCGCCATCGCGTTGCGCAGCACGCGGGCGGCGACCGGATGGCGTTCGGCATGGTAGCTGTCGAGGAGGCCTTCCGGTGACATCCGCTTGACCACCAGGGCTAGCTTCCACCCCAGGTTCACCGCGTCCTGCACGCCGATATTGAGGCCCTGTCCGCCCATTGGGGGATGGATATGCGCGGCGTCACCGGCCAGCAGAACACGTCTGTCGCGGTAAGCGGCAGCCTGCCGCGTCATGTCGGTGAACCGGGAAATCCAGGTCGGACTGTGGACCCCGTAATCGGTGCCGTAGACACCGACAAGCGCGTCGCTGAGATCGCGCAGTGTCGGTTCGCCACCAATGGTTAGTTGTCGCTCGGTCAGCACGATACCCACCCGGCCGTCTTCCTCAATCTTGCCGATCGCATGGATACCATGGGCGTCACTGCGAAAGCCCAATGCTGGTTCCTCCGCCGTCTCCACCTCGGCGATTATCCAGCTCATCGTCGGATCCCATCCATCGAACGCAATCCCCGCGGCCTTGCGGATCATGCTGCGTCCTCCGTCGCAGCCGACGAGATACTGCGTCCGCAACCGCTGGCCGCCAGACAGATCGATGTCGACGCCACCATTATCCTGTGCGAAGCCCGTGACGTCCTGCCGGCGATAGATCGGCACGCCGAACTCGCTGATCCAGTCGGCCAATATCCGCTCGATATGGTTTTGCCGCAACGCCAGCAGATAGTTGTGCCGCGTGGGAAAGTCGCTGATGTCCAATCGGATCATGTGGAAGCCCACCGACGGCGATGTCTGTCCCTGCGAGAGGAACCGGTCGGCAATTCCGCGCTGGTCGAGCACCTCGATGGTGCGTGCGTGCAGGCCGCCCGCGCGCAAACCGATGAGTTCCTGGTTTGGCCGCCGCTCGACAATGGCCACATCGACGCCCGCCAATGCGAGTTCGCCGGCCAGCATCAACCCGGTCGGACCACCTCCGGCGATCACCACGGCATGATCCCGACGCACTCGGTCTCCTGGCAACAATTCCGGCATTTCGCCACTCCCGTTTCCGTTAACCTGGGTCGTGGTTCTACGGGAACAGCCGGGTCTTGCCGCAAGCCCCTTGCACGCCATATGTATGAAATGGAGGGGCTGGCTCCTCTTCTTCCCCTTATGCATATGGCGGCGAAAAGTCGCGGCGTTGCCAAGCAATAGCACGCGAGGGTGCAACCGAAGCCGTTACAGTCCAGAAAAGCGGGACCTGCCGCAAAAAAGCCCCGGTTCTTCCGGGGCTTGACGCAGATTCCTGATGTCATATCGGGCAAAGGGGGCCGGTCGGCGTTTGGCAGCGGTACGAGGAGGCCACTATGTGCCAGCGCCGGCCGGCCGACCCCACGGACCCAGGAGATGCGGCGGACCTGAGCATCATGGGGTATTCGAGGATCGAGCCGGCTGTCTACCTCGTGCCGGCTTCGTCTTGGCCTTCACATTTGCGCAAGAGCTTATGGAAATCAACAGTTTCTTAACCAAGGCTCGCGAATCGCTTGGATTAAGGTAAATGGGTAACCCTGTTGGGGTTGACCGGATTATCGGGGCCGGAGCGTCAAGCTGCCTTGGCAACGACGCGGTTGCGGCCGCCGCTCTTGGCTTCGTAGAGCGCGAGATCGGCGCGTTTCATCAATGCCGCCACCGTGTCCACGCCCTTCAGCACCGATGACACGCCAACACTGACGGTGACCTCGATCGTCTTGCCCTCGGCGCCGATGGCGAACGGCATCTGGGCGATTTCGGCACGAATGCGCTCGGCCACCTTCTCGGCCACTGCGCCGTCGGTATCGGGCATTACCACCACGAACTCCTCGCCGCCGAACCGGCAGGCAAGGTCGATACCCCGGACGTTCTTGCGCAGCCGCCGCGCGAATTCGCGCAGCACCTCGTCGCCGCCGTCATGCCCATGCGCATCATTGATGGACTTGAAGCGGTCGAGATCGGTGATCATCACCGACAGCGGCCGGCGCCGCGCCACGGCGCGATCGAACAGCGTCTGCAGATGGCTGTCTAGATAGCGGCGATTGTGCAGCCCCGTGAGGCCGTCGGTCACGGCCATTTCGATGGTCTGGGTGACACTGGCGCGCAATTGGTCATTGTAGCGCTTGCGGCGCACCTGGGTACGCAGCCGCGCCGTCAGTTCCTGCTGGTCGATCGGCCGCATCAGATAGTCGTTGATGCCGAGTTCGAGCCCTCGGATGATGCGCTCCTCCTCGCCCTCCTCCGCCAGCAGGATGATCGGCACGAAACGGGTGCGGTCGAGCGAGCGCAGTTGCGAGCAGAGCCTGAGCGGATCGAAATCGGCGAAGGCCGTCGAGATCATCACGCATTCATAGGGCGTCTCCGCGGCCTGGAAGAACCCGGCATGCGGATCGCCCGTGACGTCGAGGTCGGCACGATCGCGCAGCATCTTCTGGATGCGCTCGACCGACGATTTGCGCTCGTCGATCAAAAGCACCTTCGGCGTCGTGTCCTCGGACGCGAAATTGCGGCTCAAAAGTTCTTCGATGCCGATGCTGCGCGTGGTCGAGGCGCGCAGCCGAAGCTCGTCGGTCAACGACTTCAGGCGGACCAGGCTCTTGACGCGCGTCATCAGCTGCAAGTCGTTGACCGGCTTGGTCAGGAAATCGTCGGCACCGGCCTCGAGCCCGCGCACGCGGTCGGTGACCTGATCGAGCGCGGTGATCATCACCACCGGAATGTGCGACGTCGCCGGATCGCTCTTCAATCGCCGGCAGACCTCGAACCCGTCCATGTCGGGCATCATTACGTCGAGCAGCACGACATCGACCTTGCCGTTCTCGCAGGTCTCGATCGCATCGGCCCCATTGGTGGCGGTCAGAACCTCGAAATACTCGGCCAGCAGCCGGACTTCCAGCAGCCTCACATTGGCAGGGATGTCGTCGACGACGAGGATCCGCGCAGTCATTTCACAACGCTCCGGCTCGGCTGGAAGGGTACATCAGGCATCGCCCAGATAAGATTTGATGGTTTCGATGAAACGCGGCACCGAGATCGGCTTCGAAATATACGCCTCGCAGCCGCCTTGGCGGATGCGTTCCTCGTCGCCTTTCATCGCAAAGGCAGTCACCGCAATCACCGGGATGACGTGCAGATCGTCGTCCTCTTTCAGCCATTTGGTCACTTCCAGTCCCGACACTTCGGGCAGTTGGATGTCCATCAGGATGAGGTCCGGCCGGTGCTGGCGCGCCAGGTCGAGCGCCTCCAGACCGTTGCGGGTGCGCACCGTCTCGTAACCGCTTGCTTCGATGAGGTCCCGAAAGAGCTTCATATTGAGCTCATTGTCCTCGACGATCATGACCTTCTTAGGCATCGGCATCCCGTCCCGGCCGTCCTCCACCCGGAGGTGGCCGTCATGCGCTCTTTCCTTGAACGCACCAAACCCTGCTTCACTATACGGCAATATGATTGACGAAACGGAAACCCGAAGCCTGCAAAGCAGCACGAATTCCGCCTCGCCTCCCTGCGCGTCCAAAAGGCGCGCGACACGCTAATGGCTTGCCGCAAGCAATTCTTGCCATTACTGCGGGAGAGACTCATTCCACGCACCGAAGGTAGTGATGGCAAACGCAGCGTCAATGCGCGAAGAGGCGGAAACCATTGCCGTCAAGGCACTGGGCTTCGTTGCCACCGATCCGGAGCTTTTACCGCGCTTTCTGGCAATCACGGGAATAGAGGCGCATTCGATCCGCCGGGCGGCTGGCGAGCCGGGTTTCCTGGCCGGCGTCCTGCAGTTCATTCTTGCCCACGAGCCGACCTTGATGCGCTTCGCCGAGGAAACCGGCACGCCACCAGCGGCTGTCGGCAAGGCGTTGCGCGCCTTGCCGCTTGGCGATGACAATCACGAGCACTCCACATGAGCGATGATCCCGAAACCGCGCGCCAGATCGAGGAACTGGCGGCTGACGACCGACCGCTGCTGGTGCTCGATGTCGACGACGTGGTGCTCGAATTCATCCGGCCCTTCCCGCATTTCCTCAAGGCGCGCGGCTATGGCCTGACGCTGGCGTCCTTCCGGCTGACCGGCAACATTGCCGAGACAGCCAGCGGCCGCCTGATCGAACAACCCGAAGTCACCGCACTCCTGGGCGATTTCTTCGACGCGCAAGCCGATTGGCAAAGCATCACCGATGGCGCCGCGGAAGCCCTGACCGGACTTGGAGACCGTGCCGAAATCATATTGCTGACAGCCATGCCGCACCGGCATCGCGCCGTGCGACGCGCCCATCTCGATGCACTGGGGCTAGCCTATCCGCTGCTGACCACCGAAATGGCCAAGGGGCCGGCGGTAGCCAAACTGCGCGGCAGGAGCGGGCGGCCGGTGGTCTTCGTCGACGATCAGCCAGCCAATCTGGCGTCGGTGCGTGACTCGGTCGCCGACGCAAATCTTTTCCATCTGATGGCCGACAATTCGCTGCGTAGGTTCCTGCCATCGGTCCCGGACGATGTCATCGTCGTCCAGGATTGGCACGAAGCCGCGCCTAAGATCGCTGGCGCGCTGGGGTTCTAATCCAGGCGTTCTGGTGCGATCCCGGACCGAAAAAACGGTTCCGGAATTGCTCGAGGGCAGAACACTCAAGGATTGAGCTTCGCCCCTGCCCCGCCGTTAGCGCCGCCGCCATTATCGCTACCGCCATTGTCGCCGCCGCTCTCATCGTCCGAACCGTCACCGTCGTCGACGCTATCGTCCACCGCCGGGTCGGCGGGCTTCAGCATGACGCCGTTGACGGTGACCGAGCCGTCGGCCTTGGTGTTGATAGCCCATTCCAGCTTGCCATCCGGCAGCGTCTTGGCAAAACCCTTCGCCATGAGAGCGATAGGCACGTACTGCCCGACCTCCGGCTCCGCCTTCGCCGCTTCCTGCAGATGTTCCATGACCTTGTCGAAGCCGGCGACGTCGACAGTGAGATTTGCGTCGGGTTTCTGGCCGAAGCTTGTCATCTCACCTTCCAGCGCGATCTCCATGTCCTTGTTCTTCACGGTACTGTGGCCGATGACGACCTTCGGCGTCTTGGCCAGGAATTCGGCTTTGAGCTGGTCGCCGAACTCGGCCGGCAGCGGCGGATCCTGGTTGAGATCAAAGGCTTCGATGGCCTTCTTCGCCATGCTGTCGAGATCGATGTTGGCGCCGCCGAAATTCAGGTCGATATCGGTGGGCAGCAGCGCCACGCTCCAGCTCGGCAAAAGCTGCTGCGGCACGGTCAGCCCCGAAGCCTTGATGCCATAGCTGACCTTTCCGTTCTGGGCGACGCCGTCGGAACCGAACGCTATGCCGAACTGGGTTGCTCCGAACGTGCCGATAGGGCTGTCGACCGCGAAGTCCTTGAAGCCATAGGTTCCGTCGATACGCTCCCACACCGGAAGCGCTGCAAGCAGAAGCGACTTGAGCTGCGCCTGGTTTGCCTTCAGCGTCTTCTCGTCCTCATTGGCCACGGCAAACGCCAGGAGATCGAGCAGAGGCTTGGTCTGCACGCCCTTGCCGCTGGCCTCCACGGAAAATTCCGGCGACTTCACGGTGACGGGAAAATTCAGCCCGCTCTCGGCGTCGTTGAATTTTATCGCTTCGACGAAGTTCGAAATCTTTTGCGACGTCGTGAAATCAACGCCGCCATTGGTCGCCTTGGTCGCGGAAAGCGTCACGGTGCCGGCACCGGCGGTCACATCCATCTTTTGCTTGGCGTCCTGCGACGACATCGTCATTCCGGCCATCGAGCTCGTGGCGCTGGTGAAGGCCGCCAGCTTGGGATCGTAGATGCCGTTGCCCTTGCCGTCCTTGATCGAGAACTGCGTGCTCTGCTTTCCCTGAGGGCCGTTGAATTCAAAGGAGGCGCTCTGCGAAAAATCCATCGAGACATCCCAGGACCCGTCGCTGCGCGGCTTGACCAGCAGGGCATAGGGCGCAAAGTCGAATTTCACCAGCTTCTCGTCGGGAAAGCTGCTGGCCAGCGCCTTGAAATCGACCACGATCTTGTAGGCGGCGCCTTCGGCCGAAACCTTCAGGATGCCCTTGTCGAGCGCCTGTTTGCCGACATAGCGCGACAGGTCATCGGACAACTGCTTGGCGCCCTGACTGTCGACGGTCTGGCCGAAAGCAGGCGCGCTCAGCAGGAACGCGGTAAAGGCAATAGGCAGCATACGGTTCACGGGAATTCTCCGTTCGTCAAAAAGGCAAAAATGGTTTCGTATCTCTGGTAGGGAAATACCATCGCGACCGCAAGACGATGACAGTCAGGCAATCGGCTTCAACACCAGCCGCATCAGCGGCCGACCGGCCTTGCGCTCCACAAGCCTTTCGAACCCGGCTTTCTCGAACACCCCCGATGACCCGACAAACAGGCCGATCGAACGCGAATCGCGCGACAGGTCGATCGGGCAGGCCTCTACGAGCCGCGCCCCGTTCCTGCGGGCGAACTCGATGCCGCCTTCGACGAGGCGGTGGGTGATGCCCCTGCCGCGCGCCTTGGCGCGGATGAAAAAGCACGAGATCGCCCAAACGGCCGGATCGGACGCGTCGGCGGGATCGATCGGCGCCGAGCCCCTGCCCTTGTTATTCCATTCGGGCACGTCGGCGCGTGGCCCGATCTGCATCCAGCCGACCGCCTTGCCGTCCTCGAAAGCCAGCAGGCCGGGCGGCGGGCCGGCTTCGATGCGCGCCTTGATGTGATCCTTGTTGCGTTCACGACTGCTCTCGCGCCGCGCCGCCGGCGCCAGCCGGAAATGCGTACACCAGCAGCCGTAGCAGGCGCCCTGCTTGCCGAAAAGGTCCTCGAATTCAGGCCAGAGCTCTGGCGCCAGCGGCACTACGGTCGTGCTCATGCGTTCTCCCCAGGCCAGGCTTGTCGCTGGCCTTGCGCTGTCGTACCATTGGTTTTGTTCTCTTTATGTTCGCAGCGATGGCGACCCCTGTCAACAATCCCGACCACGGTTTTTGTCGTGACTGCCTGACCTTTCAGCGCAGTGAAACGCGCCGTTGCGAACGCTGCGGCAGCCCTCGCCTTGCCCGCCATCCCGAGCTTTACCGGCTGCACCTCGCCCATATCGATTGCGACGCCTTCTACGCGGCCATCGAGAAGCGCGACAACCCTGCGCTCAAGGACAAGCCGCTGATCATCGGCGGCGGCAAGCGCGGTGTCGTCTCCACCGCCTGCTACATCGCTCGCATCCGCGGCGTGCGCTCCGCCATGCCGATGTTCAAGGCGCTCGAGGCCTGCCCGGAGGCGGTCGTGATCGCGCCCAACATGGAAAAGTACGTGGCCGTCGGCCGCGAGGTGCGCGCCATGATGCAGGCTTTGACACCGCTGGTCGAGCCGTTGTCGATCGATGAGGCCTTCCTCGACCTCGCCGGCACCGAGCGCCTGCACGGACTGCCACCGGCCGTGGTGCTGGCGCGCTTTTCGCTGGCGGTGGAGAAGGAGATCGGCATCACCGTTTCATCAGGCCTGTCTTATTGCAAATTCCTCGCCAAGATAGCGTCCGATTTCCGCAAACCGCGCGGCTTTTCCGTCATCGGCGAGGCGGAGGCGGTCGGCTTTCTGGCCACGCAGCCGGTGACCATGATCTGGGGCGTCGGCAAGGCGTTCAACGCCACGCTGGAACAGGATGGCATCCGCACGATCGGCCAGCTCCAGAAGATGGAGCGTGGCGACCTGATGCGCCGCTATGGGGTGATGGGCGAACGGCTCTACCGGCTTTCGCGCGGTGAGGATGTCCGCCGCGTCGACCCAGACCAGGACGCCAAGAGCGTATCGGCCGAAACCACTTTCGACACCGATATCGCTTCACTGGACGAGCTTGTCTCGGTGCTGAGGGGCCTTTCGGAAAAAGTCTCGGCGAGGCTGAAGAAATCAGGCATCGCCGGGCGCACCGTGGTGCTGAAGCTGAAGACCCAGGACTTCAGGCTGCGCACGCGCAACCGTCAGCTCGGCGACCCGACCCGGCTCGCCGACCGCATCTTTTCGACCGGCGTGGAACTTCTTCGCAAGGAGACCGACGGAACGAAATTCCGATTGCTCGGCATCGGCGTCAGCGACCTCTCCGACGATGATAAGGCCGATCCGCCGGATTTGGTCGATGTGCAGTCGCGCAAGCGCGCCATGGCCGAAGGCGCCATCGATGCGCTACGCGACAAGTTCGGCCGCAAGGCGGTGCAAACCGGCTACACCTTCGGCAAGGGCCGCGACGCCCATCCGCCGGAGCCGCTGGAAGATTGAACCCGATCAGCTGCGTCGAAGATCGATGCGGCTGGTCACCACGCTCTTGCCGGTCTTGGGATCGCGGTCGACCACGGTCAAGACTATGCCGTCCGCACCGTTTTTCTGCACGGTAAGCTGCGCGGCGCGGTCGCCATTGACCTCCTTGGCCCAGTGGATGGCGAGGTTTATCGCATTGCCGGAACGGCTTCCGTTCAACTGCGCCGGTCCGGTGCGCGATCCCACATAGACACCGCTGTATTTGGCGCCGCTGGTCTTCAGGCGAGCACTGATGGCGCGTGTCACCAGGATCAGGCCGCGGCAGTTGCCGTCGAGGGACAGCGAAGACGATGTCGCATTCGATTTGAACGTGCAGGAAACGCTGACCGTTGGCGCCTGCGTCGTCACCTGAACGGTTCCCTTGCCGGCGAAATTGCCCTTGAAGGATTGGAGAAATTTGCTCTCGTCCGCATGCGCGGCTGTGGCCGCGACGGCCAGGCACCCGGCAAGCACAAACCGCGTGAGTAATGTCATCGAAGGTCTCCTTTTGACGGGTGGAACGGCGATCGGTGATGCTCAAGCGGACATCGCGACTCAACGCGGCTTGCCATGTCAGGTTCCGCCCGCGACAGGGCTGTTTTGCAACGTCGCGCCAATATCTCTGGCCCAGTCAAATGCGGCGGCTAGTGGTTGCGGCAAAAACCCCGGCTTGCGAGATAGCTGACATGGCACCTACCCCCTCGATCCCCAAGGCCGCTTTCTGGATGGCGCTGTCGATCGCCTCGTTCCTGGCGATGTCGGTCGCCGGCCGCGCCACGACCGCCGAGCTCAACGTCTTCCAGGTGCTGGAACTGCGCTCGGTCATCGGGTTCTTCATTCTGCTGCCGCTGGTGATGATGAGCGGCGGCTTCGCGGCGATGCGCACGCAGCGGCCCGTCGCTCATATCGCCAGAAACGTCATCCACTATACCGGGCAGGCGGCATGGCTCTACGCATTGACCTTGATTCCGTTGGCCGTGCTGATTTCGATCGAATTCACCACACCGATCTGGACGGCTATCCTGGCGGTGACCTTTCTTGGTGAAAGGTTGTCCCGGCCAAAGCTTGCCGCGATCGTGCTGGGCCTGATCGGGGTGGTAATCATCGTTCGCCCCGGTGTGGGCTCGGTCGATCCGGGCCATCTCATCGTGCTCGGCGCCGCGGTTTGCTTCGGCATCTCGGTGGTCCTGGTCAAGTCGCTGACGCGGACGGACAGCGTCGTGCGCATTATCTTCTGGATGCTGATCATCCAGTCGGTGGTCGGCCTCGTTCCAGCCCTTTACGAGTGGCGCAACCCGCCGCTGGAACTGTGGCCATGGATCGTGCTGATCGCCTTCACCGGCATGTCGTCGCATTTTTGCATGGCCCGTGCGCTTGGCTATGCCGACGCCACCGTCATTTCGCCGATGGATTTCCTGCGTGTACCGTTGTCGGCGCTCATCGGCTGGCTGCTTTACAGCGAGCAGATCGACGCCTTCACCGCTGGCGGTGCATTGCTGATCCTGATGGGCAATCTGCTCAACTTGCAGCGCAAGGCAGTCAAGCCGGCAGAAGTCGCGGCGTCATAGCGTTGCCAGTCAGTTCCCTTCGTCTGGAATGTTGAGCACGTGTCCGCACGCCTTGCAGTGTACGGCGTCCGGCTCGTGACGCTGCAACCCGCATTGCGGACAGGGAAAGAACACCTTGGCCGGCCGAAAGATCGCCTGCGCCAGCCTGACGAACAGCGATATGCCGATGATCATGGTTACGATCGCCGTCAGCTTGCCGGCGATGCCCGGCAGCACGATGTCTCCGAAGCCTGTCGTCGTCACGGTCGCGACGGTGAAGTAAAGCGCGTCGATGTAGTTTTCCAGTCCGGCTCCGTTGCGAAAAAAAGAACGTGTAGACGAAGCCCGTGATGACAAAGAGAAAGGTCAAAAGGTTGATCACCGCGTGGCTTGCCTCGCGCCAGGGCCGCAGGCCACGCGTCTCGAAATGCCGCCAGATCGAACCGCTGCGCGACAGCGACCATAGCCGCAGGATGCGCAGAAAGCCGAGGCTCGCGAGAGCCGTCGGCATCAGCAGCGTCAGAAGGATGAAGGCATCCACCCAAAAGGTCGGCTGCTTCGTCAGGCGCAGCATGTCGTTGGAGGCGAGCAGCCTGGCAATCAGATCGGCGGCGACGAGAGCCGCCACGGCATAGTCTAGCCACAGAAACGAGGGCGACTGCTGGATGACCGGGGTGGCGATGAAAAAAGCGATGATGGCGAGGTCGATGATGACAGCCACCAGTTGGAACCGGAACGCGGCCGGCGAGCGTCCGTGATAGAGCCTGCGCAGCCTGTCGCGTAATCGCGCCGTCGCGGAAAGGTTCTGCGATGGACGCCTCTCCTTGGCCTTCATGCTGGCATGAGCAGCCGGTGCCGGCCCGCGGAGTGCCGCCTGGTAAGCGCGCAGATCACACCAGTTCCACTTCAATCACGCCCGGCACGGCGCGCATTGCCGAGGCGATCTGTGGCGAGACGCGATAGCCGCCTTGCAGAGCGATCTCGACCTCGCCCTGCGCCTCTTCCTTGATCACGATGATGCTCACCTGGCTTTCACCCCGCTGCGTGAGTTGGGATTGGATCATCGAGGCAGGTCCATCGTTCCTGACGAAGATGCGCAGCGCCTTCTGGATGCGGCTTGCCTCGTCCTCCAGCGATTGCACGGAGTTGATGCGCAGGTTGACGCCCTCGGGCCTGTCCTCCGCCGCGACAGTGATGACAACCGAGCGGCCGGCTTCGAGGAGGTCGCGATACTGGGCCAAACCTTCTGAAAACAATACGGCCTCGTATTGGCCGGAGGTGTCCGAAAAGGCCACCACGCCCATCTTGTTGCCGGTGCGCGTCTTGCGCTCCTGCTTGCTGGTAACGGTGCCGGCAAGCCGGCCGGCGGAAGCACCGCGCTTGACGGCGGCGGAGAACTCCGCCCAGTTCTGCACCCGCATCTTCTGCAGCGCCGCCTTGTACTCGTCGAGCGGATGCGCCGAGAGATAGAAGCCGACGACCTGGAACTCGCGGTGCAGGCGGTCGGCAGCGAGCCACGGATCGGTCGCCGGCAGATTGAGCGCCTGCGACTGTGCGCCGAGCGAGGCGCCGAAGATGTCGGCCTGACCCGAAACGGCGTTCTGCTGGGCGAGCGACGCCAACCCCATCATCCGCTCGACGCCGGCCAACATCTGGGCGCGGTCGTGGCCGAAGCAGTCGAGCGCGCCGGCCATGATCAGGCTTTCGAAAACCCGTTTGCCGACGATCTTCGGGTCGACCCTCTCGCAGAAATCGGCCAGGCTCTTGAACGGCTTTTCGCCGCGAACGGCGACGATGTGCTCCACCGCGGCATCGCCGACGCCCTTCAGCGCGGCCATCGAATAATAGATCCGGTTCTCCCCGACCTCGAAGGCACGGAAACTCGTCATCACTGACGGCGCCAGGACTTCGATGCCAAGGCGCAGCGCATCCTGGCGGAAGTCGGCGAGCTTGTCGGTGTTACCCATGTCTAGCGTCATCGACGCTGCCAGGAACTCGACCGGATAATGCGCCTTGAGATAGGCGGTCTGGTAGGAGACGACAGCGTAGGCGGCCGCATGAGACTTGTTGAAACCGTAGTCGGCGAACTTTGCCAGCAGGTCGAAAATGAAGTCGGCTTGCGGCTTTGCGACGCCGCGCTCGACCGCGCCGGAGACAAAGCGTTCGCGCTGCTTGTCCATCTCGGCGCGGATCTTCTTGCCCATGGCGCGCCGCAGAAGGTCGGCTTCGCCAAGCGAATAGCCGGACAGCTCCTGCGCGATCTGCATCACCTGTTCCTGGTAGACGATGACGCCTTGCGTCTCCTTCACCAGATGGTCGATCTTGGGATGGATCGAGGCCATCTCCTCCTCGCCATGCTTTCTGGCGTTGTAGGTCGGGATGTTCTCCATCGGTCCCGGCCGGTAGAGGGCAACCAGCGCGATGATGTCCTCGATGCAGTCGGGCCGCATACCGATCAGCGCCTTGCGCATGCCGGCACTTTCCACCTGGAACACGCCGACCACCTCGCCGCGCGACAGCATCGCATAGGTCTCGGGATCGTCGAGCGGGATGGTCGCCAGGTCGATATCGATGCCGCGCCGGCGGATCAACTTGACGGCCGTCTCCAGCACCGTCAGCGTCTTCAGGCCGAGGAAGTCGAACTTCACCAACCCCGCCTGCTCGACATATTTCATGTTGAACTGGGTGACAGGCATGTCCGAGCGCGGATCGCGGTACATCGGCACCAGTTCCGACAACGGTCGGTCGCCAATGACGATGCCGGCGGCGTGCGTCGAGGCGTGGCGGTAGAGGCCCTCCAGCTTCTGCGCCATGTCGAGCAGCGTCTGCACGATCGGCTCTTTCTCGGCCTCCTCCGCAAAGCGCGGCTCGTTGGCGATGGCGTCGGCGAGCTTGACCGGATTGGCCGGGTTCTGCGGCACCATTTTCGACAGCTTGTCGACCTGGCCGTACGGCATCTGCAGCACGCGGCCGACGTCGCGCAGCACGGCGCGCGCCTGCAGCGTACCGAAAGTGATGATCTGGCCGACCTGGTCGCGGCCGTATTTCTGCTGGACGTAGCGGATCACCTCTTCGCGACGGTCCTGGCAGAAATCGATGTCGAAATCGGGCATCGAAACGCGGTCCGGATTGAGGAAGCGTTCGAACAGCAGCGAGAAACGCAGCGGATCGATGTCGGTGATGGTGGTCGAATAGGCAACCAGCGAACCAGCGCCCGAACCACGCCCCGGCCCGACCGGAATGCCTTGCGCCTTGGCCCATTTGATGAAGTCGGCAACGATCAGGAAGTAGCCGGGGAATTTCATCTTCTCGATGATGCCAAGCTCGAATTCGAGCCGCTCTCGATACTGCTCGACCGTGTAGCCCGGTGTCGGTCCGTGCAAGGCGAGCCGTGCATCGAGCCCCTCGCGCGCCTGACGGGCCAGTTCCTCGGCCTCGGCCTTTTCGGCCGCGTCCTTGTCGGAGGCATCGCCGCCCGTGAAACGCGGCAGGATCGGACTGCGGGTTTTTGGATAGTAGGAGCAGCGCAGCGCGATCTCGACAGTGTTGTCGATGGCTTCAGGCAGGTCGGCGAACAATTTCGCCATATCGGCCTGGCTGCGCAGGAAATTGTCCGGCGACAGCCGGCGGCGGGTGTCGACGGCGACAACCGACCCCTCGGCGATGGCGATCAACGCATCATGCGCCTCATACTCGTCGCGCGACGAGAAGAAGGCCTCGTTGGTGGCAACCAGCGGCAATTCATGGGCATAAGCGAGATCGATCGAGGATTTCTCGATCATCCGGTCGTAGCCCGAAACCCGGTCCAGCTCGACATAGAGGCGGTCGCCGAACATCGCCTTGAGCGTTACCAGCCGCGCTTCGGCAAGATCGCGGCGATCTTCCTTCAGGGCCATGCCGATCGGGCCGCGCGGCCCGCCACTGAGACAAATCAGGCCGTCACATTGGCCGTCCATCATTTCGGTGGTCAGGTGCACCGCTTCGCCGGGCGGTGTTTCAAGGTAAACGCGGCTGACCAGCCGGACCAGATTGGAATAGCCGGTTTCGGTCGCCGCGATCAGCACGACCGGCCGCATATCGGGACCTTGCCGACGGCGGTCACGCTGGCCGTCGCTGTTTTCGCCGGAAAAGGCGAGCGCGATCTGGCAGCCGATGATCGGCTGGATGCCGTCCTTCACCGCCTTCTGGGCGAACTCCAAGGCGCCGAACAAATTGTTGGTGTCGGTCACAGCGATGGCCGGCGCCTCGTCTTTCACCGCGTGGCCAACGATCTTGCCAAGCTGAAGCGCGCCTTCCAGCAGCGAATAGGCCGAGTGCACGCGAAGATGGACGAACGGCCGCGCCGGCACCTCCGGCCGCGCGGCCGCGATCGCGGCCTCGCGCTTCAGGGGATCGCGTGGAAGTCTCTCATCCGCCATGGTTTCTCGCGCTGTCCGTAAGACTTGAGTCGATGGAGATGTATTGTCCGGGACCGGGCGATACCAGTCCAGCACAAACGACTACCGACCCACAGGCTTCCAGCCGTTCAGGCGAATTCCATGATCACCGCGTCGACGGCAAGGCTGTCGCCCGGCTTGGCATTGAGTTTCGCCACGACGAGGTCGCGCTCGGCGCGCAGAACGTTTTCCATCTTCATCGCCTCGACCACGGCCAGCGTCTCGCCCGCCTTGACCTCCTGGCCTTCGACAACGGCGATCGACACGACGAGGCCCGGCATCGGGCAGAGCAGCAGTTTCGACGTGTCCGGCGCTATTTTCTCCGGCATCAGCCGTTCCAATTCGGCGGTGCGCGGCAGCATGGCGCGCGCGGTCACCGACATGCCTTTCCAGGCGATGCGGAGGCCATTGGCGACAGGACGGATCTGGGCGGCAACCCTGCGCTTGCCGACCGTGCCGCGCCAGATGAGATCGCCGGGCCGCCAATCGGACGAAACTGTCAGCGCCTTCCCGCCATCGATGGACAGGTCCATTTCCATCGGGATGGAAATCATGCCTTCGAGGATCGACGCCGACAAATACTCTTCGCCGATCTTCACCACCCAGTCGCGCTTGAGCGCTCCCGAATGCGGCGCCAGCCGCCCGCCCAGCCGGTCGAGACGATCGCGGCGCAGCAGTTCCACCGCGGTCGCGATCGATGCCAGAACGGCTTTTTCCTCGCTGTTCGGCACGACGGGGGCAAAACCGTCGGGATATTCCTCCGCGATGAAGCCGGTCGATATCGCCCCTTCCCGCCAGCGTGGATGCTGCATCAGCGCCGCCAGGAACGGTATGTTGTGCTCGATGCCGTCGACGACAAAGCTGTCCAGCGCTTCCGACATGGCGTCGATGGCCTCGAGCCGCGTCGGAGCCCAGGTGCACAGCTTGGCCAGCATCGGATCGTAGAACATGGAGATTTCCGAGCCTTCGGTGACACCGGTGTCGTTGCGGATGACGACATCGCCGAAGCGGCCTTCCTCGGGTGGCCGGTAGCGTGTCAGCCGGCCGATCGACGGCAGGAAATTGCGATAGGGGTCCTCGGCGTAGAGCCGGCTTTCCACCGCCCAGCCGTTCAGCTTGATGTCGCTCTGCTTCAAGGCGAGCTTTTCGCCGGCGGCGACGCGGATCATCTGCTCGACCAGATCGATGCCGGTGACGAGTTCGGTCACCGGATGCTCGACCTGCAATCGTGTATTCATTTCAAGGAAATAGAAGTTCTTGTCCTTGTCGACGATGAACTCGACGGTGCCGGCGCTCTGGTAGTCGACAGCCCTGGCCAACGCCACCGACTGCTCGCCCATCGCCTTGCGCGTCCTGGCATCGAGGAAGGGCGATGGCGCCTCTTCCGCCACCTTCTGGTTGCGGCGCTGGATCGAGCATTCGCGTTCGCCAAGATAGAGCGCGTTGCCATGCCCGTCGGCCAGCACCTGGATTTCGACGTGACGCGGGTCGACCACGAACTTTTCGATGAAGACACGGTCGTCGCCGAACGAACTCTTGGCTTCCGAGCGCGCCCGGTCAAATCCGTCGCGTACTTCCGACTGGTCCCAGGCGATGCGCATGCCTTTGCCACCGCCACCGGCCGAGGCCTTGATCATCACGGGATAGCCGATCTCGCCGGCGATCTTTTCGGCGTGATCGGCATTCTCGATGACGCCGAGCCAACCCGGAACCGTCGAAACCTCGGCGGCGTTGGCGAATTTCTTCGACTCGATCTTGTCGCCCATCGCCTTGATGGCCTTGGGCTTCGGCCCGATGAAGACGATGTCTTCCGCTTCCAGCGCCTCGCAGAAGGATGCGCGCTCGGACAGGAAGCCATAGCCGGGATGCACGGCCTGAGCGCCGGTCGCCTTGCACGCCGCGATGATTTTCTCGGGCACGAGATAGCTCTGCGCGGCTGGCGACGGTCCTATATGCACCGCCTCGTCGGCCATCTCGACATGCACGGCATCGCGATCGGCGTCGGAATAGACAGCGACCGTGGCGATGCCCATCCTGCGCGCGGTCTTGATGACGCGGCAGGCGATCTCGCCACGGTTGGCGATCAGTATTTTGGTGAACATGCGGGCAAATTCCCCTCCGGCGGACGGTCCAGTTCTATGAATTATGTCGCTATGTCTCAAGTACCGTGTATGTAGCGCAAAAGTCCGCGATCAAGGCATGTGCTATCTGCGTCAAGAAAGCCGATATTTCGTCTCATCTGACGGTTGATGAGTCGGCCAAAACCTGAAAGCCTGAGCGCAAAAATCGCGTTGGAGGAATTGCCAGATGAAAACCCGTGCCGCCGTTGCCGTTGCTGCCGGCAAGCCGCTTGAGATCATGGAGGTCGACCTCGAGGGACCGCGCGAGGGCGAGGTGCTGGTCGAGATCAAGGCGACCGGCATCTGCCACACCGACGAGTTCACGCTGTCGGGCGCCGATCCGGAAGGCATCTTTCCGGCGATCCTTGGCCATGAGGGCGCCGGCGTGGTGGTCGATGTCGGCAAGGGCGTCACCTCGGTCAAAAAGGGCGACCATGTCATCCCGCTCTACACGCCCGAATGCCGGCAGTGCCCGTCATGTTTGTCGAGGAAGACCAATCTGTGCACCGCCATCCGCGCCACGCAGGGCCAGGGCCTG
This sequence comes from Mesorhizobium sp. BR115XR7A, assembly GCF_020165315.1. Classification (NCBI taxonomy): domain Bacteria; kingdom Pseudomonadati; phylum Pseudomonadota; class Alphaproteobacteria; order Hyphomicrobiales; family Phyllobacteriaceae; genus Mesorhizobium; species Mesorhizobium sp. BR115XR7A. The sequence goes on from NZ_JAIUHW010000012.1 coordinate 159,011, forward strand.
ATGCCGGACGGCACCTCGCGCTTCTCGATCGGAGGCGAAAAATTGTTTCATTATATGGGCTGCTCGACCTTCTCCAACTTCACCGTGCTGCCGGAGATCGCGGTGGCCAAGGTCAATCCCGACGCGCCCTTCGACAAGATCTGCTACATCGGCTGCGGGGTGACCACCGGCGTGGGTGCGGTCATCAACACCGCCAAGGTCGAGCAAGGCGCGACAGCGGTGGTCTTCGGCCTCGGCGGCATCGGCCTCAACGTCATCCAGGGCCTGCGGCTTGCCGGCGCCGATATGATCATCGGCGTCGATCTCAACAACGACAGACGAGCCTGGGGCGAAAAATTCGGCATGACGCATTTCGTCAATCCGAAGGAGATCGACGGCGACATCGTGCCTTATCTCGTCAACATGACCAAGCGCGGTGCCGACCAGATCGGCGGCGCCGACTACACATTCGACTGCACCGGCAACACCAAGGTCATGCGCCAGGCGCTGGAGGCCTCGCATCGCGGCTGGGGCAAGTCGGTCGTCATCGGCGTCGCCGGTGCTGGCCAGGAGATTTCGACCCGGCCGTTCCAGCTGGTCACCGGCCGCAGCTGGATGGGCACCGCCTTCGGCGGCGCGCGCGGCCGCACCGACGTGCCGAAGATCGTCGACTGGTACATGGACGGCAAGATCCAGATTGACCCGATGATCACCCACACGCTGAAGCTCGAGGACATCAACAGGGGATTCGACCTCATGCATGAGGGCAAATCGATCCGGAGTGTCGTGGTTTACTAAAAGACAGCCACACGCCGCCGGCCATCCGGCCAGCGACCCCTGTGGTGAAACATGGGAGGAGAGAAACAATGGCGGAGAAACTGCACCCAAAGATCGACAATGGGCTGCCCAGGGAGAGCGCCAGCTTTGCCGGCGGCACGCTGGTCTGCGCCTGCACCAGCAAGCCGGTCAAGGTGAAGGTCAAGGGCCAGATCGCCCACAACCACGCCTGCGGCTGCACCAAATGCTGGAAACCCGACGGTGCTGTATTCTCGGTGGTTGCGGTCGCCGGCACCGGCGATGTCACCGTCACAGAGAACGGCGACAAGCTCAAGGTGGTCGACCCCTCGGCGCTGATCCAGCGTCATGCCTGCACCCAATGCGGCGTCCACATGCACGGGCCGGTCGAGCGCGACCATCCGTTCAAGGGCCTGTCCTTCATCCATCCCGAGCGCTTCGAGGAAGACGGCTGGTCGCCTCCGGGCTTCACCGCCTTCGTCTCCTCGATCATCGAATCGGGTGTCGACCCAAGCCGCATGGACGGCATTCGCGGCAGGCTGAGGACGATCGGGCTGGAACCCTATGACTGCCTCAATCCGGGCCTGATGGACTATATCGCCACCTGGACGGCGAAGAAATCCGGCGCCCTGCCGGCCTGACGACCGAGAGATTTCAGGCAGGGGCCGGATATGTTTCCGGCCCCTGCTCGTTTCCGGAGAGACAATGCCCGCACCCGCCATCTACGTCGACGCCGACGCCTGCCCGGTCAAGGCGGAGGTAGAAAAGGTCGCCGAGCGCCATGGCGTCGTCGTCACCTATGTTTCCAATGGCGGTCTGCGCCCCTCCCGCGACCCGATGATCCGCAATGTCGTGGTCTCCAAGAGTGCCGATGCCGCCGACGACTGGATCGTCGAGAACACCAAGCCCAACGACATCGTGGTGACGGCGGACATTCCGCTCGCCGCCCGCACGGTGGCGCTCGGCGCGCATGTGCTGGGACCGACCGGGCGGCCGTTCACGCCCGAGACGATCGGCATGGCGGTGGCGATGCGGGACCTCAAGCAGCATTTGCGCGAAACCGGCGAGAGCAAGGGCTACAATGCCAGCTTCGCGCCGCAGGATCGTTCCCGGTTCCTGGGTGAACTTGACCGCATCTTGCGGCGCGCGCTGAAATCCGCCACACCGGGCTAGCAACAAAGCGCCATCCAGGTGGAGACCGCCATGGCCGCCGAAACCCCGATCGAGAAACCGATGCAGCGCCACATGCTGTTCGCGGTGTCGGCCTGTATCGGTGCGTTTGCGCTGCTTGTGGCGCTGCTGCTGCACGCCCCACTCGCCTATTCGATCGGCGCCAACATATTTTTTGCCGCTTACGTCCTTCTTGTCGTCAGCCAGATGCCCAAATTCACCGGCAAGTACCTGAGCAAGAATGCACGCGCCACCGATCAGCCGGTGCTGGTGATCTTCGCGGTCACGCTCGTTGTCGTCGGCGTTGCCCTTGTCTCCCTGTTCCTGCTGATCAATCGCAAGGATGGGGATCACCCGATCGAACTCGGCTTCGCACTGCTGTCGATCCCGCTCGGCTGGTTCACCATCCATGCCATGGCAGCGCTCCACTATGCCCATGTCTACTGGATGGACGGCGACGCGGTCGACGCCGGCACCAATAAGAAGATTCCCGTCGGCGGCCTGCTGTTCCCGGGCGACAAACGCCCCGAAGGCTGGGATTTCCTCTATTTCTCTACCGTCATCGGCATGACGGCGCAGACCGCCGACACCAACATCTCGACGACGCACATGCGCTGCGTCGTGCTTGTCCACTCGGTCCTGTCGTTCTTCTTCAACACGGTCATCGTCGCCGCCGCCGTCAATCTCGCCGTCAGCCTGGGCGGTCCGTAATAAATCCGTGATCGCATGAAACATCGGTTTGGATCGCGACGTATCAAGAGGACAATGAACGCTTAGGACAAGCCGCAAGGCCGGGAGACCAGACAACATGGAATCGGTTGCCAGAAGCCAATCCGAAATTGGACCGGGCGCCCCCGCGTCAAAAGAGAAAACATTGATCTACCGGCAGTCGCGCTGGACGCGGCTGACACACTGGCTCTGGGCCATCTCGTTGTTTTTCATGCTGCTGTCCGGCCTGCAGATCTTCAATGCCCGGCCGCAGCTCTACATCGGCAAGCAATCCGGCTTCGACTACAACAACACCATTTTCGCCATAGGCGCCGAAAACACCAATGCCGGGCCGCGCGGCTACACCGAAATCTTCGGCCACCGCTTCGACACGACAGGCGTCCTTGGCTGGTCGGGCCCGACCGGTAACGAGACGGCGCGCGGTTTCCCGTCCTGGGCGACGATCCCGTCCTACTATGACCTCGGCACCGCCCGCGTGATCCATTTCTTCTTCGCCTGGATATTGACGACGACCTTGATCGTCTGGCTCGTCGCCAGCCTGATCAACGGCCACATCCGCCGCGATCTGGCGCCTCGCCTGGATGACCTCAAACGCTTGCCCCGGGACATCGCCAACCACGCCAGGCTGAAATTCCACCACACGCGCGAATACAACACGCTGCAGAAGATGGCCTATGGCGGCGTGCTGTTCGTGCTCTTGCCACTGATGATCATCACCGGCCTTGCAATGTCGCCGAGCATGAATTCGGTGCTGCCCTTCCTCAATGAATTGACCGGTGGCCGGCAGACGGCACGCACCATCCATTTCACCGTCATGGTGCTGCTGGTCGCCTTCTTCGTCATTCACATCCTGATGATCCTCGCCGCCGGCCCGATCAACGAACTGCGCTCGATCATTACCGGCTGGTACCGCACTGATCCTCCCGTGCATGACGACAAAACGTCAGAGAGGAGTGCCTGAGATGGCGAAATTTGAGATAAGCCGCCGAAAGTTCCTCACCGCCACCGGCCTCGGCGCGTCCGGCATCATGCTGTCGGGCTGCGACGCCTTCGACAGCCAGCTCAGCATCGGCAGCGGCCTGCGCAGCTTCCTCGAAAACGCCAATGGCCTGACCCACAAGGCACAACGGTTGCTCGGCGGCGGCAATTCGCTGGCGCCCGAATTCACCGAGGCTGATATCCGTCAGCCAATGCGGCCGAACGGCGTGACCGCGCCGGACGACGACGCTTACAAGGCCCTGCTCGCCAACAACTTCGCCGATTGGCGACTGGAGGTGTCAGGCCTCGTGGAAAAGCCGCTGTCACTCACCCGCGAGCAGCTCATGAACATGCCGAGCCGCACCCAGATCACCCGACACGATTGCGTCGAAGGCTGGAGTTGCATCGCCAAATGGACCGGCACGCCACTGGCGCTGCTGCTCGACCAGGCGGTGGTCAAGCCACAGGCCCGCTATGTCATGTTCCATTGCCTCGACACGATCGACCGCAGCCTGTCAGGCGACATCAAATATTACGGCACGATCGACCTCATCGATGCCCGCCATCCGCAAACGATCCTTGCCTACGGCCTGAACGGCAAGCCGCTGCCGGTCGAGAACGGCGCACCGCTGCGTGTCCGCGTCGAGCGCCAGCTCGGCTACAAAATGCCGAAATATCTCTACAAGATCGAACTGGTCGATGGCTTCGCCACTATCGGCGGCGGCCGGGGCGGCTATTGGGAAGACAACGGCTATGACTGGTATGGCGGGATTTGACGGTCCCTCGCATACGGGCCGAGCACGACTTGTCCCCCATGGAATTGAGTTCGCTCGAGGATCGTCTCAACCGCGATAACCGACGTATGATCGACCGCGACGATGACCGAGGGCTGACCTTTGTCATCCGCGATGGTGCGGGACACGCGGTCGGAGTAGCCGCCGGCTATTCCTGGGCGGGCACGTCCGAACTGACCTTGATGTGGATAGACTAGGCTCACCGAGGTCGCGGCTACGCAAGGCAGTTGCTAGACGCCTTTGTCGCGGAGGCCGCCGATCGCGGTGTCAGGAAAATCTGGGTCTCCAGCCACGACTTCCAGGCACCAGATCTCTATGAAAAGGCTGGCTTCGAGCGTATGGCCGAATTCTCGGGATGGCCCGAAGGCCATTCCAATATCATTCTTTGCAAAACGATAGCAGCGGACGGCGGGGCTTAGGCAACCTTGTCGAGCAACGGCTTCAGCGCCGGATGAATTTCCGGCGAGGCATGCTTGATCAGGGTCAGCAGCGCACGCTCATTCTCGTAAAGAGGCCGGTTCACCCCGATATGTCCGACCAGCCACTTTGCCTCACAGGCATCGATCGTCTCGGCACGGCGGGCCAGCGCCTCGGCGGCCCTGTTCTTGGCCTCCCATTCGGCCTCTATGTCGTCAGGAGAGCGGTAGGCCTCGATGACACCGGCAAGACCGCCGGAGACCATGCGGCTGAAGAAGCCGCCGATTTCCGGATCGGTATGATCGAGGAAAGTTTCCTGGCGCAGCGCCACCTCGCGGGTGGGCGCCTCATAACCGGCCGAGCACATGACGAAATTGGCGATCGCCTTGACGAACAGGTCGTTCCACGACGGATCGTTATTGGCCTGGGCGGTCCGCTCGTTGATCCTGAACAGCACCTCGGCCTCGGCCTGGGTGATGGCGATGTTGCCGTCGCCACCATGGGCATGGAGGATGCGGCGCAAAAGCTCGACTTCGGCCCCGGCGATCAGTCCGGGCACCAGCGCGCCGCCGAGCATCAGCGGTCCCTTACCGTCGACGACGGCGTGGGCGACCTGCTCCAGCGCGTAGACGCAAAGCCGGCTCGGCGAGGATTTCGCCTCTTCCAGCACATGGACCAGCAATTCGAGTTCGGTCCGGCTGTCGACCATGCCGTCGCGCGAAATCGTGCGGACCAGCCAGTCGGCATTCTCCCCCGAAATGTAGCCCAAGGGCTTTTCCTGATGGACGATGTAGTCGGTGACCGCCTCGACGAAGAACGGCGCCCATTCCGCGCATTTGTCCCGCGCCGTGTGGTCGAGCGCGAACAAGGCCTCGGCTTCGCCCCGGCTCACCACGCCGTCGGCGAACACGTCGCGGCGCAGCATCACGACATCCTCTGAAGCAATGCGGTTCTTCGAAGTCAGCCCCGCCACCGGAGCACTCATGATCAACTCGCCCATCTGACGTCCCCGTCCGCCCCAACGCGTCACATCGGTCAGCTTTATCAGGAGTGTCTTGAAAAACCGGCAAACGGCGTGGTTAGCGAAGACTTGTCAGAACAATGTCGCTGGGAGGTGACAAGGTGTCGTCGACGGGCTATGGATGGCGCGTCGAGGGCTCAGGGTTCTGAGTCCTACCTGTTTGCGGGAGAGAGCAGCGAGAGCTGCCGCCGAAGGGGAAATCGCCCGAAATCTCTCAGGCAAAAGAACCGTGGACGGGAAAGACACTCTGGAAAGTCGGGGCTTGCCCCCGCGCCGAAGGTGTAAGCGCCGCTGACAGAGTTCCGGCTGCGCGAGTCTCTCAGGCTTCAGACAGAGGGGCACGGACTGGTCGCCATCAGCGGCCGATTGCGTGCGACTCTGGAGGCGACATGACGGGCGACGACGACAAACACCTTCCCCTCGAAGATATTCATGCGGCTGCCGGAGCGCGCTTCGGCGCTTTTGCCGGCTGGTCGATGCCGCTGACCTATCCGGCCGGCGTCATGAAAGAGCATCTTCACACCCGCGAGCATGCGGGGTTGTTCGACATCTCGCATATGAAACTGTTCGAGGTCAGCGGGCCGGAAGCGGTTGCGCTGTTGAACCGCGCCTGCCCGCTGGACGCCGGCGCCCTCGAAATCTCGCAGTCAAAGCTATCCTTTTTCCTGAACGAAGCAGGCGGCATTGTCGACGACCTGATCGTCACCCGGCTCGGCGACACCAGGTTCATGGTGGTCGCCAATGCCGGCAATGCCGTCGCCGACGAAAAGCATTTGCGCGCCCTGGCGATCGATTTCGAGGTGAAGGTCGAGCCGCTCGACCGCGTCTTCCTGGCCATCCAGGGTCCCGAAGCCTGGGCTGCACTCTCCCGCGCCGGCATCGAGACCGGCTCGCTGCTGTTCATGCATGGGGTCGAGCCGCGAAAAAACTGGTTCATGAGCCGGTCCGGCTACACCGGCGAGGACGGTTTCGAGATCGGCCTGCCGGAAGCCGATGCGCGTGACCTTGTCACCAAGCTGCTGGAGGATGAACGCGTGCTTTGGATCGGCCTTGCCGCGCGCGACAGCCTGCGGCTGGAGGCCGGCCTCTGCCTGCACGGCCAGGACATCACGCCCGAGACCGACCCGGCCGCGGCGGCGCTGATGTGGGCGATCCCGAAAGAAATCCGTGCCTCCGGCACCTTCATTGGCGCCGACGCCTTGCGCGCCGCCGTGGAACGTGGTCCGGCGCAGAAGCGCGTCGGGCTGAAACCGGAGGGTCGCCAGCCGGTGCGCGCCGGTGCCGCGCTGTTCGAAGCCGACGGCAATCCTGCCGGCCATGTCACATCGGGCGGCTTCGGCCCTTCCGCCGGCCATCCGGTCGCCATGGGTTATGTCTCCACGCCGCTGGCAAAGCCCGGAACGCGGATTTTCGCCGACGTGCGCGGCACGAAGATCCCAGTCGATGTCAGTTCTCTGCCCTTCACCCCTCATCGCTACCGCAAAGGATGAATTCCATGGCAACAACCTATTTCACATCGGATCACGAGTGGCTCAGCGTCGAGGGCGGCATCGCCACCGTCGGCATCACCGACTACGCGCAGGAGCAGCTCGGCGACCTCGTCTTCGTGGAACTGCCGGAAACGGGAAAGAAGCTTACCAAGGGCGACACCGCCGTCGTGGTCGAATCCGTCAAGGCAGCCTCGGACGTTTATGCGCCGGTCGATGGCGAGATCACCGAAGCCAATGGCACGCTGTCGTCCGACCCCTCGCTGGTCAACTCGGCGGCAACCGGGGCCGGATGGCTGTGGAAGATGAAGCTCGCCGACGAAAGTCAGCTCGCCAGCCTCATGGATGAGGCCGCCTACAAAGCCCATATCGCCTGACATCGGGAACTTATCGACATGACCGCTGCTCCCTACCCCTTCTCGGCCCGCCACATTGGACCCGGCCTTGCCGACGTCAGAGCCATGCTCGCCGTCATCGGTGTTCCCTCGGTCGAGACACTGATCAGCCAGGCCGTGCCGAGATCGATCCGCCTCGACCAGCCGCTGGACCTCCCCGCGCCGGCCAGCGAAGCCGAAGCTCTCGCCGAATTGTCGGTGATCATGGCAAGAAATACGGTGCTGAAGAGCTTTATTGGCGCCGGTTACCACGACGTCCACGTGCCGCCGGTCATCCAGCGCAATCTGTTCGAGAATCCGGCCTGGTACACCGCCTACACGCCCTATCAGGCCGAGATCAGCCAGGGCCGGCTCGAAATGCTGTTCAACTTCCAGACGCTGGTCACCGAACTGACCGGCCTGCCGGTGGCATCGGCTTCACTGCTCGACGAGGCGACCGCCGTCGCCGAAGCGGTCGGCATTGCGCTGCGCCACCACCGCGACAAGCGCACCAAGGTGGCACTTGCGGGCACACCGCACCCGCAGACGCTGGACGTCGTGCGCACCCGCGCCGAGCCGCTCGGCATCGAGATCGACGGCGAGACGATCGACGACAACACCGCCGCCCTGCTCGTCTCCTGGCCTGACACTTTTGGCGTCTATGGCGACCACAAGGCGGCCATCGAAAAAGCGCGCGCCACCGGCGCCATTGTCGTCTTCATCGCCGACCCGCTTGGTCTGACGCTGACCGACGCGCCGGCGAAACTCGGCGCCGACATCGCGGTCGGCCCGATGCAGCGCTTTGGCGTGCCGATGGGCTTTGGCGGCCCGCATGCGGCCTATTGCGCGGTCTCCGACAAGCTGACGCGGCTGATGCCCGGTCGCCTGGTCGGTCAGTCGACCGACAGCAAGGGCCGCCCCGGCTACCGCCTCGCCTTGCAGACGCGCGAGCAGCATATCCGCCGCGACAAGGCGACGTCCAACATCTGCACCGCACAGGCCCTGCTTGCCAATATGGCCACCGCCTACGCCATCTGGCACGGCCCGGTCGGCCTGCAAGCGATCGCCGGGCGCATACACGCGCTGGCCAACCGCCTGGCAAGCGGCCTCGAGGCGGCGGGCGTATCGGTGCTCGGCTCCAGCCGCTTCGACACGGTGACGGTGGAGACCAACGGCAAGGCCGCCGAGATCGCGGTGGCCGCCGAAAAGACCGGCCGGCTGCTGCGTGTGCTCGATGCCGACCATGTCGGCATCAGTTTCGACGAGACCTCGACCGACACCGATCTCGACGCGATCGCGGCCTTGTTCGATGCCAAGGCTGCCGCTTCCGCCGACAGCACGTTGCCCGGCAAGCCGCGTGGCAAGGAGTTTTTGACCCAGCCGGTCTTTCACGAGAACAAGTCGGAAACCGAGATGATGCGCTTTCTGCGCCGGTTGGCCGACAAGGACCTGGCGCTCGACCGCGCCATGATCCCGCTGGGCTCCTGTACCATGAAGCTCAACGCCGCGGCGGAAATGATGCCGGTGAGTTGGCCAAGCATCGCCAATTTGCATCCCTTCGCGCCGGCAAGCCATTCGGCCGGCTACCGCGCCATGATCGGCGAACTGGAAGGCTGGCTGTCGGAGATCACCGGTTTCGACGCCGTGACCTTGCAGCCCAATGCCGGCAGCCAGGGCGAATATGCCGGGCTGCTCGCCATTCGCGCCTATCACCGCTCGCGCGGCGAGGGCCATCGTACCGTCTGCCTGATCCCGTCTTCCGCGCATGGCACCAATCCGGCGAGTGCCGCGATGGCCGGCATGAGCGTCGTCGTCGTGCGCTGCCTGGAAGACGGCAACATCGACATGGACGATATGCGCGCCAAGGCCAACGAGCATTCCAAGAATCTCGCGGCGCTGATGTTCACCTATCCCTCCACCCATGGCGTTTACGAGGAAGGCGCCCGCCACCTCTGCGCCCTCATCCATGAGCATGGCGGCCAGGTCTATTTCGATGGCGCCAACCTCAACGCGCTGGTCGGCCTTGCTCGGCCAGGCGACATCGGCGCCGACGTCTGTCACATGAACCTGCATAAGACCTTCTGCATCCCGCATGGCGGCGGTGGCCCGGGTGTCGGTCCGATCGGTGTCAGGGCGCATCTGAAGCCCTATCTGCCCGGCCATGTCAGCGAAGGCTCGGCTCATGCCGTGGCCGCCGCTCCCTTCGGCAGCGCTTCCATCCTGCCGATCACCTGGATGTACATCCGCATGATGGGCGCTTCCGGCCTGAAGCAGGCGACCGAGACAGCGATCGTTTCGGCCAACTATGTGGCGACGAGGCTCGCCCCGCATTTCCCGCTGCTTTACAAGGGCAGGAGCGATCGCGTCGCCCACGAATGCATCCTCGACACCCGCGTGCTCAAGGAGAGCGCCGGCATCAGTGTCGAGGACATCGCCAAGCGCCTGATCGATTATGGTTTCCACGCGCCGACGATGTCGTTTCCGGTCGCCGGCACGCTGATGGTGGAGCCGACCGAGTCCGAACCCAAGCGCGAGTTGGATCGCTTCTGCGAGGCCATGATCGCCATTGCCGGCGAAGCGGCGAAAGTGGCCAAAGGCGAATGGCCCTTGGCCGACAATCCGCTGGTCAACGCACCGCACACATCGGCCGAGGCGCTGGCCGGTCAATGGACCCATCCGTATTCGCGTCTGGAGGCGGCCTATCCCGCCGGCGATGCCGACACGGCGACGAAGTACTGGCCGCCGGTGTCGCGCATCGACAATGTCGCCGGCGACCGTAATCTGGTCTGCTCCTGCCCGCCGCTGTCGGATTACCTCGGCGCGGCCGAATAGCTACGCGGAACGCAAGGCCGGCTCGGCCGCGTCGGCCTTGCCCGTCCTTTTGCGGCCGATGACGCAATTTCGCCCCGCACGCTTGGCGGCATAGAGCATGGCGTCGGCCCTGGCCAGCACCTCGTCGAGGGTGCTGCCGTCGGCCTCGCCGAAGCCAATCCCGCCGCTGACCGTGCTGCGCAAGGGCCCGAGCGCAGTGGGCACGACTTCCGTGCCGAAAGCGACGCCGATCTTGCTGGCGAGGTCATAGGCCCGCTCTTCCGTCACGCGCGACATGACGATTGCGAACTCCTCGCCGCCCAGGCGAAAGGCGTCGACCCCGGTTCTGGCATATCTCCTGATGACGGCGGCGAAGCGGCACAGGACCTGGTCCCCGACCGGGTGTCCATAGATGTCGTTCGTCCGCTTGAAATGATCGAGATCGAACATGACGATCGCCATGAACGGGCCGAAGGTGCGCTCGCCATAAAGCGACGCTAGCCCCCGACGGTTCATCAGTCCGGTCAACGGGTCGGTCATGGTCTCGGCCTTGAGCTCGATCTGCGCCTGCAGATGGTGGAGCGAAAGCGTCAACGCGCCAAGGCCTGTCATACAGGCCACCGCCACGACCGAGTTAAGGCGTTCGGCCCAATTGTCGGGCGCGACGCCGAGCGTCCACTGGCCTTTGGCCATCAGAACCACGCCGCAAAGGGCAAACGACAGCGCACAGGTGCCGCTCAGGAACGAAACCACCAGGAGGATACGGCGATCGTGACTGCCATTGATCCAGAACATGGCACCGATTGTCGAGAGCAGCGCGGTAACCGTCGCGTAGGTGATCACGAAGCCGACCCCGTCAAGGCCCATGAAGGTCACGGCCGCGCAGACAACCATGGCGGCAAATGTCGGCGCGATCGCACGCCTGTGCTCGCGCACGCCGAGATACTGCATGGCCGAAATGCAGATGATGAGAAAACCCAGGCTGAGTAGCGCCAGCGCGATCTGGCAAAGCAGCGGATCGGGCTCCCTGGTATAGCGCCAGAACAGGATCACATGCGCGACGAGCACGATAATGCCGCACGCCACTGTCAGCACGAAGCCCGCCCGCGGCGCCGTGAGCCAGATCGCAACCATGGTAGCGGCTAGACAGGTACCCGACAGCGCGGCTGCGAGCAGGAGCGAACTGAAATCCAGCATATCAGGCGGAGGCCTCTCGAGCGTCGGCGGTTGCGCCGCATTCTAGGTCAGCGGCAGCCCTCGGACATGGTTTTCGGGCGATCTCTCGACCCAAGCTGCGGATAGGGTTTACAAAGCGTCGATGCCACCTGTACCAAAATCGCACCCCTTGACGGGGCGACCATCAACCGGCATCAGCCCTTGTTCAGCAAGGCGAGGTTGGCGTCGACAACGGTGGGATCGGTCATGCCGGCCTTCGCCTCGAGCAGCAGTGCCCGGGCCTTCTTCTTGTTGCCGCGCAACAGTTGCGAATAACCCATATTGTTGACGATCTGCGGCTTGCGGCCGGCAACCTTCAGGAGCTGGCCGTAGGCGCGGTCGGCGAAGTCGAAGCGGCCAAGTTCGTCATAGGAAGCCGCAAGCCCCATCCAGGCCTCGGCATTGTCGGCCTTCAGTTCGACGGCCTTGCGGAAATGCGCTTCGGCAAGACCATAATTGGCATCGCGAAACTGTGCCTTGCCTTCCGCCAGGTCGGATGTGGCGACATCCTTCCCTGCAGGCTGGATCGCAGTGGTCTTGGTCGTGTCGACGTTATTGTTCGTCGTACACCCGCTGATCATTAGGACGGCTGCCATCATGGCCATCGCCGCAAATTTTATCTGACGCATGCCCTGCCCCGTCGCCCGATTTGCCGGGTCGTTCTTCGGGAAAGAGACTACAGAAGAGCGATTAAGCTTCGGTGCCGAAATGCAGCTAACTTTCAGTTTCCGGAATAGCAATCATTAACCACCGGGCGTGCCATCTCACTCCAAAGTAGAGCTAATGGGCCGTCATTTTGACGATGATGGGAATGACCGCGATCATCAGCACCACCGGCAGGATGCAGACCACGACCGGCACGGACATCTTGGCCGGCAAGGCATGGGCCTTCTCCTCGGCCAGCGACATGCGCTTGTGGCGCATTTCGTCTGAAAACACCCTGAGCGCGCCCGACAGGCTGGTGCCGAGTTCCTTCGACTGCTGCAGGAGCGTGGCGAAGGAGCGTACCTCGTCCAGGCTGAGGCGATCGGCGAGCGCCTTCAGCGCGTCGTCCAGGCTGCGTCCCGCCCGAAGTTCCAAGCACACGAGCTGCAGGTTCTGGCTGAGCGACGGATAGCTCTTGGCGAGTTCTTTCGAAACGCGCTCGACGCCGGCTTCCATGCTCATGCCGGCGTCCGAACAGACGATCATCAGATCCATGAAATCGGGGAAGCCATTGCGGTATTCGCGCATCTTCTCGCGCACCTTCTGGGTCAGCACCAGGCCCGGCAAAAAATAGCCGGCGGCCCCCGACAGGATGATGAAGGTCCACCGGCTGGTCGTGGTCGCGTCGGGACTAGCCATCCACCGGTTGAGCACGAAGACCGCGAACGTCGTGCCGATCATTGCCGTGAACCGGATGAGGAAGAACATGCCGACGGCGCGCGGCTCCATGTAGCCCGCCTGGATGAGCTTCAGGCGCAGGCGAGCGACATTTTCCGGGTCGCTCTTGGCATAGAATTCCTGCGCCCTCTTTACCGCTTGCTCGCGCACGACGCCGCTATTCTTCTTCTGCACAGGTTCGGGCCTGGCGGCCACGGGACCCTGGTCGACCTTGAGCCGGCGCTTGACGTCGTTGCGGTCGCCCTTCGCCACCAGCATCGGCCAGGCGACAGCGGCCGCTCCCGCGGCAAGCAGGAGGACGGCCACCGGCATCAGCGAGGTCGGCGCGAGGGAAGCGAGGAATTCAATGACGCTTTGCATGTCAGAACTTGAAATTCGACATTTTGAACATGATCAGATTGCCCAGCATCAGCCAGCTGACCGAGCCGCCGATCATGTACCATGTCTTCGGCACGCCCCAGACGTCGCTGTAATATCCCGGCATCATGGCCATGATGGCGGTGAACAGCAGCGCCGGTACGGCCGTCAAAATGTAGGCCGAGAGGCGGCCTTCCGTCGAAATGGCGCGCACCTTGCGTCGCAGCTTGCCGCGTTCGCGGATCGTCGTCGACAACCCATCAAGGATCTCGCGCAGATTGCCGCCCGAACTGGTCTGGATCGACACGGCGGTGATGAACAGCGGCAGATCCTCGTGGCCGACCCGGTCGAACAGTGCATTCAGCGCCGTGACCAGGTCGGAACCATAAGTGACTTCGTCGGCAATGACGCCGAATTCCGTGCCGATCGGATCGGGCATCTCGCGCGACACCATGGCGATGGCCACCGGCACCGGATGACCGGCCTTGAGGCCGCGCGTGATCAGCTCCAGCGCTTCCGGCAGTTGCATGCCGAAACGCTTCAGCCGGCGCTTGCGCATGGAGCGCATCGCCATGACCGGCAGCAACGGCACCAGCACGACGAACAGGATGAGCCCCATCAGCAGCGGCAGCCCGCGCCAGATCGCGGCCAGGGCAACGGCCGTCGCCACACCGCAGGTGATCGTCAGGAATTTCGAAAGCGGCATCACCATGCCCGACTGCGTGCGCAGGGCACGGAACCGGTCGGGAGAAAACAGCGACGTTCCCGCGTCGAGACCGCGCTCCTTGCGCAGCTGGATCAGCACCTGCTCCTGGCTGATCTTGTTTTCCTGCAGTTTCATGCGCCGGTTGATTGCGGTGCGCTTGTCGCTGCGTCCGGCATAGAGCAGGTAGATCGCCTCGGCCACCATGATGCCGGTCAGTGCGGCTCCGGCATAGACGACGTATATCGCGCTGAACCCGTCGAACACGCCGGCTACTCCTGCGGCCGGCCGGGTTCGAAATAACGTCCGGGAAAGTCGATGCCCATGGCGCGCAGGTCTTCCAGGAAACGCGGCCGAATGCCGGTCGCCTCGTAGTAGCCAAGGATCTTGCCATCGGCCTCCATGCCGGTGCGCACGAAGCGGAAGATCTCCTGCATCTGGATGACATCGCCTTCCATGCCGGTCACCTCGGCGACGCTCGTCACCTTGCGCTTGCCGTCGGAAAGTCGGGTCAGCTGGACGATGATGTCGATGGCGCTGGCGATCTGGCTGCGGATCGACTGCACCGTCATCGGCATGCCGGTCATGCCCAGCATCTGCTCGAGGCGCGAAATGCAGTCGCGCGGCGTATTGGCGTGGATGGTCGCCATCGAGCCTTCGTGGCCGGTGTTCATGGCCTGCAGCATGTCGAAGGCTTCCTCGCCGCGGCACTCGCCGAGGATGACGCGGTCGGGACGCATGCGCAGCGCGTTCTTGACCAGGTCGCGCTGTTTGAGCTCGCCATGGCCTTCGATGTTGGCGGGACGCGTCTCCATGCGTGCGACATGCGGCTGCTGCAATTGAAGTTCCGCCGCGTCCTCGATGGTGATCAGCCGCTCGTCTTCGGGAATGAACGCCGACAGCGCGTTGAGCATCGTCGTCTTGCCTGTGCCGGTGCCGCCCGAAATGATCGTCGTCTTGCGGGCGTGGACGGCCGCGGCCAGCACTTCGGCCATGTTCTGTGTGATGGCGCCGAATTCGACGAGCCTGTGCAGGCCAAGCTTGTTCTTGGAGAACTTGCGGATCGACACCAGCGGGCCGTCGACGGCCACCGGGCGGATGGCTGCGTTGAACCGCGAGCCGTCCAGCATGCGAGCGTCGACCATCGGTTGCGATTCATCGACGCGGCGGCCGACGGCGGCCACGATCTTGTTGACGATTCTGAGCAGATGCGCCTCGTCCTTGAACGGGATATGGACCTGCTGCAGCTTGCCCTTCTTTTCGACGAAGCAGTTCTGATGGCCGTTGATCAGGATATCGTTGATATCGGGATCCTTGAGCAGCGGCTCGAGCGGGCCGAGGCCGACCATCTCGTCGACGATGTCGTCAACCAGCGCGTCGAGTTCGGCGGTGTTGATCGCCATCCGCTCCTGGCGGGTCTTTTCCGATACGAAATCATGCACTTGCCGGCGCATCTCCTCCTTGGGCAAGCGCTCCAGCGCGACGAGATTGATCTCCTCGAGCAGCATCCGGTGGATGCGCACGCGGGCATCGAGCACCTTGTTGGCATTCTTTGCCGGCGCCGCCTCCGCCTTCGCCGGCAAAGCCTTCCGGCTGGTCGGGATGACGACTGCATGATGCGCGACCGGCGTCGATTCAGCCGGGCGCGGACGCGCGTCACGATTCTGCAGGGTGGAAAAACGGCTGGTCATCCAGCTTTCCTTTTCAAGAGGCCCCTGCCGAAGCCGAACAGCGACTTCGACTTGCCCGCGGTTGCCACCGCCTCTTCCGGAAGGATGATCTTCTTCAGGTCGTTGACGACATTGGCATTGGGATCGATCTCGTGCAGCGGCACGCCGCGGTCGACCGCCTCGCGCACCAGCCGGTAGTTGTTGGCGATCCCGCCGACAAAATGCTCGCCAAGGATTTCCTGGACGTCCGCCTGCTTGATGCCGTTGTCGAACATCTTCTGCTCGAAACGGTTGACGATCACGTTCGGCTTCACTTCCTTGCCGGCGGTCTCGTAGACGGCCTGGATCAGCCGCTGCGTATGGCGCAGGCACGGCACCGTCATTTCGGCAACGATGTAAAGCTTGTTGGAACCGAGCAGTACAGTTTCCGTCCACGGAAACCAGGTGCGCGGCATGTCGATGACGACATTGTCGAAATAGGCCGAAACGAGGTCCAGCATGCGCACCACGACATCGGTCTTGAATGAGCGCATTTCGGCCGGATGCGTCGGCGCCGCCAGCACACACAGTCCGCTGGCGTGCTTGGACAGCATCACATCGAGCAGTTGCCGGTCGAGGCGCTCAGGCTGGTTCTCGATTTCGGTGATGTCGAAACGCGGCTCGAGATCGAGATATTCGGCGCAGGCACCTTGCTGGAAATTGAGGTCGACCACGCAGGTCGAGGCGCCGCGCGTCACCGAATGATGCAGCTGGAACGCGGTCTGCAGTGCCAGTGTCGTGGTGCCGACGCCGCCGGCGGCGGGCATGAAGGTATAGATCTGCGACTCGGTGTTTTCCTCGCGCCCGGGCCCCTGTAGAGCCCGCACGACCGAACGCACGAGGTCTGCCGTGGTGATTGGCTTGACCAGGAAATCGGCGACCTTGAGCTGCACCAGGATGCGCACGGCCGCGGCGTTGAACTCCTGGGTGACCACGACCACCGGTGCCTTGCCCTCGAGCCGGCGCATGACGCGCTGCAGGGACTCGATCTCCTCGAGTTTCGCTGCATCCATGTCGACGATGACGACGCCGAACTCGGCCTCCTGGACCTCGCCGCGCAGCTCGGTAACGTTCTTCTCCACCGTCATGAGCTGGATGATCTCGGAGGCGGCAAAGGCCGTCTTCGTGTCCTGCGCGAAGGCCCGGTCTGTCGAGACGAGCAGGATTTTCTTGGTGCTGTTTGCCATTCTCGCCGCCTGTGAGATCGATCGCCGTCTGGATCAGTTGTCGGTGGTCGTTTGCGCTGCCTTGGCACCGGCCGCCTGATCGGGCGTGACGGGTCCGGCACTGCCACGCTTGGCAGGCACGAGAAGTCTCGTGTTCTGGACGCCGTACTTCCACGGGTCGACCATCTGCATGACGGTGTTGGCGGCCTGCGCCTCGCCGGCGCCGGACGTCACCCCTTCGCTGCGCACGTAGTCGTCGCTGGTGCAGCCGCTTGCCAGGCCGGCAAGAAGCAGGCCGATGCACGATCTCAGGATCAGACGCATGGCTCAGTCCTTCGGCAGGTCGAGGAAATGACCGACTTTGGTGGCAGGAGCGGCCCGTGCGGCACTGCCGTCGGCCAGCGCCAGCGCGCGGCCCGTATCCGGCGCCTTCACCTCCTCGGTGTTGTTGAGGAAATAGTCGACATTGCTGGCTGGCTGCGTGCCATCGGTCGGCTCAGCCATTTTCTTCGACGGATCGACCGGCTTGACCAGATAGGGCGTGACGATGATGACCAGGTCGGTCTCGCGCCGCTGATAGGATTTCGACGAAAACAGCGCTCCAAGCACCGGCATCTTGCCAAGGCCGGGAATGCGAGACGTGGTAATGTCGTTCTGGGACTGCAAAAGCCCGGCGATCATGAAGCTCTGGCCGTTCTTCAGGTCGACCGAGGTCTTGGCGCGGCGCACGATGAAGCCGGGCACGGAAATGTTGCCGATATTGTAGGACGCCGACGCATCGATCGAGGAGACTTCCGGCGCGATGTCGAGGCTGACCAACCCGTCCTTGAGTACGGTCGGCTTGAAATCCAGGCTAACGCCATATTTCTTGTAGCTGACCGAAATCTTGCCGTTGTCCTCCGAAACCGGGATCGGAAATTCGCCGCCGGCCAGGAAGCTCGCTGTCTCCCCTGAACGCGCGATCAGGTTCGGCTCAGCCAGCCGACGGGCAAGGCCGCGCTCTTCCAGCGCCTTAATGGCAATGTCGATCGAGACGCCGTTCGACAGCAGTCGGCCGATGATCTCGCCGGTC
Source organism: Mesorhizobium sp. BR115XR7A (assembly GCF_020165315.1). Lineage (NCBI taxonomy): Bacteria > Pseudomonadati > Pseudomonadota > Alphaproteobacteria > Hyphomicrobiales > Phyllobacteriaceae > Mesorhizobium > Mesorhizobium sp. BR115XR7A. The sequence goes on from NZ_JAIUHW010000012.1 coordinate 177,171, forward strand.
CCCGCCGCTGGGACCGTGCCCGGATCCAGTGAAATGTCGCGACCGCCGAAGCCGTAGGCGAAATTGGCGCTGTATTTCGCGCCCAGGTCCTGCCCTGCCTGGCGGTTGATCTCGACGAACCGGACATTGAGCTGAACCTGCTGCGACGAAGAGATATTGACCGAGTTGATCACTTCCTCATTGCCGGAAAAGCGGCTGGCGATCTTGCTTGCCTTATCCGCTGCAACCGCGTCATCCGCCTCACCCGACAGCACGACACGGCCGTTGGCCGAGCCGACCTTGATCTTGGCGTCCGGCACACTGGCACGGATAGTGTTCGCCAATTGGTCGGTGTCGAGCGTCACCTCGATGTCCACGGTGCCGACGAGCTGCTTGTTCTGGTCGAACAGCGCAATGCCGGTGGTGCCGAGATTGTTGCCCAGCACATAGAAGGATTTGTCGGTCAGCGGGTTGACGTTGGCGATCTCCGGATCACCGATGACGATCTGGTAGAAGGCCGCGCTCGTCATGATCGTCTTGGGCTTGCCCTTGGCAACCTTGATCGACGCATTCTTGGTCGACGAGACATAGACGATGTCGTTGTCCGCCTTCGCCGCTCCGGGCAAGGCAAGCACGCCGCTCGCAGCCAGGGTAAACGCCATCGCCAGGGCGCGCACCAAGCGCGACCGAGCCGTCATTCGATATAGGGTACGCATCAACATTGTCCCGTCCCGCCCGGTCCCCACCGGTCTTTACTTCTGGTCCCGCGTTGGAACCTGATATTCCTCGGCCTGCGTGCCGCGCGTCACGATGATCGTCTTGAATTTCGGCTTCTCTGGCTCCTTCGCTATGGCATCGAACAAGGAGCCGGCCACGGCCTGCGTCTTGGAAGCGACGGATCCGCCGAAGGAAGAGATGGTGGTGACGCCGTTCTTGCCATCGCCGCCTTCGCTGGCGGAGCGAAGCGACAGCGACAGCGTTCCGACGGTGCGGGCAAGCGCCACTTTCTGCGCGCCGTCGCTCGTCACCTCGAGGGTCACGGAATTGGCCACCTGCGGCGTCGTCTGGCGCTCGTCGGCGCCCTGCCCGACGCTGAGCACCTTGGCGTCGGCAACGACGATCTCCGAGGTGATGGTCGAACCGGCAGCCCCTTGCGCGTTCTTGGCGACTTCCTGGATTTCGCCGGCATCGCGCGTCAGCACGACATCGACCCGGTCGCCCGGCGTCACGAAGCCACCGACGCCGGCGATCTCGTCGGTGCGGATGGTGACCGCCCGCATTCCGGGCGTCAGCATGTTGGACAGCGTTGCGCGGCCGTTCGGTCCCGACAGCTTGGTGAGCAGCACCGGCTCGTTGATCTCGATCGGCGACAGCGCGACCCGACCGCCTTCGCCGAGCAATCCATCGATGGTGGCAAAGGCGCCCTGCGGAAGGGAATCCTGCGGCCACGGGATTTCGCTGAGCTTGGCGCGGTCGAGCTCCATGCCGTAGCGCAACGGCGCGTTCGCCACCACGATGGTCTTGAACTCGATCCTGGGCGCGGCCGGAGCGGCGATCGAGGCCGTTTTCTCCTGGGCATCGGCCTTCGCTTGGCTCTTGACCCAGAAATCCGCGGCAAAGATCGAGATCGCGCCGAAAACGGCGGCGATGCCGATCATCGTTATGGCCTTGCCCCTCACGCCGAAAACCCCTGATGCCCGTCGTTTATTGTTATGTTGGGCTCACGCTAGGCGGCATTGTTAAAGAATCAGGAATATTGCGCGGCGGCATTTGACCTATTTCCGCCCGCTTGGTTATCGAATGGTTTTAGGGTAAGAGCAGTTAAATCCCCGAACGTAACAGGAACCTCCGTCGCTTGGCGCTGAAAAGCGTGGCAGTATCGACGGGGTGATTCGCAGCTTGGACTCTATGGCAGGCATGGACGACAACAACGATCTTTTCGGCAATCTGGAAAAACAGCCGCAGCCGGTTCGCACGCCGGCGCGCCCGGCGGATCCGCTGGTACAGGCGGCCGCCAGGCGTCCAGCCGCAACCAAGGATGGCAGCGAGGGCTACAGCGCCGCCGACATCGAGGTGCTTGAGGGCCTTGAGCCGGTGCGCCGCCGGCCAGGCATGTATATTGGCGGCACCGACGACAAGGCGATGCACCATCTGTTCGCCGAGGTCATCGACAATTCGATGGACGAAGCGGTTGCCGGCCACGCCACCTTCATCGATGTCGAACTCTCCGCCGACGGCCATCTCACGGTTACCGACAATGGCCGCGGCATTCCGGTCGACATGCACCCAAAATTCAAGAAGCCGGCGCTCGAAGTCATCATGACGACGCTGCATTCGGGCGGCAAGTTCGACTCCAAGGTCTACGAAACATCCGGCGGCCTGCACGGCGTTGGCGTCTCCGTCGTCAACGCCCTGTCGGATCATCTCGAGGTCGAGGTGGCACGTGGGCGCCAGCTCTATCGCCAGCGCTTTTCGCGCGGCGTCCCGGTGACCGGACTGGAGCAGCTCGGCGAAGTCCACAACCGGCGCGGCACAAAAATCCGCTTCCATCCCGACGAGCAGATTTTCGGCAAGGGCGCGGCCTTCGAGCCGGCGCGTCTCTACCGCATGACGCGTTCGAAGGCTTACCTGTTTGGCGGCGTCGAGATCCGCTGGACCTGCGATCCCTCCCTCATCAAGGAAAAGGATCAGACACCGGCCAAGGCGGAATTCCATTTCCCAGGCGGCCTCAAGGATTATCTGAAGGCGTCGCTCGGCGATGAATTCCAGGTGACGCGCGAAATCTTCGCCGGCAAGAGCGACAAGCAAGGCGGCCATGGCTCGCTCGAATGGGCGGTGACCTGGTTCGGTGGCGACGGCTTCATCAATTCCTACTGCAACACCATCCCGACCGGTGAAGGCGGCACCCACGAAGCCGGCTTCCGAAACGTGCTGACGCGCGGCCTGCGCGCCTATGCCGACCTCGTCGGCAACAAGCGCGCCTCGATCGTCACCTCGGAAGACGTCATGATCTCGGCCGCCGGCATGCTGTCGGTGTTCATTCGCGAGCCGGAATTCGTCGGCCAGACCAAGGACAGGCTGGCGACGATCGAGGCGATACGCATCGTCGAGACCGCGATCCGCGACCCGTTCGACCACTGGCTGGCCGACAATCCGCAGGAAGCCTCGAAGCTGCTCGACTGGGTGATCGCGCGCGCCGACGAACGGGTGCGCCGCCGCCAGGAAAAGGAAGTGTCGCGCAAGAGCGCGGTGCGCAAGCTGCGCTTGCCGGGCAAGCTCGCCGACTGCACGCAGAACGCGGCGGCGGGTGCCGAACTCTTCATCGTCGAAGGCGATTCCGCCGGCGGCTCGGCCAAGCAGGCGCGCGATCGTGCCAGCCAGGCTGTCTTGCCGCTGCGCGGAAAAATCCTCAACGTCGCCAGCGCCGGCAATGACAAGCTGGCCGCCAACCAGCAGATATCGGACCTGATCCAGGCGCTCGGCTGCGGCACGCGGTCAAAATACCGTGACGAGGATTTGCGCTACGACCGCGTCATCATCATGACCGACGCCGACGTCGACGGCGCACACATCGCATCGCTGCTGATCACCTTCTTCTACCAGGAGATGCCGGCACTGGTGCGCGGCGGCCATCTCTATCTGGCGGTGCCGCCGCTTTACTCGATCAGGCAAGGCGGCAAGGTCGCCTATGCCCGCGACGACGCCCATAAGGACGAGCTTCTGCGCACCGAATTCACCGGGCGCGGCAAGGTCGAGCTTGGCCGCTTCAAGGGCCTGGGCGAAATGATGGCCGCGCAGCTCAAGGAAACCACCATGGATCCAAGGAAGCGCACCTTGCTCAGGGTCGATGTGAACGAAATCGATTCCGCCACCAAGGACAGGGTCGACGAGCTGATGGGCACCAAACCCGAAGCCCGCTTCCGCTTCATCCAGGAACGCGCCGAGTTCGCCGAGACGGAAGTGCTGGATATCTAGCCGCTGGCGCGTTTAGCTTGCGTTCCTGACATGGAGACCAGCATGTGACCTGGGCGCGGCTGAAAACCTATTTCGAGACGAGCCTGGCTGGGCTGACGCAACCGACACGCTCGGACTGGATTTTCGCGCTGCGCACCGTTTCGGCCGGTATGATCGCATTGCTGGCCGCTTACGCGCTGAAGCTCGACCATCCGCAATGGGCGATGATGACGGTGTTCATCGTCGCCCAGCCGGTGGCCGGCATGGTGCTGGCGAAAGGCTTCTACCGCCTGCTCGGCACGCTGGCCGGCGGTGTCGCGGCAATTGGCATCACCACGGCATTCGGCACCGGCCCCTGGATTCTGGTGACGGTGCTTGCTGTCTGGATTGGCATTTGCACCTTCGTCTCGTCGCTGCTGCGCAATCCCGAAGCCTATGGCGCGGCTCTTGCAGGCTACACCGCAATGATCATCGGCCTGCCCGCTTTCGGACAACCGCATCTGGTCGTAGACCTCGCGGTCGCGCGTTGTGCGGAGATCGTGCTCGGCATCGTCTGCGCCGGCCTCACCAGCCGGCTGATCCTGCCGAAACTGGCCAGCGACGCCATCGTCTCGCGGCTGAAACGCTGCATACTCGACCTCGCCACCTATGCCGGCGGTGCGTTTTCAGGCGGCGACCGGGCAACGCTGATCGGCCTGCACCGGAAGCTTGTCGCCGATACCCAGACGCTTGGCGAGATGCGCGCCTATGCCAGGCTCGAAGCGCCGAGCTTCGCGCCGCGCGCGCATTCGGTGCGGCGCACTATCGGACAACTGCTTTCGGCACTTTCGGCGGCACGCGCGCTCTATTCGCATGCCGCTCCCAAAAACGCCGCCCTCATCCCGGTGCGCTCGGAACTGCAGGCCCTTGTCAGCGAACTGGCAGCCAAGCCGGGAGCGCTGGACGATACCTCATCCTGGGTGGCGCGGCTCGACGCGATCTCGATCAGGGCCAGGCAAATGCCCGACGCCTCGATCGAGCCGGGTGAGGACAGGGTCGGCACCATTACCCGCCTTACCATAGCGGCCGATTTCGCCGAGGCGCTGAAACAGGTGCTGCGTGGCCTCGACGCCTTGCGCGCGCCGGTCACGCGCCGTCCAGGTCCCGGCAGCCAGCAGCCGGCCCTGGTGGTGCATCGCGACTATCCCGGTGCTACGCGCAACGCCATCCGCGCGGCCGTTGCCACGCTGCTGGTGGCGGCTTTCTGGCTGACGACGAAGTGGTCGGAGGCGGCCGGCACCGTCATCCTCGTTGCCGTCGTGTCGAGCCTGTTTGCCGCTCGCCCCGACCCCGTGCAGGTATCCTGGGGGTTCTTCAAGGGAACGCTGCTCGCTTTGCCTTTTGCCTTTCTCGTCGGCCAGGTTGCGCTCCCCGCTCTGCCCGGCTTCGGCTGGTTCATGCTGTTCGTCGTGCCCATCATGGTGCCGGCGGCACTCGCCATGGCCAATCCGCGCTATGTCGGCGTGGCGACCGCTTTCGCCATCAATTTTCTGGCCTTTCTCAGCCCACATCAGGCGATGACCTACGATCCCGGCCCCTTCTTCGCCGGCTCGGCATCGATCCTGGTCGGCATCCTCTTGGCCATCGGCGTCTTCATCGTGGTATTGCCGGCCGATCCATGGCTCGCGGCCGACCGCATCGTGCGGGCCATGCGGGAGGATCTGGCGCGGCTTTGCCTGCATGAGCGCGTGCCGAGGCGCTCAGCCTTCGAGAGCCTCGCTTACGACCGGGTCAATCAGTTGATGCCGCTGGTGCAGAATTCCGGCAGGAAGGGCGAGGCGGTGCTGGGCGGCGGCGTCGCTTCCGTCACGGTCGGCCTGGAAATCCTGCGGCTGCGCACGGCCAGCCAAAACCATGCCCTCCCATCGGAAACGACGCTTTCAATCGCCACCTTCCTGAGGGGACTGGCGCGCGAGCTGCTTTTCCGAGCCCCTGGGGATCCGCAAACAGCGGCCATTGCCGTCGCCCGGCAGTATGCGGCAGGCATCGCCCAGCGAAACGCCACCGGCGACATGCTGCAGATCGCGGCGTCCCTGCGCATCATCGCCGCGGCGATGGAAGATTTCCCGGATTTCTTCGCGAGGGAGAAAACCTAGGCAGCGGCGATCGCCAGTGCATGGCCGCGTGCGTTCTCACGCAGGGCGTCTAGGTGGATCGATTTGACCAATGCGGCAAGGTCGCCTTCGGCGGATTGCCCGCCTAATTCCTTGAGCATCAGCCAACTGACTTCCTGCACGCCGGCGACGCGCTTGCCGTTGGCGACCTCGCGCCAGATCTTCAGGGCGCGCAGGATGACGGCATGCGTGGCGGCAGCCATGCCGGCACTGCGGAACAGCGCCTGCAGGGCCACGTCGTGCCCGCCGGCCAGCAGCGCCCTCACCCGTGGTTCGGACTGCTGGCTAAGCGCCACCAGCGCCGAGCCGAAGAAATCGACCTTGCCGTGCGCGATGGTGCGGATCAGGAAGCTCGCGGTCAGATCGCCGCGCAGCCTGAGATGCTCGATCAGCGCCGCGTGCTCTTCTTGGCGCGTGCCCTCGATCAGCGTCACCGAGGCCTTGACGCAAGCATCGCGCATGACCCTGTCGGCACGCGCGGCTCCCATCAATGCCATGACCAGCGGCGATGTCTTCAATGTCTCGCCGAGCTTGACGAGCAGCATATGCCGGCAATCGGCAGGCAGCCTGATATCCGATATCAACGCCTCGCGCACCAGAGGCAGATGCCCGTGGCGTTCCGCCATGCGCCTGAAGCTGAGTGACGCGATGTCGGCGCCGCTATTGGCCAAAAGCACGGCGCAGGCCTCCGCCTCGCCGACCTCGGCGATGGCCGCCGAAAGCGCCATCGAGACTACAGGCCGCTCGGCGATCAGCTTCTGCGTTGCCTTCTGGCTCGCCGCCACACGGTTGATCAGGTCGGCGTCGGTGAGCAGCGGCGAGCGCGCCAGCACGACACCGGCGACCTCCGGCTGGTCGGCGGCAAGCGCACTGATGATCTGCAACGGCGCGTGATGGCTCATCGAGAACGCTTCCGCCATCGCCAGCCGCACTTTCGACGAGGCGTCGTCGAGCAGCAGCGTCAGCGCGGCCTCGGCGGCACAGCGGTCCTCGAACGGCAATTCGCAATTGACATAGGCTCGGGCCAGCGCATGAGCGGCGGCGGCGCGCTCCGAAACCCTGGCCGTGTAGATCCATTTCAGGAAATGCGAAACAACTACCATGCCCGTCTGCTTACGCCCCATGCCGGAAGGTTTCCGGCCCCGTGAGAAGGGTAGGCAGAAATGGTTTACGAACGGTTCACCATGTTCATTAACTGGCTTGCGAGCGCCTGAAGCAGCGCCTATCAACCGTCAGACAGCGCAGGAGGCGGAAGATGGCTGGGCTATATCTGGAGGAGTTTGTCGTCGGCCATGTCTTCCAGCACACGCTGCGCAAGACTGTGACCGAGAGCGACAACATGCTGTTTTCGGTGATGACGCTGAACCCGCAGCCGCTGCATATCGACTTCGACTTCGCCGCTAGGAGCGAATGGGGCAAGCCGCTGGTCAACTCGCTGTTCACGCTCGGCCTGATGATCGGCATTTCGGTCAACGACATCACGGTCGGCACGACGGTCGCCAATCTGGGCATGAAGGAAACCGTGTTTCCTCACCCGGTCTTCCACGGCGACACCATCCGCGTCGAAACATCTGTCGTCTCGGTGCGCGAATCCAGGTCGAAGCCCGATCGCGGCATTGTCGAATTCGAGCACCGCGCCTACAACCAGCATGGCGATCTGGTCGCGAAATGCATCAGGCAAGCGATGATGCTGAAGAAGGCAGACTGATGCGCTCGCTGCTGTTCGTTCCAGGCGATTCCGAACGGAAGCTGGAGAAGGGATTTGGCGCCGGCGCCGACGTGGTCATCGTCGATCTCGAGGACTCCGTGGCGCCGCAGAACAAGGCGCGGGCGCGCGAGATCGCGGCGCGCTTTATCCTCGAACGCAGGGGGCAAACCAACTCGGCGCTTTATATCAGGGTCAACGACCTCTCGACCGGAATGACGGACGATGATCTTGCCAAGCTCGTTCCGGCAAGGCCGGACGGCATCATGCTGCCTAAATCGAACAGCGGCCAGGATGTGCAGCAGCTCGCGGCCAAGCTCAGGGTTTGGGAAGCCGAAAACGGCCTGCCCGACGGGTCGATAAAAATCCTGCCGATCATCACCGAAACTCCGGCGGGCGTGCTCGCAGCCGCCACCTATGCAGGGACAAGCGCACGGCTCGCCGGTCTCACCTGGGGTGCGGAAGATCTGTCGGCGGCGATCGGCGCACGCTCTGCCCGCGACGAGCACGGCCGCTACACCGATCTCTTCCGTCACGCCCGCCTGACGACCATTCTCGCGGCCGGAGCCGCGGAAGTCGCCGCGATCGACACCGTATTTCCCGGCTTTCGCGACATGGCGGCCTTCGCCGCGGAATGTGCCGACGCCGAGCGTGACGGTTTCACCGGCAAAATGGCGATCCACCCCGATCAGGTGCCCGTCATCAACACCGCCTTCACGCCCTCTGCCGAGGCGGTGAGACAATCGGCGGCTATCGTGGCGGCCTTCGATGCGGCCGGAAATCCGGGCGTCGTCGGCATCGACGGCAAGATGTTCGACCGTCCGCATCTGCGGCTGGCCGAACGCCTTCTGGCCCGCGCGAAAGCGGCCGGGATATCCGCCTGACGGCTACTCCTTGCCCCAGCGTGGCCGCCGCATCGAAAAGACCTCGTCGACGCTGGCGTAATCCATGTAACCGAGACGCGCGACATTGCCGGCCTTGGTGATGTCGAACAGGCCGTCTTTCAGGAAAGCATCGTCGATGTGAACGCCGATCACCTCACCGGCGACGACAAAGGCACTCGTCGGTGATCCGTCCAGCGCCTTCGGGCGAAACACTTCCGTCACCCGGCATTCGAGCGCCGCTGGTGCAGCCGCCACGCGCGGCGGCTTGACGAGACGCGAGGGCGCCATGGCGAGATCGGCATAGATGAACTCGTTGACGCCACGCGGTGCGTCGACGGATGTGTAGTTCATCTTGTCCGCAAGATCGCGGCTGACCAGATTGGCGACGAACTCGCCGGTTTCCTGGGCAAACGAGGCGCTGTCCTTCTCACCCTCCGAGGAAAACCAGACAATGAAAGGTCGCGTCGAAAAGGCGTTGAAGAAGGAGTATGGCGCCAGATTGACCTCGCCGGCCTGGTTCAGCGTCGATATCCAGCCGATCGGGCGCGGCGCGACGATCGCCTTCGAAGGATCGTGCGGCAGGCCATGCCCCTTGGACGGCTCGTAGAACATTCAGCCCGCCCAAGGTCCGGCGTAATCGGTGTAGAGCTTGGCCGGATCGGGCCGTGGCCGCTCCGGCGCCGGACCGGCGTAGGAGCCGATATGGACGAAACCGACGACGCGCTCCTGCGGCGCCAGTCCGAGAATCGCCCTGCCCTCCGGCACGTCGGAATACCAGTTGCTGATCATGTTCGTGCCGTAGCCCAGCGCAGTGGCCGCGATCATCAGGTTCATCGCCGCCATGCCTCCGGACAGGAACATCTCCCATTGCGGGATTTTTGGGTTCTCCCTCGGAATGGATACGACACCGATCACCAGCGGCGCGCGCGAGAACCGCGCCAGTTCCTGGTTGCGACGGCCTTCCGGCAACGGCCCCTCGCGCTGTTCGGCCAAGGCCGCTAGTTTTTTGCCGATCTCGATGCGGGCTTCGCCGCGATAAAGGATGAAGCGCCAGGGTTTCGAGCCGTCCATGGTCGGGCACGCGTGTGGCGGCGGTGATCATCGTGGCGATATCGGCGTCGCTGGGCGCCGGTTCCCTGAGGTCGGGTATCGGCGCTGAATTTCGGGTCAATAGAAAGTCGATGATCGGCGACGCCATGGGCGCAAGTCTCCTGAAACACTCTGTTTTGAGCTGAAGCGCACCATCGGGAATTCGGGCGGCTCGGGCAAAGGCGCGCAAACGCCGGGCTGAAGAGTCCCGGATCGGACTCTTAAGCCTTGAAATTGCCACCGCCATGGGCTTCAACGCAAGGCATGTTTGAGGGGCGACTGCGTCTTTTCCTGGTTCGGCTCTGCGCCGCGCTGTTCCTGCTGCCGGTCTCCATGGCTGTCGCGCAGGAAAAGGACGGCGTCGGCGACCTGAAACTTCCCGGAATTTCGAGCTATGCAACGCCGAAGAGCGAGACCCCGCTGGCGCTTGGCGGCGGTGGCGCCATTACGCTCTCGGCCCAGTTGACCGACAAGGGCACCGACATCACACGTGGGCTAGTCTGGCGTGTCTTCAAGCCAGAAGCGGTGAACGGCAAATTGCCCATGGTCGCCTCCTCCCATGGCGGCAGCGCCGTCTTCCAGCTCGAGCCCGGCAGTTACCTGGTCCACGCTTCCTATGGCCGCGCCGGCGCCACCAAGCGCATCACAGTCGGCAAGGAAGCCAAGCGAGAAAGCCTCGTGCTCGATGCCGGCGGCCTGAAGCTAGACGCGGTCCTGTCCGGCGGCGTGCGCATACCGCCGAAGAAACTGCGCTTTTCGATCTATGAGGGCACCGCCGAGGCCAATGGCGACCGCGCGCTGATCATTCCCGATGTCGAACCCAACAGCGTCGTGCGGCTCAATGCCGGCATCTATCATGTCGTCTCGACTTACGGCGCGGTCAACGCCGTCATCCGATCCGATATCCGCGTCGAGGCGGGCAAGCTGACGGAAGCCACCGTCGAGCATCACGCCGCTGAAATCACCATGAAGCTGGTACGCGAGACGGGCGGCGAAGCGATTGCCGACACCTCGTGGTCGCTGCTTAACGAATCCGGCGATCCGATCAAGGAAACCGTCGGCGCCTTCGCCTCGATGGTGCTGGCCGAAGGCGACTACACCATCATCGCCAAGAACCGCGATCGCATCTACCAGAAGGATTTCACGGTCGTTGGCGGGCAGAACCAGGAAATTGAGGTTCTCGCCACCGAAGCAGCGGCGATGGATCCCGAGGAAGGCGCCGATTAGCCTTCAGGCGGCGAGCTTGGTTCGCGCCGGGAGGAACGGAATGCGACGGCGCGGCAGGCTCGGCGCCAGGTCGAATACACCGCGATAGAGACGGTCGAGCAACGTTTTGCGGTCGCGCAGCGGCTCCAGTTCGTTCCAGCTCAGCACGTTGCCGACGCGCACGTCGATCGCCCTGCCGGACAGCCGCGCGAATTCACGAATGAGCAGCGAGGTGCGCAAGGTCAGCGAGGCCTTGCCGACGAATTTGGCCACCCGCCCGTCGCGCTCGGCCATGTTCATCGGCCCGCTGACCAGATGGAAAAGCCTGCCGTTCTGGCCGGAGAAATGCATGGGGATGACCGATGCCTTGGCCTCCTGGACGAGACGGGCCGGAAACATCTTCCACGGCAGGTCGCGCGCGCGGCCAAAACCCTTGGGCGCAGTGGCGACACCGCCGGCCGGAAACACCACGATGGTGACACCTTCCCTGAGCAGCCGGACCGCCTCATGGCGCACGGCCATGTTGTTCTTCACCGCGTCCTTGGTCTCGGAAAAGTCGATCGGCAGCGAATAGGGCTCCATCTCGCGGATCCTGAGCAGGTCCTTGTGGATCATCACCCGGAAAGGCCGGCCGAGTTGCTCTGCCAGCGATAGCACGGCAATGCCGTCGCCGATGCCGAAGGGATGGTTGGCGACGATTACCAGTGGCGTGTCGGGCAATTGCGCGGGCGGCCATTGGTCGGGAATTCGGACGCCCACGTCAATGAGGTCCAGCATGCGGCTGAACACACGCTCGCCCGTCGGCACCACCTGGCGGCGCCAGAAATCATAAAGCGCGGCAAAGCGATCGCGGCCCGACAGGCCTTCGACCGAATGGATGAACCAGCGCGCCAGCGCCGGCTGGTGCGGATTGGCGTAGGAAAGCTCTGGGAACGGTCGTTCGCGCGATTTCAGCTTGAGCATAGGGGCTCGTTACAACGTTGCCGTGACAGGGATATGAAAATGGCGGTTGATCGCTCCACCGCCATTCGATCGAAAAACACTCCGATTCAAGCAGCGCGCTTGCGTCGGCGATCAGGCGTGATCGCTTCTTCGGTCAGCCGTTCGATTGCTTCGGCAAGACCAAGCGATTCCTGATCGCGCGAGCCGAGCCGGCGGATGTTGACCGTCTGCTCCTCCGCCTCGCGCTTGCCGCAGACGAGGATGACCGGCACCTTGGCCAGGCTGTGCTCACGGACCTTGTAGTTGATCTTCTCGTTGCGCAGATCGGCTTCCGCCAACAGCCCGGCGGCCTTCAGCTTTGCCACGACCTCGGTCGCATAGCTGTCGGCGTCTGACGTGATCGTCGCCACCACCACCTGCAGCGGCGCGAACCATAGCGGGAAGTGGCCGGAATAGTTCTCGATCAGGATCCCGAGGAAACGCTCCATCGAACCGCAGATGGCGCGGTGCACCATGACCGGCTGCTTCTTCTCCGAATCCGAGCCGATGTAGAAGGCGCCAAAACGCTCCGGCAGGTTGAAGTCGACCTGCGTCGTCCCGCATTGCCATTCGCGGCCGATGGCATCCTTCAACACATATTCGAACTTCGGCCCGTAGAAGGCGCCCTCGCCCGGATTGATCGAGGTCTTGATCCGATTGCCGGACCTTGTCCTGATCGTCTCCAGCACGCCGCCCATGATCGCCTCGGCATGATCCCAGGCCTCGTCCGTGCCGACGCGCTTTTCGGGCCGTGTCGACAGTTTGACGCTGATTTCGTCGAAACCGAAATCGGCATAGGTCGACAGGATCAGGTCATTGATGCGCAGGCACTCGGCCGCCAGTTGTTCCTCGGTGCAGAAGATATGCGCATCGTCTTGCGTGAAGCCGCGCACGCGCATCAGCCCGTGCAGCGCGCCCGACGGCTCGTAGCGATGCACATTGCCGAACTCCGCCAGCTTCACCGGCAGGTCGCGATAGGATTTCAGCCCATGCTTGAAAATCTGCACGTGGCCCGGGCAGTTCATCGGCTTCAGCGCAAAGATGCGGTCATCGTCTGTTTCATCGCCGGCGACCGTCACCTTGAACATGGCGTCGCGGTACCAGCCCCAGTGGCCTGACGTCTCCCACAGGCTCTTGTCGAGCACCTGCGGGGCGTTAACCTCCTGGTAGCCCTGCTCGTCGAGCCGGCGCCGCATGTAGTTCACCAGGTTCTGGAACATCTTCCAGCCCTTGGCGTGCCAGAAGACCACGCCCGGCCCCTCTTCCTGGAAATGGAAAAGATCCATTTCGCGGCCGAGCTTGCGATGATCGCGCTTCTCGGCCTCTTCCAGCATCGTTTGGTAGGCTTCGAGCTGCGCTTGGTCGGCCCAGGCCGTGCCATAGATGCGCGTCAGCATCGGATTGTTGGAATCGCCGCGCCAATAGGCCCCGGCCACCTTCATCAGCTTGAAGGCATTGCCGATCTGGCCGGTCGAGGCCATGTGCGGACCACGGCAAAGGTCGAACCAGTCGCCCTGCGCATAGATCTTGAGATCCTGGTCCTCGGGAATGGCATCGATCAGTTCGAGCTTGTAGCGCTCGCCCTTGTCGGCGAAGACTTGTCTCGCCTTGTCGCGCGACCAGACCTCCTTGGTGAACGGCTTGTTGCGCGCGATGATCTCGCGCATCTTCTTCTCGATCACCGGGAAATCGTCCGGGGTGAACGGCTCGTTGCGGGCAAAGTCGTAATAGAATCCGTTCTCGATCACCGGCCCGATGGTGACCTGCGTTCCCGGCCACAGCTCCTGAACAGCTTCGGCGAGCACGTGCGCGGTGTCATGGCGGATGAGTTCCAGCGCGCGCGGATCGTCGCGGGTGATGATCTCCACCTTGCCGGATTTGCCCAGGGGATCACTGAGGTCGCGCACCGTGCCATCAATGGCATAGGCCACGGCCTTCTTGGCCAGCGACTTCGAGATCGATTCGGCGAGACCCGCACCGGTCATCGCGGCATCGTAGTCGCGCACGGAGCCATCGGGAAATGTCAGGGAAACGGAATTCAGCATGTGTATCTCCTATCCAGTCCCGCAAACGAGCGCGGGTGGTAAATGCAGATCATCAGCGGTTCGGGGCTGCGACCTGCCAGGGTGCCGGATGCGTCCGGCGGCGGCATCTTTTATGAGCAGATGCCGCCGCCGTAAAGCCCGGCTCACTTAATCAGCCGTGGCAGGTCCTTCAGGAACGCGGCCCGTGTCGCCAACCCCTTCGGCATGTCGGTGCGTTTCGTATCGACGACGAGCCGGGCGAACACGATCTGGCGGCCGTCTTTCCCAGCCCAGCCGACAAACCATCCGAGCGAGCGCTTGTCCTTGCCGCCCGCGCCGAGCCTGGTCGTGCCGGTCTTGCCCTGAACGGCCCAGTCCCCAGCCTTGAAGTTCGGCATGATGGCGCGTGTCATTTCATGCGCCTTGGCCGACACCGGCATTGTGCCGGCCAGCAGTTGCCGCAGGAAGGCAACCTGTTCGACTGGCGTGATCTTGAGCGAGGAGTTAACCCAGGAATGGGTGAGCCCGTCATCCCTGCCAGGATTGCCGGAAACGTCACCATTGCCATAGTTGAACTTCGATACGTAGCCGGCAAATTTCTGAGGTCCGAGCCTGCGGGTGATCTCGCGCGAGAACCAGATGATGGAATCACGTTCCCAGATCGTCGGATCGACGGTTTTCTGGTCGCGTTTCACCGCGTTGAACTCGGGCTTGTAGTCCCATGCCGGGGTATGTTCATCGGCAAGGATGCCCGCGTCGTAGCCGATCAGCGAAAGCGGCACCTTGAACGTGGAGGCTGGGCTGAAGCGCTGGTCGCAGGTACCGTCCTGGTAAAGCGTCTTGCCGCTCTGGGCATCGGCGATCAGCGTGCATTGCACGTCCGCTAGCGGCGCGGACTGCGCGCGCATCGGAAATCCCAGCAGCCAGGCGAGCAGGAACAGGACACCAGCCATGATAAAGGGAAGACGATCGACATTGCGCATTTTCTGCTCGCTCCAGAAGGGGGTTCGCGAGCGGGCTTAGCGAGGTCTCTTGTCTCGATTTTGTCTCAAATGCGCAGTTGTTGTGCAGGCTTGCGTTAACCCTACCGGAGCGTAAACGGCGCGACGCGACCAGCCACCCTAGCCCTGCGCTTCGCCGCGCTTGCGACCAATCCGCCAGTACCGCCATGGCATGAACCAGACGTAGCGGGATGCCAGCGCCTGCGGCACGAGATCGATGCCATGCGTGCCGAATGGGCCGCAGCGCAGCACGCGGAACAACCCCATCCAGCCGCCGGCCCAAAGGCCATGGCGGGCGATCGCCTCATGCGCGTATTCCGAACAGGTCGGCAGATGGCGGCAGGAATTGCCGACAAAGCCGGACAGCGTCAATTGGTAAAGCCGCACGAGCGAGGTGCCGAGCAAGCGGCCCGGCGTCTTGCGCCAGGGGCCGGGCCAGTTGCGGCCGCGCCTCGACGCTCCGGCTGTATGCGCATGCCTGTGCTGGTCGCCCACTGCGATCTCCGCGTTTTCCAGCTGATAGATGTGCGCTTGCACCGGAGAACGCAATCCCGATCGCCGTGCGGTCACGGGCGGGAACGGCGAAATGGCCGTCGGTCGGCTGGCGGCGTCCACCGGCCAGGATGAGACCATTCTTCGTGATGCCTTGTAGCGCGTCTTTCGTGGCGCCATTGGAACGTCGCGATCCGTATGACGTCGCCAAGGATCTCAAGCAACTGCATCATGGCGGCATCTCCTTGAAGACGATTAGACCGCCGCTGGCCTTCGCCTTCAAACGAGTATAATTTCCGCTTCGGATAATCCTGGGTTATGCGAAATGAAGCGTGGACGCTTGCCCCTGACGGCGTTGAGGAGCTTCGAGGCGGCGGGGCGGCATTTGAGCTTCAGCAACGCCGCCGAGGAGCTTTTCGTCTCGCAGGCGGCGATCAGCCGGCAGATCCGCGAACTCGAAACCTTCCTGCGCCAACCGCTTTTCGAACGGCACCATCGCCGCGTCGAACTGACGGATGCAGGCCGTCGGCTGCTTGCTCAACTGGTCAGAAGTTTCGACGACATCGACAAACTACTCTCGGAACTGGTCGCGGTTCCCGCGCAGGCCGTGGTTCGTGTCAGCGTCGAGCCGTCGATTGCATCCGTCTGGCTGGTACCCCGGCTCAACCGGTTTCGCCAGTTGCGGCCCGATATCGACGTCTCCCTCGAAGTGGACCCAAGGCTGATCGAGTTCCGCAGCGACCAGCCCGAACTTGCCTTACGTTTCAGCTCGAACGCGACGTCATGGCCCCGCAGCGAAGCCGAGCGGCTGGCCTCGACAGTCGATTCGCCGGTTCTGTCGCCGGCGCTGCTTTCATCGGGCCCAGCCCTCGGGAAGCCGGCCGATCTTGCTCGCTTCACGCTTTTGCACGAGGAAAACCGCCAGGGTTGGACGCGCTGGTTCGAGGCGGCGGGCGTACCCGCCAACGCCATGCCCACGCGCGGGCCGATGCTTGCGGACGCCTCACTCTCCAAGCAGGCCGCGCTGCTCGGCCACGGCGTGGCGCTGGGCGATCTCCTGCAGATTGGAGAAGAATTGGAGACCGGGGCACTGGTCA
The DNA here is from genome assembly GCF_020165315.1 of Mesorhizobium sp. BR115XR7A. NCBI lineage: Bacteria > Pseudomonadati > Pseudomonadota > Alphaproteobacteria > Hyphomicrobiales > Phyllobacteriaceae > Mesorhizobium > Mesorhizobium sp. BR115XR7A. Next base: position 193,736 of record NZ_JAIUHW010000012.1, read on the forward strand.
AACCGTTCGACATCGATGTCGCATCCGGGGCCTATTGGCTGGTGGCCAGGAGTTTGCACAGTCTCTCCGAACCGGCCGCGGCCTTCGCCGACTGGCTAAGAAGCGAATTCATCGAAAGCAGGCGAGCGCTGAAAGCTCCGGCCTGAGCCGTGCGCTGGCCGGAGCCGGCTACTTTACCTTCTTGTATTTTCCGAGAAGTTTATCGAGGTCGTTGATGTCCATGGACGGATGTCCCGCCGCCGGGTCGACTGCTGGGTAGAATGTGACGACGATGTCGCGCCACAAATCATAGTCGGCGCCGTAGGACGCCAGCCCGGGAAACGGCGCGCAACGCGTGATCGCGCGAATGGCGGCTTCGGCAACCTTATGCCTTGCCGATGTCACGGGGCCGACGATTTTTGGCGGCCCGGCGAGCGATCCGTCCTTGTTCAGGCTGATCCGGACGCGTGCAGTATTTGTGGCATTTGCGGGCACGTTCCAACAGGGCTGGACGGCCCTCATGAGATAGTCGCCGATATCGCGCTGGACTGCTGGTTCCGCCCCGCTTGAGCCACCGGCCGACACAAGTGAAGCGGCAAGAGTACCGGCGAACACAAAGCCATGGCATGAACGACCGCTCTGGCGGGATCCGCTCACCGTAAGCTCGAAGACCACTCTCAGGCCGCTTCGTCGGCGCGCTTCTTCTCGATCTGGCCGATGGCGTCGACCACGGCGTCGAAAGTCAGCATGGTCGACGCGTGACGCGCCTTGTAGTCGCGCACCGGCTCCAGATAGCCGAGGTCGGCGAAGCGGCCTTCCGGCGGCGCGCCGTTCTCCTTCAGCATCTTCAGCATGGTCTCGCGCACCGCGCGCAATTCCTCAGCGCTGGCGCCGACGACATGTTGCGCCATGATCGAGGACGATGCCTGTCCGAGCGCACAGGCCTTCACGTCGTGGGCGAAGTCGGTGACCACGCCGTCCTCCATCTTGAGGTCGACGGTAACGGTCGACCCGCACAGCTTGGAATGCGCCTTCGCGGTCGCGTCGGGATGATCGAGCCGGCCGATGCGGGCGATATTTCCGGCAAAACCGAGAATTTTCGCGTTGTAGACGTCGTTGATCATTATTTTCCAATCCGTCGCCGCCAAGCGAACAGCGATTGCCGTTGTTGCGTCTTTCATTCGCTCGGCACGACCATATATAATGCTGGCAGTCCGGTATCGACAAGGCGGCGAACGCCACTGTCCTTGCCGGGAAGTTCACGCCGCTTACGGGGCTGGAAACGGGGCGAGTTTCCGACACCGAAAGGTCGTGGTCCGTTCAACTCGTTCCTCCTCAGAGAGGAACTACGGGAGACGCCTTTTATGGATGCCGTCATCAAGAAACTAATGCCCCAGTCCGCCTATATGGAAAAGCCGGTCACCGACCGCCCGAGCGAGGCCGAAGTCGAGGCCGCCGTACGCACCTTGCTGCGCTGGACCGGCGACAATCCGGATCGCGAGGGTTTGATCGACACGCCCAAGCGCGTGACCAAGGCCTATCGCGAAATGTTCGGCGGCTACGACATGTGCCCGGCCGAGGAGCTTGGCCGTACTTTCGAGGAGGTCGCCGGCTACGACGACCTGGTCATCGTCAAGGACATCCAGTTCCATTCGCATTGCGAACATCACATGGTGCCGATCATCGGCAAGGCGCATGTCGGCTACCTGCCCGACGGCAAGGTCGTCGGCCTGTCCAAGATCGCGCGCGTCGTCGATATCTTTGCCCATCGGCTGCAGACGCAGGAAGCCCTGACCGCCCAGATTGCCGGCGTCATCCAGGACGTGCTCAACCCGCGCGGCGTTGCCGTCATGATCGAGGCCGAGCACATGTGCATGGCCATGCGCGGCATCCGCAAGCAAGGTTCCACCACGCTGACCTCCACCTTCACAGGCGTCTTCAAGGATACGCCCGAAGAGCAGGTTCGTTTTGTCACCATGGTGCGCGGCGGCAGGGCGTAAGCCCTTTGCCGACGTCGCGGTCAACAGGAAGATAGACCGGCAATGTCGGCACTGGAATTTCCGGAAGCTCCCTCGGACAAGAAAGCCTTGGAGGAAGGCGCGGTGTTTTCGCCGCGCTTCGATGCCGCCGGTCTTGTCACCGTCGTCGTCACCGATGCCGCCGACGGCATGCTGCTGATGGTCGCGCATATGAATGTACGGGCGCTGGCTCTGACGCTGGAAACAGGCATTGCCCATTACTGGTCGCGCTCGCGCAACACGCTCTGGAAGAAGGGCGAAACCTCGGGCAATTTCCAGCATGTCGTCGAGATGCTCACGGATTGTGACCAGGATGCGGTGTGGCTTCGCGTGAAAGTGTTGGGCCACGACGCAACCTGTCACACCGGCCGGCGTTCATGCTTTTATCGGACGGTGGGGCTGATCGACGGCAAGGGGACGCTTGCCGACGACGGCAGCAAGCCGCTGTTCGATGCGGAAAACACGTATCGGAAGCCATCAGCTTGAACCTTCTGCCTGACACCGACCACATAGATTCATCATTTCGATACGGCCCGTCCGTATACTAGCCTGGGACAAGGGAGATCATGATGCTCGAATGGGCGTCATTGCGTAACAGACCAGATGTCAGGGAGGCCAACGGCCTGTCCTCGGCAGGCGGCGCATCCGAAACAACCTCCCCCAAGAAAACAGGTATTTCGCTCGCGCTCGGCGGCGGTTGCGCCAGAGGCTGGGCCCATATCGGCGTGCTGCGCGCGCTCGATGAAGCCGGCATCGAAGTTTCGATGATCGCCGGCACCTCGATCGGCGCCCTGGTCGGTGGCTGTTATCTGGCCGGCAAACTGGATGAGCTGGAAGAGTTCGCCCGCAGCCTCACCAGACGACGTATCTTCGGCCTGCTCGATCTCAACCTGCGCGGCAGCGGCCTCTTCGGCGGGATGAAGCTGGACGCGCGCCTGCGCGAGCACGTGGCCGGCATCCGCTTCGACGATCTGCCCAAGCCATTTGTCTGCGTCGCGTCGGAAATCCGCACCGGCCACGAGATCTGGCTGTCGAGCGGATCGCTGATCACCGCCATGCGCGCGTCCTACGCGCTGCCTGGCGTGTTCGAGCCTGTCGATTGCAACGGCCGCGTGCTGGTGGACGGAGCGCTGGTCAACCCGGTGCCCGTTTCGGTCTGCCGCGCCTACGAGCAGCCGCTCGTCGTGGCGGTCAACCTCCACTACGACCTGTTCGGCCGCGCCGCCGTGATCAAGCACAGCGCTGGCGAGCTGGTTATCGAAAAGGATGCGCCAAGGCCCGGCCAGGTCGACGCCCAACACCAATCGCACCAGACGCGTTTGGGCATCACCGGCGTGATGGTCGAAGCCTTCAACATCATCCAGGACCGTATTTCGCGGGCGAGACTTGCCGGCGACCCGCCCGACATGTCGCTGCAGCCCAAGCTCAGCCATATCGGCCTCACCGAATTTCACCGGGCCGACGAGGCGATCCAGCTCGGCTACCAGGCGACGATGGCGCAGATCGGCGAACTGACGCGGCTGCAGACGGTTCTCGCCTAGACCATTTCCTCAAGTTGTATTGGCCTCAGGGCAAACTGATTGCCAAACGCAATTGGTTATGGTGTCTGCGTCGCTTGAGGCGGAGGTGCCGATGGCCAGGATTGTCTATTCCATGCTGACGTCGTTGGACGGCTATATCGCCCGATCGAACGGGGACATCGGCTTGCCAGTGCCCGAGGCGGAACTGCACCAGCACTTCAACGACATGATGAGGCAGGCTTCCGCCGTGCTCGCCGGACGGCGCATGTACGAAACCATGCGCTTCTGGGACAGCCCTGAACGCGAAACCGGCGCCACCGAGGTCGAGCGGGATTTTGCCCATGCATGGCGCGAAACGCCGAAGATCGTCTTCTCGACCACGCTTCGGCAAGTCGGGCTCAATGCCCGGCTGGTGGATGGCGATGCGGAGGATGCGGTACGATCTCTCAAGGCGCAGGCCGATGGCCTCGTCATCCTTGGCGGCGCCGACCTTGCCGCCTCTCTGGCACGAGCCGGCCTCATCGACGAATACCGGCTCTATATGCATCCCGTGGTGCTGGGTGGCGGCAAGCCATATTTTGAATCCGGCCTGTCGCTGGCGTTGACCCCGCTCGGCACGCAAAGTCTCCCCCAGGGCGTGACATTGCTGCGTTATGCGCCGGCCGGCTGAATTGCGCGGGTTTCCGGCGCGCCCTACGCCCGCGCGGCGTCGATGATGCGAAACTGCACCGTACGGTTGCCGTTCCAGTAATTGCCCGACAGCGAGCCGGCGACATGCACCGTCTTGCCGCGGTTCTTGGAAAGGAACTCGCCAAGCACCGTATCGACGGCGCGAAAGGCGATCGCCTGGATGCGGCCGCCGCTCTCCGACTGTAAATCGGCGCGAATATGGTTGGTGCCGACCGGCCTGATGTCGGCCAGCCGATGGCGCGGCAGCACGAAAACAGGCGCGACATGCCCGGCACCGAAGGGCCCCGCCTTTTCCAACGCATCGAGCAGGCCGAGCGTCGCGCCTTCGGCGGCAAGCGCGCCGTCTATCGCCAGGCTTTCCTCATCCTGCAACCTGAAAACGTCGGCGGCTGCCCGCTCCTCGAAGAAGGCCCTGAGCTCACCCAGTCTTGCCCGCTCGACGGTGATGCCGGCAGCCATGCCATGGCCGCCGCCCTTGACGATGAGCCCGGCATTGGCGGCTTCGCGCACCAGCCGGCCAAGGTCGAAACCCGACACCGAACGGCCCGAGCCCGTGCCGGTGCCGTTGGCGTTGAAGGCGATGGCAAAGGCCGGCCGCCGTGCGTGATCCTTCAGTCGTGAGGCAAGCAGGCCTACGATGCCGGGGTGCCAGCTGTTGCTGGCGGTGACGACGATCGCCGGGCCGCTGCCGCCCGCGAGCTCGGCATCGGCTTCGGCGCGCGCGGCGGCGAGCATCTCCTGCTCCATCAGCTGCCGCTCCTGGTTCAGCCGGTCTAGCGTCTCTGCGATGGTCTGCGCCTCGACGGGATCGTCCGTTGCAAGCAGCCGGCTGCCGAGTGCCGCATCGCCAATGCGCCCGCCCGCATTGATGCGCGGACCGATCAGATAGGCGAGATGGAAGGTGCTGATCGGCTCGCCAACGCGCGACACTCGTGCCAGCGCGGCCATGCCTTCATTCTTCTGCTGTCGCGCCACTTGCAAACCCTTGACGACGAAGGCGCGATTGACGCCCGTGAGCGGCACCACGTCGCAGACGGTGGCAAGCGCCACGAGATCGAGCAGGGAAAGCAGGTCGGGCGGCGTGACATCGCTCAGGCCACGCAGCACCTTTGCGGTCTGGACCAAAGCGAGGAACACGACACCGGCGGCACAGAGATGGCCCTGTCCGGAAAGGTCGTCGTCGCGGTTTGGATTGACGACGGCAATTGCCGCAGGCAAGACGCCGCCGACCTGGTGGTGGTCGAGCACCACGACATCGGCGCCGGCGGCATTGGCCGCGTCGATCGAAACGGCGCTGTTGGTGCCGCAATCGACTGTGACGATCAGCGTCGCGCCGCGCGATACCAGTTCGCGCATGGCATCGGGATTGGGACCGTAGCCCTCGAAAATACGATCCGGGATATAGATTTCGGACGGCACCGAGAAATGCGTGAGAAACCGCTTCAGCAAGGCCGACGAGGCCGCGCCATCTACGTCGTAATCGCCGAAGATCGCAATTTTCTCCCGCGCCATGACGGCGGCGGCGATGCGGATAGCGGCCTTGTCCATATCGGTCAGCGAGGCCGGGTTCGGCAACAGGTCGCGGATCGTCGGGTCCAGAAACCGCTCGGTCTCATCGGCGGCCACGCCGCGTCCGGCAAGAACGCGCGCGACGATGTCGGGCACGCCATGACCCTGTGCGATGGCGAGCGCGATCATGTCCTGCCGTTCGGTCAGCCGGTGCTCCCAGGAGAGACCGGTTGCCGACTGCCTGACATCGAGGAAGAGGCGCCTTTCGCCCATCATGCGCTTTGCCAACTCATGGTTGGCGGCAGGATAAGCCAAAGGCCGCGGGAGACTTCAAGAAAAACTACGCTTTCCGCCTTTCAGCCGTGCACCCACCGTTCGCTGGCCGCCCGAGACATCAGAGGCCGCATGCCGATCAGGCGGTGTCATCGTTAAACCCTTGCCGCCATCGGAGGCAGCCAGATGGCTAACAACTGCGGCCCGGCTTCGCAAGCAAGTCTAGAACTTATCCAGATCCTGGTGCCTGGCCTTGATCTCGCGCACGGTCCGCGATGACGATCGCAGCACGATCGTGTGGGTGGTGATGTATGTGCGGCCGAACTTGACGCCAGCCAGCATATTGCCATCGGTGACACCGGTGGCCGCGAACAGCACGTCGCCACGCGCCATGTCTTCCGCTTGATAGATCCGCTTCGGATTGGAAATGCCCATCTTTGCGGCACGTGCGACCTTTTCCGGCGTATCGAGGATCAGCCTGCCTTGCATCTGGCCGCCGGTGCAGCGCAACGCCGCAGCGGCCAGCACGCCTTCCGGCGCGCCCCCGGTGCCGAGATAGATATCGATGCCGGTTTCTTCCGCGTCCGTGGTGTGGATGACGCCGGCGACGTCGCCGTCGCCGATCAGCCGGATCGCGGCGCCCGTGGCGCGCACGGCATCGATCAGCTTGGCGTGGCGCGGACGGTCGAGAATGCAGGCCGTGATGTCGGACACAGCAACGCCCTTCGCTCGCGCAAGGCTGGCGACGTTTTCGGCCGGCAAGGCTTCGATATCGATGACTCCGTCGGCGTAACCGGGACCGACCGCGATCTTGTCCATGTAGACGTCGGGCGCGAACAGCAGGCCGCCCTTCTCGGCGATCGCGATCACGGCGAGCGCGTTCGGCAGGTTCTTGGCGCAGATCGTCGTGCCTTCGAGCGGATCAAGCGCGATATCGACCGCGGGCCCTTTGCCGGTCCCGACCTCCTCGCCGATATAGAGCATCGGCGCCTCGTCCCGCTCGCCCTCGCCGATCACCACCGTGCCCTTGATCGCGAGGCGGTTGAGCTCCTCACGCATGGCATCGACGGCGACCTGGTCGGCAGCCTTTTCGTCGCCGCGGCCGCGCAGCCTGGCGGCCGCGACCGCGGCCCGTTCGGTGACGCGCACCAGTTCCATGGTGAGTATCCGGTCAAGGCCGGCGACGATGTTCTGGGCCACATTCATTCGACAAATCCTCGTTTGATGCCGCCTCCCGCCAAGAGGCGTGCTTGTTTTGTCAAACGACCATGACAACGGCAAGACCTGCCGGATGGTTTATCGAAAGGATAGCAATATCAATCGATTGAACCGAATTTTTGAAAACAATGCCGGCCCGGTTTGGGATCAACCGGGCCGGCACGAAACAGAAATTGCCGTCTTCGTGGTCCTAGAAAACCGCGAGGTATTTGAGCAGCGAAATAATGCCGATGATGATGACGATGACCTGGACGATCTGCCTCATCCTGGCGTCGAGCGGCAGCCGCTGCACCAGGTAGAGAACGAGAATGATGACCAGAAATGTAATCAGGATGCCGATTAACACGGACGAAGCCATAATGCCCTCCTTAAATGACTTGCTGAAACGGAGAAATGAGCCGGCATTGCCGGCTCAATATCGGCGCGGTCAATACCAGCGGCGCGACGTGTCGTTCATCGACTGGCCGACGGCAATCCCGGCCAGAAAGCCGAGCAGGCCGATCACGCCAAGCACGGCTGTGGTCGTGCCCGGATTTTCACGCGCGACTTCCGAAACGGACTGGGCCTGGCTGCGCAACTGCTGCGCTGTCCGCGAGGCGCGGGAAGCGGCAGTATCGTAGAAATCCGATGCTTGCTCACTGGCATCATCGAGCATTTCCGCGCTGCGCTGCGAAATGCTCTTGTTGATCTTGGTGATCTCCTTGCGCAGGTCGGCGATCTGCTTTTCCAGCGTCTTCTGGATGTCGCCGATGTCAGGGGCGTCGGATTTGTTGGTATCGGCCATGAAGCAGCTCCCTTGGTTGCTGACCAAGAGAACGGTACCGACGCCAATTCGTTCCGGCGGCAGCTGGATGTCCTCACCGAACCGAGATACACCGCCGATGGTTATGCCCACGGCAACGAGGCTGCCTGCTACCCTGCCCGCTCGATGCGGATGACCTGTGGCTTGTCGGTCAGATGGCCGTCCTTGGTGATGCCGTCGACAGCCTTGCGCACGGCGGCCTCGGTGGTCTCGTGGGTAACGAGGATCACCGTCTTCTGCGCCGCCGCCTCGCCGCTGACCGCATGCTGGACAATCGATTCCAGCGAAATATCGTTGTCGGCCATGCGCTTGGCGATCGCCGCGAACACGCCGATGCGGTCGTGCACGGTCAGCCGGATGAAGTAGCCGCCGGCATGGCTGCGCATCTGCGCCTTCTTATACGGTCTCAGCTCCTTCGCCGGCCGGCCGAAGACGGGACCATGCTGGAAGCCGGGCCGGCTCTTGGCGATGTCGGCGATGTCGCCGATGACCGCCGAGGCGGTGGCATTGCCGCCGGCGCCGGGGCCCGAGAGCAGCAACTCGCCCAGGATATCGGTCTCGATCGCCACTGCGTTGGTGACACCATGCACCTGCGCGATGACCGAAGCAGTCGGCACCATGGTTGGGTGCACACGCTGCTCGATGCCGCTTTCGGTGCGCTGGGCGACACCGAGCAGCTTGATCCGGTAGCCGAGATCGCCGGCGGCACGGATGTCGGCCTGGGTAATGTTAGAAATGCCTTCCATGTAGATGTCGTTGGCGGCGATTTTGGTGCCGAAGGCAAGGCTGGTCAGGATCGACAGCTTGTGCGCCGTGTCATGGCCCTCGATGTCGAAGGTCGGGTCGGCTTCGGCATAACCCAGCCGCTGCGCGTCCTTCAGCACGACGTCGAAGGAGACGCCCTCGGCCTCCATGCGGGTCAGGATATAGTTGCAGGTGCCGTTGAGGATGCCGAAGACACGAGTGACGGAATTGCCGGCCATCGCCTCGCGCATCGTCTTGATGACCGGGATGCCGCCTGCCACCGCGGCCTCGTAATTGAGCAGCACGCCCTTCTTTTCAGCGATTTCGGCAAGCGCCACGCCATGCTTGGCAAGCAGCGCCTTGTTCGCGGTGACGACATGGCGGCCGGCTTCGAGCGCGGCCTTCACCGAGGCGCGCGCCGACCCCTCATCGCCGCCGATCAGCTCGACGAACACGTCGATCTCGGCGGTCTGCGCCATCTTGACCGGATCGTCGAACCAATTCGCGGAGCTCAGATCGATGCCACGCTCGCGTTTCCGGTCGCGTGCGGAAATCGCCGACACGATGATGTCGCGCCCGCATTGGCGGGTCAGTTCCGCCGCCTTGTCGCGCAACACGCGCGCCACCGATGCACCGACCGTGCCAAGTCCAGCAATTCCAACACGCAGTGCTTCAGCCATGGAAGGCGACGCCCCTCAAATAAGATCGAATTTGTATTTACCGGTGGGCGGACAGCGGCACCACATTGTTGGGCTGCTTGGCGCTGGCCGACAGGAAGCGCTTGATGTTGCGTGCCGCCTGGCGAATCCGGTGTTCGTTCTCGACCAGTGCTACGCGCACGAAATCGTCGCCATGTTCGCCGAAGCCGACACCGGGCGCCACCGCCACATCGGCGTGCTCGATGAGCAGCTTGGAGAATTCGAGCGAGCCCAGATGACGGAACGGCTCAGGGATCGGCGCCCAGGCGAACATCGAGGCCGCGGGGGCCGGAATGGTCCATCCCGCGCGGCCGAACGCATCGACCATCACGTCGCGGCGTTTGTGATAGATGTCGCGCACCTCGGCGATATCGGCGCCGTCGCCATTGAGCGCGTGCGCCGCCGCCACCTGGATCGGCGTGAAGGCACCGTAGTCGAGATAGGATTTGACCCGGGTCAGCGCCGAGATCAGCCGTTCGTTTCCGACGGCGAAGCCCATGCGCCAGCCGGGCATGGAGAAGGTCTTCGACATCGAGGTGAACTCGACGCAGACGTCGATGGCGCCCGGCACCTGCAGCACGGAAGGCGGCGGATTGCCGTCGAAGTAGATTTCCGAATAGGCGAGGTCGGACAGGATGATGATGTCGTTCTTCTTGGCGAAGGCCACCACGTCCTTATAGAAATCGAGCGAGGCGACCAGTGCCGTCGGATTCGATGGATAGTTGAGGATCAGCGCCAGCGGCTTCGGGATCGAATGGCGGACGCCGCGCTCGAGCGCCGGAATGAAGCCGTCATCGGGCTCGACTTGCAGCGAGCGGATGACCCCACCCGACATGATGAAGCCGAAGGCATGGATCGGATAGGTCGGGTTGGGGCACAGGATCACGTCGCCGGGCGCGGTGATCGCCTGCGCCATGTTGGCGAAGCCTTCCTTCGAACCGAGCGTGGCCACCACCTGGGTGTCGGGGTTGAGCTTCACGCCGAAGCGGCGGGCATAGTAGTTTGCCTGGGCGCGGCGCAAACCGGGAATCCCGCGCGACGAGGAATAGCGGTGCGTGCGCGGATCGCGCACGACCTCGCACAATTTGTCGACGATGGCCTTGGGCGTCGGCAGGTCCGGGTTGCCCATGCCGAGGTCGACGATGTCGGCGCCCCGCGAACGGGCGCTCGCCTTGAGCCGGTTGACCTGCTCGAACACGTAAGGCGGAAGCCGGCGGACCTTGTGAAATTCTTCCATGGCAGTTCCAGACAGCAAGGGAGCGTTGGGCGCGCGCTATATACTCATTTGCAGGTAGGGTCGAGGGCGGGGTCGCATTTGCCTTCGATCTGCTTCAGGGTCTGCGGACCATGTTTCTTGGCGAGATCGGTCAGCGCCGCCTGGTTGGTGACGGCCGCGCCGCCGCCCTTGGCGCCCTGCCCGTTCTCGTCGGCCTTCAACTGGGCGAGCTTGGCTTTCTTCTCGGCCTCGGTGAATTGTTTCGCCGCCACCTGCGGCGGGATGTTGAGGTTCGGAAAGGTGCCGGTGTCCTTCGGGCCCGCGTCGGTGGCCATCGGCACCGGACCGCTGGTATTCGTGCTCGAGCATCCGGCAACGGCCAGGAGCATGAGGGCCGCGCTGATGCGGCAAAAGTGGCCGGCACCGAAAAAAACAGTCTCGCCAAACTTAATCGTCATATTGTTTCCTTGGCAGCCGGGGTAGAGCGAGATTGGACCCTGTCGGATGTCCCATGTTAATATGTCAAGAAAACGCTTCCGGAGGAACCCCGCGAACCATGTCCAAAACACCCGATTCGGGCAAAGCGGAAGATGGCGGACCTTCGACGGTCGAGCAATATCTGGTGAAGGACCCGGAACGCTTCGCGCTGAACATGGCGCGGATGATCGAGCAGGCTGGCAAGGCGGCTTCCGCGTGGGCCGAACCGCGCGAAAAAGGTGAGGTGCGCGACCAAGTCGCCGAGCCGGTGGTCGACATGGTCAAGACCTTCTCCAAGCTCAGCGAATACTGGCTCGCCGATCCGCAGCGGGCGCTCGAAGCGCAGACGCGGCTGTTCGCCGGCTACATGACGGTTTGGGCGAACGCCATCCAGCGCGTCAGCCCCAATGCCGAAGGCGCCGACGATGCCGTCAAGCCGGAGCGCGGCGACAAGCGGTTCCAGGACCCGGAATGGGGCCGCAACGCCTTCTTCGACTTCTTGAAACAGGCCTATCTGGTCACCTCGCGCTGGGCGTCCGAACTGGTCGACCATGCCGAAGGCCTGGACGAGCATACCCGCCACAAGGCGAGCTTCTACGTCAAGCAAGTATCCAACGCCATCTCGCCGTCCAATTTCATCCTGACCAATCCCGAACTGTTTCGCGAAACCGTCGCCTCCAACGGCGAAAACCTGGTGCGCGGCATGAAGATGCTGGCTGAGGACATCGCCGCCGGCAAGGGCGACCTCAAACTGCGTCAGGCTGACTATTCACCCTTCGAGATCGGCAGGAACATCGCCACCACGCCCGGCAAGGTGGTCGGCCGCAGCGATGTCGCCGAGATCATCCAGTATGATGCGGCGACCGAGACGGTGCTGAAGCGCCCGCTGCTGATCTGCCCGCCTTGGATCAACAAGTTCTACATACTCGACCTCAACCCGCAGAAATCCTTCATCCGCTGGGCGATCGAGCAAGGCCACACCGTTTTCGTCATCTCCTGGATCAATCCGGATGAACGCCACGGCGCCAAGAACTGGGAAGCCTATATCAGGGAAGGCCTGCAATACGGCCTCGACACGATCGAGAAGGCGACCGGCGAGCGCGACGTCAATGCTATAGGCTACTGCGTCGGCGGCACGTTGCTGGCGGCGGCCTTGGCGCTGATGGCTGGGGAAGGCGACGACCGCATCAAGTCGGCGACCTTCTTCACCACACAGGTCGACTTCACCCATGCCGGCGATCTGAAAGTGTTCGTCGACGAGGAACAGGTCGCGGCGGTGGAAAAGTCGATGAACGAAAAGGGCTATCTCGACGGCACCAAGATGGCGACCGCCTTCAACATGCTGCGCTCGGGTGACCTGATCTGGCCCTATGTTGTCAACAACTACATGCGCGGCAAGGACCCCCTGCCCTTCGACCTGCTCTACTGGAACGCCGATTCGACCCGCATGGCGGCGGCCAACCACTCCTTTTACCTGCGCAACTGCTATCTCGAGAACAACCTCTCGCGCGGCACGATGCAACTGGCGGGCCACACGATCTCGCTCGGCGATGTCACCATTCCGGTCTACAATCTCGCCTCCCGGGAAGATCACATCGCGCCGGCTCTGTCCGTCTTCCTCGGCTCGAAATATTTCGGCGGCCCGGTCGAGTACGTGATGGCGGGATCGGGCCATATAGCTGGCGTCGTCAATCCGCCCGCATCCAACAAATATCAGTACTGGACCGGCGGTCCGCCGAAGGGCGACTTCGACCAGTGGATAGCCTCCGCCACCGACCATCCGGGATCCTGGTGGCCGCACTGGCAAGGCTGGATAGAGGCCAAGGACAACACCCGTGTGCCTGCCCGCAAACCCGGCAAGCATATGAAAACCTTGGGCGATGCTCCCGGGACCTATGTCAAGGTGCGTGTGTAACGGACTGTAATGTCTGGTGAGTTGACGCCCCCGCAAAAGCGGGCGAAATGGTGTCGTCAACCATCAAGCGGCCGCAATTCGGCAATCGCTGCAAAAATACTTACAGGCTTGCTGATTTGACACAGGTCTCGTTTCCGGATCGGAGACAAAGGTCCACCTGACGCGGACATACCAGTCGGCGCCAGGTATATACCGATCGGACACCGAGGGGGAATTTGACTTTGAAATCAGCAGGATGGAGCCTCGCAAAGGGAGAACGCCGCGCCATTGTGGCAGCGCTCTGCTCCATGCTTCTGGCCTCCTGCACATCGGCTGGCGATCCGACAATGTCGGTTGGAATGCCCGGCTATAATGCTTCCGCATCGGACCTCCACGCCGCCTCCGCGGGCAAGCCTCTCGCCGCTGATTCGTCGTCGCAAGTGGCGACAGAGCAGACGACCGTGATGAGCGAAAGCGACACGGCACTCCCCGAAAAGGTTGCTTACGTACCGATTGCCAAGCCTGGGGCCACTTTCCCGCTCACCATACCGGCCGGCGCGGAAACGATCGCGGGACAGACGCCGCAGTCCTTGCAGCAGCCGGTACAGACGGCGCAGCAGACAGACGCGGTCGCCCAGAAGATCGCCGCCGCCGCCGCCACCGCGCCGACGCCAGCCGCGGCACCGGTGATGAACAATCCGGTGTACGTGACCGCCGGCGAGGCACCGCAAGCCGACGCGCCGAAGAAAAAAGGCTTCCTGGCGTCGATGTTTGGCGCCACCCCGGCTTCGGCGACGCCTGCTCCGCTGGTCAACACCCGATCGGGCGAACAGCCTGCCGTGCAGCCCAAGCCTGCTCCGCCCGCGGCAAAACCGATCATCACTTTGGCCTCTGCTGATTCCACGCAGAAGCCACTGCAACTGGCTTCACTTGGCGGCGATGCCGGTCACATCACCGGCAGCGACGCCTTGCCCGGCGTGCGCCAGACGGCCCTGTTCGAGATCAAGCGCAAATCCGGCCTCGACGATGAAAGCGACGTCGACCTCAACGAGGACGAAGGCTCGGGCGGCTCCTATCAGGTTGCCTCCGCCGCCGGCATGGCTCGGCTCGCGCCCAACGGTCTCTTGAAGCAGAATGAGAGCGTCGACGTGGCTTGCCTGAAGCCGTCCCTTGTGCGCGTGCTGAAGACGATCGAAGGCCATTACGGCCGCAAGATGATGGTGACCTCGGGCTATCGCGATCCGGCCCGCAACCGTCGCGCCAACGGCGCCAAGAATTCGCTGCACATGTATTGCGCCGCCGCCGACATCCAGGTGCCCGGCGTCTCCAAGTGGGAGCTTGCGAATTACATCAGGACCATGCCCGGCCGCGGTGGCGTCGGCACCTACTGCCACACCGAATCGGTTCATGTCGACGTCGGCCCCGAGCGCGACTGGAACTGGCGCTGCCGCCGGCGCAGCGGCGGTGACGACGGCTAGCGGCGATTTGTCGGGCCGGAGCCTGTCAGCGGCGAAGGCCGCGACTTCGTCATCCACGGGCAGAGCAGGAGCGAAGCTCCGTCGCGAACACCCGAGGATGCCGGGGCGCCTGACGTCACCGCAAATTGCAAGCTCTTCCGCCCCCGCGAAAACGCTGATTTGGCAGGTCTGAAAAAAGTTGTCCAAGGCGGCACCTAACGGGTTGCCGGTTGCACACAACGCCAGTATAAGCCGCTTCGTCTGAGCGCGCCCATCGTCTAGCGGTTAGGACACCGCCCTTTCACGGCGGTAACAGGGGTTCGATTCCCCTTGGGCGTACCAGATTTTTCAGACACTTAGATGCTGCCAAAGTTATTTAGACGAATATCCGTCGAATATACGCCCCTGAACTTTCACGAACTAATCGGATTTGAAAAAATGCAGTCGAGGCCTCTGGACGCTCAGGAACTATACGTTCGTATCGGGCACCACCTGTCGATAATGCCCGTCGATCTTGAGCGGTATACTCCCGAGAATGAGATCTGGATTAGCAAGGCTGTCGCCTTGATCAAGGCAGCTGGGGATCCGCGCGACACAGCCGAGGTCAAAGCGGCTGCAACAAACTACCGTGGTACTCCTAGCTATTATGGAAAGACGTTCTGGGGAATCATGCAGCGTGCACTGGCATCAGCTGAGTTGGCAGCACCGGCATCGTCGGCCGGAGCTTTCCTGCCAGTTGGCAGCCAAATGGATGCCATGTCCGCGATTAGCAAGATCTTCAAAGAGGCACAAGCCAAGGTGCTAGTCGTTGACCCGTATATGGATGAAGTGATCCTGACTGATTTCGCTGCCATGATACCAGAAGGCGTGCAGCTGAATCTACTGTCAGATTCAGCGTCGGTAAAAGGCACCGTTGCACCAGCGGTAAGGCGCTGGACGTCGCAGTATGCTGCGAAGCGACCAATCGAAGCCCGCACCACCCCTCCACGCGCGCTTCACGATAGACTTATAATCGTCGACGACAACAAGGTCTGGAGCGTTAGCCAATCGTTCAAGGATCTCGCTGCAAGGTCGCCTGCGTCTATCGCGTTGGTTCCAACAGATGTCGCGATGCTGAAGGTCCCCGCGTATGCAGACATCTGGACAACTGCGACGCCGCTTTGAAAGCAGAAGGCCCGCCACCATGAGGCAGCGAGCGCAAACTATGTCCTACACTTAGCTCGACCCGTCTCGGTGAGCCCGGCGTATCCCCTCTCGCGCTGGATAAGCCCTCGCTTCTCTAGAAGTGCCAGAGTTCGGGACGGGTTGAGGTGATGTTCAACCCATTCGGGTGTTCGCCGCTTATAGCGTTCGCCGACCTCCCATCTCGATTGGCGGACCAATCCCCGGTCAATGGCCTTCAATAGAAGGGCGCGCTTATCCCCCTCTCTTGCCAACCGATCGACATGGGCAGCTCGCACGGCGGAAGCTTCATCGCGGCGGCGCTCTACATCCTGCATGTCGGTCGAAAGCGAATAAGCCCGCTCAAGAATGCCGGAGATCGACCAGAGCGAGCGCTCGTCTTCGCGCTCCAGCTCAATCGAGCGAATCGCTTTGAGCAATAGGAGTTGCTTCGTTCCCAATCCGCGCGACATGATGCCTCTGGCTCTAAGTGTAGGACATAGTTGTCCACTCTGGCAAAAGGCCCGGCAAGCTGAAGCCGCCGGGCCAAATTTATCAACCAGTTTTCAGTTAATTCACTCTTGCGCTACCGGTCGGGCCGAAAAGCACCTCATCACTGATTTCGGTGTGCTTTACCGTGGCCTGTGACATTGCGAGCATCGTTTCGAACGTCACGACGAACTTGGCCACACACACGCGCTCCTGGCTCCCATCATAAGCGCGCTGATTGGCGAAGTAGGAAACGCGAAAGAGGTTCTTTGAAAGCTCCTCGACGCGGCCTACGCCCTGCACGAACGTGTCCTGCACGACGCAGGGCTCCACCATCTCCGTCATGGCTGCTGCCCCCCTTCCACATGGTATTTTGCGATCAGCGCTTTCCGCGACATTGAGACGAAGTCAGGATTCGTCTCCTTCGCCAAGTCGTAGCGTCGAAGCAATTCGGCCAGCGATACCGTTCCGGCCCTCACAGCAGTGCCGCGCCCAGTCGGTGTGGTTCGGACGAAGGGCGCGTTCATACCGCCACCTCATTCCCTGCGATCCAAGCTTCCCGCGTGCTGGCTAGCCAAGCCTTGATCTCGTCCGGCGATGCGCCTTCACTTTGCATCGACAGCACGCTGTCTAACCGCTGGTGTATCGCCCATCGAAGGCGCTCGGCGACTTCGGGCGGCAATGTATCAAGCAAGGCTTCAATGCGGCGCTTTCGGGCCTCGTGGCTTGGGGGCGTGATCAGGAGCGCGAGTGCTGCTGGTACGGCTGCTGTTGCGGCAGCCATGGCCGGTAGAGAGGCGAGACCGGCAAGGATGAGCCGGCGGGTTATGTTGGCAGCAGGCATAGCTTCGCCGGCCGCTGAAGCGGTGATTTTATTCAACACGGGATTGCCCCCCTTGGGCTTGGCGGCGTGATTGCCGCAGGGGCAACGTGGGCCACACGCTCTCATGCTGTCAATAAATTTTTTATACTTCTGGCATAAAATGATTGGATAAGCTATCACTAAGGGATGGAAATGACACCTGATCAATGCCGGGCTGGACGCGCACTCATAAAGTGGACGCAGCAGCAGCTCGCGGACGCGGCTGGGATAGGAATCGCGACTCTCACCCTGTTCGAAAGTGGGTCTACCGACCCTCGGCCGGCAACCATCCAGGTCTTGCAGCGCGCCCTCGTCGACGCTGGCATTGTTCTTCTCGGTGACGGTGAGATGATCCAGGGCGGCGCTGGCGTGAGGCTTCGGAAGGCCTAAAGGCGCAAGTTCGCTTGCACGCGTGCTGGAGTTGCGCAAGTATTGGCGGATTGACTGGGGGAGCATAGTGCTGTGGGTTGGGGAAAATTCCTGTGGTTTGCACTAGTGATTGTCGCTGGCGATGCAGAAGCTCAAACCCTTCAGGGCATCGAAAACTGTCGGCAGTTGGTAAACGGCGCGGACCGGCTGGCGTGCTACGACGGCCTAGGAACGAGCGCGCCATCGGTAGAAACAGGCCAAAAATCTGCGGCCCCCGTTACTCTCGCCAAAGCTCGATTCAACATCCAAGCCAAAAATTACGAACAGCAGATTTTCAACCCTCGGATTGAACTGCATATGTCATTTACCAATTCTACGGCCAAGAGAGTATCGGCCCTGGCTTTGGTAGTGTCCATCAAAGATGCGTTCGGCGATGTAGTCCTAAGCGGTGACAGTAAATTGGATGTCAACATCGGGCCGGGCGCGACCGAGACAAGCCCCACCTTCCTAATTTGGGAGGACAACCAGTTCCTTAACGACGATCCCTACAGCAAGATGGTTGGCCCCGTAGATGCGGGGACCGCAACGGCCGAGATCGCAATCAAGAAGGTAGTCTACCAAGACGGAACAGTTGAGTCCTACTAACCAAAAAGGGGGAGGGAAAACATGCCGCACATCGAGCGCATCGAGAAACGTAAGCGTGGTTTCTTCGGAATGATTTTCTGGTGGATGTTCCTGGCCTTCAACGCTCTGATGGGGCTGTGGATATTCTACGCGATCAAGATATCGAGCGCGCATTTCCAAGCGACGGCGGACGCTGCAGCACAGGCCGGCACTGCCATCGGCGGAACCCTCGCAGTCGGTATGCTGCTTTGGCTTTGGCTATTCGGCGACATCATTCTCGGTTTGCTGGTCGCGCTTTCCCGAGGGAAGAAAATCACCATCGAGCGGACTGTCGCCTGATGACAACCAAGATTGAAATACAGAGCCAACAGAATTTCACTGGCGCCGGCAGCTTTTCGAGCGGTGGGGTCCTGCTGTGGTTGCAGGCCGGGTTACGGCAAAAGGCACTGACGCACACTTGGCGCCAATGACGGATTGAAGCGTCCAGTTCTTGCCCAATAAACGAGGCCCCTATTCTTTTCCCCGCCTAATTTTGGTCAGTGCTTGCACTCCTGCCTTGATTGCGCGATTGCTCAGTTAGGGCAACAATTGGGGCGGGGTTGCGTGATACCGATGCGTCGGATCATCGCGCACGGCGATGGCATGATCACAGACTTATTTCTCACAGCGGTCGCTGCGTTTTCTATTCTGATTCCACTCTACTTCATCCTCAAATGACAGGCGTCGGCTCCAGTTTCGCCGTGAACAAACCGGGGATTCACAGATTCGCGCGACGGGTATATGTTGCCCGGTATGGAAACCGCTTTCGATGATCTCGCCAGCGCCTTGAAAGCCCCTCAAATGGGCCAGGGGAGCCGCTACAGCGCGTTTGCCCTGAAGATGGCAGCGAACTTGCTCTTGGGCTTCGCAATCGGCCTAGGAATCGCGATAGGGCACGCTGTAGCGGGGTGAGCGGTCACTCGGTCATACCCAGCACCGGCCCGGTGGTATTCCACTGGATGAACTCGACTTCCTTCCCCGTCACTTCCCGCACAGCCTTCAACAGCGCCTCATGCAGGGTCCGCGTGGCGCGGTAATGCTCGCAGTGCGGCGATATAAACGGCTTTATGATGCTTTTGTGCAGCGCTTCCGCCGCGACGAGAAAGCGCTCGATTTCAGCCTGGGAAAGCTGTTTTGATGGTTTGGACCTAGCCATTGGCGATCTCCGTTTTAGGGGTTCGCCGCAACGAAAGGATTATATTCCTCGCCCGCATCCGCTTGCAAGACGGTGCCGTTATTTTTCCCGAAAGTCCTTCAGAGAGGCGTGACGTAGCTTCTCCTCGCCTTTCAGGAACCGCACGCGGCCGACCAGACCGGGCTTTAGCCATTCTGCCTTGTCGCTCTTAAGACCCTTCGGAGCAGGTCCGCCGACCTTCCCTTGCACGCGGTCCCATAGCGCCTGCCGTTTGTGAGCCTTGAACGTGACGAAGGCGCCACCGGCATAGCGGCCCTTGTCTGCCATAAGTACCATCGCGGGTTTGCCCGCCTCGCGTTGAACGCCAATGATGTCCATTTCCTTTTCGGCATAGCACTTGATCTTGCGCCAGTTCATCGTCGGCCCGCTGCGATAGGTGCTGTCCTTGCGCTTTGAAACCATGCCCTCCAGGCCGGCTTGGTCGACAAGGTGATAGACGGCAGCGCCGGTCCCAGGCATAGCTTCGCTGAACTGGATGCGGCCACTAGCCGGGATCAATGCCTGGAGAATTTCGCGACGGTCTTCCACCGGCATGTCGCGCAAATCGTGGCCGTTGAGGTGCAGGAGATCGAACGCCACCAGATACAGGTCGCGAGATGGCGTTCGGCTGGTGACGGCTGACTGCATTGCATGGAAGTCAGACAGGCCAGCTTCGTTGATGGTGATCGCCTCGCCGTCGATGATGAAGTCTTTCGCCTCGATCGCCGCTGCTTCGCCGGCAAGTTGGATATATCGGCCGGTCCAGTCGTACCCATTCTTGGTGATCAACCGAATCCCATCGTCATCCTTTATGACTTGGGTCCGATACCCGTCGAATTTAATTTCGTGGATCCAATCATCGCCTTGTGGCGGGGTATCGACCAGTTCGGGCTCCATTGGCTTAATGAACTTCAGACGCATCAACTCACTCACGCAAACCGTCGATTCAATAAGCTTTAGCTAAAATGGTTCCGGAACTTTTACCATGCCGGGATGTTGCTGGCCCCATGACGAAGCCTTCTGACCTTGGACCGCCCATCAAGGGCAAGCCGCACGAGCCCTCCGACGAGGACGACCATTTCTATAAGTGCAAGATCTGCGGCCAGCCCGTCGACATGCGCGATCTGCGCCAGGTGATGTGGCACGAACAGCCTCGGCATGAGCGCCTGAGGCCCGAAGTCGTCACACGCTCCTGAAACGCAAAAGCCCAAACAGTCCCGCTCTCCACCCCGTGGGCCCGCCTCCTGGCAGTACGGGGCAAGGAAAAACGGGCCCGGCCAGGGGGGACATCCTGACCAGCAGCACGGGGAGCTGCCACGTATCGAACTTGCCGAGAAATACCAAGTTCCCACATGCGCACAAAATGCCCGCCGGCCGGAGCCAGCGGGCAGCTGACAGAAGTGGAGAACCGCCGGAGTACCCGGCTGGCTCCCGAACCTTTGACTCTGACGTATGTTCCATTGAGGCCCGCACCCCACCCCACTGTAGAGCGCGGGCCGGCCAGCGTCGCGAAAGACCCGGACGCGCCGCCGGCTCTTCACCCGAACTTGCGACCAGTCGAGCTGTTCCCGAACACTAAAAGCCCGCTGGCTCCGGCCGGCGGGCTGCTTTGATGATGCTTGTGTGGATCGGTTAGCCGGCCGACTTCGAGATGACGATCACTTGGGCCGCGATGCTGCCCAGACGCTCACGCTTCTTCAGTTCTGGCTTTTCATAGGTCTTCTTCATAATGGTCCTCCCCGGTTGTCCTCGGCAGAGAGAAAATTGCCTTGCGAAGGGGAGCGTTGTCAACCGGTACGAGGGGTCGAAGGAAGACCAGTCAGTCCGCCAACCCGGCATCGTGGTGGACGATCGCATCAAGGACCGCCTCATAGACGCTGCCGGTGTCCTCCTCGATCTCAGTGCTGCTGATGCCGACCTTTTTGGCATCGGCGAAAAGCTTTTGTGTCAGTTCGGCGACTGAGATGACATCCGCACCGACTGTCCCCGGAACGTTGGACCGGATCCACTGGTCGAGGAAGTCAGTGCCTCGGGTGCTCATCCGAACCAACCGAACGTAAGGCTGACCATCGCCACCGCAACCATTACCGCGATCGGTACCGCCGCGAGCAGGGCCGCTTCTAAAACTCGAGTTTCTTTATCCCTGAACATTAGGCGCGCCTCATACAAGCTTCTTTGAAGCTAACAAGTCGTAGGCCCATGATTCGGTTCCCCTTAAGGCAGACAGAACGAAGTGGCCCGCTGCACGAGGGGAAAGCAGCGGGCCGGTGCGCCACGGGCGGGAGATGAGTATGGCGCCTGCGGGTCGAACTTGGGCCAATCCAACTTGTTCCCGAGCCGTGCCGCCCTTTTTTAGCAGTGCCTAATCAAATCTGGACTCTCCCCCGCAACGGACGCATTGTCCCATCGGGAGTGAAGGGCTTGGGAAAAGGCCATCATTACAGAGGTGCTGGTGCTGATCAGCCGAGGCGCGCGAGCGTGCGGCGCCGAAGGTCATGGCGGTGGCAGTACATCCTCCCGCTCGTAATGGTGCCGCTTGCGGCTTTCCTTACTGTGAACCCCAGCGGTCTCGATACAGTCGTGAAGTTCATACCGACCAAATGGCTTGGCAGCTTGGACGTCCCTGATCCCTCATCGCTGCTGCTTGCGGGCGGCAATTGCAACATCAAGGGCAACATCTCGATCAACACCGGCGAGCACATCTACCACGTCCCCGGCCAAGAACATTATTGGGAAACGAGGATCAGCCCTGAGTATGGCGAACGCTGGTTCTGCAGCGAAGCCGAGGCGCAAGAGGCTGGCTGGCGTAAAGCAAGACGGTGAGACGGCGGCACGTTAACTGGTTGTTGGCCGATCCTCGATTAGCATCCGCTGATGGAAACCTCTTTTGACGATCTCACCCATGCCGTGAAGGCTCCACAAAAGAGCCCCAGGCTCGGCATTGCGCTGGCGGCCGTTGCTTTCCTCGCCACCTGTGCCGGTGTCGGCTTCGCGATCAAAACCATGGATCACAAAGAGGCCCAACTGCCGGCCATCGATATCGGTCAGATCCTCCACCCGGGCGTGGTTTGAGAGGGTTGCCGCCGCTGCCGGTACATCCGTGGTCAGCGACGGCAGGCGTCGAACGAGGCCTGGAAAGGCCACGCGAACGCCAATACGATGCCGCACGAGGCGACGAAGGCGAGGAAGGGCAACCTATGGCCCGAAGCTGATCGCGCCACCAATGTTAAGCTTGGACGACGCAAGTGTCAGCGTGAGGTCATCTGTCGTTGTCGCACTGGTTGGTGCGATATGGCATGCCACAATACGGTAATTTCCTGACCCGTCCGTAACATCAGCGTCCTCAACCACGGCGTCACCCCCAGTCCAGCTTTCGGTATAGCCCGTAGCCGGTGGCGAACAGATACCAATGGCCACAACGGCGCCCCCGACTGCTGTTGCGATGTCATTGAGAGCAATCGTGGTGGCGGTGACCGCAGAAGAGGCTACTTCGTCAACCGGCGTGTTAGATTGCCCACGAAGAACCCAAACGAACAAATTACAAGCGTTTGCGAGAGCGCTCGCGTTGCTCACGATATTGGCTGTCGCGAGTGCGCCCGGCTTGCACCGCCAAAACTCTATGTAACCTGCTGCTGCGCCGACTGCGAGTAGAGCGCCCGGACCCCACAAGGTGCAAACCGTGCCGTTTACCGTGACATTGGTAGATGTGGAACCGAACGAGCTTTCACGCACGAGACCAACAAGAACGATGTCGCTGGCATCCGTCGTTGCGATAGGGACGCTCGCCCAAGTGCCCACACCCGATGAATAAACAGAATTGTTGTTCCCGATATAGGTGATCGGATCGGCTAGTGGGCTCGGAGCAGGGTTGTTTCCGTACATCTGGCCGGTGGACATTAACATCGGTCGGTCTCCTATCGTTCAAACATGGCGATCGAATACGGTTCGATGGTCGATCTCGCGATATCGCGAGCGCCGGCCGTGACGTCGATCACGGCGCCCTGGATCTGATCATCGATGTTGATGCAGTCGACTTCATCTTCGCCACCGCCGTGGATCATGAGATCCGACAGGAAATCAGACAAATTTCGGAGGTCGCCGGTTCCCGATACATTGAACCGGCGCCGCTGGGGCACCGCAAAATTATCGGTCGTGATGACGGTATCGCTGATCGCGTCGTAGACGTGGCGCCATGGTGACAGCTCAAGTGGCTTCGAAACCGTTTCCGTCGTGCCATCGTCCAGATTGGTAAAATAGTAGTGGTCCGAGTCTTGCGTGAAGAACGTATCATCGAACCTGTTCAGCGTCGGGTCGCCGTCGCCGCGTGGTGCTGAAGCTGCCGGGAGTTGGTAAGGCACGGTGACAGTCCAAATGGTCGCGCCAGTGCCGCCGACCTTGATGGCCTGGGCGTTGTCATTCCAGACAATCAAATTGCTATCGTAGAAAACGACATATCTCAGATTGTCGCTGAACGTTGCCAACGTGGTCGTTGTCAGGACGAGGCCCTGAGCGTTGATTACCAGCTTGTAGAGCGACGTTCCCGCGCACACATAGACGTCAGCGTCACTGTCCCGAATGGTGCCTACGGTGATGCTCTCTGGCAGTCCCCGGCTATCCCAGAAGCTACCGGAGAGGCTGACGCGCGTCATCGTGTTGGCGTCGAACCTGAAGACCGAGAAGTAGCCGATATGGAAGCTGCTGGCGATCAGGAGGCCGGAGGAATGGCCAAACTGCAAGACTGCCGCCGCATTCAACAGTTGCCCTGCGTCTCCGATCGCAGCACCTTCGCTGATGGATGTTCCCGTCACCGGGTCAAGCATGATCGGGAAAGTGCCGCCGGCTGGACCGGGGACAAAACCAAACGCCACGAGGCGATCCATGATCGGGACGTAGGCAAGGAAGTTTTCGGTCATGCCGCTATACGCTCGTCCAAGGCCGCTGATCGCAATCGCGTAAATTTCTCGCAAGCCGGAGATCGAGAATCGTCTAATTTGGCCGCTATCATTCGAGACGCCATAGAATTCCTGAGCGTCCCAGTCTGCCGCAGCGACGGTGTTGATCGGGTCCGAGAAAAAGGTCTGAAAGTTTTCGACTTGGGGGTCCGTCGACGGATCTTGAATCCATTCCGCTTCGAAGACAGGAGGAGATCCGATGGTGAAGATATCGAAATTGCGAAATACGATGTCGAGATAGCCGCGATGGGCCGAAACGTTGTTGGTGCCTTCCTCGCTGACCTGGGAAGGGTCGCGGCCTTGCGTGCTTCGGCCATCGTAGACGCGGAAGTTGACGCCGGGGGCTCGATAGCCGGTCGAGGAATCATAGATCAGCTTCCCCTGAGCCCATATCCTGCGGACACCCCATGTCGAGTTCGGGACTAGAGGACGAGCAAAACGCAGCCGCGCCGTCATGGCGCTGGTCGTCGTGGTGACTTGATCAAACCACTCCATATGCGTTTCGGTGACGGTGAGGATTGGTGCCACCCAGATATAAGCAGCCGGCAAGCGGGCCTTGCCCCATACCACCGGGATTGTCTGGCCGTAGGCCGATGTCGGAAGCGTCGTTTGAACGGGCGACGGCTCCGCGACGGTAGGCGATGCCGGCGGGCCACCGAGATAAAGGACAGGCCTTGTGATCATGCTGTTCCCGCCGTGAATGAGAGAATACGCGCCATCGGATTTGCCGGCTCAGTCACCAGTGAGATTTCCGGTACAGCAAGCACGCGCCGACAAAAGCGGCCATTGGTTCCTGCAATTTGGCGGATCTCTCCGATGAGTGGCGCGCCAAGCGATAAACCGGTGAATTCGCCAGTTTCGATCTTCGCGGACGCCTGCCTGCCACCGGCAGACTTCAAATCGAGCCGGCCAATTGCCAGGAGGCCGATGTCATCCTCGCGGAATTCAAGCCAGTCGCCGATTTCCGAGCCTTCGTGCATCATAAGCATCTTGGGTCTGAAGCCCTGTCGGATCAGATCCATGAAGGCGCCATGGCCGATGACGTCCTCGTCATGGGCAGCGACTCCGTAAGCTGTAGCGTGGCCGGCGAACATCGGTGACATCATCATGCGCTCGCTGCTGCCCTGTCCGAATCGCGGGGTGTTTTGCTCATGGCGTCAAATCCTGCCGCAGCGGCCGAGTAGCGCGAGATCGTTCATGTATCCGCGCATTTGCCCATGCTTCGATGCGGGGAACCGCACTGGCCAGGCTTGAAACTCCTCCCAAAGTTCGCAAAAGGCGATCGCGGAAGGCTCCCGGAACACATCCAGCCAACCAGCCGGAGCGATGAATCGATCCCACGCCTCGCCGACCCCACCGCGCATCCAATCGGGCTTGATCAGCCGTTCTTGCGCAGCAACATGGGCGTTTTCTGCAGGGCCGTGCCGATCGGAGCGATAGGTGCCTTCGACAAGACGCAAACCGTGCGGCAGTGGTCGCTTTCCTCGCCTCATAATTAGGCCTCTCAGAGTTTTAATTTGCCATTGTGAAAGATTTGGATC
>NZ_JAIUHW010000013.1:0-196272 GCF_020165315.1 Mesorhizobium sp. BR115XR7A
CGCACCGGAAACTGCGATCAGGGCCGCAGCGGAGCCGAGAAGAAGGCTCTTGATGTTCATTTTCTGACCTCCAGTCAGAATCGAACCGAATGACGGCCCTATCAACGCCAGTTTAGGCATCAACTGCCTGAGATAATTAAGTTTTTTCGGAGACCATGTGGATTTCGCGCTGTCGTGCGAATAGTCACCAAAGACGTTTGTTGGCGAAGGCGTGCCCGGAGCCGGATTTCAGATAGCGCTTGAATGAAGCCGCCTTGGCTTGGTCGGAGAAAGCTACATAGGTGACGATCCGCCAGGGCAGAAACTTAGACGTGTGGGTGGATTTTCCGGCATTGTGCTCGGCGATCCGGCGCTTCAGGTCGGATGTGATGCCGACATATCGCTCGCTATCCACAGGCCCTCCTTCGCCGAGGCTTCGGAGAGCGTCCTGCTTCGCTGGAAGGTCTGGGCTTGTCCTGCGAAGCCCGGAGGGCGAAGCAGGATGGCGGAGAGGATGGGATTCGAACCCACGAGAAGCTTTTGACCTCTACTCCCTTAGCAGGGGAGCGCCTTCGACCACTCGGCCACCTCTCCGTTGAGCCGCTGGATAAAGAAAAGCGCCGGCACAATCAACAAGCCCGTGTCATTAATATGGAAAATAACGGCGCGCTGTCGCCGCGGATTTCCGCGATGGGGCGGTTATGCGGCAAATCCCTGGCCGGTGACTCGCGGCCTCGCCACGATTCCGTCGGCCGAATGCCGGATTCGGCCGGAAATAGCCGGCTGCGGCGGGCCTGATGGTTAACGAGAGCTTTCTGAGTGAGGCCAAATCGTGTCATTTGTGCAACAACGCCGGGGGATAGCAGCCGAACAGCCCTTTCATCGGTACGATCGTTGTTGAACGCCGCCGGCTCATGGGTAATGTCGAGTTCGAAGGAGCGGCGCGGTGCGCATCTTTTTCGGTAGTGGGGATGGGGCAGGGAACGCTGTCCTTCAGCAAAGAATACCCAGACCCGTTTTTTAACTTTTGACTGGAGGTCAGAAAATGAACATCAAGAGCCTTCTTCTCGGCTCCGCTGCGGCCCTGATCGCAGTTTCCGGTGCGCGCGCCGCCGACGCCGTCGTCGTCGCCGAGCCGGAGCCCGCTGAATACGTCAAGATTTGCGACGTCTACGGCGCTGGCTACTTCTACATCCCCGGAACCGAAACCTGCCTGCGCATCGGCGGCTATGTCCGTTATGATGCTTCCGCTGGAGATCAGGGTGCTTTCACTGGTCGTCGCGCCACCGATCATGAGGATGGCAGCGAGAACGACACCTGGCACAAGCAGGCCCGCTTCACCCTGAAGACCTGGACTGGCCAGGAAACCGAACTCGGCACGTTGAAGACCTATACCGAGACCCGTTTCAACTACTCCGACGGGAGCCAGAGCTCTTCGCTGAACTTCGCCTGGATTCAACTCGGCGGTCTGCGCGTCGGTGCTGACGAATCGGCCTTCGATACGTTCACCGGCTACGCCGGCAACGTCATCAACGATACGCTGGTTCCCTACGGCGGCTTCGACACAAACGTCGTTCAGTACTACTTCGACGCGGGCAATGGCTTCTCGGCCGTCGTCTCGCTCGAAGAAGGTGCAGGTACGGTTGGAACAATCGACAGCTATGTCCCGCATGTCGTCGGCGGCGTGAAGTACACGCAGGGCTGGGGCGCGATCACCGGCGTCGTTGCCTATGACAGCAACTACGAAGAAGTGGCCGGCAAGGTTCGCTTGGATGTCAACGTTTCCAACGAACTGTCGCTCTGGGTCATGGGCGGCTACGGTTCGGACGACAATCTCAACGATCCGACATACGCAATTCCGGCTGGCGGTCGCGGCTTCTACAAGCAGTGGGGCGGCAACTGGGCAGTTTGGGGTGGCGGCACCTACAAGTTCAACGAGAAGACCTCGTTCAACGCTCAGGTTTCGTATGACGACTGGAAGAACCTCGGCATCGCGGCGAATATCGCCTATGACGTTGTTCCCGGCTTTACGGTCACAGCCGAAGTCGACTATCAGAACGTCGGTAGCGATGATCTGACGCGGGCCTGGGACGGCGCCGAGAAGAAGAGCAATATCGGCGGCATTCTCCGCTTCCAGCGCTCGTTCTAAGACATTTCGGCTATTGAAACCGAAACCCGGCGGGCAACCGCCGGGTTTTTTGTATTTGCACCGATGCTCTATCGCGCAGCTTGCACCGGCCGGTGGCGCACGTTAGCAAGAAGGCCCCTTCGAAGCGAGCTTCCGACATGCCTGTGCGCCCTGCCCTCTCACCCCTCATCGCCGCGCTTCCGTCGACCGTGCCGTTTGTCGGCCCCGAAGCGCAGGAGCGTGAGCGCGGGCGCGCTTTCCGTGCCCGTATCGGCGCCAATGAGAGCAGTTTTGGTCCTTCGCCGCGCGTCATCGCCCGCATGGAGAGTGTCGCGCGCGACCAGTGGATGTATTGCGACCCGGACAATTACGATCTGAAGGTCGCGGCTGCGGCGCATCACCATGTGGCGGTCGAAAATATCGTGGTCGGCGAAGGCATCGACGGTCTGCTCAGCCTGGTGGCGCGCATGTACGTGGCGCCTGGCGATGCCGTGGTCACCTCGCTCGGCGCCTATCCGACCTTCAACTTCCATATTGCCGGTGTCGGCGGCCGGCTGGTGACCGTCCCTTACGAGAATGATCGCGAAAGCCTTGACGGTCTGCTGGATGCGGTCGTCAGGGAGAAGGCGCCGCTGGTCTATCTGTCCAACCCGGACAATCCGATGGGCAGTTGGTGGGAAGCCGACGAGGTCATCCGCTTCATCGAAGCCTTGCCGGAAACCACCATGCTGGTGCTCGACGAGGCCTATGGCGAATTGGGACCAGCCTCGGCCCTGCCGCCGATCGACATCTCGCGGCCGAACGTCATCCGCATGCGAACCTTTTCGAAGGCCTATGGACTTGCCGGCATACGCTGCGGCTATGCGTTGGCCGAGACGCAAGTGATCAGCGACTTCGAGAAGATCCGCAACCACTATGGCGTCAGCCGCATGGCGCAGATCGCCGGCGTCGAGGCGCTCGCCGACCAGGCCTATCTCGAGACGGTGGTGGCCCGGGTCGCAGCCGGACGTCGGCGCATTGCCGATATCGCCGAACAGAACGGGTTGAAGCCGCTCGCCTCGGCGACCAATTTCGTCACCATCGACTGCGGCCATGACGGTGCTTTTGCCCTGAACGTGCTGCAGGGGCTGTTGTCGCGCGACGTCTTCATCCGCAAGCCGATGGCGCCACGGCTCGACCACTGCATCCGCGTCAGCGTCGGTCTCGCCCACGAACTGGACATCTTCGCCGAGGAATTGCCTGGCGCCTTGGCAGCGGCGCGCGGAAACTAGGGCACTTCGCGGCGCTCGGGAGCCATCGCGGCGCCGAGCAGATGTCCGGCACGCGCCAGCACATCCGACAATTCCGCGGCTTCCCTGTCATTCAAGCCCGCGGTCAGGCGGGCCAGATCACGATCCGTGGCCGCATGAAGTGCCGCAAGCGCGGCCTGGCCGCGCGCGGTGAGCGAAAGAACGCGCGGCCGGAGTAGCGCGGGATCGGTACACATCTCGGTCAGGCCGGCGGCAGAAAATTTGGAACGGAGGCCCTCGATTTTCATCGGGGTCACCGTTTCAACCGTTGCCTTCGTTCGATGCTGCGCCAGACTCTATGGAATGGGAGCGAGCCATGAATGAGCGGAAAAGGGCAGTGCAGGCGCACATATACGGCACGGTCCAAGGGGTCGGCTACAGGGCGTGGACGCGCGATGAAGCGACAAGGCTCGGGCTGTTGGGCTGGGTGCGCAACGAAAGAGACCGCTCGGTGACGGCATGGCTTACCGGCGCCGACGCGGCGATTGCGGCCATGATTGAACGGCTTCGGCAAGGCCCGCCTGGCGCGGCTGTCTCTCGCATCGATGTGGAAGAGCTGGAAACCTGGGCCACGCCTGGAGATTTCAGGATCATCGGATAGACGGATTTCCGCCTGCTTGAATTAATTGAACGTTTGTTTTATTATTCTGCCGTCAACGAGGCGACGATGGCGCGCACCACAGGATCACACGGCGAGCGAACCGAAGCGGCAGTCCGTGAAGCGGCGGCCACCCTGATTGCGCGTTACGGTTATGAAGCAATGTCGATGCGCCAGCTGGCCGCCGAGGTCGGCGTGCAGGCGGCCGCGCTCTATCGCTATTTTCCGACCAAGGAAGACCTGCTGTTCACGCTGATGCGCGACCATATGCAAGCGCTTCGCGAGGCCTGGGAGCGTTCCAGGCCGGCCGACGCGGATCCGGTGCGGCAGCTTGCCGCCTTTGTGCGCAACCACATCGCCTTTCATATCGGGCGCCGCCACGCCACGCATGTGTCGAACATGGAATTGCGCAGCCTGTCGCCCGACAGGCTGACACAGATCCTGCGCATGCGCACGGCCTACGAAAAGGAACTGCGTTCGATCCTGCGCGATGGCGCCGAGGCGGGTATTTTCCGCATCGAGGACACCGGCCTGACGGCCATGGCTCTGATCCAGATGATGACCGGCGTCATCGTCTGGTTCCGGCCGGGCGAGCGATTGTCGATCGCCGAGGTCACGCAGACATACCTTTCGATGACAATGCGCCTGGTCGGCGTGAACATCGGCGTTGGTACCGGGGAGGAACGGCATGTACACGAACACGCTCAGCTTCGGGCATGATGAGGACATCGAGGCGTTACGCGACCTGGTGCGCCGCTTCGCCCAGGACAGAATCGCGCCAATAGCCGCTGACATCGATCGCGAGAACGAATTCCCGGCGCATCTATGGGGAGAACTCGGCACTCTTGGCCTGCTCGGCATAACCGCCGATCCCGATTTCGGCGGCAGCGGCATGGGCTATCTCGCCCACGTGATCGCGGTCGAGGAGATTTCGCGGGCCTCGGCATCGGTCGGCCTTTCCTACGGCGCCCACTCCAATCTCTGCGTCAACCAGATCAACCGCTGGGCAACGCCGGCACAGAAGGAAAAATACCTGCCGCCGCTATGTTCGGGCGAGCACGTCGGCGCGCTTGCCATGTCGGAGCCCGGCGCCGGCTCCGACGTGGTGTCGCTCAAGTTGCGCGCCGAAAAGCGCAATGACCGCTATGTGCTCAACGGCACCAAGATGTGGATCACCAACGGCCCGGATGCCGAAACGCTGGTCGTCTACGCCAAAACCGACCCGGACCGGAAATCGCGCGGCATTACCGCCTTCATCGTCGAAAAGGCGATGCCGGGGTTTTCGGTGGCGCAGAAACTCGACAAGCTCGGCATGCGGGGGTCCAACACCGGCGAACTGGTCTTTTCGGACGTCGAGGTGCCGTTCGACAATGTGCTGCACGAGGAAGGACGCGGCGTCGAGGTGCTGATGTCCGGCCTCGACTATGAGCGCACCGTGCTTGCCGGCGGCCCGATCGGCCTGATGGCGGCCTGCCTCGACGTAGCGATCCCCTATGTTCACGAGCGCAAGCAGTTCGGCCAGCCGATCGGGGAATTCCAGCTGGTGCAAGGCAAGCTTGCCGACATGTATACGGCGATGAACGCCGCGCGTGCCTACGTGTACGCCGTCGCCGCCGCCTGCGACCGCGGCCAGACCAGCCGCAAGGATGCAGCCGGATGCGTGCTGTTCGCCGCCGAGAAAGCGACGCAGATGGCACTCGACGCGATCCAGCTGCTTGGCGGCAACGGCTATATCAACGACTATCCGACCGGCCGGCTTTTGCGCGACGCGAAGCTCTACGAGATCGGCGCCGGCACCAGCGAGATCCGTCGCTGGCTGATCGGCCGCGAGATCATGGCGGAGGGGGTGTAGCATGGCTATCCTCCAAACCCAGATCTCGCCCTCCTCCGAAACCTTCCGTGCCAATGCCGAGCGCATGCGCGCGCTGGTTGCCGACATCGCTGAAAAGGCCAGGACAGTCGAGCGCGGCGGCTCGGATGAGGCCCGCGATCGCCATGTCGGTCGTGGCAAGCTGCTGCCGCGCGAACGCCTGGCGCAATTGCTGGACACCGGTTCGCCCTTCCTCGAGATCGGCCAGTTCGCGGCATGGTCCATGTATGGCGAGGAGATTGCGTCGGCCGGCCTGATCGCCGGCATCGGCCGCGTCGAGAGCACCGAGGTGATGGTCGTTGTCAACGACGCCACGGTGAAGGGCGGCACCTACTATCCGCTGACGGTGAAGAAGCATCTGCGCGCGCAGGAGATCGCGCTGCAGAACAATTTGCCATGCGTCTATCTGGTCGACAGCGGCGGCGCCAACCTGCCCAACCAGGACGAGGTCTTTCCCGACCGCGAGCATTTCGGCCGCATCTTCTACAACCAGGCCAACATGTCGGCGGCCGGCATTCCGCAGATCGCCTGCGTCATGGGCTCCTGCACCGCTGGCGGCGCCTATGTGCCGGCGATGTCGGACGAGACGATCATGGTGCGCAACCAGGCGACCATCTTCCTCGGCGGACCGCCGCTGGTGAAGGCGGCCACCGGCGAAGACGTCAGCGCCGAGGAATTGGGCGGCGCGGATGTACACACCAGGCTTTCCGGCGTCGCCGATCACTATGCGCTGGACGACGAACACGCGCTCGCCATTTGCCGGCGCATCATCAAGAACCTGAATCGGAACAAGGCTGTAAGCCTGAGCTTACAGAAAGCTCATCAGCCGCTTCATCCCGCGGATGAGCTCTATGGCATCGTCCCGACCGACCTGCGCCAGCCCTATGACGTGCGCGAGGTGATCGCGCGCATCGTCGACGGCTCCGAATTCGATGAGTTCAAGCAGAACTACGGCACCACGCTGATCACCGGTTTCGCCCACCTCCATGGCATGCCGGTCGGCGTCATCGCCAACAATGGCGTGCTGTTTTCCGAAAGCGCGCTGAAGGGCGCGCACTTCATCGAGTTGTGCTGTCAGCGCAAGATTCCGCTGGTTTTCCTTCAGAATATCACCGGCTTTATGGTCGGCCGCAAATACGAGGCGGGCGGCATCGCCAAGGACGGCGCCAAGCTGGTGATGGCGGTGGCGACCGCCAGGGTGCCGAAGGTGACCGTCATCATCGGCGGTTCGTTCGGCGCCGGCAACTACGGCATGTGCGGCCGCGCCTACTCACCGCGCTTCCTGTGGATGTGGCCGAACGCGCGCATCTCGGTAATGGGCGGCGAACAGGCGGCAACCGTGCTCGCCATGGTCAAGCGCGAAGGCATCGAGCGAAAGGGCGGCGAGTGGAGCGCCGAGGAGGAAGCGAAATTCAAGAAGCCGATCCTGATGAAATACGAGCATGAGGGCCATCCGCTCTACTCGTCCGCCCGCCTCTGGGACGACGGCATCATCGATCCGGCGAAGACACGCGAGGTGCTGGCGCTCAGCCTTTCCGCGTCGCTCAACGCCGAGATCGAGGAGACACGCTTCGGCGTGTTCAGGATGTGAGATGAGCAAGGCCCAAGACAGGATCCGCATCCACACCGGCGACATCACGAAGCTGGATGTCGACGCCATCGTCAATGCTGCCAACACCTCGCTTCTCGGCGGCGGTGGAGTCGATGGCGCCATCCACCGCGCGGCGGGTCGTGAGCTCGAATTCGAGTGCCGGATGCTCAATGGCTGCAAGGTCGGCGATGCCAAGATAACCAGCGGTTACAAGCTGCCGGCTCGACATGTCATCCATACTGTCGGGCCGGTCTGGCAGGGCGGCGGTAAGGGCGAAGCCGAGCTGCTGGCGTCCTGTTACCGGCGTTCGCTTGACATAGCCGTCGCCAATGATTGCCGCTCAGTGGCGTTCCCAGCCATCTCGACCGGTGTATACCGCTATCCGAAAGATGACGCGACCGAAATCGCCGTCTATGAGGTCAATGACTTCATCAAGCACAACGCGCTTCCCGAAATCGTTGTTTTCTGCTGCTTCGACGAAGCGATGGCGGAACTATACCGACAACATCTTGCAACATTGGGTGGAGATTGAATTTTATAGGCCAGGCCTTTCGTTCGCTCACGAAATCGCGAGCTCATCCCGCAGCTCTGGCGGCGCCGGAGAATATTCGCTATCGCTCGTCCTGCACTTTGCAATGGGGATGGGGTGAGAATGGAACGGAAATATTCACGGAATGCGTCTACTTTAATACTTTCGGCATTGCTGCTAACCGCCGCGCATGGCGCGGGCGTGGCCGGATCGCTGGCGGGAAGCGAGGGAGACAAGCGTTTCCCGCCCTATTTGCCACGAAATTTGAAAGATCCATGTACCAAGACCTACAAGGCCTATGTGGCGGCCGGCGGCCATTCGGCCTACGCCACCACGCCTTATGCCCGGATCATGTCATCATACATAATCTGCGGCGGGCATCTGAACGCGCCGTCACAAAAGGCAGCGGAAGAACTGGCTATGAAATCCTGTCTGGCCACGCGCGCGCACTACAAGGTAACCACCGGCGGCGCCTGCGAGATCGCCGCTTCGAAATAGGCCGGTGCCTACCAAAATGGCGCCGCCCGATACTGACCCGGGAGGCTCCATGTTCAGCAAAATCCTGATCGCCAATCGGGGCGAGATCGCTTGCCGCGTCATCCGCACGGCTCGCAAGCTGGGCGTGCACACTGTCGCCGTCTATTCGGATGCCGACGCGAGATCCCTGCATGTCGAGATGGCCGACGAGGCGGTCCATATCGGTCCTTCGCCCGTCGGCGAGAGCTATCTGCGCGGTGACAGGATTGTCGCCGCGGCCCTGGCCACGGGTGCGCAGGCCATCCATCCCGGTTACGGCTTCCTGTCGGAAAACCCCGATTTCGTCGACCAGGTGGTAGCCGCCGGCCTCGTTTTCATCGGCCCGTCGGCGACCTCGATCCGCGCCATGGGGCTGAAGGACGCCGCCAAGCGGCTGATGGAAAAAGCCGGCGTTCCGGTCGTTCCGGGCTATCATGGCGAGGCGCAGGAAATCGTGCTGCTTGCGTCAAAGGCCCGCGAGATCGGCTATCCCGTGCTGATCAAGGCGCGCGCTGGCGGCGGCGGCAAGGGCATGCGCCGCGTCGAGCATCCCGATGACTTTTCCGAGGCACTCTCCAGCGCCCGGCGCGAAGCAAAGGCCGCTTTCGGCGACGACCGCGTGCTGGTCGAGAAATATGTCGACAAGCCGCGCCATATCGAAGTGCAGGTGTTCGGCGATAATTTCGGCAATGCGGTGCATCTCTACGAGCGCGACTGTTCGGCGCAACGCCGCCACCAGAAGGTAATCGAGGAGGCCCCCGCCCCCGGCATGACGCCGGCTTTGCGCAAGGCAATGAGCGAGGCGGCGGTAAAAGCCGCCAGAGCAATCAACTATTCCGGCGCCGGCACCATCGAATTCATCGTCGACGCCTCGCAAGGCCTCGAGGCCGATCGCTTCTGGTTCATGGAAATGAACACCCGGCTGCAGGTCGAGCATCCGGTCACCGAGATGGTCACCGGCACCGATCTCGTCGAGTGGCAGTTACGGGTCGCCGGCGGCGAAAAACTGCCGAAGACGCAGAGCGAGATCACGCTTTGTGGCCATGCTTTCGAGGCGCGCATCTATGCCGAGGATGCGGCCAAGGGGTTTCTGCCGGCCACAGGCACGCTGCACCACCTGAAGTTTCCCGACGCGGCGCCCGACGGGGCAACAATGCGCATCGAGACCGGCGTGCGGGCTGGCGATGCCATCTCGCCCTACTACGACCCGATGATCGCGAAGCTGGTCGTCCATGCCGGAGACAGACGGCAGGCGCTGGAAGCGCTCCGCACCGCGCTCGCGCAAACCGAGATTGCCGGCTCCACCGTCAACACCGCTTTTCTTGCCGCTCTTGCCGCCGATCCGGATTTTGCGGCTGAAGACATCGATACCGGCCTGATTGGCAGACACCAGGAGGCGTTGACGGCGGTCGCACCGCCGACCGGCGAGATCATCTCGGCTGCCGCCATGGCGGCCTCGGGTGCCGGAGCATTGCCGCCGTCGAACGACCCATGGTCGGCACTCGCCGGCTATGCGCATTTCCACGGCGTGGCGCGGCGCATGCGGCTGACGTTCGGCGACGAAGCCATTCAGGCAAAGATTTCAGTGCGATCGGACGGGCGCTTCCAGGTGGCGCTCGATGCGCCTTATGACAGCACCAGTTCGCATGATATTCGCGCCGTTCCCCGCCTCGCCCGCTGGCCTGGCCACATCACGGTGTTCGAAGGCGCCGTCGGCTATACTTTCGCGGTGCCGGACCCCTTGGCCAGGAGCGATGAAGCGGCCGCCGCCACCGGCAGCCTGCGCGCGCCGATGCCGGGCCTGGTCAAGCTTGTGCGCGTGGCGAAAGGCGACGCTGTGATCAAAGGGCAACCTCTGCTGATCCTCGAGGCGATGAAGATGGAGCACACCATCGCCGCCCCGCATGACGGGGTGATCGCCGAGATCGCCGGGGAAGGCGCACAGGTCACCGACGGCGCGGTGCTGGTGCGGTTCGCCGAGGACCAGAACGCATGCACCGCGGCCGCCGGCGGATAGAAGGAGCGACCGCAAACTGAAATGGCCGGGACGAACCCGGCCATTCCCTTGGATTACCCGAGTGCCAGGGCGATTACTGCGCGATCGGCGCGTACTTGCCGTCATGCCACTGGTTGATGTCGTAGCTGGCATTCTTGAGGTCGCCCTTCTCGTCGAAGGTGACGTCGCCGACAACGGTGCTGATCGCCGTGCCATTCTTCAGCGCCTCGGCAACCTTGGCCGGATCGTCGCTGCCGGCACGCTTGATGCCTTCGGCGAATGCCTGGACCACGGCATAGGAGAACAGCGTGAAGCCTTCCGGCACGAAGCCGCCGGCCTTGATCTTCTCGACGGCTGCCTTGGCTTCCGGCTTTGCCTGCGGATCCGATGGGAACACGAACATCGTGCCCTCGCCGGCCGGGCCGGCAACCTGCCAGAATTCCGGCGAAGCGATCGAGTCCGGCATGATCAGCTGGAACTTGAAATTCTGTTCCGCCGACTGACGCAGGATCAGGCCAGCTTCAGGATGATAACCGCCGAAATAGACGACATCAGCCTTGAGATCCTTCAGCTTGGTGACAAGCGCCGAATAGTCCTTCTCGCCGGGGTTGATGGCGTCATAATAGACCTCCTTGAGGCCACCGGCATTCATGGTCGCCTTGACGGCATCAGCCACGCCCTGGCCGTAAGCGCTCTTGTCGTGCAGGATGACGACGTTCTTGCCGGCGTATTTCTTGGCGATCCACGGGCCGATGAAGGCGCCCTGCGCGTCGTCACGCGTGTAGAGACGCATGATTGTCGACCAGCCGGCCTTGGCGGCCGCATCGGTCAGCACCGGGTTCGAGGAAGCCGGGCTCATCATCAGGGCGCCGGCTTCGGCATAGACCGCCGAGGCCGGAATGCTGGAACCCGAGCAGGCATGCCCGTCGATGAACTTGACGCTGTTGGCGACGATGCGATTGGCGACCGACACCGCCTGCTTGGGATCGCACTGGTCGTCTTCGATGTCGAGCTTGATCTGGGAGCCGTTGACGCCGCCAGCCGCGTTGATGGCATCGGCGGCGGCCTGTGCGCCTTGCTTGAACTGATCGCCGATGGTGGCGAGCTGTCCGGTCATCGGGCCGACCACCGAGATGGTGATGTCATCGGCGAACGCGACCGGCGCGCTCATCATCAGGCCGAAAATGGCCGCGCTCAAAACACTCATTTTTTTCATGACAATAGAACTCCTCCACTCACGCGCGGCCGCCCGGCCGCGCTTCTTCCAGAGAGGCGGGACAATTTCATCCTTCATCGGACCTGTCTAGGCGCATTGGCGCCACTCGATTAGGCCTGCGCGGCCTCATCCACGCAAAAAGCCACGCCAGCCTTGTTCCGGCCGGTCGTGGCTTTTTTTGCCGGTCAGGCTGTTTCCCCGGCGCCCCCGCGCTGTGAACCCAACCCACCTTCCCTGTCTTCATGTTGGCCATGATCCTTCCGAAAACCGGAGTCTTCGGGATCATGGTCCGTTGCGCGGCTTGGACCTGTCGGCGTGCCGCATTCTCGTTGTCGATGGCCGTGGCCTGGCTGTCTGCGCAGCCTTTTCCCTGTTGGCCCGACCGTCTTTCTGCGGTCTTGGCCGGAGCGTCCCCGTCTGGCGGAACTCAGTGCATGGTCATCCATTCGCGGGCTTCGCGCAGCGCCTTGGCGATCTCGACCTTCGACATGGCCGCCGAGAGTTCCGAGCGCAACTCGGCGGCGCGGGCCGATCCCTTGATGGCGGCGATGTTGAACCATTTGTGGGCGGCAACGACGTCGGTTTCGCAATCGCGGCCGGTCGCATACATCATGCCCAGTTCGAAAAGAATGTCGGCCTGGGCAGTTGCCCCCATGGCGCCGAAGCCTGCTTCAAGCATTTCAAAACGTGCCATTTTTAGTCCCCTGTCTGGCTCCCGAGAGCTGCCTCCGTTCGTCTTGTCCGGGCCGCTCTTTCGATGCTTTCGAGAATGCCGCGCAGGCTTGAATCCGTCGTTAAATGGCGTGCTTAATTTGAGGAAAACAAAGCTAAAACAAGAGGTAAACGCGAAAATTCGTTAAGGATACGAAGTCAGCAATTCAGCCGGTTTTCGCCAAATTTGACGAAAATTTTCGAGCGCGCGGTCAACACTCTGCTAACCCTAGAAAACAAACACGAGGCGCCGGTCGTTTTCATTTCCGGGCCGACAGGGCGGATTCAGGCGCTTTCGAAATGCCAAAGCCTTCCGTTGCGGCACCGCTTTCGTTTTGACGGAAGCTGGATTAGCTTACGTTTGCGTAAGCGGCAGACCGGCGAGGCGGAGCATCCGGCCGGCTATCCAAAGGGAGGAAGACATGTCTCGAAAAGTGAGCCTGGCCCTGGCGGCCACTTTGATCCTGAGCGGCGCGGCGTGGGCCGATCCGATCGAGGGCAACTGGAAAACGCAAGCCGGCGACACCGCTGCCATTTCAGGCAGCAGCTCGTTCTCCATCACGCTCAAATCAGGCAAATATGCCGGCAAGACCATCGGCTCGCTCAAGGCGGCCGGCGACAACAAATACACCGGCAACATCACCGATCCGGCAAATGACAAGACCTATTCGGGCAAGGCAACCTTGTCGGGCGCCTCGCTCAAGATGAGCGGTTGCGTGCTCGGCGGACTGATCTGCAAGAGCCAGACCTGGCATAAACTCTAAGCGACCATTTCCGTGTGATCTCTAAACGGGGCCTGGCGGGCCCCGTTTCCGTTCTGTCGATGAGCAGGCAGCGCTCGGTCGGCATTCTGGTTGCCGCAACCCAGTCAACATCCCTTCAATCAATTTGAACGGCAGATGAACGCCGGCATCAGAGCCGGTTCAGAGGCGTAAGGGCATTGTCATGCGTGTTGAAGGAGACACGGACCCAATGCTTGCTCGCCGCTTCACCATCGTCTGCCTGCTGATGAGCCTGTTTGGAATGTTCTTCGCCATCCTCGTCGCCGAAGCGGGCCGTTCCCCGCGCTCCTGGGACGACGCCACTAGAATGTGCCACCTCGCCTGCCCGACCGATTTTCGTCACTGAAACAGAGAACCCGGACCTCGAAAAGAAAAGCCCAGAGATCATGAACCGCATCGCCGCCAACCTCTCCAAGACCCTCCGGCTCCTGCCGCGGGCGGCGCTCATCCTGATGCTGCTGGCCGCTCCGGTCCTGGCGGTGCCGATGATGCGTGCCGATAGCGGCTCGACGATCGAGGCGCCGGCGCTCAGAAAGTCAGGCGTCGGGTTCGTACTGCTGGTCAGCCTGCAGCGGGGTTGAAGAAAAAAGGTCGCTTTGAGCGCCTTCGGCGGCGAGCCCCCTCCCAACCGCCCGTCCAAGTCTCTATATTGAGCCATGGAAAAGCGAATCTATCCCCAAGCCATCGAATCTGTCGTCATGCCCGAGCCCTTTGGCCGGCAAAGCTTCGATAACGCCGAAAAGGCCGTTGCCGCGCTGCAGGTGCTCTACGACCGCAATACCAAGTTTCTGCGCGATTCCTTCGCGGCCCTAGCCGCCGGCGGCGACAGCAGCAAGCGCTACCGGGCCTTCTACCCCGAGATCGGCGTCACCACGAGTTCGTTCACCCAGGTCGATTCGCGCCAGGCCTATGGCCACATGCCAACACCAGGGCATTTCGCCACCACGGTTACCCAGCCGGACCTGTTCGAGACCTACCTCATCGAGCAGCTTCGGCTGATCATGCGCAATCACGGCGTGTCGGTAGCCGTCTCGGAATCGACCACGCCGATTCCGCTGCATTTCGCTTTTCTGGAAGGCACCTATGTCGACGGCGCCGCTGCCGAACGCATCAAGCGGCCGATCCGCGACCTGTTCGACGTGCCGGATCTCGACGGCACCGACGATCAGATCGCCAATGGCACGTTCGAAGTGGCCTTCGGCGAGCCCCGGCCGCTGGCGCCGTTCACGGCGCAGCGCATCGACTATTCGCTGCACCGCATGACGCACTACACCGCAACCAGCCCGCAGCATTTCCAGAACTTCGTGCTGTTCACCAACTATCAATTCTATATCGACGAGTTCGTCGCCCGCGCCCGCGACCTGATGGAAAAGGGCGGTGACGGCTACACGGAATTTGTCGAACCTGGCAACGTTATCACCCGGGCCGGGCAGAGCGCGCCCAGCGAAGGCGTAGCGCCACAGCGCCTGCCGCAGATGCCGGCCTACCATCTGAAGAAGCCGAACCATGGCGGCATCACCATGGTCAATATCGGCGTGGGTCCTTCCAACGCCAAGACCATCACCGACCATGTCGCGGTGCTTCGGCCACATGCCTGGGTGATGCTTGGTCACTGCGCCGGGCTGCGCAACACCCAGGCGCTCGGCGACTATGTGCTCGCGCATGCCTATGTGCGCGAGGACCACGTGCTGGACGACGATCTTCCGGTCTGGGTGCCGATCCCGCCGCTGGCCGAGATCCAGGTCGCGCTGCAGGAAGCCGTCGCCGAGGTCACCGGCCTGTCGGGCTATGATTTGAAGCGCATCATGCGTACCGGCACCGTCGCCACCATCGACAACCGCAACTGGGAACTGCGCGACCAGCGCGGACCGGTTCAGCGCCTGTCGCAGTCGCGCGCCATTGCGCTCGACATGGAATCGGCGACCATCGCCGCCAATGGCTTCCGCTTCCGCGTCCCCTACGGCACGCTGCTGTGCGTTTCCGACAAGCCGCTGCATGGCGAGTTGAAGCTGCCTGGCATGGCAACCGAATTCTACAAGCGGCAGGTGGCGCAGCACCTGACTATCGGCATCAGGGCGATGGAGAAGCTGGCGGAGATGCCGATGGAGCGGCTGCATTCGCGCAAGCTCCGGAGCTTTTCGGAAACGGCATTCCAGTAGGCGACCGCGAAGCCTCGGCGAGGCAATTCGTCGTCTTGCTCAGGCCGCAATTTGGCCAATAAGCAAATCGAACGGACCGACAGGCGGCATTCAGCGGATACAACCTCGCAGACACGACCTCAATGGCAACAGGCGCGCGCTTGAACATGACGGCTGGGCTGGCATTCCTGGCGATGACGGCATTGTCGGCCGCTTTGTTGGCCGGATTTTTCGGCGCACTGCACCCGGCGTTCGATTCCTTCTCGCATTTCCGCATTCATCTCAGCGTGCTGATGGCACTTCTGGCGCTGCCGCTGCTCGCCAGCTCGTTTCGGCTGCAAGCCGCGGCTGGGCTGCTTTTTGCCATTTTCTGCCTGGCCACAACGACGGGTGCGCTGCCCAAATGGTGGCCACAACAGGCGGCCGCCAAGCCGACCGGCCAGATCGTCTACAGCCTGCTGCAGATGAATCTGCGCTTCAACAACCCAACACCTAAGAAAGTGCTCTCACTGATCGGCCGCACCAATCCGGACGTGATCACGCTCGACGAGGTGTCGCAGATGTGGACGACCGAGCTTGGCTACATCGCCAGCGCCTACCCCTACCGAATCCTCTGCCCCTACCCAAACGGCATGTTCGGCGTGGCGCTGCTGTCGCGCCGGCCCTTTGCCGCCGACGCCGCGCCGCGCTGCGAGCCGCGCGGCGCGATGGCCATCGCCACGGTCGACTTCGGCGGCACCGATGTCGATGTCGCCGCTATTCATTTGAGCTGGCCCTGGCCGAAGGAGCAATACTGGCAGATCGGCGAACTGGCGCAGCCACTGGCCGCGCTCGGCGAGACCGCGATCATGGCAGGCGATTGCAACGCCGTGCCGTGGAGTGCCGCGGTGCGGCGGGTCGCGGCTCTCGGCGGGCTGACACTCATGCCTTCCGCCGGCCCGACGTGGATCCACCGGACACTGCCCGACTTCCTGCGCCGCTATGCCGGCCTGTCGATCGACCAGGTGTTCAGCAAAGGCGGCGTGACGATCCTGTCTTCGACGCGGCTGGAAGATACCGGCTCCGACCACCTGCCGGTGCTGGTCGAATTCTCGGTCCGATCCGATGAGAAACGGCCTGAGGATGGGCACGCCACCGCGCTCGCGGCGCACGATTTGCCTGCTGAGCCGCACGGCTGACGCGTCAAAGCGAATGGAGCACCCGCGCCACGGCGAAGCGTTGAGATGGCGAACGGATTGCTCGTTCAAGGTTTCCCGATCAAGGCAGCGATCAGATGTTCGACATGGCCGCCATCGCGATGCTCGCGCCGATCGAAGGCGTTTTGCCTCGCCTCATATTCTGCATAAACGGCCTTGATGCGAAGCCGAGCCTCGCGGCGCGCCTTGTCGCATGACGGGTCGTTGGCGACCCGCAGGCCAGTTATCGACCTTTCTGTCACGCGCATCATCTCCCTGGCGATGCGCCCATGTGTTTCCTCATGGGCGCGAACACCGGCGAAAAACCTGTTCCAACGCCTCTTCAACGTCGGCGCCATGGGCGAGCCGACGCGAGGGAAGGTGTAGAACAGATTGAGCGTGCCGTTGACCCGCCGCAGCCGGCAGACGCCGTTGTCCTGGCCTCCGCCGAGATCCCAGTCGACCGTATAGGCGGTTGTGGCTATGGCATGCGTCATGAAGCCGTGCTTGGGCCCCTTGCTGTCCATCGCGTCGATGAAGGCCGTACCCGAGTTTCCCGTGATGTCGTAAGTCCGCGTCTGAACGATTGCCCTGGTGCCGGCCAAGGCCTCAGGCGCGCACAGTGTCCCGATGACGGCGAGGCATGTCAGAACTGTCCGGCGCATCGGCCTTCTCCTTGTCCCCGGAGAAGGGAACCATAAGCCGGTGATAGTTTCAACGGTTCTGCTACGCTGCATGCTCTCGCAGCCAGAACTCCGCTGCAATTTTGCTGCCGCGCCCTGGACGGCCCGGCGGCGCAGGGGTCACATGCCCTGGTAGACCGGTCCTTCACCGCCTTGCGGGGGCACCCAGTTGATGTTCTGGTTCGGGTCCTTGATGTCGCAGGTCTTGCAGTGGACGCAGTTCTGCGCGTTGATGACGAAGCGCACATCCTTAGCCTGCGGATCGGCGGCGGCGTTGCCGTCCTTGTCGACCCATTCGTAGACGCCGGCCGGGCAATAGCGTGTGGAAGGTCCGGCAAAGACATCATGTTCCGAGCGTTTCTGCAGGTCCATGTCGCCGACCAGCAGATGGACCGGCTCGTTTTCCTCGTGATTGGTGTTGGACAGGAACACCGAGGAGAGGCGGTCGAAGGTCAGCACGCCATCCGGCTTCGGATAGACGATCTTCTTGTGCTTGGCGGCCGGCTCGAGCGTGGCATAGTCGGCCTTGCCGTGCTTCAGCGTGCCGAAGGGCGAGACGCCGAACAGCGTGTTCAGCCACATGTCGAGGCCGCCGAGGCTGACGCCGATGATGGTGCCGAAGCGCGACCACAGCGGCTTGACGTTGCGCACCTTCTTCAGGTCCTTGCCGATGTCGGTCGCCCGCCAGGCATCCTCATAGGCGGAAAGCTCGTCATTGGCACGGCCGGCGCCGATCGCCTCGGCGACATGCTCGGCCGCCAGCATCCCCGACAGCACCGCATTGTGGGAGCCCTTGATGCGCGGCACGTTGACGAAGCCCGCCGCGCATCCCATCAGCGCACCGCCCGGGAACGACAATTTCGGCACCGACTGCCAGCCGCCCTCGGTTATGGCGCGCGCGCCGTAGCCCAGGCGCTTGGCGCCGTCGAACGTGCCCGCGATCGCCGGATGGGTCTTGAAGCGCTGGAATTCCTCGAAAGGCGACAGATAGGGATTCTTGTAATTGAGGTGGAGGACGAAGCCGACCGCCACCTGGTTGTCCTCCAGATGATAGAGGAACGAACCGCCGCCAGTCTTCATGTCCAGCGGCCAGCCGAAGGAATGCTGCACCAGACCCGGCCGATGGTTCTCCGGCTTGACCTGCCAGAGTTCCTTGAGGCCGATGCCGTATTTGCCGGGCTCGCGGCCATCGGAGAGTTTATATCTAGCGATCAACTGCTTGGCCAGCGAACCGCGCGCGCCTTCGCCGATCAGCACATATTTGCCCATCAACGCCATGCCCGGCGCGAAGCCTGGACCATGCGTGCCGTCCTTCTCGACGCCCATGTCTCCGGTGACGACGCCGGTGACGGCACCTTCTTCATTGTAGAGCAGGCCGGCCGCGGCAAAGCCTGGGTAGATCTCGACGCCGAGCGCCTCGGCCTTGCCAGCCAGCCAGCGGCAGACATTGCCGAGCGAGACGATATAGTTGCCGTGGTTGTTCATCAGCGGCGGCATGAAGATGTTGGGCAGGCGGAACGAACCGGCGGGGCCGAGCACCAGGAAATGGTCCGCAGTGACCGGCGTCTTGAAGGGATGACCATCCTCCTCGCGCCAGCCAGGCAGCAACCGGTCGATGCCGATCGGATCGACGACGGCCCCCGACAGGATGTGGGCGCCGACTTCGCCGCCCTTTTCCAGCACGACGACGGAGAGCTCGGGATTGACCTGCTTGAGGCGGATGGCCGCGGCAAGGCCGGCCGGTCCGGCACCGACGATGACCACGTCGAATTCCATGCTTTCGCGTTCGATATCGCTCATCAACCCCTCCGCACTGGCTTGCCGCCGTTGGCGTATCTTGCTGGCTCCTGCGCTGCATAGCGCATCAATTGGCGACAGGAAACCGGCGCATACGTGACAATGCCGATTTGGCCAAAAAGTCGCGCTTTGCGCGGCAGAGAGGCCATTTCCGCGCGGCGCGACCCGCCAGGCTTGCGTTTTCTATTGTTCGACGGCTTGCTTATCGGCCATAC
Source organism: Mesorhizobium sp. BR115XR7A (assembly GCF_020165315.1). Lineage (NCBI taxonomy): Bacteria > Pseudomonadati > Pseudomonadota > Alphaproteobacteria > Hyphomicrobiales > Phyllobacteriaceae > Mesorhizobium > Mesorhizobium sp. BR115XR7A. Next base: position 19,214 of record NZ_JAIUHW010000013.1, read on the forward strand.
TTCCCGCCATGCGCATTCCCGGGCCAGGCGGCTTCTCTTCGACGCGCTTTCCATCAACGCCCGGCCGGGCCTGCCGGGCGCTTATTTTGGCCCTTCTGGCGTCGAGCCCGGGTCATGCCGTCGCGGATGAAGTGAAGGTCTGGGCGACAGGCGCGTACTCGTTCTCCGACGAGCTTGGCGGTTTCCGCATCACCGGAGCCTCCGGCATCGGAACCAAGGACGATCCGCTGATCATCACCGAAGAGCTGAATTCGGCGACACCCGTGACGCTGACCATCCGTACCACAAAGCCGATCCAGGCATTCGGCAGAGCAGGCGAGTTCGCCAATGGCATCATGTATATGCGCATCGACGCGCTCAACAACAGCGGCCAGGCCTGGATCGAGTTCCAGTTCGAGCTTCAGGAAATACTGGACCAGCCAAGCGTGTTCGGAGACGGGCTTTCGTTCGACCAGCGCAACAAGACGCCCGACAATATCTGGTCGAGCAATTTCGCCGATTTCGACCGCGATTTCGAGCCCTATGACCGACTGCTGTTCAAAAACGGCAAGGTGGACCCGCTGAAGACCGCCAGCTTCGAATTCCTGATGACCGACTACACGCCGCGCTGGACCTTCTATTTGGTGCAGGATCCACGCATACCCACTGGCTAGACCGCGACCTCACCTTGGCAGGCGGGATTGGCTGCCGCCACCGACCTCGCCGAGGTTGCAAATTGATCCCGCCCGGACGATGGTGCGGCCATGACTGCCGCCTCTCCCAACAATCCGGTCGATTTGGCCGATCTGCTCGCCTTCTATGCCAGCGCGGGTGTTGACGAGGCTTTGGAGGATGCGCCGGTCAATCGGTTCGCGGAGGCCGTGCCGAAGCCGGCGGAGCGCACGCCGGCGGCGGCGCCACGCGAAAGCAAGGCACCGGAGCCGCCCACGGCTCCGCCGCGCCTCGATGGGCGCGCCGTGCCGGATGCTCCGGCCCCGCGCCCGCCCACCTCGGCCGTGCCCGACGAAGCGCAGGCGGCGCTGGCGCGCCAGCTGGCGACCGCGGCAATGTCGCTGGACGAATTACGCCAGCACATGGCCGCTTTCGAGGGCTGCAATCTCAAGGCGACCGCCAAGAACCTGGTATTCGCCGACGGCAACCCGCAAGCGGCTGTCATGCTGGTCGGTGAAGCCCCAGGCCGTGACGAGGACATTGAAGGACTGCCCTTCGTCGGCCGCTCGGGCCGCCTGCTCGACCGGATGCTGGCTGCGATCGGCCTCGACCGTAGCTCGGTCTACATCGCCAACGTCATTCCCTGGCGCCCACCCGGCAACCGCACGCCGACGCCGCACGAGACCGAGATCTGCCGGCCGTTCATCGAGCGTCAGATCGAGCTGGTCAATCCCAAGGTGCTGATCAATCTCGGCGGCCCGTCGGCCAAGACCTTGCTCAACACCTCGGAAGGAATCCTGCGGCTGCGCGGCAACTGGCGCGTCCACACAACGGGTTCCGGCATTGCCATTCCGGCCATGCCGACACTGCACCCGGCCTATCTCTTGCGCACCCCCGCGCACAAGAAGCTCGCATGGCGGGATTTTCTCGAAGTGAAGGCGAAGCTGCGGGAAGTGAGCTAACGATGACCTTGCAGGTAATTGAAACACATTCAGCGTCAGCCTAGTCGTCCTGCATGACAACGCCCCAAACCTCCGCCGGTAGCCTGATCCGCGAATGGCGCACGCGACGTCGCATGAGCCAGCTCGACCTCGCCATGGAGGCCGAAATCTCGCAACGGCATCTCTCCTTCGTCGAAAGCGGGCGTGCCGCGCCCTCGCGCGACATGGTGCTGCATCTGGCCGAGCAGCTTGCGATCCCGCTGCGGCAGCGCAATCAATTGCTGCTGGCCGCGGGCTTCGCGCCGAGCTTCAGCGAACGGCCGCTCACCGACACGACGCTGGCACCGGCAATGGCGGCGGTCGAGATGGTGCTCAAGGGGCATGAGCCGTTTCCGGCATTGGCGGTGGACCGGCACTGGAACCTGGTTGCGGCGAACACGGCGATCGGGCCATTCCTGGCCGATGTTTCCGAGCCCTCTCTGCTCCAGCCACCCGTCAATGTGCTGCGGCTCAGCCTGCACCCAGGTGGTGTCGCGCCACGGATCGTGAACCTCCAGGAATGGCGCACCCACCTGCTCGAACGGCTGAGGCATCAGAACGATGCCGCCGGTGACCCGGTGCTGGTGGCATTGGAGCAAGAGCTTCGCGGCTACCCTTCTGGCCTGCAGAGCAGACGGCCGGCGCCGGTCGAGCCGAATGCGATCGTGCATCCGCTGCGGCTTGCCCATGGCGACACGGTGCTTTCCTTCATCAGCACCATCACCGTGTTTGGCACGCCACTGGATGTCACCCTTTCGGAACTGGCGATCGAATCCTTTTTCCCGGCCGATGAGCAGACACGGGCGATGCTGGTACGCTTGGCGAAGGAACGGTCCTGATCACCCTTGCGGCAGCGCAGCTTTGCGGGTGCGCGTCCGTTCCAGACCCAGCTGCCGTTCGCGCCAGATGATGAAGATGCCGGCGGCGACCACGATCACGCCACCGACCAGCGTGCCGGGCGAGGTCACGTCGCCGAAAACGAAGTAGCCGACGACGACGCCCAGGATCATCGAGGTGTATTCGAAAGGCGCCACGACCGAGGCTTCGGCATGACGGTAGGCCGCGGTCATCAAAATCTGGCCGAGCCCGCCACAAAAGCCGGCGAGGATGAGCAACGTGGCTTGTATTGGCGTCAGCGACTGCCAGCCGAAGGGCAGCGTCAACAGCGAGAGCACGCTCGCCGTCGACGAGAACCATAGCACGATGGTCGCCGTCTTCTCCGTCTGCACGAGATTGCGCACCAACAGCATGGCGACAGCGGAGATTGCCGCGGCCGCCAGCGCGGCCATGACGCCCAGGACCTCCTGGTCGTCGAGACCTTCATCCGAATTGAGCAGCGTCAGCTCCGGCCAGGAAATGACGAGCACGCCAATGAGGCCGATCGCGACAGCGCTCCAGCGATAGACGCGGATCGTCTCGCCAAGGAAGACCGAGGAGAACACCACGACCAGCAGCGGCTGTGCATAGTTCAGGGTGATCGCCTCGGGAAGAGGCAGCCTGGTGAGCGCGAAAAAGCCGAGCCCCATGGCACCGACGCCGACGACGCCACGCGCGACGTGGTTGAAGGGGCGTTTCGTCACAAATGCCGTGGCGTCAGGAAGACAATGATCGGGAAGATGGCGAAGAAGGAACGAAAGAAGACGATCTGCCCGGCAGGCACATCGCCTGCCGCCTTGATACAGGTTTGCATGCCGACAAAAACCGCCACGGAGACGATCTTCAGCACGATGCCTCTCAGGGTGCCGTGGCCGCCCGTCGTCTCTGGTTGCGCCCCCGCTCCTGATGTCACTTTGGCAATGCGTCTCTGCCCGTGGTCGAGGGCACGCTACGGTTCTCGAAATGGCAGAACGGGAAATTGTCGGCGCGCCGAACGAAAGCGCCCATCCCGAATTTCGGTGTGACGGCCGTCATGACTGCCTCGCGACAAGGAAAGGATGACCTGAATTAGGCCCTGCCGCAGTTTTGTCGAGGGAGTGTTTCGTGTAAAGAGCGCGGACTTCGAATTTTTGGACCGGTCAGATCATGTCCGGTCCCGGAAAAGACAGGAAAAGCCAGGGAATGCGCACCGATACAGGCCAGGTCTTCAAACTCGAGGACTATCGCCCCAGCGACTACCTCATTCCGAAAACCAGCCTTGAATTCCGTCTTTCGCCGCAGGCAACGGTCGTCACCGCGATACTGACCGTCGAACGCCGCGAGGACATATCCACGTCGGCTCCGCTGGTGCTCGACGGCGATGGGTTGACGCTCAAACGCGTCGAAGTCGACGGCAAGGTGGTGAGACCGGCGGATCTGCTGGCGAGCCCCGACCAACTGACCCTGCTCAAACCGCCGGCGGCACCTCGTTTCCAGCTGCTGATCGAAACCGAACTGGCCCCAGCCGGCAACGAGGCCTTGATGGGCCTTTACCGCTCGAACAACGTGTACTGCACGCAATGCGAGGCGGAGGGTTTTCGCCGCATCACCTATTTCCTCGACCGCCCCGATATCCTGTCCGTCTACACGGTGCGCATCGATGCGCGACGCGACGAAGCGCCGCTGCTCCTGTCGAACGGCAATCCGGTCGAGAGCGGCGATCTCGCCGAAGGCTGGCACTACGCCACATGGCACGACCCCTTCCCCAAACCATCCTATTTGTTCGCGCTGGTGGCCGGCAATCTCGGCCAGGTCGCCGACAATTTCGTCACCATGTCCGGCCGCAAGGTCGAGCTCGGCATCTATGTCGAGCCCGGCAAGGAGGCGCTCGCCGGCTACGCCATGGACGCGCTGAAGCGGTCGATGCAATGGGACGAGGAGGCGTTTGGCCGCGAGTACGACCTCGACGTCTTCAACATCGTCGCCGTGTCGGACTTCAACATGGGCGCGATGGAGAATAAGGGTCTCAACATCTTCAACGACAAATACGTGCTGGCGGACCAGGAGACGGCGACGGACGCCGATTTCGCCAATATCGAGGCGATCATCGCGCATGAATATTTCCACAATTGGACAGGCAACAGAATCACTTGCCGCGACTGGTTCCAGCTTTGCCTGAAGGAAGGGCTGACGGTCTTCCGCGATCATGAATTCTCCGCCGACCAGCGCTCGCGCGCGGTCAAGCGCATAGCCGAGGTGCGCACGCTGCGGGCCCACCAGTTTCCCGAGGACCAGGGCCCGCTGGCGCATCCCGTGCGGCCGCGCCGCTACCGCGAGATCAACAATTTCTATACGGCGACGGTCTACGAGAAAGGCTCCGAAGTGGTGCGCATGATCCGCACCATTCTCGGGGCCGAGGTCTTTCGCGCCGGCATGGACCTCTATTTCGAACGCCACGACGGCGAGGCCGCGACCATCGAGGATTTCATAAAGGTGTTCGAGGACGCGTCCGGCCGCGACCTGTCGCAATTCGCGCTATGGTATCACCAGGCGGGCACACCCAACCTGACGGTGAGTTCGACGCACAATCCGGCCGCACAGGAATTCACGCTCGAGATCGAGCAGTCGGTGCCGCCGACCCCCTCCGAAAGCCGCAAGCGGCTGATGCACATCCCGCTCGCCTTCGGCCTGATCGGCGCCGGCGGCAAACCTGTCGCGTATAGCGGCGTCGAGGGCGCCAGCGTCGAGGACGGCGTCATCCATGTCCGCAAGCGTCGCCATGTGGTGCGTTTCTCGGGCGTGGCCGAGCGCCCGGCGGTGTCGCTCAACCGTGGCTTTTCGGCGCCGGTGACGCTCTCGGCCGAGCAGAAGGCGGCCGACCAGTACTTCCTCGCCCGCCATGACAGCGACGCCTTCTCGCGCTGGCAGGCCTTCAACACGCTGTTGACCGATGCTCTGATCGCTGCCTTCCGCCAGATCCTTGGCGGCAAACAGCCGGACTTCGCCCCACGGCTGACCGAGCTTGCCGGCAGCATCGCCAGCGACGAGACGCTGGAGCCAGCCTATCGGGCCCTGGCCCTGGCGCTGCCTGGAGACGCCGATATCGCCCGCGACATCGGCAAGAACATCGATCCCGACGCCATCCATGCGGCCCGACAGGCGCTTGCGCTGGCGATCGGCATGGCCAATGGCGAGGCATTTTCCGGCCTCTACGACAGCCTTGCCGACAAGAGCGCTTTCAGCCCCGACGCGGCGAGTGCCGGACGGCGCGCCTTGCGCAACATTCTGCTGGATTATCTCTCGCTGCTGCCAGATGGAGCGGCGTTGGCGGCCGGGCATTTCCAGTCCGCGAGCAACATGACCGACCGGGCGGCCGCATTGGCCGTGCTCGCGCATCGCCACCACGGATCGCCGGAGGCAAGCAAGGCGCTGGCGGCTTTCGAACAGACATATGCGTCGGACCCGCTGGTGATGGACAAATGGTTCCAGATACAGGCCAGCGTGCCTGGGCCGCAGGCGGTGGAGACGGTTCGCGCCCTGACCGCTCATGCCGGCTTCTCGATGGGCAATCCGAACCGGGTGCGCTCGTTGATCGGCACATTCTCCAGCGCCAACCAGACCGGCTTTCACCGCGCCGACGGCGAAGGCTACCGCTTCTTCGCACGAACGGTGCTCGAGGTTGAAAAGCGCAATCCGCAAGTGGCGGCAAGACTGGCGACGGCGCTCAGGTCATGGCGCTCGCTCGAACCGGGCAGGCAAGCCCAGGCCCGGGAAGTGCTGGTTTCGATCGCCAATGCCGAAAACCTGTCGGCGGATCTGCGCGACATCGTCGAGCGCACGTTGGCTTAGGCGCTCCTGCCTTCTTCCCTGCGGGAGAAGGCAGGGTTCTAAAAGCCCATTATTTTAGTCGATTTTTAATCTTTTTTCGCCCGACCACTGGACAAGGCGAATCACCTTTGATTCTTTAATGGCGATTCGGAAGTGCGGTGTTGCCGGATCACCAGCACATAGAAATGCGGCATACTGAAATCGGGGAGTGCCATTTATGGCAAAGGCGGACGCGTGGGGCGCGCCCGGTGGGATGGTTTTTGCGCGTCGCGAGACGCGCGGCGACGGCCTTGCCGGGAATACGCGGCTCATTGCCGAACCGGCCTACAAGCGGCTTCTGGCGGCCGAACCGCTGCTGCGCCGGTCGATACCGGCCCTCATCGTCATCTTCCTGCTCGTCATCGCGGCGCTGCGTGTAATCTCGCTGATGAACGAGCGCGACGACGTGGAGCGCGATGCCAAGGCTATCCTGACGCTGGCCGCCGCGCAGCTCGCCAGTTCGCTCGCCACCACATCGGACACGCTGCCGGGCGCCACCCAGGACCTGCTGGAGACCACCAGCCGCCAGGGCGCCATGGGCCGCAGCCATGTGCTGGTCATCACCGACAGCGCCTTCAGGATCACCGCGGTGACGCCGCGTTCGGTGCCCTGGCAAGGCCATTCGCTCGACGGCCTCGTCCAGGGCGGCCAACCTCTGTTCATGTTCGGCGACCGGGCTGGCGTCATGGAGGTCAACATCGGCGGGCAGGACTGGTACGCGGCGGTCAGCCTGAGCAAGGACAGGAAGGGAGCCGCGGCGGCGCTCGTCCCCCAAGAGGCGGTCTTCGACACGTGGCGCAAGACCGTCTCGCTCAACGTCACCCTGTTTGTGCTGACGGCCGGCGTGCTGATCATCATCCTCTATGCCTATTTCGGACAGGCGGCGCGCGCGCAGGCAGCCGACCGCATCTATGTCGAAGCGCATCAGCGTATCGACATGGCGCTGGTCCGCGGCCGCTGCGGCCTGTGGGACTGGGACATGGTGCGCGGCAAGATGTACTGGTCACGCTCGATGTACGACATGCTCGGCTATGAGCCCTGCGAGACGATGCTGTCCTTCGGCGAGGTCGACGAGATCATCCATCCCGAGGATGGCGACCTGTTCGAACTCGCCAACAGGATCGTCGCGCGCGAGATCGACCACATCGACCAGGTGTTCCGGATGCGGCATGCCGATGGCCAGTGGGTGTGGATGCGCGCCCGCGCCCAGGTCATGGACCCGGAAGCGCCGGAGATCCAGCTCATCGGCATCGCCGTCGACGTCACCGAGCAGCGCCATCTGGCGCTGCGCTCCGAAGCGGCCGATCTTCGCCTCAGGACCGCGATCGAGAACATCAATGAATCCTTCGTGCTGTGGGATTCGGCTCAGAACTTGATCATGTGCAATTCCAAATATCAGCAGGACAACGGGCTCTCGGATCGCGACGTGATGCCAGGTGTGACGCGGGCTTCCCTGGAAGAACGTATGCTGGCCTTCGCTTCGGAGCGCCGGCTCGCCAATACCAACGGTCCGCAGGGCGGCGCCACGTTCGAGCGGCAGCTGTCCGACGGCCGCTGGCTGCAGGTCAACGAGCTCAGGACCAGGGACGGTGGCATCGTCTCGGTCGGGTCCGATATCACCCAGATCAAATTGCACCAGGAGAAACTCGTCGACAGCGAACGCCGGCTGATGGCGACGATCCATGATCTCAGCCTCGCCCGCCGGGCCGAAGAGGAACGGGCGCGCGAACTGGTCGACCTCAACCGCAAATACATGAAGGAAACCGAGCGCGCCGAAGCGGCGAACCGGGCCAAATCCGAATTCCTGGCCAACATGTCGCATGAACTGCGCACACCGCTCAACGCCATCATCGGCTTCTCCGAACTGATGGAACAGAGGCTGTTCGGTCCGTTGGGCTCGGAGCGCTACGAGGAGTACGCCACCGACATCAACAGCAGCGGCAAATATCTGCTCGGCGTCATCAACGACATTCTCGACATGTCCAAGATCGAAGCCGGCCAGTTCTCGTTGGACCAGGAACAGATCGACCTCGGTCCGCTGATCAGCGAGACGGTGCGTGTCGTCTCTCTGCAGGCGGCGCAGAAGGCGATCACCGTGGAAACGCGCATTGCCGACGCCTTGACTTTGTTTGCCGATCGCCGGGCGATCAAGCAGATCGTCATCAATCTTCTGTCCAACGCGGTGAAATTCACCGGCCAGGGCGGCCACATATCGGTCAGGGCCCGCAACACGTCAGGCGCGCTGGTGCTGACGATCGAGGACAATGGCTGCGGTATCCCGAAGGAAGCCCTCGGCAAGCTGGGGCGCCCCTTCGAGCAGGTGCAGAACCAGTTTTCCAAGAACCATGCCGGCTCCGGCCTTGGCCTTGCCATTTCGCGCTCGCTTGCCGAGTTGCAAGGCGGTGCACTGAAGATCCGCTCGACCGAAAGTGTCGGCACGATCGTATCGGTGCGCATTCCCGTGAAGAAGGCGCCAACGGCGGTAAAGGCCGCGGCCTGAGCGACAGGCTCCGGTTGGCGATGTCGGAGCCCGCATCAACCAATCTTACTGCACGCCGCCTTCGTTGCCTTCGCCATCCCATTGACGGTCATCGCGCCCGTCCTTCGGCAGTTCGCCCTTCTCGATCTTGCCGTCATTGTTCTTGTCGAGCATTGCGAAAAGCTTCTTTTCGCGGCCGATGATGTCATCCGATGTCAGCGTGCCGTCGCCCTTGCTGTCGTAACGGGCGATGATGCGCCTGGCCATGCGTTCGAAGCGCGCCTTCTCCAGCGCGTCGGCGAGTTGAGCGACAGTCAGCTTGCCGCCATTGTCAGCGACAAGCTTCTTGAGCCGCGCGTCCATGACATCGGAGAACTGGTCGAAGGTGATTTTGCCGTCATTGTCCTTCATCGCCTTGTCGAGCCGCATCATGGTGCGCTCACGCACGTTGGCGCTGTCGAGGTTCTCGGCATAGGCCGCGCCGCCGACGGCTCCGGCCAGGGCGATGTATGCAAGTGCGAGCTTGGTTGTCTTTCTCATGGTTTTCTCCTGTTGCATCGTCACCCCCGATGCGGCCGAACGGTCGTTGGTCACGACCCTCCGGCACGAAGCAGAAGGTCGAAATCCTTCCTGACCTTTTGCGACGTCTCCTTGAGATGTGCTTCCAGCACACCGAAATCCGGCAGGTCGGTGACCGCCAGAAGCAGATCTGAAAGCCCCGGCGGAACGTCGTCACGTTCGAATGGTCCGGTGAGGCACAGCCGCGTCATCTGGGTCAGTGCCAGATAAAGGGAGTAAGCCTCGCCAAGGTCCTGCCGGATCACGGCATTGGCGAAACGGGGCGTCAGACGAGACAGGATCTCGGCCGTACCGGTGGCGCGTGGCCCGGCCTCGACCTGCCCAGTGATGACAGCCACCTGGGCGATGAATTCGAGATCGATCAGACCGCCCGGTATTAGCTTGATGTCCCACAGGTCGCGGGGCGGTTTTTCCTGCTCGATCATGGCGCGCATGTCGGAAGCTTCGGTTTTCACCTTCGCCGCGTCGCGTGGCTGACCGAGCAGCGCGGCGACTTCCGCTTCAACCTCGGCGCAGAGGTCGGCGTCGCCAGCAATCGGCCGCGCCCGCGACAGCGCCATGTGTTCCCAGGTCCAGGCTTCCTGGCGCTGGTATTTCTTGAAGGCATCGATATGGGTGGCGACCGGTCCCTTGTTGCCGGACGGCCGCAAACGCAGGTCGAGCTCGTAAAGCACCCCTTCCGCCGTCGGCGCCGATACCGCGGATATCAGCCGCTGCGTCATGCGGGTGTAGTAATGCGACGGCGCCAGCGGCTTTTCACCATCAGAGTCCTCGGCGTCCGCGTCGTGATCGTAAAGCAGGATGAGATCGACATCCGATCCGGCCGTCAATTCGCGGCTGCCGAGCTTGCCCATGCCGAGCAGCGAAACCACGGCACCGGCGATCGTGCCGTGGCGCACCGCGAATTCGGCGATCACCGCTTGCAACGCCGCCGCAATGGTCAGGTCCGCCAGATCGGAGAAAGCGCGGCCGGCGCGGGCCGGGTCGATCGAGCCCGCGAGCAGCCGCACACCGATGAGGAATTTCTGTTCGGAAGCAAATATGCGTAAGCGGTCGAGCACGTCCTCATAGGCCCTGTCGCCCTCGAGAAAGGCGGAAAGCCGCCCCGAGAGATAGGCGCGGTCTGGCAGCTCGGTCAGCAATGCCGGGTCGAGCAAGCCGTCGAAGACATGCGGCCGGCGAGTGATGATGGCCGCCAGCCTTGGTGCCGCGCCCATGATCGTCGCCATCAGCTTGAGCAGTGCGGGATTCGACTGCAGCAGCGAAAATAGCTGGATGCCGGCCGGCAGGCCGGCGAGGAACTCGTCGAAACGGACCAGCGCCTCGTCGGCCCGGCGCGTCTGGCCAAAGGCCTTGAGCAGTGCCGGCGTCAGTTCCGTCAGCCGCTCGCGCGCCTCCGCCGACTGGGTGACGCGATAGCGGCCGAAATGCCAGCCGCGGATGACACGGCAGATATCGCTCGGCCGCTGAAAGCCGAGGCCGTTCAGGGTCTGCAGCGTGTCCGGGTCGTCGACGTCACCGGTGAAGACCAGGTTGCCGATGCCGGCCGAAAGCTCGGGCGCGGTTTCGAACAGCGCCGCATAGTGGCGCTCGACCTGCTGCAGCGAGGCACGGAAGGCCCCGGCGAACGCGGCGGCGTCGGCGAAGCCCAGCATGCGGGCGATGCGCTCCAGCCCTTCATCGTCTTCCGGCAGCGTGTGCATCTGCTCGTCGGCCACCATCTGGATGGCGTGTTCGACCCGGCGCAGGAACCAGTACTGGAGGGCGAGTGCGTCTCTTGCGTCTGATGTGATCCAGCCTCGGGCCGCGAGCTGACCGAGCATCGGCACGGTTTCGCGGCCGCGCAGCTCCGGAAAGCGGCCGCCGGCGATGAGCTGCTGGGTCTGGACGAAGAACTCGATCTCGCGGATGCCGCCGCGCCCGAGCTTGACGTTGTGCCCCTTCACCGCGATCTCGCCATGGCCCTTATGGGCATGAATCTGGCGCTTGATCGAATGGACGTCGGCAATCGCCGCGTAATCCATGTATTTGCGCCAGATATAGGGCTGGAGCTCCTTGAGGAAGGCATCGCCCGCGGCGAGATCGCCGGCCACCGCGCGGGCCTTGATCATCGCGGCACGCTCCCAGTTCTGGCCACGCGCTTCGTAGTAGCGAAGCGCGGCTTCAACCGGGATAGCCAGCGGGGTGGAGCCGGGATCGGGACGCAACCTCAGATCGGTGCGGAAGACATAGCCGTGCTCGGTGCGGTCCTGCAGGATGCGAACCAGCCGGCGCGTCAGGCGTGAGAACAGGTCGGTGGCGTCGAGAGGATCGACCACGGCGGGTGCCTCCGGATCGAAGAACACGACGAGGTCGATGTCGGAGGAGAAATTCAGCTCATGCGCGCCGAGCTTGCCCATGCCGAGCAGGATCCAGCCCGATCGATGCGAGGGGTTGTCGAGGTCGGGCAGCTTGAGCTTGCCCTGGCCATGCGCGTCACGCAGCAGGAAATCGACTGCCGCGCGGGTGCAGGCGTCGGCGAGATCGCTCAACCGCCTTACGGTCAGCGAGGTTTCGGCTTCGCCCGAAAGATCGGCGAGCGCGATCAGGAAATGCGCCTCTGCCTTATGCCGGCGCAGCGCCATCATCAGGCCGGATTCCGAGGCCGTTTCGGCCAGCGGCGCCTGGTCGATCGCGGCGGTGATCGCCTTCAGACGGGCCTCTATCGGCAGGTCGAACAGCCCGTCCAGGATTTGCGGCCGGCGGCGCGCCGTGTCGCGCAGGAATGGCGAAAGGTCGAAGACAGCGGCGAGGAGATCCTGCGCCTTGCCTTTGCCGGCCAGGAATTTGGCCACCCGTGTCAGCCCCTCTTCGCGCGCTGCGTTCGCGATTTCGGCCAGCTCCTGTCGTGCCCGGGCTGCGTCGAGCGGGGCAAGCGGGGTTTCCAGGCTGAGCAGCCAATCTGTCTTGCTCCGCTTGGCAACGGCCGCCATCAGTGATCCTCGCGTGCCGGGAAACTCATGACCACGGATAGTCCTGGATTGCCAGGCAGCAGGTCAAGCCGGCCGTAATGGAATGTCATGACCGCCTTGGCGAGACTGAGGCCAAGGCCGGAACCAGGCTGCGAACGGCTCTTCTCCAGCCGCACGAAGCGCTCCGTCGCCCGGGCGCGATCGGCGTCGTCGGGAATGCCCTGGCCATTGTCCGTGACTGAAAGCCTGATCTCGCCATGCGTGCGTTCGAGCTTTACACGGACCGCCGGCTTGGACGTCGAATCGGTCGAGTACTTGATCGCATTGTCGACGATGTTGGAGAGCGCCTGGCCGATCAGCTCGCGGTTGCCGTCGACGACAAAAGCACCATTCACCTCGGCGTCCAGCGAAACGCCAGCCTCCTCGGCCACCGGCTCATAGAGTTCGACGACATCACGGACGGCCGCCGCCAGATCGACGCGGCTGGTGTGCTCGGAAGAGTATCCGGCCTCCAGGCGGGAGATCATCAGGATGGCGTTGAAGGTCTTTATCAGCTGGTCGGACTCGGCGATGGTGCCTTCCAGCGCCTGTCGATAGTCCGATGTCTTCTGCTTGCCGGAAAGCGTCGCTTCGGCCCGGTTGCGCAGCCGGGTCAGCGGCGTCTTGAGGTCATGCGCGATGTTGTCGGAAACCTGCTTGAGGCCTTCGTTGAGCGTGGCGATCCTGGCCAGCATGGCGTTGAGGTTTTCCGAAAGCCGATCGAACTCGTCGCCGGCGCCGGTTACCGGCAGCCGGCCGGAGAGATCCCCGCCCATGATGCGCCGGCTTGCCTCCGATACGCCATCGATACGCTTCAGCGCCGCGCGGCCGACAAAGAACCAGATCAGGATGCCACCCAGGGCCATCATGCCGAGCGCCAGCATCAGCGAACGGCGGATGACGGCACGGAACCGCTCTGGTTCCCCGAGATCGCGGCCGACCAGCATGATCATCTGGTTCGGCAGCCGCAGCACCAGGGCAATGGCGTTGTGGCCCTTCTCGCCCTGCGCTTGCGTGTCGCTCTGGTCGGGCTGTGCGGTCCCCTTGTCGGCAGGCAAGTTGCGTAGACGGTCGAGTTCTCCCTCGCCAAAGCGCTGATAGGAAAAAGGGCTGGTGGTCCAGCCTTCGTTTTCGAGAACGCCCGGCTCGAGGCTCTGCACGTTACCGGTCAGGATCTGGCCGTTGGCATCGGCGATCAGATAGAGATTGGCGCCGGGCTGCCGCGAGCGGGCCTCGACCACGCGGACCAATACGGGAAGGCCACCGCGCTGATAGGCGCGGGCAAGGCCGAGCACCTCGTCGTTGATGGTCTCCTGCGTCTGCCCGGTCAGCATGCGCGCCGAGAGCGAAGTCATATAGAGGACGAGCAGCACCGCGCAGAGCGCGAAGAGCAAGAGATAGAGCGCCGAAAGCCGCGCGGCCGTCGTCTTCATGATGGCGGGCACGGAAAGCGCCATGCCGCCGCTAGCCGCCCTTCAGCATGTAGCCGGCGCCGCGAACGGTATGCAGGATCGGCTTGTCGAAGCCCTTTTCGATCTTGCCGCGCAGCCGAGAGACGTGGACGTCGATGACATTGGTCTGCGGATCGAAATGATAGTCCCAGACATTTTCGAGCAGCATCGTGCGCGTCACAACCTGGCCGGCATGGCGCATGAGATATTCGAGCAGGCGGAATTCGCGTGGCTGGAGCGTGATCTCACGGCCCGCCCGGCGGACAGAATGCGATAGCCTGTCGAGTTCAAGATCGCCAACCCGGTAGACGGTCTCGGCCTCCTTGGCGCTGGCGCGTCGGTTGAGCACCTCGACACGAGCCAGAAGTTCGGAAAAGGCATAGGGCTTGGTCAGGTAATCGTCACCGCCGGCGCGCAGGCCGGTGACCCGGTCATCGACTTCGCCCAGCGCCGAAAGGATGAGCACCGGCGTCGTGTTGCCCCTGGAGCGGAGGGCGGCAATAACCGACAGGCCGTCGCGGCGCGGCATCATCCGATCGATGACCATCACATCGTAGTCACCCGCATCGGCAAGCGCGAAGCCGGTCTCGCCGTCACCCGCAACATGCGCGGTATGACCGGCTTCGGTGAAGGCTTTCTGCAGATAATCCGCAGCCTCGCGATCGTCTTCTATGACGAGAATCTTCATAGGGCCGTTATACGCGATTTCGCTTGAAGGTTGAGTAGCCGGCATCTGCATTTTAGCCTTTGCCAAAGCGCATCGCGATCAAGACGATCGAGAGCGTACGCGATAAAATCTTTGTTCCGTGGCGTCGTTAGGCCGAACATGCCAGTTCCCGGTCATGTCGTTACCTGCAACCTGGGACCAACCGGCATCGGGCACGAGGGCCTGAGTGGGCAGCCACATACGGGCGCGGCAGCGGGCGATGGGAAGCCCGCTGCCGCTGAAGGAGAGCGCGATGACTGACTAACGGGCTCTCCTTCTTACTTTCCCCATGCGGCGACTCGGGGGTGTTGAAACCGCCGCATTGGAAAAGCCGTCTCAGCCCTTGGCCACCGGCACCGCGACGAAGCGGTTGTTGTCGTCACGGGTGATCTGCATCAGCACCGCCTTGCGTCCGGATTTGACCGCATCGGCCATGGCCTTGGTGACGTCTTCGGTGCCATTGACCTCCGCCGAGTTGACTGCGGTGATGACGTCGCCCGGCTGGATGCCGCGATCGGCGGCGGCGCTGTCGGGGTCGACGTCTGTCACCACCAGACCCTTGCCGTTTTCAGACTTGGTGACGGTGAGACCGAGATCGGCCAGCGTGTCAGGCTTTGCCGGAGCGGCAGGCTGCTGTTGCTGGTCGTTCGAGGCCTGCTTGTCGCTCGCCGGCAGTTTGCCGAGATCGACCTTGACCGTCTGGCTCTTGCCGTCGCGCCAGACCGTGACATCAACAGACTTGCCGGGCGAATAGGCGCCGATCAGGCGGGCGAGCTCCTTCGGCGACGCAACGTCCTTGCCGTCGACCTGGGTGATCACGTCGCCGGCTGATATGCCGGCCTTCTTGCCGGGGCCGTCGTCCTGGGCGCTCGAAACCAACGCGCCGTTGTTGGACTTCAGGCCGAGCGATTCGGCGATGTCGGAGGTGACCGGCTGGATTTCGACGCCGAGCCAGCCACGCTGCACCGCACCGCTCTTCATCAGGTCCCCGACGACCTGCTTGGCGGTCGAGGCCGGAATGTCGAAGGCGATGCCGACGCTGCCGCCGGAAGGCGAGAAGATGGCGGTGTTGATGCCGACCACCTGGCCGTTGAGGTTGAAGGTCGGGCCGCCTGAATTGCCGCGGTTGACCGAGGCGTCGATCTGGAGGAAATCGTCATAGGGGCCGGCGCCGATATCGCGGCCGCGCGCCGAGACGATGCCCGCGGTCACGGTGCCGCCGAGACCGAACGGATTGCCGACAGCCACGACCCAGTCACCGACACGAACCTTGGAATCGTCGGCGAAGTCGACATAGGTGAACTTGCCGCCACCATCGACCTTGAGCACGGCGAGATCGGTGCGCGGATCGGTGCCGACCAGCTTGGCGTCGAGTTCCTTGCCGTCATTGGTCACAACGGTGAAGGCGGTGCCCTCTTCGACGACATGGTTGTTGGTGACGAGGTAACCGTCTTCGGAGATGAAGAAGCCGGAGCCCTGCGCTACCGGGCGCGGCTCGCCGTTGTTGCGGTCGCGATGTCCGAAGCGACGATGACCTTCGTCGTTCTGGCCGCCCTGGTCACCAAAGCCGCGGAATTCCTTAAAGAAACGACGCAGCTGCGGATTGTTGGGAAGATTGTCGAGGCCGTCCTGATCGTCGGAGCCATCATCGGCGGTCGGCTGGATCTTGGCCTTGACCTTGACGCTGACCACGGCTGGCGACACACGCTCCACGACATCGGCGAAGCTCGGAACCTGCGGGGCCTCGACGCGCACGGCGTCAGCGAGAACGGGGCTGGTTCCGCTGGTCAGCGCGCCAACGCCGATCGCACCGGCGACCGCGATAGACGCGGCAGCAGCCAGAAGACGCTTGCGGGTGCGAAAATATGAATCGGGGGCAATATTCATGGATCTCTTATCCTCTTTCAAGCGGACGCGCCTTGATCGGCATCCTCAAGGAACGAGAATTAGGGAAGCGCACATTACGACGCCATTTCCGGCACATGAAACTTTGGTAATGTTGGCGGGCGACGGCAGCCGTCAGTCGCGGCGGAGGATCGCGTCCAATGCGGCCTGCTCTTCGACCGAAAGCGCTGCCGTTGCCGGAAGCCGGCGCGACCGCGCACTGAGCACTATAAACACGCCGCCGGCCAGAAGCAGGAGAACCGGCGTGCCCCACAGCAGCGCGTTGCGCAGATCGAAGCGTGGCTTCAGCAGCACGAACTCGCCGTAACGCGAAACCACATAATCCATCACCTGCCGGTCGGTATCGCCCGCGACAAGGCGTTGTCGCACCAGGATACGCAGGTCCCTGGCAAGGTCCGCATCGGATTCGTCGATCGACTGGTTCTGGCAGACCATGCAGCGCAGGCCTTCCGACAGCGCCCGCGCCCGCGCCTCGAGTGCCGGGTCGGCCAGCATCTCGTCGGGCTTCACCGCCATTGCCGTTCCGGCGAAGAACAACGCCAGCAACAAGACCATCGACGTCAACGAAAGCCTTGCCCTCATGGCAGGCCCGCCGGCGCCACCGCCTGCTTGCGACGGCGCGAAGGCGCGCCGACCCGCAGGCGCCTGTCCATCAGCGACATCGCCGCACCCGCCATCATCACCAAGCCGCCGCCCCAGATCAGCGTCACCAGCGGCTTCCACCACAGACGCACCACGACCGAGCCATCCTTGCCCTCGTCGCCGAGCGAAATGTAGAGCTGGGAAAGGCCAAGAGTCTTGATGCCAGACTCCGTCGTCGTCATCTGCCGCACAGGATAGAAACGCTTGGCGGAGCTGACTTCGCCAACAGGGCTGCCGCTGACGCCGATCAGCTCGAAACGCCCGCGATCCTCGCTGTAGTTCGGTCCCTGCGCAGGATAGAGCCCGACGAACCGCACCGTGCGGCCGGAGATTTCGACGGTTTCACCAGCATGCATGGACAGGATCTTCTCCGTCCCGAAGCAGAGCGTGCCAACAATGCCGAGCACGGTCAGGCCGAGGCCAAGATGCGCGAAAGCAGTCCCGAAGACCGAGCGTGGCAAACCAACCAGACGCCTGACCATTGTCGGCGCGGCGACATTGCCGACCCCCGCCTTGGTGGCGAGGTCGGTCAGCGCGCCAAGGATCAGCCAGACGCCGAGGCCGACGCCAAGCGCGGCAAGCACCGAAGCGCCGTCGATGAACAGGACCGTAACCAGTGTCGCAAGAAGTGCGGCCGCGAACGCGGCCATCAGCCGCTGCGCAACGCCGAAGACATCGCCGCGCTTCCAGGCCAGCAGCGGCCCAAAGGGAACCATCACGAGCAGCGGCACCATCAGCGGCGCGAAGGTAAGGTTGAAGAACGGCGCTCCGACCGAAATCTTGTCGGCCGAAAAAGCCTCGACCGCCAGCGGATAGAGCGTGCCGACGAGCACCGTGGCGGTCGCCGTGGTCAGGAACAGATTGTTGAGGACGAGCGCGCCTTCGCGCGAAACCGGGTGAAACAGACCGCCTGCCGTCAGCTTCGAGGCGCGCAGCGCAAACAGCGCCAGCGAGCCACCGATGAACAGCGTCAGGATGCACAGGATAAAGACGCCGCGCGTCGGATCGGTGGCAAAGGCATGGACGGAAGTCAGGACGCCCGAACGCACCAGGAAGGTGCCGAGCAGCGACAGCGAGAAGGTGAGGATGGCGAGCAACAGCGTCCAGATCTTCAACGCCGAGCGCTTTTCCATGACGATGGCCGAATGCAGCAGCGCGGTGCCCGCCAGCCACGGCATGAAGGAAGCGTTCTCGACCGGATCCCAGAACCAGAAACCGCCCCAGCCGAGTTCGTAATAGGCCCAGTACGATCCCATGGCGATGCCGCCGGTCAGGAACATCCAGGCGACCAGCGTCCATGGCCGCACCCAGCGCGCCCAGGAGGCATCGATGCGACCCTCGATGAGGGCGGCGACCGAGAAGGAAAAGCAGATCGAGAAGCCGACATAACCGAGATAGAGCATCGGCGGGTGAATGGCGAGGCCAAGATCCTGCAGGATCGGGTTGAGATCGCGGCCTTCGATGGGCGCCGGATTGAGCCGGATGAAGGGATTGGAGGTCACCAGGATGAACAGGAAGAAGGCAGCGCCAATAGCGCCCTGCACGGCGAGCACATTGGCGCGCAGCGTCGCCGGCAAGTTGGGGCCGAAAGCGGCGACAAGCGCGCCGAAGAAGGTCAGGATCAGCACCCAGAGCAGCATCGAACCTTCGTGATTGCCCCAGGTTCCAGTGATCTTGTAGATCAGCGGCTGCAGCGAATGCGAGTTCTCCCAGACGTTCGCCAGGGAAAAATCAGAGCTTGCATAGGCGCTCGCAAGGGCCGCGAAGGACAGCGCCGTCAACGCGAAACCGGTCACCGCGACCGGACCGCCGACCGCCATCAGGCGCTGGTTGTTCAGCCGCGCGCCAAACAGCGGCACGATCGTCTGCACCAGTGAAAGCGCGAACGCCAGAACCAGGGCGAAATGTCCGGTTTCAACCATTTCCGCGACTCACGCTTGCTCTTCCGCCAGAGTTATTCACTCTTGCTCTCCTGCCAGACGCCCTTGGCCTTCAGGCCGTCGGCTACTTCCTTGGGCATGTAGCGCTCGTCATGCTTGGCCAGAACGCTGTCGGCGACAAAGACGCCGTCAGGGCCGAAGGTACCCTCGGTGATGACACCCTGCTCTTCGCGGAAAAGGTCGGGCAAGATGCCGGTATAAGTCACCTTGACCGATTTGTGGGTGTCGGTGACCGAAAAGGCAACCGTTGCGCCCTGGCCGCGCTGGATGGTGCCTTTTTCGACCAAACCGCCGAGCCTGATGCGCTGGCCCGGCTGAACGCTGGCGGTGGTCAGATCGGCCGGCATGTAGAAATAGGACGCCTTCTGGCCAAGCGCATAGAAGGTCAGCCCGGTGGCGGCGCCCAGAAAAACCAATCCGCCCGCGATCACCGACAATCGTTTCTGCTTGCGCGTCATACCCAATTCTACTCCGTCGCCGTCAAGCCGAGCGAGGCGGCAAAGGCGGTGAATTTCTTGGCTTCGTCACTATCCGCGCCAAAGACCGCGATGGCGCGGCCCAGCGCATCGCGCGCCTGATCGGCCTTGCCCAGCACGACATAGGAACGAACCAGCCGCATCCATCCTTCCGGGTCGCGCGGATTTTGACGAAGTTTGTCGTCCAGGCCGGCGACCATGGTGTTGATCATGACTTCCCTGTCCTGCTGCGACATGGAGGACGCCGCGTCGACATCGGCGGCATCGGGGCCTTTCGCGGTCGTGCCGGAGGCGACTTCCGGGCCGCCGGATTTGGCCAGCGCCTGTTCGACAGCGCCCCGCCATGGCGAATCCGGCGGCAGCGTACCAAGCATTACCCGCCAGGCCGCGGCCGCTTCCTTGCCACGGCCCTCCTGCGCCAGTGCCATGGCCAGATAGAAGCCGGCTTTCGCATTGGCCGGGTCAAGCTTCACGGCCGCCTCGAAGGCATCCTGGGCATCGGCCGAAACAATGCCGCCCGCCGCACCGGCGATCGCCTCGCCGAGACCGGCCTGACGGACAGCGCTGTCGCCGTCCAGGCGAATGGCGTTGCGGTAGGCCGCCGCGGCGTCGGCAAAGCGCTGCATACGCAGATAGACCGGCGCCAGCACGTCCCAGCCCCTGCCGTCGGAAGGATTGGCGGCA
This sequence comes from Mesorhizobium sp. BR115XR7A, assembly GCF_020165315.1. Taxonomy (NCBI): domain Bacteria; kingdom Pseudomonadati; phylum Pseudomonadota; class Alphaproteobacteria; order Hyphomicrobiales; family Phyllobacteriaceae; genus Mesorhizobium; species Mesorhizobium sp. BR115XR7A. The sequence continues at coordinate 39,419 of NZ_JAIUHW010000013.1, forward strand.
AGATGGGCCTCGGCGCGCGCCACCAGCTCATCGACCGTACTGTCGGCGGGGTTCTTGGCCAACCGCTCACTGAGCGGCTGCGACGGCAGGTCAGGCGAGCCGATCTGACTGTAGAGCCCCCAACTGACCAACGGAACCGCCAGCACCGCAACGGTCGCGACAAGCCGTACGGTGCCCGATGACCTGCCGGACGCCTTGGCCGCCATATCCGCGTTGCCCAGGCGAAGGATGCGGCGGGCGATCTCGGTGCGCGCCTCGGCCGCTTCAGCGGGCCCGATCAAACCGCGCCCGGCATCGCGGTCGAGTTCGGACAGTTGATCGCGATAGACTTCCAGATCGTGATCGCCGCTCGATGATGCGCCCTTCGAGGCACCAGCCAACGGCAAAAGCACCGCCAGGCTGGCGCCCAGCGTGAGAATTGCGGCTATGACCCAGAACAGCATGGTTCTTCCAATAACGGCAGAGCCCTGCCCTGCCAACACAGGCATCCTGCGACGCTTTGACGGCACGCGCCGAATGTCGCGATCGAAATCCACCGGCCGGATCGCAACGAGACCCGGCTGGCTATGTCAATGGCGTCCAACTGCCGTCGGCATTGCGGCAGGCTGTTCCGTGCGCCGTGACGCTGGCGCCGCCCGTGAACACCGTCTGCGTGTATTGGCGGCAATCCTGCGAACCGACGCGGTAAGGCTGGGCAGGGACGACCTCGCCATAGCGTGAGGCCTGATCGCCCTTCCAGGTCACCTTCTGGCCGCTGGTGTTGTATTCGAGCGCCTTGTATTCGGCCTCGAGCGCGCTGCGCTTCTCCGTGTCGCTCAGACCGTTGCCGATCGAGCCGCCAATGAGGCCGCCGCCCATGGCGGAGATGATCGACTTGGTAACGACCTTGCCGCCGGCCGGAGGCGTCGAGGCCGGTGTCGCCGCCACGGTCGGGCCCTTGCCGCTCAAGGTGGTGCAGCCCGACACGGCCAGCAATGCGGAAACAAGCGCGACGCGAATCTTCATGCCAACAACCGGTTTTCTTGAGTTGGAGCCTGCCATGGATGCGCCGGGGGCCGCGTCATCGGAGAAGTAGGCGTGGCCATAGTGTTGATATTTGTCGGAAATTTGGCCACTGGCGGCTGCTCTGGGGTCAATCGATATGCCGCCACAATATGCGCCTTCCATTGCTGCCGATTGCCTGGGTAGCATTACTGCAGGCTCCGCAATCGCACCGTCGCCTTCAGTCCGCCCATGCCGGACCGCTCGAGTGCCAGGACGCCTCCATACTCGTTGACGAGATCGGCGACAATGGCAAGGCCCAGGCCTGTCCCAGGCTTGGTCTCATCGAGGCGCCGCCCTCGCTTCAGCGCTTCACGGGCCTTGTCCTCGGGAATACCCGGTCCGTCGTCCTCGATGCTGATCTCGAACAGGCTCTCATCCTTGCCGGCGAAGGGCACGACCGAGATCGCGACAGCACTCCTTGCCCATTTCACCGCATTTTCGAGAAGATTGCCAAGCAGTTCCTCGAGGTCCTCGCGTTCGCCGGCAAAGACGATCTCGGTGGCCGGCAGCGACAGCGACAGGCTGGTCCGCGGGTTCAGCTTCTGCAAAACGCGCACCATGCGCTGCACCAGCGGTGCCACCGGCGTGCGATAGACGACGCTGTCGCGCTGCGCCGCGACGCGGGCACGCTGCAGGTAATGGTCGATCTGCTTTTGCATGGAGGCGGCCTGCTCGGCGATCAACTGTCCCTTGGCGCCGCCAAGCGCCCGGCCCTCGTTGAGCAGAACGGCAAGCGGTGTCTTCAGGGAATGGGCGAGGTTGCCGACCTGGGTGCGCGAGCGCTCGACGATGCGTTTGTTATTTTCTATCAAGGCGTTGGTTTCGTTGGCTAACGGTTCGATCTCGGCCGGGAAACGGCCGTCGAGCCTCTGTGCGGTGCCCTCGCGCACCATGGCGAGTGCGTTCCGGACCCTGCGCAACGGCTGCAGCCCGAGCAGGATGGCGATGGCGTTGATGGCGATCATGCCGATGCCGAACAGGCTGAGATAGGTCAGCAGGCGGCGCTGGAACGTTCCTATTTCCTGCTCCAACTCGGTCTTGTTGCCCATGACGCGGAAGCGCGCGGCGCGGTTCTTCGCGTCGAGAACGAATTCGCTCTCGAACACGACCAGCTCCTCGCCATTGATGCCTTGCGCGGCATAGCTGCGCTGGAAATTGGCGTTGAAGGGAACATCCGCCACGTCCGGCGACGGGATGGTCCGGGTCATGGACGACGAGTGAAGATCGCCATGCACGCCTTCCGAGGCGGGCTCGACGGACCAGTACCAGCCCGAATTCGGTTCCGAGAAACGGAGATCGCCAAGATCGGGGGAGCCGGTCAACGCGCCGCTGTCGGAGATGCCGATGGAGCCGATCAGGTTGAACAGATGCGCCGACAACAGGCTGTCGAAGCCCCGCTCGCTGGCCTGTCGGTAGAGCGTTGTGATCAGGGTGAAGATGACGACCAGGGTCAGGATCGCCCACACGGTGGAGAAGGCGATGACGCGGAACGTCAGCGAGCGCGGCCACGCGCGCAGCGAGAGCCGTCTGCCCACGGCCGGGTTGGTGGGGAGCGGTTCCGCCTTACGCCTCCGGCTCGCGCATGCGGTAGCCCATGCCGCGTACGGTTTCGATCATGTCGATGCCCATCTTCTTGCGCAATCGTCCGACAAAGACCTCGATGGTGTTGGAATCGCGGTCGAAGTCCTGGTCGTAGAGATGCTCAACCAGTTCGGTGCGCGAAACGACCTCGCCCATGTGGTGCATCAGATAGGCAAGCAGCCGGAATTCGTGCGAGGTCAATTTCAGCGGCACGCCGTTGACATCGGCCTTCGAAGCCTTGGTGTCGAGACGCAGCGGCCCGCAGGTCAGTTCCGACGAGGCGTGGCCGGCCGCGCGGCGGATCAGGGCCCTGACGCGCGCCAGCACCTCCTCGATGTGGAACGGCTTGGTGACGTAGTCGTCGGCGCCGGCGTCGATGCCGGAGACCTTGTCGCTCCAGCGGTCACGCGCGGTCAGGATCAGCACCGGCATCTTGCGGCCGCCGCGACGCCAGCGCTCGACCACGCTGATGCCGTCCATCTGCGGCAGGCCGATGTCGAGCACAACGGCATCGTAAGGCTCTGTGTCGCCGAGGAAATGGCCCTCCTCGCCGTCGAAGGCACGATCGACGACATAGCCGGCATCGACCAGCGCATCCGAGATCTGCCGGTTGAGATCCTTGTCATCCTCGACGACGAGTACGCGCATACGGGGACCAATGCCTGTTGATTGAAGATTTCAGATATAGGCCGATTCCGCTGGCCTGGGAAACGGAGGGAAGACCGGTCAGTTCTGCGGAACGACGATTTCGGAGCGGCGCGGACGTTGTCCGTCCTTGCCGGGCACGAGCACGACGATGACGCAGACCGGCTGGCCGCCACGCGTCGATGCCGAAGCCTTGGCGAGCGTTCCGCCATTCTGCTGAGCCACCTGCTGACCGATCGCATAGCAGTCGGATGCAGCCAGGACGATTGGGCTGGCCTGGTCGGGCTCGATGACCGGTATCGCCATTGCCTGCGACGCAAACAGCCCGGCGGCACTAAGCGCCAGGGTCGCGGTTCGGAAATGGGAGCGAAGCGTTTTCATGACCCGCGTTGTAACGCATCGGTGCTGAACGTGAAATGAACAGTGAACGGCCCTGAAACCATGCTCGCCACACCCCTGCAACGCGAGACAGACATCTTGGATTTCACCGCCCCCCAGTGAAACCCGCGAAAGCTCAGTCTAGACTCCGTTTTGGTGATATTGAAAGTGCGTCAGGCGTTTTCCTGCGTCAGCGCACGGAATCGCAGCAGGCCATGGTGGACAAGGAGTTCCTCATCGTAACGCGCCTCGCTGAATTCCAGCGACAGCCGCGTCTGGCCACGCGGGCCTATAACCAACACCGCTCCGGCAAGCCGCGCCTTGATGGCATCCATGATCGCCCGGGTCTCGGCCTCGCCATGCGCCTTCGACCAGACATGCAGCGTGATCAGCTGGTCGTCGTTGTTCTCGGCGCCGGTGTCCCAGTCAAAGGCAGAAGTCTGGCCTGAAGTCACATAGGGAAAGGCGACGTTGTCGGTTGCCCGCTCGAGCAGTCCGGCGCCGCCCAGCAGCGCCGACAGCGACGCATCGCTTTTCAGTCTTAGAAACAGGGCCTGCTGCAAATCGCCGGGCGCGGTCATCGTCCATTTCCTCAAGCCGTTGCGCCACCGACAATGCTTTTCCAAAGCCTGCCCATGTCCGCATCCCTTCTCAGATATAGCGGTTCGCCACGCGAAGACGATGGCGATTCGTCATCGGAATCATGAACGCCGATGATCTCGAAAATACGACTTGCCGACAATCTCGTCAGTCGGCGCGATAGGGCCTGGCAAATTGACCATGAGCTTGCCTCTGCTTGTCTGGTCACGCGATCTTGCCCCATATAGGCTGGTCCATACGACGGAATGTTCCTTGCCGGCTTGGCCGGACAGAGGAGCATGTTCCCGATTTCCGGAGCTGACCATGCTCGATCCAGAAAAGGCCAGGGCCGCGTCACGTCTGCTGGTAGGCCATTGGGACAATGGCACCCATGTCGACGCCATACCCGAGGAACTGCGGCCGAAAACGCGCACCGAAGGTTACGCCATCCAGTCGCATGTCATGGAGCATTCGGCGGCCCCGCTTTTCGGCTGGAAGATCGCGGCAACCAGCCTGGCCGGTCAAAGGCATATCAACGTCGACGGCCCGATGGCCGGGCGTCTGCTCGCCGAAAAAGCGGTCGAGGTCGGCGGGATCGTCTCGCTGGCGACGAGCAAGATGCGGGTCGCCGAGGTCGAATTCGCGTTCCGTTTCGGCCGCCAGATCCCACCTCGCGCCGCACCTTATGAAATCGCTGACGTGATGGACGCCGTGGCGACCCTGCATCCGGCGATCGAAATACCGGACTCACGATATGATGATTTCTGCGCTGTCGGCGCGCCGCAGCTGATCGCGGACAATGCCTGCGCCAATCTGTTTGTCATCGGCCAGCCTGCCGAAGACGATTGGCGCGACGTGAACCTGGCGGAGTACCCGGTGACCGGTCTCGTTTCGGGTAAGTCGCGGCACGACGGAACGGGCGCGGCTGTCCTCGGCGACCCGCGTATCGCGCTGACATGGCTGGTCAATGAGCTGTCGCGGCTTGGCATAGCGCCCCAACCGGGACAGGTGGTGATCACCGGAACTTGCGTGACACCGATCAGCGTCGCCGCCGGTGACGAAGTCATTGGCGATTTGGGCAGGTTCGGCAAAGTCTCGGTGCGATTCGTCTAGACCGGCTTGCTCCCCCGGTTCAGCCTGACCACGACGCTCCTCACCGCCAGAACCAGCACGGTGATGATGATCAAAATCACCGACAGGGCGGCGATCGCCGGGTCGATGTTGTCACGTAGTCCCATCCACATCAGGCGCGGCAGCGTGATGGCGTTGACCGAGGTGATGAACAAAGTGACGCCGATCTCTTCCCAGGACAGCACGAAGGACAGCAGCGCCGCGGTGACGATGCCGAATTTGACGTTGGGCATGATGACGCGCGTGGCGCGCGCCCAGACACTTGCGCCAAGCCCCCGCGCGGCAAGGTCGATGCGTCGGTCTAGCTGGCTGAGCGAGACCAGGATCAGCACCGTCGCGAACGGCACCGTCATCACCGAATGCGCCATGGCAACGCCGAGCCAGGTATCGTAGCCGAAGAAGGAACTGACGCCCGAGATGGAGGTGAGCAGGAAGTAGAGCGTGACCGCCGAAACCACCGGTGGCACCACCATCGGCAACAGCACGAAGCCGACGAGGGTCGCGGTGAAGCGCGGCTGGAACATCCAGACGCCGAGGCTGAAGCAGAGCGCCAGCACAGTTGAAATGGCGCTGCTGACGATGCCGATGCGGATCGAAAGCAGGATCGACTGGAGCCAGCGCGGATCCTCGATCAACGATCGGTAGTGGCGCAACGACAATTCGCCCGTCGGCATCGCCAGCATGCGGCTCGGCGTCAGCGACACGGGGATGACGGCCAACAGCGGCAACAGCAGGAACAACGCCACCAGGGCGGCAATAACCAGGGAGACAGGACCGGGGCGATAAGTCGGCATCAGATCAGCTGCTTCGGTCTGACATAACGGAACAAGAGCGCCATCAGCGCGCCGACGAACAGTACCAGCACGACGCTGATCGCAGCCCCCAGCCCCCAGTCCGGGCTCTGGAATATCCTGAGATAGATCAGTTCGGCGATCATGACGCTGCGCCCGCCACCGAGAATCGCCGGCGTGACGAAGAAACCGAGCGAGAAGACGAACACGATCATCGCGGAGCCGATAATGCCGGAGCGCGTCATCGGCACGAACACCGTCCAGAAGGTGCGCATGCGGCTGGAGCCGAGGCCGCGCGCGGCGAGCAGAACACGCTCGTCAAGGCTGCGCATGGCCGAAGCCAGCGGAAAGACGGCGAAAGGAATGAGGAAATGCGTCATGCCGACAATGACGCCGAATTCGTTGCGTACCAAAGTCAGCGGTTCGGAGATAAAACCGATCGACTGCAGCCAGGTGTTGATCAGGCCGCGATTGGACAGCAGCGCCACCCAGCCGAAGGCGCGTGTCAGCACCGAGATCCAGAACGGCACCAGGATGCAGAATTCGGCGATGAGGCGCTGCGCCGGGCTGCCGCGAACCCAGACGACCGTAATAGCATAGGCGGCGGCGACCGACACTATAGTGACGATCGCGGCGATGCGCAGCGTGCGGATGAACACCGACTGGACCAGATTGTCGGTGAGCAACGCCTCGTACTGGCCAAGCCCGGGCGTCGGCAAGGTGAAACTCCATTTCACCACGCCGAGAAATGGCCAGGCATAGGCAAGGCCGAGAAAAAGGAGCAGCGGCGCCATCAACAGCGCCGCGCCCATCCTGTCGGAGAGAACGCCTCTCATGTCAGATCAGCATCGCCGCCGGTCAGGCGGAGATGATCTTGGTGTATTCGTCGAGCGCCGGCCCATAGTTCTTGGCGTACCAGTCCATGTCGAGCGGGATCTGCTTCTTCATGTTCTCGGGATCGACGGGGTTGATGCGCTTCTTGTCGGCGGGGATCAGCGCGTCGGCCGCCGGATTGGCCGGACCTTGGCCAAGCTTGTCGAACATGACGAGCTGCTTTTCCGGATCCTGGGCGCTGGCGATGAACTTCATCGCCGCATCCTTGCCGCCTGGGTTGTTCTTGAGCACGGCCAGCGCGCCGGGCGAGATCAGGCCCTGGTCCCAGATGAACTTGATCTTGCCGCCGGAATCCTGCTCGATCAGCGAGGCACGCGTCGACCAGACGATCGCCATGGAGGCCTCGCCATTGAGCAGCACGCTCTGGCTCTCGGCGCCGCCGCCCCAATAGGCGACGACGTTTTCCTTGAAGGCTGATATCTTGTCATGCGCACGTTTTAGGTCGAGCGGGTAGAGCGAAGCCGGCGCGATGCCGTCGGCCAAAAGGGCCGCTTCCCAGCTCGACACGCCCCATTTGTAGAGCGAACGCTTGCCCGGAAATTTCTTCACATCGAAGAAGTCGGCCATGCCGGTCGGTGCATCCTTGCCGTATTTCTCGGAATCGTAGGCGATGACATAGGAGAAGAAATAGGTCGAGGCGGCATAGTCCCAGCCGAAGCCCGGCCGCATCTTCTTTTTGTCGACGATGTTGTAGTCGATCGGCTCGAGCATGCCTTGGGCGCCGAGCGTAATGGCCGAGAACGGGTCCACGTCGACCAGGTCCCAGGTCGGGGCGCCGCTCTTGGACTGCGCGGCGATCGCGCCTTCGGTCGGGCCCGACCCGTCCATCTTGACGGTGATGCCGGTATCCTTGGTGAAGGCCTGGCCATAGGCCGCGTCGTAGGCCGTGATGGCATCGCCGCCCCAGTTGACCAGCACAAGTTCCTTCGCTGCGGCAAAGGCACCGGTCGAGCGCAGCAGCATCGGCGTGCCGGCGAGCACGAGGGCAGCGAGTTGCGTGAACTGCCGACGCGAGATCTCGCCGCGTCTCGTCCTTTCGGACAGCGTTTCGATGGCCTGTTTCTTGGTGTCGTTCATGTCAGTTCCCCTTTGTTTTCGTTGATTTTGATTCCGGAAGCCGGTGCGGCTGATCAGGCCGCGCCGGCGCTCATTGTCCTCCGTCTGGAAGGAGGAAACCCTTTTCCGCCGGCCATGTCAGCCACACGGAATTGCCCTTGCTGAGCGCCGCCGCCGCGACCTCGTTGGGCACCGAGACGGTGACTTTGGCACCTTGGCGCGTGGTGAGGTCGAGCTTGGTCGCCGCCCCCAGATAGGTCGAGGCGATTGCCGTCGCGGCAATGCCGTTCTCTCCGGCGGCGGCCTCGCGCGCTATCGACATGTGTTCGGGCCGGATCGCCAGGATGGCGTCGCCACGGACCTTCTCAGCCTTGCAGTGCATGCTGACCGCGCGGTCCTCACAAAGGCCCGTCGAGCCGTTGTCGACGGCCTTAACCCCCTTCAGCGGCAGCATGTTGATCTCGCCGAGGAACTCGGCGACGAAGCGATTGTCCGGCCGGTCGTAGACCTCGTCCGGCGCGCCGATCTGCAGCAGTTTGCCATGATTGAAGATGGCGACGCGCGAAGACAGCGCCAGCGCCTCGCTCTGGTCGTGGGTAACGAAGACGAAGGTGGTGCCGGTCTCCTGGTGCAGGCGCTTCATCTCTGCCTGCATCTGGCCGCGCAAGCTCTTGTCCAGCGCCGAAAACGGCTCGTCGAGCAGGAGCACGCCCGGCTCGAACACCAGCGCCCGGGCCAGCGCGACGCGCTGCTGCTGGCCACCGGAAAGCTGCGAGGGCAATTTCCTCTCGTGGCCGACCAGACCGACGCGCTCGATCATCTCGCCGACACGCTTCTTGATCTCGGCGGCCGATCTCTTGCGGACCTTGAGCGGGAAGGCGATGTTGGCCTCGACGCTCATATGCGGAAAGAGCGCATAGCCCTGGAACACCATGCCGGCTGCACGCTGCTCGGCCGGGCGGTCGGTGATATCGGCGCCGTCGCTGAAAAGCTTGCCCTCGCTCGGCTGCACGAAGCCGGCCAGGATCATCAGGAAGGTGGTCTTGCCGGAGCCGGAGGGCCCAAGCAGCGTCAGGAATTCGCCGCGGCCTATGTCGAGCGCCAGATTGTCCAGCGCACGGAACGAGCCGAAGCTCTTGCCGATCCCGATTGCCTTGATCTCTGCGGCCCGGCCGGGTTGCTGCATCCTGCCTCTATCCTTACCGTTGAGCCAAATCGTAGGCAGGGCGGAAGCTCACCGCAACCGAATAGTTTTCGCCTGATCGGCAAATTTCATTCATCTATGGCGGGCTGACGCCACCCTGCCCCTCAATAAGGCTGAATGCGATTCTCGGAGAGAGTCGACCTCAGCCATCCCGCGAACGCTTCCAGGACCGGGTGCGAGGCCTTTGCGTGTTCGGAGACCAGAAAATAGGAGCGCGGCGATTTGATCGCGATGTCGAAAGGCCTGACCAGACGGCCTTCGCTCAGCGCACGGCGGCTGGTCAGTTCGTCACCCATGGCGATCCCCTGCCCGGCAATCGCCGCCGAGAAGACGAGGTTCATGTCGGAAAAGAAGATGCCGCCTTCGGTGTCCGGGTTTTCGACCTTGGACAGCGCCAGCCAGCGTGCCCAATCCTCGGTGTCGTCGAGATGAAGCAGATTGGCGCGCAGTACGTCCGCCGGCCTGGAAAGGCCTCCGACCTTGTTGAGCAGCGTCGGGCTGCAGAGCGGCGTGAACGAGATTTCGCACAACAGATCGGCCATGCGGTTCGGCCAGTTGCCCACGCCAAATGCGATGAAGGCGTCTGCGTCGGCATTGCTGACATCGTCGAGCCGCCGGGGCGTCAGGACGCGCAGCGCGACATCAGGGTACATCTGCCGGAACTCGCCGATATGGGTGCACAGGAACAGCGAGGCGAAACCCGGCGTACAGGAGACGGCGAACGAGCCGCCGACGCCAGTGCCGGCATCGCGCGTCACCGCGTCACCCAGCACGGTCAGCGCCTTGCGCACGTCGCTGGCATAGCGCTGCCCACGCGGGGTGAGCGCCACCCCCTTGCCGATCCGCTCCAGCAGATCGAAGCCGAGATCGCGCTCGAGCAGCCGCAATTGGTGGCTCACCGCGCTGCGGGTCAGGTGCAGTTCGTCGGCGGCGCGCCAGACGCTGCCATGTCTGGCAAAACTGTCGAGCGCGCGTAGCGCCTGTGTCGATGGAATTCTCAAGAGGTGAACCGAATTTGCATGAACCAGGAAAACATATCACTTTTTGGCGAGCCGCTTCACTGCTTTCTTCTAGAGCATGGACAAACCGGTGACGACATCCGCGCAAGAGACCGCGCTTGCCTGCCTCGACGGCATCCAGCCCCTGCTGTCGGCATGGACACGCACCATTTTCGATTTCGGCGAGACCGCCTGGCGCGAGTACCAGTCGGCCGCCTGGTATGTCGATCGACTCAAGCGCGAGGGATTTTCGGTCGAGGAAGGCTCGGGCGGCATGCCGACCGCCTTTTGCGCCCATTGGATAAACGGTGCCGGACCGACAGTGGGCATGTATGCCGAATATGATGCCGTGCCCGGCAATTGCCAGGACGCCGTGACGGTGAGGCAGCCGCGACCTGGCCTTGGCGCCGAGGCCGGCGGCCATACCGACCCGCATTCGGGGCTCGGCATAGCAAGTCTCGGCGGCCTGCTCGCCACCAAAGCCGCCATGCAGCGCCACGACATTCAAGGCACGCTGCGCTTTACCGGCGAGCCGGCTGAGAAAGTGCGCGGTTCGAAGCCGATCCATGCGGCGAAAGGCTACTATGACGGCCTTGCCGGCATGATCTCCTTCCATCCCTTCTACATGCTGCCGCTCTGCAATACCGCGCGCTGGGACACGCATTGCGGCGCGGCCTACGCGATGATCTATCGCTTCGTCTGCGACGAACCCGAAAATTGGGTTCGCGCAAGCGACGGCGCACCGATCCCGCAGGCGCATTCGGCGGTCAGGGCACCGGGCGCCAACGATGCACTGATGACCATGTACATGGCTTCCAAGGCGTTGCGCGATTCCATGCTGCCACACCAGGGCGGCTGGTCGATCAGCGAGGCGATCCTGACGGCCGGCCAGGCCACGGCCGACAATCTGCCGGCGGGACTGGCCGAGATCCAGTACATGATCCGCGTGCCCACCATCGGCATGGCCGAGCAGGTAACGGCGGTGCTCGACCGCAATGCCGCGGCCGCGGCTGCGATCAGCGGCTGCCGCTACGAGCGGCACTGGGTGTCGAAGTCACGGCCGGGGCTCGCGAACCACGCCATGGCCGGGATTGCCTATGAAGCCCTGTCGACAGTCGGGCCGCCACGCTGGGACGAGGCCGCCAGAACGATCGCGCGGGAAATCCAGGTCAATACCGGCGGCACTGCTACCGGAAACCCCTTTATCGAGGAGCTTGAGCGGCTGATTTCGCCACAAGAGGCCGAGGCGATCCTGCGCCGCGACCTGCCGCCGTCCCAGGTGAACTCGACGTCCGACGACTACACCGACATGAGCTGGCACGCGCCGACCGCCCGCTTCTATGTCGCCCGCCCAGCGCTCCGCTCGGCGAATGGCAGCGCCTATCCCTCCTGGGTGATGAATGCGCTGGGTGGCATTCCGGCGACGATCGACCCGATGGTCATCTGCGCCGCCAAGACGGTCGCGCTGGCGGCGCTGCGCCTACTCGAGGACGAGACCGCCCGCGATGCGGCAATGGACGAGTTCACCACCCGTACCGACGGCGGCGTCGGCGGCTCCAACTGGATCGCGCCGCTCTGCGACTACGAACCGCCGATCAACTTCCGCTGGCCGGAATATGTCACCACCGCGCGCGGCCGCGACTGGTGGATCCCCAGCAACGCATGACCTGACCAACCCTTTAGAACGAGCCCACGAGGAGAACCCGCATGACCGTCCATGACCGCATCATCGCCGAGCCGTTTTCGCTGCAACGCCGCAACCCCGCCGGCGGTACCAAGCCACTGACCGTCTGGGGCTTCGCCAACGAAACCGACGTGTTGACCGACGTGCTGCTCGGATCGCCGAATTTCCTGCGCCACCTGTCGACCAGCTCGCTGTCGCGCAAGCACCTGCGCGAAGCCCCTTGCAACGTTCAGATCGCGCAGGCCCAGCACAAGGATCTTGTCGCGGCCTACGAGCATTTCGGCGTCAACATTCACTGGCACGAGCCGACGCCGGAACTGCCGATGCAGGTCTATTCCCGCGATTCCAGCGTCATGACGCCTTATGGCGCCATTATCACCGCCATGGCCAACTGGTGGCGGCGCGGCGAGAACTACGCCGCCATCCGCACCTATGAAAAGCTCGGCATCCCGATCTACGACATGGTGACGGCCGGCACTTTCGAGGGCGGCGACTTCAATGTCATCGAGGACGGCGTGGTGCTGATCGGCTGCGGCGGCGCCCGCACGCAGGAGGAAGGCGCCCGGCAGGTGCAGGCCTGGTTCGAGAAGGAAGGCTGGGAGACACGCATTGCCTTCATCGACGAATATTACGTCCATATCGACCTGATGGTGGTGCCGATCGCCGAAAAGCTCACTGCCGTCTGCCTCGCCTGCACCGAGCCTGGCATCGTCGACTGGCTGAAGGGCAAGGGGCACGAGATCATCGACGTTCCCTTCCAGGACACGATGGCGCTCGGCTGCAACTTCATGTCGCTGGGCAAGGACCGGGTGATCGCGCCGACGTCCAGCAAGACGCTGATCGAAAAACTCAAGGCGCGCGGCTTCGAGGTCGCGGCCGTCGACATGAGCGAAATCTCCAAGACCGGCGGCGGTATCCATTGCATGGCACAGGCGCTGAAACGCGAGGCGGCCTGATAGTCGGGAAAACGGCAAAACAGCTCCCGCTCGCCGGCTCGAGCACCTGGCGGGCGAGGGACCGGCCGCCGGGTACCTGGCTCTTCCATCAACAAACCGTGCCCCTGTGTCCTCGCCGCCCTTGTGAGTGTCCGTAAATGGATGAATAGTCGGACAGGGCGCCGCCCTGAAATTGCCCGCTTGCGGTTTTCAGGTCGCGCCAGAACCGAGCCGGGTTTTTTGAATGGTCAGCCCTGAACCACGCAAGAGAAGAGGTCCGATCGCCGCCTGGTTGCTGGCGCTGGACGCGTGGCTCGATTCCTCGCTCTATGAGATCGGGTTCAAGGCACGCCAGTTCTGGGAGGCCGCGACGATCTTCTCGCGGCGCTTCCGTCTCAAGGGTTGGCGCCGCGGCTTCATCGAACTTTTGAGCGAAGGTTTTACACTCGGCGCCGGCGGCATGGTGGTGATGCTGGCGCTGGCGATACCCGCTTTCCAGGACACCACCGGCGACTGGCGTGCCCAGGGCGACTTCGCCGTCACCTTCCTGGACCGCTATGGCAACGAGATCGGCCAGCGCGGCATCATCCAGCGCGATTCCGTGCCGGTCGACGAGATGCCGGACCATGTCATCAAGGCGGTCCTCGCCACCGAGGACCGCCGGTTTTTCGACCATTACGGTATCGATGTGCTCGGCCTGTCGCGCGCGATCTTCGAGAACGTGCGGGCGAATTCGGTCGTCCAAGGTGGCTCGAGCATCACCCAGCAGCTGGCCAAGAACCTGTTCCTGACCAATGAGCGCACGTTCGAGCGCAAGATCAAGGAGGCGTTCCTGTCGCTGTGGCTGGAGGCCAATCTGTCGAAGAAGGAAATCCTGCAGCTCTATCTGGACCGCGCCTATATGGGCGGTGGCACGTTCGGCATCGAGGCGGCGGCGGACTTCTATTTCGGCAAGAGCGTCAAGGACCTGAACCTTGCCGAGGCGGCGATGCTGGCCGGCCTGTTCAAGGCGCCGACCAAATACGCGCCGCATATCAACCTGCCGGCGGCGCGCGCGCGGGCCAACGTGGTGCTGTCCAACCTCGTCGATTCCGGTTTCATGACCGAAGGCCAGGTGCTGCAGGCCAGACTGCATCCGGCCGACGTCGTCGACCGCGGCGAACAGAAGAGCCCCGACTACTACCTCGACTGGGCCTTCGACGAGGTCAAGAAGATCGCCAAGCCCGGCCAGCACTCGCTGGTTGCCCACACCACCTTCGACGCCAACATCCAGAAGGCGGCGGAGGAGTCCGTCGAGTTCCACCTGCGCCAGTTCGGCAAGGAGTACAACGTCACCGAAGGGGCCGTGGTGGTGATCGAGACCAACGGCGCGGTGCGGGCGATCGTCGGCGGCCGCGACTACGGCGCCAGCCAGTTCAACCGCGCCACCAAGGCACTGCGCCAGACCGGCTCATCGTTCAAGCCCTATGTCTACGCCACGGCGATGGAACACGGCTTCACGCCGAACTCGATCATTTCTGGCGGGCCGATCAGCTGGGGCAACTGGTCGCCGCACAATTACAGCGGCGAGTCGGCGGGCAACATCACGCTGATCATGGCGATGGCCAAGTCGATCAACACCGTGCCGGTGCGGCTGGCCAAGGACCATCTCGGCATCGCGCCGATCAAGGCATTGGCGGAATCGTTTGGGGTGGAATCGCCGCTCGAAGGGCACAAGACGATGGTGCTCGGCACCTCGGGCATGACGGTGATGGACCAGGCGACGGGCTACAGCGTGTTCGCCCAGAACGGCTTCGTCGGTTCCCGGCACGGCATCACCCAGCTCGTAACCCGCACCGGCGACGTGGTGTATGACTGGACCAAGGACGCGCCGCCGCCGCATCGCGTCCTGTCCGAGCAGGCCCTGAAATCCATGAACACCATGCTGGCGGCCGTGCCGGTGATGGGCACGGCGCGGCGGGCGCAAATTCCCAACATTGTCGTCGCCGGCAAGACCGGCACCACGCAATCCTACCGCGATGCCTGGTTCGTCGGCTTTACCGGCAACTACACGGCCGCCGTGTGGCTGGGCAATGACGATTTCACCCCGACCAAGAACATGACCGGCGGCTCGCTGCCGGCGATGGTGTGGCAGCGGTTGATGGTCTACGCGCACCAGAACATCGACCTGAAGCCGATCCCGGGGATCGACAAGCCCTTTGTCGACGAGGAGGTCGCGGCCAAAGCCGCCGAGGCACAGAAGAAGAGCGAGGAGCAGGCAGCGGCCGATGCCGCCGCCGAGCGGCCGCCGGTGCTGTCCAGTCGGACCACACAGACGTTGCGGGACATGAGCCAGATGTTCCAGGCGGCCCCCAAACTCGACGCCCCCGCTTCACCCGAAACGTTGTCGGCACTGTGATATCCGCCCGCTGAGACAAGACCGACTGGCAAATCCATCACGCCTGCTTGCCACAAGGCCCCGCGCCGCGATATCCCCGAACGGCAATTCTGCGCGCACCTGGCCCTTCATGCTCAAGAACGCCTTCCTGATGCTGATTTCGCTTGCCATAGCCATTGGCGGAGGCGGTGCCAGCGTCTGGTATGCGCTGAAGATCCAGGACGGTGTCGGCGCAATCAGGATCGGCCAGTGGACTGCCTTCCCCGACATCGGCACACCGGCCGCGGACCCCTATTCCAAGGCCCGCGTGGCGCGCGAGGGCGTGCTGGCGCTTGGTCGCGCCGAGGGCCTGTCCTTCGTGGCGGAAAAGGATGCCGCCGGCGACCAGCTCAAGCGGGAATGCACCTACAGGATCGAGGGCGGATTTCCGACAGCGCGGTTCTGGACGCTTTATGCCGCCGATCAGTCGCTCGGCGTCGTCGAGACCGGTAAATCGCGGCTTGCGGCTCTTCAGTCCTACGAGGTGCTACGCCAACCGGACAATTCCGTGATTATATCCGTGGGCCATCACCCGATGCCGGGCAACTGGCTGCTGACCGACGGTTCTGGACGGATGTATTTCGTCCTGACCCTCTACGACACGCCGATCGCCAGCAGCACCGGCCTGTCAGACGTTTCGCTGCCCAGGATCGTCAAGGCGGGCTGCGATGCATAGTTTGCGTGCCGCATTGCGCAGGCTTCTGCATGCCATCCTGCTCGGCCTCGTCGGCGCCGGCATCGTCCACATTGTCGTCCTGCTTCTGGTGCCGGAATTTTCGGAACGCGACGCCTGGTCGCGTCTCTCCATGGCTTCGGATCTCTACAAGATGAACCGGCTCGATGCCGAAGCGGGCGGCGCACCGGTGGTGAAATCGGTTGACCCGCTGTTCTACGCAACGGCCTGCCGCTTCGACCTCGAGGAAGGAATGGTCCGGATCAAGGCGCCGGGGGACGTCCCGTTCTGGTCGGTGTCGGTCTATGACCGCAGCGGTCACAACATCTATTCCTTCAACGACCACACGGCGGCGGGCGGCAAGCTGGATGCCGTCGTGCTGACGCCGGCGCAGATGATCGATGTGCGCAAGGACCTGCCCGAGGATCTTCAGGGAGCGATCTTCGTCGAGGCGCCCATCGATGAAGGCATCTTCGTCATCCGCAGCTTCGTACCCGACGAGAGCTGGAAGCCGATCGTGTCGCGCTTTCTCGATCAGAGTTCCTGCGAGTTGCAGGATTTCTAAGCCGCGATCCTCGATCGCGGATCCGGAGCAGAGGGACTGACGGACCAAACCATGGCTTCAGCAAAGCTCAGTGGTGGGGGACTGCTCAGTGATGGGGGACTGGCGTCCGTGGCGATCCCGGCTTGTCCGGCCCTGCAGGCCGGGCTTCGCCGGTGCTGGACCGCTCATAACGGATGCCGGGAAATATGATCACAGCCGCCGGTATTTCGGTGGTTTGCTTGGCTCGATTGGCCGGTGCCGCACGCGGCACGAAAGACAGTACCATGCCCATGATTCGCGCATTCCTCTCGGTTTCCCCGGAGCACAACGCAACGCCTCCAAATATCATTAAGGCCGGCAGAGGGTTAACGGAGCGCTAACGGATCGCGGCTAAATTGATCTTTGTTCCCGGGTCAGTGAGTTCTGACCGAGGCAATCGCGAAACCGACATAGTCCCGGTGCGCGAGGTCGAGTGTGTATCTGGTGTCAGGCGTATCCTTCGTGTCATCTTCGGATTTCAGGCAAATCGCGATAAGGACGCAATCGGGAAAAGCCGAAAGGCTGTTCCGCGCCGCCGTTTCCGCGTTCTGCTCGCTGACGCGACCGTCGCGCCGGGAGATCGGCCAACTCGAAGACCTGACGCTGCCTCTGTTCGATGATGTATCCGTCGAATCGCGGCGCTACGTGGCAGCCGCCCTTTCCGAATGCGAATACGCACCCGCGGCCCTGGTGCGGCGCCTCTGCGAGGAACCGGTTGACATTGCCGCTCCACTGCTCATCCGCTCGCGCGCCGTCAGCGACATCGACCTGATCGCGCTGATTGGCCGGCATGGGCTGCCGCATGCGCGCGCCATAGCGCGGCGCAAGGACCTGAACCCGACCATCGCCGATCTGATCAGGGCGCTCGAAAGGCCGACCCTGGTGCGGACGCGGGATCCGGAAGCAGCCCCGGCGCAGAGCCTTGTCGTGAAGGCGCAAGCGACGGCGGACAGCGCGGAAACTCAGCAGACACCCGGCGTTGCCGCCGAGAGCGCGCGGCGCAAGCTGCGCTCCATGATGCGCACCGGCGACCAAGCCTTGGCGGCGAAGATCGACGCGTTCCCGGGCGCGGACACCTTCGTCAAACTGCGCGAGACGGCACTGACGGGAAACGCCGCGTTCTTCCACACCGCGCTGGCGGACGCTCTCGACATTGATTTTTCGATTGCGCAATCGCTGACCGCCCACCAGAACTATGCGCCGCTGCTTGCGGCGCTGCGTTCGCTCGACTTCAGCGAGGACCGGGCATTCCTGATCACTGTCGCCGTCTATCCCGGCCTGTTCCCGCATCCCCAGGCCATCCGCACCTATCTCGACCGCTACCGCCTGCTGCATCGCGACGCGGCCCTGGATAAGGTGCGGGAGTGGAAGGCCGAAACCCTGTCCAAGACGGTTCGCGGCAAGCCATCGGCAAACGGCGACAGCCGCAGGGCCTCCAACAGCGACGAAGCCGACGCCCCCGGCCTCAGGGCGTCTTCACGGAAATAAGCTCCTCGACGGGAACGCTACCGGCCTCGATCTCGACCACCCAGATGTCGGGATCGAATTTTTTCTCGCGCTCCAGTCTCGCATCCAGCACGGCGGCATCATTGCCGGCGGCGAGAAGGCTGAAAAAACGGTCTTCGGGCTTGGCCGAATCGTAGCTTGTCTGCGGTGCCGGCCCGTAGAGAGCCGTTTCACCCAGCCTGCCCCGCGCCAGGATGAACACGGCCCCGGCCTCCGTCGCGCCGCGATTGACCACAGCGGCAAATCCGCCGGCGCCGAAAACCCGGCGCAACAGGGCCGAGACCCACAGATCAGCGGTTACGCGCATGGAAGACTCCCGACGACATGCGGGCTCTCTACCGAAATTTCCCGTGGAGGGCGAGCCGTCGTTTTCGGCCGTCAGTTGGTGAGGCCGATCTCGCGCATCTTGACGTAGACGATCTCGTCGGGCTCGCCGGTCTGCGGCAAGCCGAACAGTGACTGGAACTCCTTGATCGCCGCCTTGGTGCGTGCGCCGACGACGCCATCCAGTTGCATGTCGTCATTGCCGAAGGCCTTCAGCCCGGCCTGGATCTTGACGATGCGGGGGTCAGGCCCCTGCAAAGCGGCATTCGCCTGTGCCTCGTTGGTCTGCAAGGACACGGGAACTGCGGCCGGCGGCATGTCAGGACGAGGTTGCGGTTTCGGCACGGCAGCCGTCTTCGGCGTTGCACCCAGTTGATCCAGGAGCAGTGCGTCGATCTCGCCCGAGGCGTTCAGCCCGACCTTCTGTTGATAGGCCTGTATGGCCTTGCGCGTGTTGGGGCCGGAAATGCCGTCGACGGTGCCGGAATAGAAATCAAGGTCCTTCAATATGCCTTGCACCTGCTCGACCACCGGGTCACCCTTGATCGGGGCGGGCGCGGCATTGGACCGCACGATGTTGATTGTCGTCTCGGGCTCGTCGGCGGCGGCGTGCGGAACGCCCTGGAAATTGCGTGTGGCGAAAAACGCCCCGGCGTGCGGGAAAGGCTGATACCATAGCGCATTCGCCGAGACATAGAACAGCGTCACCAGGAATGCGGTCGATCCTCCCACCAGGACGGGATTGCGCGAAATCATGCCGCCGACGGCGATGGCGCCGTCCTGAAAGGCATTGCCGCGGCGTTTGACCGCCTTAGCCTGTTTTGCGGAGCGAGCCATTTCCGTCCCCTTTCGCCCTCGTCACCGGCATTGTCAGCACTCCGGTCGGGTTGGCGGGGCGCCCCTTCGGCCCGCCGACCGGCAGGCTGATGGTGACCGTGGTGCCCTCGCCCGGCATGCTTTCGATCGACATGGTCCCTTCATGCAAGGCCACCAGCCCCTTCACCAGGGAAAGGCCAAGACCCGTGCCCTCAAAGCGGCGGGTATAGTCGTTCTGGATCTGCGTGAAGGGTTTGCCGAGATTGGCGAAATCCTCCTCGGCGATGCCGATACCGGTGTCCCTCACCCAGAAATGCAGACGTGAGCCGATCCGCTTGGCGCCGATGACGACATCGCCGCCGTCGGGGGTGAACTTGATCGCGTTGGAAACGAGGTTGATGAGCATCTGCTGTACGGCGCGGCGATCGGCATTGATATCGCCGGCGTCAGGGGCGATCTGCGTCTGCAGGTCGATATTCTTGGCCTGCGCCTGCAGCCGCATCATCGACTGGCACATGTCTGCGGCTTCCACGAACCGGAACGGCTCCGGCTCGGTGGCGTAAACGCCCGATTCGATCCTCGATACGTCGAGTATGGATGTCACGACTGCCAGCAGATGCTGGCCCGAGTCCCGCACCAGACCGACATATTCCTTCTGGCGCGGATCCTTGAAGGTGCCGAACATCTCGTGCAGCAGCATGTCGGAGAAGCCGATGATGGCGTTCAACGGCGTGCGCAGTTCATGGCTCACGACTGCCAGGAACCGGCCCTTGGCCACTTCGGCGGCGGCCGCCGTCTCATTGGCTTGCGCCAGTTCTTCGCGCAGTCGCGCGGTCTCGTCATTCTGGCGCAGGACAAGCGTGAAGACGTCGCCTTGTTTCTCGCCACGCACCAGTTCGAGCGCGAATGGCTGGTAATTGTCGGCCACAAAGCCACTTCCGTTGTGGGCGCCGTTGCCACTCTGGGGCAGCCTGATGCGCAATTCGAGGCGGCGCGACCGTGCGCCGTCACGCATGTCGGCCAGGGCGCTGAGATAGGAGACACGATCCGACAGGTGGACCCGATCGAAGAGGCCCGTTCCGGACAACAGCTCAGGCGGCAATTTCAGAAGCGTACGCGACTTGGCGGATGCATCCACGACCTCGCCGTGGCGGGCGACCCGCAAGACCACCGCGTCGATGATGTCTTCCAGTCGATCACCGGCATCGAGCGTATCGGCCGCGCCGGCGGTGCCGCGAAAAGCCGATATCCGCGGGATGAGGGCCAGCGCCCAGGCCAATGGCACCAGCCAATGCCAGGCGGCGATGTGCGCATCCGCCAATGGAAGGAAGGCGGCCGACAAGGACTGAAGGGCGATGGCGATGACGGCTGTCGCGCCCCCCCACAATGCCGCACGCCGTGACGCGCCGATCCACCAGGCTTCGAATGGCAGCGCCAGGGTAAGCATGGCGACAGGTGAACTCAATCCGCCGGCGGCACCGATGAGACCGGCAAGGGCAAGCGCCGCCATCGCCAGGGCGATCGGCCCCGCGGCAGCCATCTTGCCGGTAGCGGCTACCAGCAGGGCGACGAACCAGCACAGGCCGAAGGCCGCGAAAATGGCGGCCATGGTCACCGCGGCGCCCATCCCCGATGTAACCAGCGTGACCGCGGCACCCGCTGCAAAAAATGGCGCGGCCAGCATCACGCCGATGAAACGGCGCTGGCGCTCGCGGTCGCTCCGTTCGAGAACGCTGGGATGAACCATGCGCTCACAACCGGCCGCTATTGCACCAGGCAATTCAGCGTATCTGGCCTCGATCGGCATCAATTCAACGCACTCGCACTCGTCGTGAACAGCTCTGCTTTTGCAGATTGTCTTGGTTGGCTTTGAAACTCGCATCCAGCGTTTAAGGAATGGATAAGGCAGGGCCGACCAAGGCCCGCCCTGCGGCAAATATCGGGATGACGGCGGCCGAAAACCCGGTCAAATGCAGCCATAGTAAACGGAGGGTTATCCTGGCGGCCCTGTCGTCGGACCGCGGGCCAAGTCGTCGAAGCCGCTTTATTTCCTCGAAGACACAATTCATTCAACGGGATAGATGGTTATCGAATGGTGAGAAGAATCGTTCCGATATGAAACAAATCGACAGCAAAACGCTTCGTTTCGAATTTGCCTAAAATTTGAGGAAAATTCTCGGCGATCGTGCAAGCCGTCCTTTGTGCCTGTGTGTCAACATCCTGCCCATAAAAGAGGTCATGCCATATGATGCATGATCCGGTCACGACGAGAGGCAAGGCATGTTCTTCCTGATAAGAATGGCTTTCTGGTTTTCACTGGTGCTGCTGGCGCTGCCGCTGGGTGTCGGGTCCGATGAAACGGGCCAGGAAAGCGTCGGGCCGATCCAGGCCCTGTTCGCGGCGCGAGACGCCGTCGGCGACATCGCCGGTATCTGCGAACGCAAGCCCGATGTCTGCGAGACGGGCAAGTCGGCGATGCACACCATCACCGCACGCGCCAAGGAAACTGCCAAGATCGCGGCGGCCATGCTGGACGACAAGTCCGCCGGCCCCGATACCTCGACAATGACGGGCAGCGTACCGGAAGTCGTCCTGCCTGAAACGGTCAACCTGCCGATAAACAATTAAGCCGTCTCGACGGCGCACCGCGGGCAGTCTGCCCTCTCGACGCCCGCGGTGTCCTTGTTTTTTCCGTGACGCGGCGCCGCCGCGTGACTATATCCGGGTCATGACGACCACGATCCAGACGATCCGCGACGACTTCTCGTTCCTTGACGAATGGGAGGATCGTTATCGTTACGTCATCGAACTCGGCGAAGCGCTGCCGCCCTTTCCCGATGCGGAGCGCAACGCCACCAACAAGGTGCCAGGTTGCGTCAGCCAGGTCTGGCTGACCACCGAACGGGGTCCGGGCGCCGACCCCGTCATCACTTTCACCGGCGATTCGGACGCCCATATCGTGCGCGGACTGGTTGCGATCATGCTGGCGCTGTTTTCCGGAAAGACGGCCAGCGAAATCCAGAAAATCGATGCGGAAGCGACGCTGAAGGCACTCGGCCTCGACGAGCACCTGTCGCCCCAGCGTGCCAACGGTCTTCGCTCGATGGTCAAGCGCATCAAACGCGATGCCGAGATGGCGCTCGCCCAGACTGCCTGATCGACCTGTCGATCTTCCGCCCACCCCTGAAATCAAACGGCGCCCGAAGGCGCCGTTTGATTTCAATCCAATCTGGCAAGCAGCGACTACCGCGCCGCCTTGCGCTTGCGGCCGAGGCCCATCTTCTTGGCAAGCTGCGAGCGGGCCGCCGCGTAATTCGGGGCAACCATCGGATAGCTTGGGTCCAGGTTCCACTTTTCGCGATACTGATCGGGCGTCAGATCGTAGTGGGTCATCAGGTGACGCTTGAGCGACTTGAACTTCTTGCCGTCTTCGAGACAGACAATGTAGTCGTCATGAACCGAGCGCTTCGGGTTGACAGCCGGCTTCTGCTTGTCGGCAGGCGCCTGTTCGACGGTTCCGCCCACACGCCCGAGGGCGGCATGGACATCGGATATCAGGTTCGGCAGTTCGCCGACCGGCACCGGATTGTTGCTGACATAGGCAGCCACCACGTCGGCGGTGAGCTCGATCAGCGCATCATTGTTTCTGGAAGGTGTTTCGACAATATCCATGGTCTTCAGGCCCCAACAAGAGTTACGTCGGTCTGTGCCCCTTTTTACAGGCAGGGCATTGCACGAATTTGCGCAGATAGAGCTGCCGCGATTCGTGTCACGGGGACATCAATGCGGCCGCAGGTCAAGTAAGTCAATTCGTTGCGCGCATTATATCTATGAATCTTGATCAACTATTCCGCGATCAGCTTCAATCTTTCGTGCATCATGTAATTTTTCGATATTTCGCCCGCCAAACCGATAAAGCCTGACGTAACGTCAGTTCACCGTTACATTCGCGATAACTCACAAATCAGGTTTCAATGCTCTCGTTTGCTTTGCCGTCGCTTCGGCAAACTTGGTTGTTCGCATCTGTCCTCAAAACCACAGGTTGCCGCTCCTCTCTGTCGGGCAGGCAACCAGGCGACATGCCCGCCGGCCGAACCCGTCGGGGCCAAAATCGATGGTCGTTCAATACGGGATGATATATCTGCCATAGGCCCAGCCGGTCACGAAGGTGCCGTTCTTGGCCGGGTCATGCCAGATTTCGCACCAGCGATAGCGAACCGTCTGCTGCTGTTTCCATGCCGGTTGATTGGCGATATCGAGCAGGTTTATGCCGCCGGTGCATCGTCCGGTCATCTGCAGGACGATCCCGTTCGGGTATGCGACCTGCTTCTGGGATGTTCCCGACGGATATTTGCGCACATTGAGCGTGTCGCCGAACGGCACATTGGCCACTTGCCAAGCCGAAAATACGGTCGCATGAGACTGGCCGGCAAAGACCAGACTTAGCGAAGCGACGGCGAAAGCCGCAGCAATACGAGACCGAATAGTCATCTTCTCTCCCCCGGCCGTCGCATGGGCCGACACCAACTCTACGCCACAGCTCTTGAACCTGCCCTGATCGGCGTGTTCATTCGTCATTCAAGATATTTCCAGAGCGAGACGCAATGACCAGGACTTCCCGATTTCCAATCGCCAGCGCCCCTGCCCCCGAGAAAAGGCCCGTCTCGGACACGCATCACGGCATCACGCGAACCGATGAATATGCCTGGCTGCGAGCGGATAACTGGCAAGAAATGTTCAGGGATCCTTCCTTGCTCGATCCTGGGATCCGCGCCGAACTCGAAGCCGAGAATGCCTATCAGTCGACGCTGATGGCCGACACGTCAGATCTGCAAAAGCAGCTTTTCAAGGAAATGAAGGGCCGCATCAAGGAAGATGATTCTTCCGTTCCTATGAAGGACGGGCCTTATGCCTACGGCTCTTCCTTCAAGCTCGGCGGCGAGCAGCCGCGCTATTTCCGAACGCCGCGCGGCGGCGGACCCGAGCAGATCCTGCTCGACGGCGACGCCGAGGCCGAGGGCAAGGCCTATTTCCGGCTTGGCGGCGTCGATCATTCGGCCGATCATAGCAAGTTGCTATGGGCGTTCGACGACAAGGGTTCGGAATTCTACACGCTGCGTGTGCGCGACCTTGCCGACGGCAAGGAACTGGCGGACCAGATACAGGCCACCGGCGGTTCGGGGGTCTGGGACGCGGGCAATGACGGGTTCTTCTATACGCGTCTCGACCCAAACCACCGGCCGTCGAAGGTGCTGTTCCACGCACTGGGGCAGGCCCCTGAAAACGACCGGCTGATCTACGAGGAAACCGACCCCGGCTTCTTCATGAACGTCGACGGGACCCGCAACAACCAATGGATCATGATCGGCATCAACGATCACGAGACTTCGGAATACCGCCTGTTGAGCGCCAGCGATCCATTTGCCGAGCCGAAGCTGGTTTCGGCGCGCGAGACCGGCCTTCAATATGAACTTGAGGAAGGCGGCGATATCTTCTTCGTCCTGACCAACGCGGACGGTGCCAAGGACTTCAAGATCATGACGGCGCCGGCGAGCGACCCGGTCCGCGCCAACTGGCAGGAACTGGTGCCGCATGAACCCGGCCGGCTGATCCTGTCGGTGATCGGCTTCAAGGACCACATGGTGCGGCTCGAGCGCAAGGAAGGCCTGCCGCGCATCGTCGTGCGGGATCGGGCCAGCGGCGAAGAGCATCTGATTTCCTTCGACGAGGAAGCCTTCTCGCTCGGCCTTTCAGGGTCTCTGGAATACGACACCGAGATGATGCGTTTTTCCTACTCTTCGATGACGACAC
The DNA here is from genome assembly GCF_020165315.1 of Mesorhizobium sp. BR115XR7A. NCBI lineage: Bacteria > Pseudomonadati > Pseudomonadota > Alphaproteobacteria > Hyphomicrobiales > Phyllobacteriaceae > Mesorhizobium > Mesorhizobium sp. BR115XR7A. The sequence continues at coordinate 64,468 of NZ_JAIUHW010000013.1, forward strand.
CGTCGCAGATGTTCGACTACAACATGCGCACTCGTGAGCGTGTGCTGCTCAAGACCCAGGAAGTGCCGTCCGGCCACGATCCGCACCTCTACGTCACGAGGCGGCTGATGGCGCCGGCGGCCGATGGCGAACTGGTGCCGATCTCGCTTCTGCATCACCGCGACACGCCGCTGGATGGCTCCGCGCCATGCCTGCTCTACGGTTACGGCTCCTACGGTATCACCGTGCCGGCCGCCTTCAACACCAACTGGTTCTCGCTGGTGGACCGTGGGTTCGTGTTTGCCATTGCCCACGTGCGCGGCGGCAAGGACAAGGGATATGGCTGGTACGACGACGGCAAGCGGGCGCACAAGATGAACACCTTCACCGATTTCATCGCCTGCGCCCGCCACCTCGTTGCCGAGCGCTATACCGCGCATGACCGAATCGTCGCGCAAGGCGGCTCGGCCGGCGGTATGCTGATGGGCGCCATCGCCAACATGGCGCCGGATTGCTTCGGCGGCATCGTGGCCGAGGTTCCCTTCGTCGATGTACTCACCACCATGCTCGATGCAACGCTGCCGCTGACCCCGCCGGAATGGCCAGAATGGGGCAATCCGATCGCGTCGGCCGACGATTACCTGACGATCGCCGCCTATTCGCCATACGACAATGTCGCCGCGCTCGACTATCCGCCGATCCTGGCGCTCGCCGGTCTCACCGATCCGCGCGTCACCTATTGGGAGCCGGCCAAATGGGTTGCGCGGCTGCGCGACCGCAAGAGCGGCGACAATCCGGTACTGTTCAGGATCAACATGGATTCCGGCCATGCCGGTGCCTCCGGCCGGTTTTCACGCCTGGAGGAGATCGCCTATACTTATGCCTTCACGCTGAAGGTGACGGACAAGGCATAGCTCACGGAGGAACGCCGCGATGATCGATCTGGCCACAGCGATAGCTTACATCGCGGTTGTGCTCGGCTTTGTCTTCATTCCTGGCCCGGCCACATTGTTGACGATCGCCCGCGCAACGAGTTCGGGGACGAGAGTCGGAATCGCCACAGGCGGCGGGATCGCGGCCGGCGATGTGTTTCATACCGCCATGGCGATGGTTGGGATCTCGGCGATCATCGCCACATCGGCGACGCTGTTCAGCATCGTAAAGTATATCGGCGCGGCCTACCTCGTTTACCTCGGCATTCGGGCCATCATCGAGAAAGCGCCAACCGATCCGACCGCCGGCGCGCTTGCAAGCTCCGCCGGCAAGGCGTTTCGACAGGCTGTCCTGACCGAGGTGCTCAACCCCAAGACCGCGCTTTTTTTCCTGGCGTTCCTGCCTCAGTTCGTGCGGCCCGAAAACGGATCAGTGATGGTTCAATTGGCCGTCTTGGGGATCATCTTCGTCATGCTGGGGCTTTTCAGCACGGTCGTGTTTGCCGTGAGCGCAGGGCGGCTCGGCAGTTTCCTGCGCCGAAATCCGACAGTGCTGAAATGGCAAGGCAAGGTTGTCGGCGGCATCTACTGCGCCCTGGGTGTCCGCCTCGCCTTGCAAGAGCGCTGAGGCCAGGCGACCCACGTCTGCTGGCAGGCCTGATGATCATCACTTTTTGAATTCCGCGCGGCTCATTTCCGCTCGCAATTGCGACGGTCGCGCGCTACCCAAGGCACGGTTTTCCCGGGCACGAAGTCCGCACTTGCACAAGGGTCCATTATGCTGCTCGTCGACGTCTATCTCGACAAATCGCCGATCCAGGGCATCGGTGTGTTTGCCAAGAACCATATTGCCAAGGGCACGCTGGTCTGGAAGCTCGACCCCCGGTTCGATCGGATCATCGACGTCGAGACCTATGAGAGCGAAACCGGGCCGGTGAAGAACTACCTCGACCGCTATTCCTACCCCGACCGTCGCGATCCCGCCTATATCGTCTTCGAAGCCGACGATGCCCGCTACATGAACCATGACGACGAGCCGAATTGCGATGTCTCGTCGCCCGAGGAGACCTACGCCTTGCGCGACATCGCGCCTGGCGAGGAGATGACCTGCAACTACAACCTTTTCTTCGAAACGGGCTTCGATTTCCTCGGCGATCGCCACCTGCAGTCCGAGGATTAGTTCGTACTTTTCTTGCGCGCCGGATAGCCGTTGGGATGCGGCGGCACCGCCTTCAGATAGGCAGCAATCGCCGCACGGTCGTCCGCCGTCAGCTCGGCCATGTTGCGCTGCACGTCGACCATGGCGCCGCCGACGGAATCGAAGTCCGGCGTGAATCCGGTTTCGAGGTAGTTTGCGATGTCGGACGCGGACCAGCTGCCGATACCTCCCTCGCCCGAAGTGATGTTCGGCACGACGCCCGAGCCCTCGGCGGCCACCGCACCGGCCAGCCATTCGCTTTTCCTGGTGCCTCCAGCGAGGTCGCGCGGCGTGTGGCATTCGCCGCAATGGCCCGGTCCTTCGACCAGGTAGCGGCCTGCCATCACAGGGTCTGGCGCGCCATCAGGCAGGGGCACGACAGGCTTGTCACTGAGATAGAGCCGCTTCCACAGGCCAATGCCGCGCCGGATGCTGAATGGGAACGCCAGCGAATTGCCGGGCGCCTTGCCGGCGACGGCGGGAAGCGTCTTCAAGAAAGCGTAAAGGTCGGCGACATCTGACGGTTTCATGCGAGCATAGGAGGCATAGGGGAATGCCGGATAGAAATGCTCGCCCGAAGGCGACACACCTTTCAGCATGGCGTTAGCGAGATCCCCGGCCGACCATGCGCCGATGCCGTCCTTAGGATCTTGCGAAATATTGGGCGGAACAAAGATGCCGAATGGCGTCTTGAGTTCGAGCCCGCCTATGAGCTGAAGCCGTGCATCGCCCTGCGACCCGGGCTTGGCATGGCAGGAGGTGCAGCCGCCGGCATAGAAGATGCGCTTGCCCCGGGCAACATCGCCTGGGCCGAGTTGCGCCAGGGTCGCCGCATCAAGCGTGACCGGTGCCGACAGCAGCCACCCCGCCGACGCGCCGGCGACGCCCAGGACGAGGGCCGCGCCGACGAGCTTCTTCAGCCATGCCATGGCTGGCGATCAGCCCTTTTTGACCCTGTAGCCCTGGTGGCAGGTACCACAGTCCGAGCCGATGGTGCCGATCTGCGTCTTCAGCGCATCGACGTCGGCCGGAGCCGCCGCGACCGCAGCCTTGACATCGGCGAGATACTTGTCCTCGGTCGCCTTGAAGCCGGCCATGTCTTCCCAGATTTTTGGCGCCGCCGTGGTGTCGCCGGTGTCGGTGCCCTTCGGGAACAAGGCCTCTACGTCGAACTTCTCGGCATTTGCCTGCAGTGCCTGCAACTGCGTCAGCACCGCGGCGGCATCAAAGGGCTCCTCGCCCTTGACCACTTTCGACAGGCCGCCGACGATCTTTCCGCGTTCCTTCATCAGAGCCTGCCGATCGAGGATCGGATCGGCAAAGGCCGCCGATGCGGCGAGTGCGAGCATGGAGATGGCGATGACAAGCTTTCTCATTCATTTGGCTCCGTGGTGAAGGCATTTCAGGACAGGACGTTAACGGATGCGGGAGGTGGAATATTCCCATTCTCCCGCATGAAATTGCATGACCCTAGTCGTGGGGTTCGAGACGAAAAGAAAAGGCCCGGGGGTGCCGGGCCTTTCGGAAGATTGATCAGGCATTCGCCTTTTCGTAGAGTTCAAGCACGTGATCCCAGTTGATCAGGCTATCTACGAAGGCCTCGAGGTATTTCGGCCGGGCGTTGCGATAATCGATGTAGTAGGAGTGCTCCCAGACGTCGACGCCGAGGATCGGCGATGCGCCATGAACCAGCGGGTTCTCGCCGTTCGGCGTCTTCGATATCGCCAGCTTGCCGTCCTTGACCGAAACCCAGGCCCAGCCCGAACCGAACTGCGTTGTGCCGGCGGCAATGAAATCAGCCTTGAACTTGTCGTAACCGCCGAGATCGCTGTCGAAAGCCTTCTGCAGCGCGCCAGGGAGCTTGTTGCCGCCGCCGCCCTTCTTCATCCATTTCCAGAAATGGATGTGATTGTAGTGCTGGGCAGCATTGTTGAAGAGACCGGCATTCTTGCCGAACGATTGCTTGACCACCTCTTCGACCGAAAGATCGCCAAGGCCGGCTTCGGCGGCGAGCTTGTTGCCGTTGTCGACATAGGCCTTGTGATGCTTGTCGTGGTGATACTCCAGCGTCTCTTTGGACATATAGGGCTGCAGGGCCTCATAGTCGTAGGGCAGAGCGGGCAATTCGAAAGCCATGGGTAGTACTCCCTCGTGGAAAATCCGGTGTGGATACCGGAGTAAGATAGGTCGGGATTGAGCTGGAGCAACTCCGGAAGTGAAGCGCCGGTTCCCTTTCTAAGCGGGTTCCCGGGAACTGTCACACGCTTTTCCTGTGACCAGCCGCGCGCAGACAAAAAGGCCGGCTATCTCAGCGCCCACTCCCAATAGAGTTCACGTGCCTTCTTGGCCACCGGGCCGGGTTGCAGATCACGGCCCTCCATGCGGGTGACCGGCACCACCTTGGAGTGGTTGCCGGTCGAGAAGATTTCGTCCGCTTCGAGGAAATCCCGCACCGACAGCGTCTTTTCAGTCGTCGTGAACCCATAGTCGCCAAGCAGCGTCATCGTGCGCGCGCGGGTAATGCCGGACAGGAAGGTTCCGTTCGGCGCCGGCGTCAGCACATGGCCGTCCTTGACCAGGAAGATGTTCGAGCTTCCGGTCTCCGCGACATTGCCCAGCATGTCGAGCACAAGCGCGTTGTCGAAGCCGCGCGCCTTGGCCTCGAGGATGGCGCGGCCGTTGTTGGGATAGAGGCAGCCGGCCTTGGCGTTGGTCGGCATGGTTTCGATGGTCGGGCGCCGGAATGGCGACACGGTCACCGAAAAGCCGGTCGGTGAGATCATCGGCGATTCATAGAGGCAGAGGCAGAAACGGGTCGAGGCGGGATCGGCCGGCACGCCCATGTAGCCGCCATGCTCGGCCCAGTACATCGGCCTGATGTAGACCGCCGTCTTGCCGTCGAATTTCTTCAATCCGTCCCAGGTCAGCCCGACGATCTGCTCGGGCGTCATGTTCGGCGCCAGCCCAAGCGCGATCGCCGAGGCATTGACGCGTGCGGCATGAAGTTCGAGATCGGGCGCCACGCCTTCGAACCACCGCGCGCCGTCGAACACGCTGGTGCCGAGCCACATGGCATGGCTGCGCGGCCCCAGAACGGCGACATTGCCTTCGTACCAATCGCCATCGACGAAAGTCCATGTCGCGGATTGCGCCGCCGCCGCCAGTGTCATCGCGTTTTCCCGTTCCGGTCAATCTTGTGTGACAACATTGGATGATGCTTTGACCGCCGCCGTCAACCAGCATCGGAGAGTTTTGTTGAGGCCAGCGACGGGTGCGCTGCAATCAAGGCTTGCACCTTGTCCCGCCTCGCCTCAAAACTGTTGCCATGCAATACGCCGCCTACGTGTTCGACGCCTATGGCACGCTGTTCGACGTGCACGCCGCCGTGCGCCGCCATGCGGACGCGATCGGCCCGGACGGCCAACTCCTGTCCGAAATCTGGCGCGCCAAACAGCTCGAGTATTCCTGGGTTCGCACGCTGATGGGCGCCTATGCCGATTTCTGGCAGCTGACCGAACAGGCGCTGGACTTCGCCTTGCGCAAGGTCCCTTCGGCCGATCCGAGCCTCAAGGCGAAACTTCTGGAAGCCTACTGGCGGCTGGACTGTTATCCCGAAGTGCCGGCCGTGCTGAAAGCGCTCAAGGCTTCGGGCGCCAGGCTGGCGATCCTCTCCAACGGTTCGCCCGAAATGCTGCAGGCAGCGGTCAAGTCGGCGGCACTCGACCAGGTCCTGGACGACATCTATTCGGTCGATGCGGTGCGTCGCTTCAAGACCGATCCTGTTGTCTACGACATGGTCGCCACGGGATGGCGCCTCTATCCCGGCGCGGTCTCCTTCCAGTCCTCCAATCGCTGGGACATTGCGGGCGCCACCAAATTCGGCTTCCGCACGGTCTGGATCAACCGCTCCAACCAGCCGGAGGAATACCAGGACTTGCCACCGGCCCTGATCCTGCCATCGTTGGAGGCACTCGTATCCGGCGCCTAACTGACCTGTGGCCCCAACGCCACAGTGGCGGCGCAGTCACAGCTTCGCCTTTGTTTGTCCACGTTCGAGCCAGAATCGGAACCGCCTATCGCCTCAGGTGTTGTCAGGCACCCGCAGCGAACGTCGGCGTGTTGACGCTTTGTTGCGATTTGAGGTCTTAAAGAAGGCAGCCATGTCCATAACCGAAATCGAATCCTATCGCCTGAGCCGTCGCGGCTTCCTCAACGCCGCAGCCCTGGGCGCCGCCTCGATCGCGGTTTCCGCATGCGCCACCACCGGACCGGGACCAGTCGAGCCGCCGCCGCCACCAACGTATGTCGAGCCTCCGCTCGCCGACTATGCGTCGATGTACGCTGCGGTCAACGATGGCGGTTTCGATCTGCCGGCCATCCCCGTCGACAGGATCGATCCGCAGTTCCTGCGCCAGATCGTACCCGACCCGACCGGGCAGAAGCCGGGGACCATCGTCGTCGATACGACAGGCCACTTCCTCTATCTGGTTCGCCCGGGCGGCCAGGCCATTCGCTATGGTGTCGGCCTTGGCCGCGCCGGCTTCGAATGGTCGGGCGACGCCGTCGTCCAGTGGAAGCAGAAATGGCCGAAGTGGACGCCGCCGGATGAGATGATCGCCCGCCAGCCGGAATTGAAGCAGTACAGCGCCGACAATGGCGGCATGCCCGGCGGCCTAAAGAACCCGCTCGGCGCACGTGCGCTCTATCTCTTCCAGGGCAATGTGGACACGCTCTATCGCCTGCACGGCTCGCCGGAATGGCGCTCGATCGGCAAATCGGTGTCGTCGGGCTGCGTGCGCCTGATGAACCAGGACATTATCGACCTTTATGACCGCGTGCCCTCGAAGACGCCGGTCATCGTGACCAGCGACGCTCGCCAGCCGATGGTGGCGACGGCCAACCACAAGGCGATCCCGATCGATGCCGGCGTGCCGGATGGATCGGTGCTGCTCGGCCCAGTCAAAGCGGTCACGAACGCGATCTTCTGAGTTTCACGGGGCTTCTGAGTTTCAGGGGGCTTCTGAGTTCAGGGGGCAGCAGCGTTGCCGCTGCCCTGATCTACCGTCCCCGCGACAAACTACCCAGAATCCCGCGCACAATGGCACGTCCGACCGACGAGCCGACCGAGCGCACCACCGACTTGATCGCGGCCTCGGCCACCGTCTGGCGATTGGAGGGGCGCGGCGCAGGCGCGCGCCGGCCACCGGACTGCGGCGCGGGATCGTCATTGCCGAAGCCTGGAATGGTCCAGCGCGAGCCGCCGGTGCCGGTCTGCTGCGCTTGCGCCTCGGCGTCCTGCGCCTGCTTTGCCTTCTTCTGCAGCATTTCGAAGGCCGATTCGCGATCGACAACCTGGTCATACTGGCCGGTGACCGGGCTTTCCCCGATCAGCTTCTGCCGCTCGGCAGGGGTGATGGGTCCAAGCCGCGATGACGGCGAACGGATCAACGTGCGCTGGACCATGGACGGAATGCCCTTGGCCTCCAGGGTAGAGACCAGGGCCTCGCCGGTGGCGAGCTGGGTGATGGCGGTGGCGCAGTCGAAATCCGGATTGGGCCGGAAGGTTTCGGCCGCCGTCCTCACCGCCTGCTGCTCGCGGGGCGTGTAGGCGCGCAGCGCGTGCTGCACGCGGTTGCCGAGCTGGGCCAGGACCTTTTCGGGGATATCCAAGGGGTTTTGCGTGACGAAATAGACGCCGACGCCTTTCGAGCGGATCAGGCGGACCACCTGCTCGACCCGGTCGATCAGCACCTTCGGCGCCTCGTCGAACAAGAGGTGCGCCTCGTCGAAGAAGAACACCAGCTTCGGCTTGTCGGGGTCGCCAACCTCCGGCAGTTCCTCGAACAGCTCCGACATCAGCCAGAGCAGGAACGTCGCGTAGAGGCGCGGATTCATCATCAGCTTGTCGGCGGCCAGCACGCTGATGGCGCCGCGACCATCGCGGGTGGTGCGCATGATGTCGGCAATGCGCAAAGCCGGCTCGCCGAAGAAGTTCGCCGCGCCCTGCTGCTCAAGTACCAGCAGCGTGCGCTGAATCGCCCCCACCGACGGCTTGGTGACGTTGCCATAACGGGCGCTGATTTCCTCGGCGCGCTCCGCGATGTTGGCGAGCAGCGCCTGCAGGTCCTTGAGGTCGAGGAGAAGAAGGCCCTCTTCATCGGCAATGCGGAAGGCAATGTTCATGATGCCTTCCTGCGCGTCGGTCAGGTTCATCAGCCGCGACAGGAGCAGCGGGCCCATTTCCGAAATGGTGGCGCGGATGGGGTGGCCCTGCTCGCCGAACAGATCCCAGAAGACGACGGGAAATTCCTGGAAGTCGTAAGGGTCGAGCTTGACCTGTTCTGCCCGCTTGACCAGGAAATCCTGGGCGGTGCCTATCATGGCGATACCGGAAAGGTCGCCCTTGATGTCGGCGCAGAAGACCGGAACGCCGGCGTTGGAAAATCCCTCGGCCAGGATCTGCAAGGTGACGGTCTTGCCCGTACCGGTGGCGCCGGTCACCAGGCCATGGCGATTTCCGTATTGCAGCAGCAGGTTTTCGGCGCGCTGATAGCTGTCGTCGGGCTTGCGGCTGGCGCCGATAAAAATACTGGTGTCGTCAGCCATAGCTCGGGTCTCCGCAAAACTGATGTGTCTAAAGCCAGCCTTTGCCCGATGGTATAGTGAGGCTGCCGCACAGCGACAATGACAATTGTCCAAGGCAGGACCAATCGTTCAATCAGGGCTATCGTCCAAATCGGACCAATCGCCAAAATCGGATTTTGGAACTTGCGGATTTCGACGGTGTTTGGCAATCGTCCATGGTCCGTCCACGCAAGCGACCTATATCAGGTGGATCGAATATCAGGTGGTCGAATTCAAGCCCTGGGCGTGCATTGCGATAACTGACCGGGGACCGTAGATTAGGCTGCCCGGGCTGGTGCGGCCACATAGAACGAGGACGATGAATGGGCGCCGGAGCCTTGACCAGGGATGTTGAGCCAACGAATGCGGAGCGTCAGCGATGGCTGACCCTGGCGGAAAAAGCGTTGGCTGGCGCCTCCTTCGAGAAAAAGCTGGTCTCGCATACCGACGACAACATCCGCGTCGAGCCGCTCTATGAACGCGCGACCGGAACGGAACCGATCGTGCGCGCCAATCCTCAATCGCCGTGGATCGTCAGCCAGCGCGTCGACGACCCCGATGTCGAACGCGCCAAGAGGCAGGTCCTGGAAGATGTCGCCCAGGGCGCGACGGGATTGTCGCTCGTCTTCGAGGGCGCCCCGAACGCGTTTGGCTACGGCCTGCCGAGGACGGCGCAGGCGCTCGAGACGGTGCTGGAGGGCGTGCCCCTCAACCGGGTCCAGATCCGTATCGACACCCACCCCTGGAGCCGCCCCATGGCCGACTGGCTGGTGGCGTTCCTGAGCAAGCGCCGCTCCGATCCGGCAAAGCTCAACCTGTCTTTCGGCATCGATCCGGCTGCTATCCTCGCCGGCACCGGCCGGCTGCGCATGTCGATCGAGGCGCTGCAGGAATCCATGCCGCAATCGCTGGCGCATTTCTTCTCGATGGGCGTTCCGGGTGTGCTTCTGGAGGCGGACGGTCGCGTCTTCCACAATGCCGGCGCCACGGAAGCGCAGGAACTCGGCATCATGCTGGCCTCGGCGGTCTCGTATCTGCGAATGTTCGAGAAGGCGCGGCAGCCGCTCGTCTATGCCGCGCCTCATATCGGCTTCGCGCTCAGCGTCGACCAGGACCAGTTCCTGTCGATGGCCAAGGTGCGAGCCCTGCGCAGGCTGTGGGCACGGGTGCAGGAGGCCTGCTCGATCCCCAATTCCACGGCCAACATCCATGCCGAGACATCATTTCGCATGATGACGGCATTGGATTCCGAAACCAACATCCTGCGCACGACGATCGGCTGCTTCGCCGCGGCGGCGGGAGGCGCCGATTCGATCTCAATCCTGCCGCATACGATCGCGCACGGCCTGCCGGCGGCCTTTGCCCGCCGCGTCGCGCGCAACGCGCAGCTGATCATGGCCAATGAAAGCCATGTCGATCATGTCGCCGATCCCGCCCATGGCTCCGGCGCCGTCGAAGCGCTCACCTCAGACCTTTGCGAAGCCGCGTGGGCGGAATTACAGGCCATCGAGGCTGAGGGTGGCGTGCTGTCCAGCCTTCGGGACGGACATATCCAGCAGCGCGTCCGCAACGCCGCCGCCCATCGCGCCATAGCCTTCAAGTCAGACGAGCGGGCCATTGTCGGCGCCACGCTTTATCCGTTGAAAAGCGAGCGCCCGGTCGAGACGCTGGACGCAGAGAAGCGACCTGCCTTCACCGAGGGCGTCGTCCTGTGCGAAGCGTTGTCTCCGGTCCGCATCGATCAATCCATCGGGGCCGCTTCTTGATTCCGGATTTCAGTCAGATCGGCTGGGTGCCGCCGCGCCGCGCGCCTGTCGAGGTCAAGGGACAGCGAACAACGCCGGAAGGCCTTGTCGTCAAGCAGCTGTACAGTCAGGGCGACCTCAAGGGATTGTCGCATCTCGACACCTATCCGGGCCTGCCGCCCTTCGTGCGCGGCCCCTACCCGACCATGTATGTCCAGCAACCCTGGACCATCCGGCAATATGCCGGTTTTTCGACCGCCGAAGAATCCAACGCCTTCTACCGGCGCAACCTTGCCGCCGGCCAGAAAGGCCTTTCGGTTGCCTTCGATCTCGCCACGCACCGCGGCTATGATTCGGACCATCCGCGCGTCGCCGGCGATGTCGGCATGGCGGGTGTGGCTATCGATTCCATCCTCGACATGCGGCAATTGTTCGACGGCATTCCGCTCGGCGAGATGACCGTGTCGATGACGATGAACGGCGCGGTGCTGCCGATCATGGCGCTCTACATCGTGGCGGCGGAAGAGCAAGGCGTCGCGCAGAAGGATTTGGCCGGGACCATTCAGAACGACATTCTGAAGGAGTTCATGGTCCGCAACACCTATATCTATCCGCCGAAGCCCTCGATGCGGATCGTCTCGGACATCTTCTCCTACACCTCGAAGAACATGCCGAAGTTCAATTCGATTTCGATCTCCGGCTATCACATGCAGGAGGCCGGCGCGACCGCCGACCTGGAGCTCGCCTATACGATCGCCGACGGGATCGAATATGCCCGCGCCGGCGTCGCGGCGGGGCTCGACATCGACCGTTTCGCGCCGCGCCTGTCGTTCTTCTGGGCGATCGGCATGAATTTCTTCATGGAAGTGGCCAAGCTCAGGGCCGCACGCCTGTTGTGGGCGACGCTGATGAAAAAGAACTTCGCGCCAAAGGACGAGCGGTCGCTGTCCCTGCGCACCCATTGCCAGACCTCCGGCTGGTCGCTGACGGCGCAGGATCCCTACAACAACATCATCCGCACCATGATCGAGGCGATGGCCGCGACCCAGGGGCATACCCAGTCGCTGCACACCAACTCGTTCGACGAGGCAATGGCGCTGCCGACCGACCATTCGGCGCGCATCGCCCGCAACACGCAACTCGTCCTGCAGAAGGAATCCGGCACCACGCGCATTATCGATCCGTGGGGTGGTTCGGCCTATCTCGAACGGCTGACACACGATCTGGCGGCGCGTGCGCTCGCCCATATCGAGGAGGTCGAGGCTCTCGGCGGCATGGCGGCTGCGATCGAAAAGGGCATACCCAAGCTGCGCATCGAGGAAGCCGCCGCCCGCACGCAGGCGCGCATCGATTCCGGCGAGCAGATGCTGGTCGGCGTCAATGCGCATCGCCCCGGAGCCGATATCGAGGTCGACGTGCTGAAGATAGACAATGCCGAGGTCAGGGCCCGGCAACTCTCGAAGCTGCAACGGCTGAAGGGCACGCGTGACGTCGCGGCCGTCGAAAGCGCGCTCGATGCGCTGACCCGTGCCGCACAGAGCGAGGACAACCTCCTGGAGTTCGCCATCCGCGCCGCGCGCGCCAATGCCACTGTCGGCGAAATCTCGTTCGCCCTGGAAAGAGCTTATGGCCGCCATGTGGCCACGGTGCAGACCATTTCCGGTGTCTACCGCAAGGCGCTTGGCGACAGTCCGGTGATCGACCGCCTGCAGGACAAGCTCGGTGCCTTCGAAAAGAAAAACGGCGGCAAGCCGCGCATCCTCGTGGCCAAGATGGGACAGGACGGCCACGACCGCGGGCAGAAGGTGATCGCCACGGCCTTCGCCGATCTCGGCTTCGACGTTACCGTCGGCGCCATGTTCCAAACGCCGGAAGAGATCGCGAAACTGGCTGTCCAGAATGACGTCCACATCATCGGCGCCTCATCGCTGGCAGCGGGTCACCTGACGCTGATCCCAGAATTGCGCGACACGCTGAAGAAGCTCGGCCGCGGCGACATGCTGATCGTGGCCGGCGGCGTCATCCCGCCGCAGGACTATGATGCGGTGCTGCAAGCCGGCGCGGCGGAAATCTTCCCGCCGGGCACGGTCATTCCGGAAGCGGCGGAGCGGCTGCTGGATCGGCTGCTATCCTCGTGACGAATCTGTTATAATATCTGTTGCAACACCCGGCGCACCGCGTTATAATTAGCGTTGCAACAGGATGTTTCATCATGAACACCACAATTCGCAAGATCGGTAATTCGGACGGCGTGATTCTGCCGAAAGAGCTTCTCGATCGATTGAATCTCAAGACAGGCGACAACGTGGTCGTCGTCCAGGAAGGTCAAGAGCTTCGCTTGCGCCGATTGGAAGATTCTGCCGAAGAATTCGAGCGCAAGATGAAGGTAGCGCGCGAGCGGATGAGGAAATACGAGGTTGCCTACCGCGCGCTCGCAAAATGACGGCACATCATTCGCGAGAGTTCGTGGAGGCGATGCATGCCGAGCAGTTGCGTCTTCACGGCGGCGCGTCGGGCATCCGCGATGAAGGCCTGTTGGAATCGGCGCTCGCACGTCCGCAACAGAAAGAAGCATATGGCGAGCCGGATCTGAGCGAACTCGCTGCCGCCTATCTCTTCGGCATCGCAAAGAACCATCCGTTCGTCGATGGGAACAAGCGCACGGCTTTCGCTGCGGCCGACTTGTTTCTCTATTTCAACGGATTAAGCATCGAAGCCGAACAGGAGGAGGTCATCCAACTGGTGATGATGGTCGCTGCCAGCGAGATAGACGAAGCGGGTGCGGCCGCATTCTTCCGCGACCATGTGGTCAAGCTTGAAGACTAACTCTCCGAGAGCTTGACGATCTCCCACTCCTTGCCGTTGACGCTGGCCACGTCGCCAACCTTCTTGCCGAACAGCGCGACCGCCATAGGCGAGACGTGCGAGATGCTGCCCTTGGCCGGATCGGCTTCATCCTCGCCGACAATCTTCCAGTGCACCTTCCTGCCGTCGTCACTTTGCAGCGTGACACCCATGCCGAAGCGGACGACATCGCTGCCGGGCTCCGGCACGGAAAGCTCGGCACTCTCGCGTCGCGCGGTCCAGTAGCGCAGATCGCGCGACACGACCGCGATGCGCTCGCGGTCGGCTTTCCGCTCCGCTTTCGCCATGATATCGCGCAGATCGGCCAGATTGTCGTCGATCTGCGCCAGGCCGCGCTCCGTCACCAGGTTCCGGTGCGTGCTGATCGGCCGCTCGCCAACACCGGCGATCGCGTTTTCGCTGTCTTCTTCGCGGGTAAAAGCTCTGCTCATCCCCTGAACTTAGGCGCCGAGTGGCCGCCCGACAAGTCATTGCCGCCGAGAAGAGGCGCGTTGAACGTCTGGCATGATTCCTGCGGTGTCGGGGCGGAACACTGGGATTCTGTGCCGATGTTGAACAGACGAACCCTGCTGACGCAGACCACCTGCTTTGCCGTCATGGGCCTCGCGCTCGGCAAGGCGGCGGCCGCCAGCCTGACCGGCATCGAGAAAGCCTCGATGCGCGGCTCGATCAACGCCACCGAACTTGGCGTCCAGCCCGGTACGTTTGACGACCAGAGCAAGGCCTTCGCCAAGCTGCTGCGCGACGCGAATGGCCGTGACATGCCGATCTTCCTGCCGCCCGGCACCTATGTGGTGTCCAATCTCTCGCTGCCTGGTCGCGTGCGTCTTTCCGGCGTGCCGGGCGCGACGCGGATCGTCTATGGCGGCGACGGCCATTTGTTTATGGCCGAACACGCCAACCATATCGAACTCAGCGGACTGGTTTTCGACGGCGCGAATCGCTCTATGGGCGACTACGCGCAAGGACTGCTCGATCTGCGCCGGGTGGCGCATCTCGTGGTTGACAACTGCCAGATCACGGGCAGCGGCAAGAACGGGCTGGCACTGGAACACGCCGCGGGCCGGATCGAGCGTTCGGACATATCGGGGGCGGCGGACGCCGGCATCTATTCGGTGGAGGCCGCAGGACTGGCGATATCAGGCAACACCGTCTCCGATTGCGCCAATGGCGGCATCCTGGTGCACCGCTGGCAAGCTGCGGAAGACGGCACCATGGTCACCGGCAACCGCGTCGAACGCATTGGCGCGCGCAGCGGCGGCACCGGCCAGAACGGCAACGGCATCAATGCCTTCCGCGCCGGCAATGTCGTCATCTCGGGCAATGTGGTCTCCGACTGCGCCTTCTCGGCGATCCGGGCCAACAGTTCCAGCAATTTGCAGATATCGGGCAACACCTGCTCGCGCTCGGGCGAGACCGCGGTCTATTCCGAGTTCTCGTTCGAAGGCGCCGTCATTTCCAACAACATCGTCGACGGCGCGGCCAACGGCATCTCGATCGTCAACTTCAACGAAGGCGGCCGCATGGGTATCTGCTCCGGCAACATCGTGCGCAATCTGTCGACATCAGGCCCCTATACCGCGGATCCACCCGGCTTCGGCGTTGGGATCGCCGTCGAGGCCGACACCGTCGCTTCCAACAACGTCATCGAGAACGCGCCGCTCTACGGCATGTCGATCGGCTGGGGGCCGTATCTGCGCAACGTCGTGGCCACCGGCAACATCATTCGCAAGGCAGGCACCGGCATCGTCGTCAGTGTGGTCGAAGGTGCCGGCACGGCCGTCATCTCCGACAACGTCATCGATGGCGCGTCGAACGGAGCGGTTGTCGGCCAGCGCTGGGCCGAGCCGGTGACATCAGACCTCACCCAGACCAGCAGCAGCGGCTATGCGCACTTAACCGTCGAGCGCAACCGCGTCAGCTGATTACCGCCTTCAATTCAGGGCCGGCGTCGGCCTCAGCGCCCCGACCTTGGCGCCAATCCGGCTTTCGATAGGCGCATTCGCCAGTTCGAGCAGCTTCGCCGCCAAGGCCTCGTCCGCCCGCAGCAGCCTGGCGAGGACCGCGGCGGCGATTGCATCGCCGGCGCGCCCGGCACCGTCATCGCATTTGACCGCGATGCCGAGGCCGAGTTCCGGAATTGCGGCACAATGGACGCCCTCGGCCCCGCCTTTCGCGAAAATTCGCCCTGGAGCGGCTTCCATCAGCAACAGGTCCGCGCGGCCGGTGCCGGCGACGAAGAACGGCTCCGCCATACAGGCCGAAAGCAGCCGCTTCGCGGCCTTCGCCCGCTCCGGGCCAAAGCCATGGGCCGTGGCCATGCGGGCAAAGCCGAGGGCGAAACTCCTGAGCGGCACCGCGTAGGTCGGGATCGAGCAGCCGTCGACCGCGCGTTCGGCGGGGCCGTGCACAGCGCCGGTGACTGCCTGCATGGCGTCGCGCACCATTTCCTGCAGGGCGTGATCCGGCCTGACATAGCCGCGATGCGCGATGCCCGAATGGACGCAGGTACAGAGGAAACCGGAGTGCTTGCCGGAACAATTGTTGTGCAGCGCATTCGGCAAACCATCGGCACGCGCGAGCGCAATCTCGGCGTCATGGTTCGAGGGCCAGTGAACCCCGCATTCGAGCGCCGACCCGTCCAGCCCGGCCCTGGCCAGCATGGACCGCGCCAGTTCGACATGCGCCGGCTCGCCGGAGTGGGAGGCACAGGCCAGCGCCAGTTCGCGATTGCCGAAGCCATAGGCATCCGCGGCACCCGTTTCAACAAGCGGCAGGGCCTGGATCGCCTTTACGGCGGAACGCGGAAAGACCGGCTTCGACGTATCGCCGATCTCCAGCACCGGCTTGCCGTCGGCATCGAAGACGGCAACGGCGCCGCGATGGGCGCTCTCGACAATGGCGCCGCGCAAAACTTCGATCAGAACCGGATTTGCCATGCTACCTCCCGCGAATGCCGGGGCGGTTTACCTGATCCGGTCGAGAATGGAAACGTAGTTGGCGACCGCCGCACCGCCCATGTTGAAGATGCCGCCGAGTTTCGCGCCCGGCACCTGGATGCCGCCGGCTTCGCCGACAAGCTGCATGGCGGTCAAGACATGCATGGAGACGCCGGTGGCGCCGATCGGATGGCCCTTGGCCTTCAGTCCGCCGGAGGGATTGACCGGCAGACGGCCGTCTTTTGCCGTTGTGCCATCCAGCGCCAGTTTGGCGCCCTCACCCGGCTTGGCCAGTCCCATCGCTTCATACTCGATCAATTCGGCGATGGTGAAGCAGTCATGCGTTTCGACGAAGGAGAGATCGTCGAGCGTTACGCCGGCGTTCTTCAGCGCGCGGGTCCAGGCCTGTTCGCAGCCTTCGAAGGTCAGGATGTCGCGCTTCGACATCGGCAGGAAATCCTGCACATGCTCGTTGGCGCGGAAGGCGACCGCGCGGCGCATCTTCAGCGCCGTTGCCGTGTCGGCAAGGACAAGGGCAGCAGCGCCGTCGGAGACCAGCGAGCAGTCGGTGCGCTTCAAGGGCCCAGCGACGAACGGGTTTTTCTCGCTCTCCTGCCGGCAGAAGTCATAGCCGAAATCCTTGCGCATCTGCGCATAGGGATTGTCGACGCCATTCTTGTGGTTCTTGGCAGCGATCATGGCGAGCGCATCCGACTGGTCGCCATAGCGCTGGAAATAGGCCTGCGCGATCTTGCCGAAGACGCCGGCGAAGCCGGCTGGCGTGTCGCCGTCCTCGGGCAGATAGGAAGCTTTCAGCAAATTCTTGCCGATTTCGGGCCCGGGCGTCGTCGTCATCTGCTCGGCGCCAACCACCAGCACGATGCGGGCGGCGTTTGCATCGATGGCGCGGATACCTTGCCCGACCGCCGCCGAACCGGTGGCGCAAGCGTTCTCGACGCGTGTCGCCGGCTTGAAGCGCAGCCGGTCGTCCGCCTGGAGAACCAGGCTTGCCGTGAAATCCTGCGCCGAAAACCCGGCATTGAAATGGCCGAGCACGATCTCGTCGACCTCGTCCGGGCCGATGCCGGCATGGTCGAGCGCGTCCGTCGCGACCTTGACGATCAGGTTTTCGAGCGTCTCGCCCTCAAGCTTGCCGAAGCGCGAATGCGCCCAGCCAACGATGCATGCGGTCATGGCGGTCTCCATCCTTGGCGCCAGCGCCCATGGCTCGTGACGCACTTCGCCTTTATTGTTCAAATATAAACATTCTCGCCCGGGCCGTGAAGGGCCGCAACGCAACAATCGCTTGGTACAGGTCGCGTCGAGGTCGATTTTTTATTGATTGACGCGTCAATAAAAAATAATCTCCCGCAAAAATCGGAAACGGCATGCCAAAAGTCGGAATGGAGCCATTGCGCCGCAGGGCGCTCATCGACGCGACGATCTCGGCAATCGGCGAGCGTGGCTCGCTTGACGTGACCATGTCCGAGATCGCCGGACGCGCCGGTGTGTCTTCGGCGCTCGCCCACCACTATTTCGGCGCTAAGGACGAGCTGCTGTTCGCGACGATGCGGCACATCCTGGCCGAACTGACCATCGATATGCGCCGCGCCCTGCAGTGCGCCGGCACCGCGCGCGAGCGCGTCTCGGCCGTGGTCGCCGTCAACTTCTCCGATGTCCAGTTCCAGGCCGAAACCATTGCCGCATGGCTCGCTTTCTATGTCGAGGCGCAGCAATCGTCTTCGCTGCGCCGGCTGCTCAGAATCTATGCCCGGCGGCTGCATTCCAACCTGATGAGTGGATTGACCGGCATCCTGCCGAGGACCGAAGCCGACCGCGCCGCGGAAGCGACGGCGGCGATGATCGACGGGCTCTACATCAGGCGCGCGCTGAAGGATGGCGTGCCTGACGCCGCGACCGCGATCGCGCTGGTCGAAGATTATCTCGAAACCAAACTTGGCGGACGGCACAAGCAGTGACAGCGAAGCGACCCAATTTCCTGATCGTCATGGTCGACCAGCTCAACGGGACCTTGTTCCCGGATGGGCCGGCGGAATTTCTGCACACACCGCATCTGAAGGCACTGGCGGCGCGTTCGGCGCGCTTTGCCAACAACTACACCGCCTCGCCACTCTGCGCGCCGGGCCGTGCCTCGTTCATGAGCGGCCAGTTGCCGTCGCGCACCGGGGTCTATGACAATGCCGCCGAGTTCGCCTCGTCGATCCCGACCTTCGCTCATCATTTGCGTGCGGCCGGCTACTACACCTGCCTGTCGGGCAAGATGCATTTCGTCGGACCTGATCAGCTGCACGGTTTCGAGGAACGGCTGACCACCGATATCTATCCGGCGGATTTCGGCTGGACGCCGGACTACCGCAAACCCGGTGAGCGCATCGAGTGGTGGTATCATAATCTGGGTTCGGTGACCGGCGCCGGCGTTGCGGAAACAACCAACCAGATGGAGTATGACGACGAGGTCGTGTTCCTCGCGTCTCAGAAGCTCTATCAGCTTTCGCGCGAACAGGACGATGCGAGCCATCGGCCCTGGTGCCTCACCGTCTCGCTGTCGCATCCGCACGATCCCTATGTCGCGCGCAAGCAGTATTGGGATCTCTATGAGCATTGCCAGGTGCTGGATCCGGAAACCGGGTACATCGCTGAAGACGAGCAGGATCCGCATTCTCGGCGGCTGTACCATGCCAGCGACTATCCCTCTTTCGAGATCACGCCTGAAGAGGTGCGTCGTTCGCGGCGCGGCTATTTCGCGAACATCTCCTATGTCGACGACAAGGTCGGCGAGCTCCTCGACGTTCTCACGCGGACGCGCATGCTCGACGACACGATCATCCTGTTCTGCTCGGATCACGGCGACATGCTCGGCGAGCGAGGCCTGTGGTTCAAGATGAGCTTCTTCGAAGGCTCGGCGCGAGTGCCGTTGATGATTGCCGGCAAGGGCATTCGTGCCGGGCTGATCGAGGCGCCGGTCTCCAATCTCGACGTAGCACCAACACTTTGCGACCTTGCCGGCATCGACATCGGGGCGATCGCGCCGTGGACCGACGGCCAGTCGCTGCTGCCGCTCACCAAGGGCGGGCAGCGCACGGCACCGGTGCTGATCGAGTACGCGGCGGAGGGCTCCTATGCGCCCTTGGTGGCAATCCGCGAAGGCAGGTACAAATTCGTCCATTGCGAACTCGATCCGCCGCAATTGTTCGATCTCGAAGCCGATCCGCTCGAGCGGGACAATCTGGCCGCCGACCCCGCCAATGCGAGTCTTGTGGCGGCATTCCTGGAAAAGGTCCGGACGCGTTGGGACATGGCCGGCTTCGATGCCGCCGTGCGCGAAAACCAGGCACGCCGCTGGGTCGTCTATCCGGCGCTCCGCAACGGCGCCTATTACCCTTGGGATTTCCAGCCGTTGCAGAAAGCGTCAGAGCGGTACATGCGCAATCACATGAACCTCGACAATCTCGAAGAGAGCAAAAGGTATCCGCGAGGCGAATGATGGCAGACCTTCTCGTTCCCACTCTCGACCATCTCAGGCAGGCCTATGCGGTAACGTCACGGGCGACACAGGTCACGCCGCTGCTGGAATCGGCGGCGCTCGCCAGAGAAACCGGCGCGGCCCGGGTCTTCATCAAGCCGGAATCGCTGCAATGGGCCGGATCCTTCAAGGTTCGCGGCGCTTATTGGCGGCTGAGGCGGCTTTCGCCCGACGAGGCGAAGAAGGGCGTCGTTGCCTATTCCTCGGGCAATTTCGCGCAAGGGCTGGCCGCGGCCGGTCAGGCGCTCGGCATTCCCGTGACCATCGTCATGCCGATCGACGCGCCGGCCGCCAAGCGCGATGCTACCGCGGGTTATGGTGCGCGCGTTGTGCTGACCGACCATGGCGATCGCGCGCGTGAAGAGGTCGCGGCGGCCAAGGCGCGCGAAATCGCTGAAACAGAAGGGCTAGCGCTCCTGCATCCATTCGACGATCCCGAGATCGTCGCCGGTCAGGCGGGTGCCGGCCTCGAAGCGCTCGACCAGCTGTCGGCTAAGGATGCCAGCGCCGATCTCTTGTTCTGCTCGGTCGGCGGCGGTGGGCTGATCGGCGGCGTTTCGCTCGCCTTCCACTATCTGTCGCCGGCGACCGAGATCATCGGCGTAGAGCCTGAAGGGTTCGACGGCATGGGCTCTTCACTGGCGCATGGCAGCATCGAGACCATGCCGATCGGTCCGAAATCGATCTGCGACGGACTGATGTCGCGCCGGCCCGGCGACGCGCCGTTCGCCGCCGTCAAGACCGCTGGCGTGCGCGGCATCACCGTCGACGATCGGTCGGTGCGGCGCTCGATGCGGATCGCTTTCGAGCGGATGAAGCTGGTGCTCGAACCGTCAGGTGCGGCGTCGCTGGCGGCATTGCTCGGTGGCAAGGTGGATGTGGCGGGAAAAACCGTCCTAGTGGTGGCTACCGGCGGCAACGTTTCGCTCGCCGATTTTATGGCGCATATGAACCATGCTTGAAGCGGATTTCGTCATCATCGGTTCCGGCTCCGCCGGCTCGGCCATGGCCTATCGCCTGTCGGAAGACGGCAAGCATTCGGTCATCGTCATCGAATTCGGCGGCACTGATATCGGGCCGCTGATCCAGATGCCTTCGGCGCTGTCGATACCGCTCAACATGAGCCTCTACGACTGGGGATTCGCCAGTGAACCGGAACCGCATCTGGGTGGCCGCGTGCTGGCGACGCCGCGCGGCAAGGTGATCGGCGGCTCGTCCTCGATCAACGGCATGGTCTATGTGCGCGGCCACGCCCGCGACTTCGACCATTGGGCCGAACAGGGCGCGGCCGGCTGGGGCTTCGCCGACGTGCTGCCCTACTTCAAACGCATGGAGGATTCAGATGGCGGCGACGATGGCTGGCGCGGGCACGGCGGCCCGCTGCATGTGCAGCGCGGCTCCCGGCGCAATCCGCTCTATGGCGCTTTCGTCGAAGCGGGCCGCCAGGCAGGGTTTGAACTGACCGACGACTACAATGGCGCCAAGCAGGAAGGCTTCGGCCCGATGGAGCAGACCATTCTGGGCGGCCGCCGCTGGTCGGCGGCATCAGCCTATCTGAAGCCGGCGCTCCGGCGCAAAAACGTCAGACTGGTCAAAGGCTTTGCGCGCCGGGTGATCATCGAGAATCAACGCGCCATCGGCGTCGAGATCGAAGCTCACAAACAGATTCAGGTCGTTAAGGCGCGACGTGAAGTGATCGTCGCGGCGTCGTCGATCAACTCGCCAAAGATCCTGATGCTGTCCGGTATCGGCCCGGCCGGGCATTTGCACGAAAACGGCATTGCCATCGTGGCCGACCGGCCTGGCGTCGGCGGCAACCTGCAGGACCATCTGGAGCTCTACATCCAGCAGGAATCGACCAAACCGATCACGCTGAATTCAGTGCTGAACCCGTTCTCCAAGGCGATGATCGGGGCGCAGTGGCTGTTCTTCAAATCGGGCCTTGGCGCCACCAATCATTTCGAGGCGGCCGCCTTCGTGCGCTCGCAGGCAGGCGTCGACTATCCCGACATCCAGTACCACTTCATCCCGGCGGCGGTGCGTTACGACGGCAAGGCGGCGGCGAAGTCGCACGGCTTCCAGGCGCATGTCGGACCGATGCGCTCGAAGTCGCGCGGCTCGGTGACGCTGCGCTCGCCGGATCCGAAAGCGAAGCCGGTCATCCGCTTCAACTACATGTCGCATCCGGACGACTGGGCGGAGTTCCGCCACTGCATCCGCCTGACCCGCGAGATCTTCGGCCAGTCGGCCTTCGATGCCTATCGCGGACAGGAACTCTCGCCGGGCAGCCATGTCCAGTCGGACGACGATCTCGACTTGTTCATCCGCGACCATGCCGAAAGCGCCTACCACCCCTGCGGCACCTGCCGAATGGGCCGCGTCGATGATCAATCGAGCGTGGTCGATCCGGAATGCCGGGTCATCGGCGTCGACGGATTGCGGGTCGCCGACTCCTCGATCTTCCCGCGCGTGACCAACGGCAACCTCAACGCGCCATCGATCATGACCGGCGAAAAAGCGTCCGATCACATCCTTGGCCGCACGCCGCTCGCGCCGTCCAACCAGGAACCATGGATCAATCCGCGCTGGCAGGCTTCCGACAGATAGGCCATGATCCGCCGATAGAGTGAGCTGCCCGACAGGCGCCCGCCCAATAGCCGTCTTGGGCACAACGATTGGAGACCTCCCATGCGCGCCCAGCCCACGGCTTCGCACTATGTCAACGGACGCTATATCGAGGACGAAGGCGGCGCGCCGCTGCCGGTGATCTATCCAGCCACGGGCGAGACCATCGCCATGCTGCGATCGGCGACGCCGAACGTGCTGGAACTGGCGGTCGAGGCCGCCCGCGCCGCACAGCCGGCCTGGGCGCGGCTTAAGCCGGTCGAGCGCGGCCGCATCCTGCGCCGAGCCGCCGACATTTTGCGCGCCCGCAACGCCGATCTTGCCCGCATCGAGACGCTCGACACCGGGAAGGCGATCCAGGAGACACTGGTGGCGGATGCACCTTCCGCCGCGGACTGCCTTGAATATTTCGCCGGCGCGGTCGCTGTCTTCAACGGCGAAGCGGTCGACCTCGGCGGGCCGTTCGCCTATACGCGCCGCGAGGCGCTCGGCGTCTGTGTCGGCATCGGCGCATGGAACTATCCGATCCAGATCGCCGGCTGGAAATCCGCACCCGCACTCGCCATGGGCAATGCCATGGTGTTCAAGCCATCGGAAAACACGCCGCTTTCGGCGCTGGCGCTGGCCGAGATCTACTCGGAAGCCGGCCTGCCCGACGGGCTGTTCAACGTCGTGCAAGGCTATGGCGACGTCGGCGCCGGCCTTGTCGGCCATGATGTCGTGGCCAAGGTCTCGGTGACCGGCTCGGTGCCGACCGGGCGCAAGGTGCTGTCGCTAGCGGGCTCCAGGATGAAGCACGCGACGATGGAACTCGGCGGCAAGTCGCCGCTGATCGTCTTCGACGATGCCGATCTCGAAAATGCGATTGGCGGCGCCATGCTCGGCAACTTCTATTCGACCGGCCAGATCTGTTCCAACGGCACGCGCGTTTTCGTCCAGAGTGGCATTCACGACCGCTTTGTCGAGCGGCTGATCGAACGGACCAAGAAAATCCGCATCGGCGATCCGCTCGACCCGGAAACGCAGATGGGGCCGCTGGTCTCCAAGGCACAGCAAGACAAGGTCGTCGGCTATATCGAGGCCGGCAAGCAGGATGGGGCGACGCTGGCCTGTGGCGGCAATGTGCCGTCGCTGCAGGGCTTCCAGGGCGGCTTCTTCGTCGAGCCGGCCGTATTCACCGCTGTCACCGACACGATGCGGATCGCCCGCGAGGAGATTTTCGGCCCGGTCATGAGCGTTCTGAAATTCAACAGCGAGGACGAGGTGATCGACCGCGCCAACGACACCGAGTTCGGTCTTGCCGCCGGTGTTTTCACGCGCGACCTGCCGCGCGCCCATCGCGTCATCGCCGAGTTGCAGGCCGGAACCTGCTGGATCAACGCGTACAATCTGACCCCGGTGGAAATCCCCTTCGGCGGCGTCAAGCAGTCCGGCATCGGGCGGGAGAATTCGCTGGCGGCGCTGGCGCTCTATTCGCAGCTGAAGTCGATCTATGTCGAGACCGGGGACGTCGCCAGTCCGTATTGATCCCGCCTACTTCTCCGCCGTTCCATCCAGATACTGCGTCAGCGCACAGACCAGATGGTAGAAGATGCTCGCCGGCACGTCAGATGCCAGCGAGCGGCCGCGCTCGTCGATGCGATCGATCCACAGGCCGAGCGGCGCCGGGTCGACGTGCCAGCGGAACAGCCGGCCGACCCTCGCCTCGATCTCCGGCTTCAGATCGGGGCCGCCCGAGCCATCCAGGGCGATCGCCGCCTTGAGCGCCTCGGCCTGCGGCCAGCTGCGCGATATCAGGTCGAGCGGCAGTCCTTGCCGCGAGACTGCACCATAGGCAAGGCCAGTGGCCCGGTTGAGGCCATTTGCGATTGCCGAGGCGTAGAGTTTTCGGGCGAAGACGCTCAGTTCGGCCTGACCGCTGCGGCCGGCGAAATCGACCAGCAGCGATGCCCATTCGAAGTGACCGACTGCGTCTCCAGCGCGAACTGCGCGAACTAGGCCATCGGCGACAGCGCCAGACCGATATCCTTCACCTGTGCGCCAGCCGCCATCAGTCCAGAAACCAACGCCAGTTTGATGCCGAGCGAATAGGATCTGAAATCATGCCCGGTGACGATGTCAGGCCCAGCGCCGAGCCGCCGGATCACCGTGCCGAGCCCCATGCCAAGCGCCTGGACGCCGATCAGATTGAGTTCAGGCGGCACTGCCGAACCGGGATGGCCGACCCACCAGCGCGCATCATATTCACGAAAACCGGATGCCTTGATCAGCGCCGCGGTTTCGAATTCGAAGCTGTTTGGCCACGCTTCGCCGACAATATTTAGGGGCAAGACGGCAGGGCTCCAAGCGGCAGAAATACGATCCATCAAGGCAGCGGCTTAGCACACAAGGCTTTAAGCCGCGTTTATCCCGGACGGAAATTCGGGCCTTCCGGCAATGCCCGCAGAAAGCGGACGAAATGCGACAGAAGGGCTGCCATTGCCGCTTGCAGGAACGATGTGTGGCGGCTATAAGCCCGCGATCTGGTCACGGAGTGTAGCGCAGCCTGGTAGCGCACCTCGTTCGGGACGAGGGGGTCGCAGGTTCAAATCCTGCCACTCCGACCAGAAAAAACAATGTGTTAGCGCATCCCGACTTTGGCGCCCACCCGAGATTCACCAGAGATAGAGCCTTGTCCAAGATGATGCCTGTTCTTAGGGAACGGACACGAGATTCGTTCCTCTTTGGGGGCATGGGCCACGAAGTCCCTGCCCCCATATGCAGGCGTTTAACGGAGGCCGAAAAAGCTCAATACCGCTATGACGACGACCACCGCTCCCACAAGCCAAATGATGTTGTTCATAATCTCACTCCTGTTGCCTGGTGAAGCCCGCGCCTCTGGCGGAGGACGCGGGCCGATCAGCCTTTGCCTGCTGATCTTCAGCGAACACCAAACCGTGATGTCCGCTGCGGGAAGAACTGTTAGGCCGGCCTAATGTTCCGTCGCCTGACGGGGATCTGGCGACAGGTGGGCGAACTGTCTTAACAATTGCGGCAGAGCGTTCCTCCCTGGCAGTGACAGAACGCGGGTGACGTTTGCCGCCGCCTGGGCAGATGGCCGGAAGCAAGCCTCCTCTTTGCCAATCGTGGCGACGCGATAGCCAGCCCTTCGCTTGCGTGCGGCTGTCCCCCGGGGAACCGGAACCAAAGGGATCAGCAGCAGTTGTAACCAACGAAGGGCTAATCAAAGCAGTTGGAGAACTTGCAATGAAAACAATGATCATGTGCGCTTTGGCGCTTTCAATGGGATTGCCCGCTTTGGCTTCGGCAGCCGAGGCCGACGTCGTCATCAGGACCCACCATCGGCACCACCACAACGTCAGGATCATCAATGAGGAAGGCCAGCGCCTGCATCACCGACACCACGGGACGGTGGCGTTCTATGACCATGGCCGGCGGCATCACGATCGGAATGCAGTCGTCGTCACCGGCTCCGTTTCCACCCACCACCGTCACCATCATCCGGTGGTAATGGAAAACGGCGGTTACTGATGCCCAACTGGTGGCCCGGCTCTCGCGAGCCCGGCCACCAGGTGACTTTGCCTAGCACGCTCGCGCGCGTTTCATGCGAATAGCTTCGAGTTCTCGCCCGCGGCTGAAATGCAGCCATGCGAAGCGATCGTTTCAACTTCGAATCTCCCATACCGCTCGGAAGCAAGTCGCGGGAATTCTGCTCGGTGACTAGGTCATTTGAGCTGGCCTGGCCAAGACTTCAGGGTTCGCCTGGGAAAGAACTGGGCTGCGCTAATGTGCCAAGAGATTAGCTGAGGACTATTCCAGCCACCATGAAGGTGATGGCAACCGCGAAAATCGGTGCGAGCAACCAGCGCGCCTGACCAACACTCTTCTCCATCAAATTCCTCCGGTATTTGCAGCAGACAACGGTGACGAAGAGCGACTGTTCCGGCCGGCCCGCTTGGCAAGACCAATGCGTTCCAGGCCCAGACTTAGGTCCGACCTCCGCCCGACCGAAGCCCTGCCCTGGGAACGTTTCCGCTCGGCCCAAGTTCGAGATCGGGCGCGGGAAAACCAAGCGAAGCGGGAACGGATGAGCACCACCATGTCGAACCATGAGACTGTAACATCCCATGTGTTGGGGATGCGCATAGATAGCCTCAAAACCAGAATGCAACACGCTCAGATCACCGAGGGTGAAATGAAGACCTTCCAAAAGGTAGCGGCCGTGATTGAAGGCGGGCGAGGCCGCATCGACGGCGACGATCTGATCGCCGCATCCTTCGTTACCGACACGCTGACGGACGCGATGTCCGAGTAACCATGCCAACAATCAGTAAGCTTTTCGAATCCCATGCCGAAGCGGCGCGGATTGCCGGCGACCTGTTGGCGGCCGGGGTTCCGCGCGTACAGGTCGCCATTATCGGGCCCTATCGTGACGAAATCGATGTCCTGAGGTCTCCGGGTGTCATGCTGGGCGCTGCCGCCGGGCTGTTGGCGTGCCTCGGCGCCGTTGCTGCTTACGACATCAACCTTTTCCCGACCGGCCTATCGGCAATAGCCTTGGCCAGCGTGTTCTGCGGCGGCCTTGGCGGATTGCTCGAAGCCATTGTCGCGGCCGCCAGAAGACCCGAGCGGCCAAGTATTGGCGGGGGGATTGTGCTGGTGACGGCGCATGTCGACGACAATGCGACCGACATTGCCCAGATGATGCTCGGCGGTTGTGACTCCATGACCGAATTGGCCGCCCAAGCAGCGTAAAAATTCCGACAGCGATAATTGGCCGATAGCCAGTGCAGAACGCGAGCACTGGCCGGCCGGTGAAACTTTGACGAATTGGCTATCAGCGCTAGGTTGATCGATGAAGATCAGGGAGGCGGCAAAAACGGCCGGGCCGGACGCGCGCATGAGTTTGATTTCAAGGACAAGGTCGGCACCCGCTCTTCTGGCTGCGGCCTTCATGGCTGCCGGATGCTCATCAATCGGCAGGACGGCCGATCCGGCCAAATACGAGAGCATGAGCTGTGGCGACCTCAACAGTGCGCTGGGAAGCAGCGCGCGCGACATCTCGCAGACGGCGATCACCCGCGGCAAGGTCGCCAACACCAGCGTGCCGCGCTGGCTGCTGGGCGGATCGCGCGTCAAGACCGCGGTCGCCAACCGTGAAACGGCCAGGATCGACCGGCTGAAGCGACAGCAGGATGCCATTGTCGCTGTGCGCGCACGCAAGTGCGCGAGCTGAGCGACAGACGACGCCACGACAATTGCCCCTGCCGGCGCCTTACGCGCTCAGTCGAAACCGTGTGACGTCGATCGCGGCGTTCATCAGCG
This sequence comes from Mesorhizobium sp. BR115XR7A, assembly GCF_020165315.1. Taxonomy (NCBI): domain Bacteria; kingdom Pseudomonadati; phylum Pseudomonadota; class Alphaproteobacteria; order Hyphomicrobiales; family Phyllobacteriaceae; genus Mesorhizobium; species Mesorhizobium sp. BR115XR7A. The sequence goes on from NZ_JAIUHW010000013.1 coordinate 92,244, forward strand.
TCTGCGTATAAGGCGCTCGTGGATTGCTGAAGATCTCTTCCGTCGGCCCCTCTTCGACGATCTTGCCTTGCTTCATGACGATGATGTAGTCGGCCATGGCGCGCACGACCGACAGATCGTGGCTGATGAAGAGGTAGGACAGTTCGTGGTCGGCCTGCAGCTTGCGCAGCAGTTCGACGATCTGTTTCTGCACCGAGCGGTCAAGCGCCGATGTCGGCTCGTCCAGCACGACCATCTTCGGCTTCAGAATCATGGCGCGGGCAATGGCGATGCGCTGCCGTTGTCCGCCGGAAAATTCGTGCGGGTAGCGGTTGCGGGCATTGGGGTCGAGGCCGACCTCGCGCAGGGCCTCGACCGCGCGCTGGTCGCGCTGCTTTCCTGAAAGGTTGGGCTCATGCACCAGCAGCCCTTCGGTGACGACCTGACCGACGGTCATGCGCGGCGACAGCGAGCCGAACGGATCCTGGAAGACAAGTTGCATCTGGCGCCGCAGCGGCCGCATCTGCTGCCGGTCGGCAGTGGAGATATCGCGATCGCCGAACCGAATGAGCCCATCGCTCGGCAGCAACCGAAGCAAGGCGCGGCCGAGCGTCGACTTGCCCGAGCCGGATTCGCCGACAATGCCGATGGTCTGGTTGCGCTGCAGCCGGATCGAGATGTGATCGACGGCCCGCAGCATCAGCGGTTCGCCGGCCAGAAACCCACCGCCGATCCTGAATGTGACTTCGACATTCCGACCTTCGAGCACCACCGGCGCATCGGCTGGCGGCGGCGCCTTGGTTCCCGTCGGCTCGGCCGCCAGCAGCATTTTGGTGTAGGCGTGCCGTGGATTGGCAAAAATGGCTTCCGCCTCGCCTTCCTCGACCACCTCGCCCTGGCGCATGACATAGACACGGTCGGCAAAGCGCCGGACGATACCGAGGTCATGGGTGATGAAGACGATCGCCATGCCGAGTTTGCGCTGCAGTTCGGCCAAAAGCATCAGGATCTGCGCCTGGATGGTGACGTCAAGCGCCGTCGTCGGCTCGTCGGCGATCAGGATGTCGGGGTCATTAGCGAGCGCCATCGCGATCATCACGCGCTGGCGCTGGCCGCCGGACATTTCGTGCGGATAGGATTTCATCCGCCGTTCCGGATCGGGAATATGCACGAGCCGCAGCAGCTTGAGCGCCTCTTCATGCGCTGCGGCGGCGCTCAGGCCGCGATGGCGGCGGATCGGCTCGATCAGCTGGTTGCCGATCGAATAGAGCGGATCGAGCGAAGTCATCGGTTCCTGGAAGATCATGCTGATCTTGCGGCCGCGGACCTTGTTCAGCTCGGACTTGCTCAGGGTCAGCAGGTTGCGGCCGCGATAGTCGACATGGCCTGACGCTTCGCCATTGGAGGCCAGCAGGCTCATCGCCGCCATCATCGTCTGGCTCTTGCCGGAACCGGACTCGCCGACCACGGCAACCGTTTCGCCCGCGTTGACGTGGATGTTGATTCCCTTGACCGCTTCGACCGTACCGTCGAGCGTGCGGAAGCGGACGCGAAGGTCCTTGACGCTGAGGATCGTTTCGGAAGCAGCCATTTCAGCGGTCCCCATCTTTATCGATCCCGTGGGTCGAGCGCGTCGCGCAGGCCGTCGCCGACGAAATTCAAGGCGAACAGCGTCGAGACCAGAAAGAAGGCGGGAAACAGGAGCAGCCAGTTGGCGGTGCCGATGTTCTTGGCGCCGACCGAGATCAGCACGCCCCAGCTGGTCATCGGCTCCTGGATACCAAGCCCGAGGAACGACAGGAAGCTCTCCAGGATGATGACCTGCGGCACCAGCAGTGTCATGTAGATCACCACTGGGCCAAGCAGGTTCGGGATGACATGGCGGATCAGGATGCCACGCTGGCCAATGCCCATGGCTTCCGCCGCCTGGACATATTCCTGCCGGCGAATCGACAGCGCCTGGCCGCGCACGATGCGCGCCATGTCGAGCCACAGCACGGCACCGACCGCCAGGAACATCAGCACGAAGTTGCGGCCGAAGAACACCACCAGCATGATGACGAAGAAGATGAACGGCAAGGAATAGAGCACGTCGACGATGCGCATCATCACTTCATCGACCTTCCCTCCGGAAAAGCCGGCGGCGGCGCCGTAGATCACGCCGATCACCACCGCCACGACACCGGCCAGCAGACCGATGGCCAGCGATATGCGCCCGGCCATCAGCGTGCGGGAGAGAAGATCGCGGCCGGTATTGTCGGTGCCGAACAGGAAATACTGCTGCTTGACCGATGCGCTCATCGTCACTTCGAGGCCGTCGGGCGACTTGTTTTCGATCTTGGTGTCGTCGAAGGCATCGGACCGGTCGAGGTAGCGGATGTTGCGGTCGTCGATCGGCTTGGTCGACTTGACCGTGACGAAGACCTGGCTCCCCTCCTGATGCCACTCCTTGATGTCGACCCGCATGCGCTTGATCGCTTCAGTGAGCGCGGTCTCGATCATATCGGGTTTCGGATAGGCCGAGAGGCTTGGCGGCATGCGCACGTAGTCGGCGTAGATGGTCGTGTATTGATGGGGCACGAACCACGGGCCAAAGACGCTGATGATCCCAATCAGAACGAGGTAGTAGAGGCTGAACATGGCGGCGCGATTGGCCTTGAGGCGCGCCCAGGCATCGCCCCAAAGCGAGCGACCAACGATTGCGGGGGCCGTGGCTGCGATGTCAGTCATAGCGCACCCTCGGGTCGACGACCGCGTACATGACGTCGACGATCAGGTTGAAGACGATAGTAAAAATGGCGATCACCACCACCGTTCCCATCACCAGCGTATAATCGCGGTTGAGCGCGGCATCGACGAAATAGCGGCCGACGCCGGGAATGGAGAAGATCGTCTCGACGATGACCGAGCCGGTCAGCAGTGCCGCCGCCGCCGGGCCGGTGAAGGAGACGATCGGCAGGATGGCGCCGCGCAACGCGTGCTTGACCACCACCGACCAGTCGGAAAGGCCGAGCGCGCGCGCCGTTCGGATATGATGGGATCGCAGCGATTCGATCATCGAGCCGCGCATCAGCCGGGCAACGATGGCGATTTGCGGCAAGGCAAGTGTCAGCACCGGGCCGACCTTGTTGATGAAGGCGCCGTCACCCCAGCCGCCGATCGGCAGCAGCCTCCAGGTCAGCCCGAAGACAAGCTGGATCACCGGCGCGATGACGAAGGTCGGGATGGTGCTGCCGGCGGTCGCCAGGGCAATCACCGTATAGTCGCCAAGCTTGTTCTGGTTGAGCGCGGCGATGGTGCCGAGCACGCTGCCGAGCAGCAGCGCCAGGATCAGCGCCGAGGCTCCGAGCTGCACGGAAATGGGCAGGCCCTTGGCAAACAGTTCGGTGACGGTGAAATCCGGCATGTTGTAGCTCGGGCCGAAATTGCCGCGCAGCAGATTGCCGAGATAATGGACATACTGCAGCCAGAGCGGATCGTTGAGGCCGAACTGGGCTTCCAAGTTGGCCTTGATCTCTGGGCTCAGCCCCCGCTCCTGGTTGAATGGACCGCCTGGCGCGACGCGCATCAGGAAGAACGCCATCGTCACGATGACGAACAGCGTCGGGATGGCGGTCAAAAGCCGCCGGAATACGTATCGCAGCATCGGTGCCCCACTTGATCCAGAGCACGCCCTTCCACTCGGACGATTGCGCTCCAGCCTTCAAATCTTCACACCGGATTCTTCCGAAAATCGATTTCCGCTTCCCGGGCCGATGCGATGGCAAACCAGCACCGCCGCGCTCTTTAGAGCGCGGCGGCTTGGCCAGGGATCAATCCTTGCTGACGAAGCGCGACGGATGCACGTCCATCACATTGTCGACGAAGCCATGCAGCTTCGAGGAAACGATGTCGTGGTAGCTGTAGTAGAGAAGCGGGATCTGGCCGACGTCGTCGATGAGGATGCGCTCGGCCGCGGAGAGGTCCTTCATGCGCTCTTCGGGCTTGCCGCCCGCGGCCGCCGCCTTGTCCATTGCCGCTTCGTATTGCGGGCTGTTGTAGTTGGAATAGTTGTTGCCGCTGGCCTTGCGCGTGATACCGAGGAAGGTCTCTGGATCCTTATAGTCGGCAATCCAGGCGGCACGCGCCACGTCATAGTCGCCCTTCTGCTCGAGGAAGGAGTAGTGGGTCTTGGTGTCGGTGTTGAGCAGCGTGACGTCGACGCCAAGCGGCTTCAATTGTTCCTGGATCGCCACTGCCGTGTTCTTGTGGTTTTCCGAGGTGTTGTAGCGGATTTCCATCTTCAGCGGATGTTCGGGGGTGTAGCCAAGCTTCTCGAGGATCTTCTTGGCCGCGTCCTCGCGGTCGATCTGCGGCATGTCGGCGTATTTGGCCATTGCGGGCGTGTAGCCCTCGATGCCGGGGGGCACCATCGAATAGCCGGGCAGCATCGAATTCTGCCAGACCTTCTCGGCGATGAAATCACGGTCGATCGCCATCGAGATGGCGTTACGCAGTTCGGGGTTGTTCCACGGCGCCTTATCGGTCTTGATGGCATAATAGTAGGTGCCGAGATACGGCCCGACATGGATCTGGTCGCCGAACTTGGTCTTGAGGTCGGCGAGCTGTTCGGTCGGCAGATCGTCATAGCTGTCGAGTTCGCCGGCCTCGAAGCGCTTCATCGCCGACGAGCGATCCTCGGTCGGAATGTAGTTGACCACGTCGAACTTGACGGTCGCGGCGTCCCAGAATTTGGGATTCTTGACCAGTTTCATGTGGTCGTTGGGAACCCATTCGGCCAGCGTATAGGCGCCGTTCGAAACCAGATTGCCGGGCTTGATCCAGTCGGCGCCAAGCTTTTCAATCGAGGCCTTGCTGACCGGATAGGTCGCCTGATGGGTCAGCATCTCCAGGAAGTACGGCGTCGGCGCCTTCAGCGTCACCTCCAGGGTGCCGGCGTCGATCGCCTTGACACCCATGTCCTCGGGCTTGCCTTTCTTGGTGTTGACGTCCTCCGCGCCCTTCACCGGATACAGCATCGAGGCGTATTCGGCGCCGGTCGCCGGATCTTCCAGCCGGTGGAAGGCATAGACGAAGTCGTCCGCCGTCACCGGGCTGCCGTCAGACCACATGCCGTCCTTGCGCAGCTTGAAGGTGTAGACGGTGCCGTCATCCGATACCGTCCAACTTTCGGCCGCGCCCGGAATGAGATTCGCCTTCTGGTCCTGCATGACCAATCCCTGGAACAGGTCACGCAGCACATTGGCTTCATAGACCGTCGAGGTCTTGTGCGGATCGACCGACTCCGATTCAGCGGCGGTGCCCCTGTTATAGACACTCTCCGCGAAAGCCGGCGTGTAGAATGCGCCGGCGGTTACGGCCATGGTGGTGGCGAATACCGTCGCCTTCAGCATGTTTTTCAGCATGAAGTTCTCCCTGTCGGCGCTGCCATCGGCGCGCCTTACGTGTTGACGCCCCGAAGCCGATGACTGGCTCCTTTGAGCGCGCCCCCGGTTCCCTCCGGCGGCTGGTGGCAGGAGACTAGACAGGAGGTAAGCTCTTTTCAACCGAGTACTGATTGACCCTAAGTCAATCCCCATTGTCGAGAAAGCAACGGCTAAATTAGAGATTCGTTTTCAATCGACCACACCCTTTGGTTGCACCCAGAGTTTTCGCTTTCTGCATGCGAATTTGGGCATGCTGGTGCCATGGTTCACCACCCCATTTTCGAGGCCCGAAGTCGCCGTTTCCGATCAGACAACTCGGGAACTTCAGCCGTCGAGTTCGCTTTGCTGTCACCGCTTTTCATTCTTCTTCTACTCGGAATGGTTGCATACGGCATCTATTTTGGCGCCGCCAATTCGATCCAGCAAATTGCAGCCGACGCTGCCCGAACAGCCATCGCTGGGGTGAACCAGACCGAGCGGCAGACGCTCGTGGCCAGCTATCTCACCAACAATGCCGGCGGCTACCCCTTCGTGGACGCCAGCAAACTGACCTACCAGGCCAACGACAGCATCGCCGACGGAAGCCAGTTCGTGGTGTCCATCTCCTACGATGCCCGCAACCTGCCGATCTGGAACCTGTTCCCCGGCATAGCCATGCCAGGGACGACCATCAAGCGTCAGTCAACGATCAGGGTCGGGGGTATCTGAATGCTGCGGCGGGCGGGCAAGGGTATGGGTCGGCTTGCACGGTCGATGATGGGAGACAGGAAGGCGAACTTCGCCGTCATGACCGCATTGAGCGCGCCGGTTGCATTGGCGCTGGCAGCGGTGGCCATTGACGAAGCCTCCATCTATACCGAGCGCCGGGAAGCCCAGGCGATGGTCGACCTGGCGGCGATTACCGCCGCCTCGAACATCAACAACGTCAACACCGCGGTCGTCGCCACACTGACCGACAACGGCATGCCGGGCGTCGTCGTTCAAGCTTCGGGCCAGACCATTGCCCCGGCCACCGGCAAAACGGTGGTGACGGTCACGCAGGGCCGATACGCCTCATCGACCGCCAATGTCAGCCAGCGCTTCCAGGCGGGTGTGACGCCTTACAATGCCGTCCGCGTCACTTTGGCAAAGATTCCGAACCGCTATTTCGCAAGTTCGCTGATCCCCACTCCCGTCATCGGCACCCAGGCCACGGCCAGCATGACGCCGCTGGCGACGTTCTCGGTCGGATCGCGGTTGCTCAGCGTCAATGGCGGCATCCTCAACGCACTTTTGAGCGGACTTCTCGGCGGCAACATCTCGCTCAGCGTCATGGACTACAACGGGCTGATCTCGGCGGATGTGAGCGTGCTTTCCTTCATCAGTGCGCTCGCTACGCAACTGAACATCACGGCCGGTACCTATTCCGACGTTCTGGCATCGAAGGCGACGGTCGGCCAGATCGCTACCGCCATGGCCAATGTTCCCGGCCTCGGCAATACGGCCAAGGTCGCCCTGCAGACCATCGCCTCCAAATCGACCAGCACCGTCAAGATCCCGCTCAGCAGCCTTGTCGACCTTGGTTCGGTCGGCAGCCTGGGCCTCGGCCAACAGCCGTCCGGGCTTGGGGTAGACGCAAGCGCCATGGGCATGCTGACGGCAGCCGCCGTGCTCGCCAACGGTACCAACCAGGCCGCGATCGATCTCGGCGCCACCATCCCGGGGCTGCTCTCCACCAAACTCAGCATCGCCATCGGCGAGCCGATGCAGTCCTCGCCCTGGCTGGCGATCGATGGTATCGGCACTGTCGTGCGGACCGCCCAGACGCGCATCAAAGTAGCCGCGACAGTCGGCGGCGCAGGCGGCAATGTCGGTGGCGGCATTACTCTGGTGTCGGTCAACCTGCCACTGCATGTGGAAGTCGCCTACGCCGAAGCCAAACTCACCGACATAAGCTGTCCTACGGGTCCCGACAGCATCAAGGTCACCGTTTCTGCCCGCCCCGGTGTTGTGGAAGCGCATTTGGCCGACAGCAGTAGCTCCGGCTTTGCCGATTTCACCAAACCGGAATCGTTCTCCGACACTGAAATCGCAAAGGTCAGTCTTCTGATCAATCTACTTTCAGTGACGGGCTCAGCGGCATTTGAAATGGCCAACAACGCGCCGACCGCATTGACCTTCAACAAGGCCGACATCGACGCCAAAACGATAAAGACAGTCTCCACGCAAAACCTGACACAGTCTTTGACGACCTCCCTGATCACTGATCTGTCGCTGACGACCAATTTGCTGGGCTTGCCGCTGCTGAATCTGAATACCTTGCTTTCCACCGTGCGGCCGGCAGTGGTTGCGCTCTTGAACGGCGTGGCGGCGCCGGTCGACGAGTTGGTTTACAATTTGCTCGGAGCCCTTGGTGTGCGTGTCGGCCAGGCCGACGTGCGCGTCACCGGCGCGACCTGCGGCCGGGCGGTGCTCGTTCAGTAGGACCGCCTAGCCACAACCGAAGTGCCAATCAGTCGAGCCGACCGAGAAAGCAGCCGAGAGTTGGCAGCGAGAGGGTGTTTTCCTCGACAGAAGCGGTCCCGCCGAAGATAGCCGTGACGGGTCCGATATCACCCACCAACGGCAAGGTCGCCGGCTCCTCAGCGAAATTGAAGACACAGATCAACCTCTCCCCGCCACCTTCGCGGATGAAGGCGAGCACGTCGCCCTCGGTATCGAGAAAGCGGATCGAGCCGCCGACCAGCGCCGGATGCTGTTTGCGCAAGGCAAGCGCCGAGCGGTAGGCCAACAGCACCGATTGCTCGTCGCCGATCTGCGCATCGACAGCGCGGGCGCGATGGCTTGCCGGCACAGGCAGCCAGGGTTTTGCAGTGGAAAAACCCGCATTGTCGGCGTCGGCCTCCCAGACCATCGGCGTGCGGCAACCATCCCTGCCCTTCACGCCGGGCCAGAAGCGGATGCCGACCGGATCGCGCAGATCCTCGTAGGCAAGCTCCGCCTCCTCAAGGCCGAGTTCCTCGCCCTGATAGAGGCAGATCGAGCCGCGCAAGCAAGCGAGCAGCATGATCGAGAATTTGGCCACAAGATCGGGATCGCCACCAGGCCGCATCCAGCGGCTGACATGGCGCACCACGTCATGGTTGGAAAACGCCCAACAAACCCAGCCGTCGGCCACCGCGCTTTCGAAGGCCTCGACGCAGCCACGCACATGCGCCGCCGAAAATTGCGAACCCAGCAGGTCGAAAGTGTAGCTCATCTGAAGCTTGTCGCCACCGGAGGTGTAGGCGGCGAGCGTCTGCAGCGAGCGGCCCTCGTCGCCGATTTCGCCGACGGCTGCGCGGTCGCCATATTCGTCGAGCAACGCGCGGAAGCGCCGCAGGAACGCCAGGTTTTCGGGCTGCGTCTTGTCGAACAGATGCTCCTGATAGAGATAGGTATTGGTCTCTGTGTTGGTGCCGGCGACGCTTGAGGCCAAGGGCGGATTGCCGCGCAGCCAGCGGTCGTGGACATAGTAATTGACCGTGTCGAGCCGGAAGCCGTCGACACCGCGATCGAGCCAGAACCGCACCGTGTCAAGCAACGCATCCTGGACTTCCGGGTTGTGGAAATTGAGGTCTGGCTGCGAGGCAAGGAAATTATGCATGTAATATTGGCGGCGGGTCGCGTCCCATTCCCAGGACGGCCCCCCGAAGACCGACAGCCAGTTGTTGGGCGCGCCGCCGTCAGGCTTCGCATCGGCCCAGACGTACCAGTCGGCCTTGGCATTATCGCGGCTGGCCCGGCTTTCGATGAACCATTCATGCTTGTCGGATGAATGCGACAGCACCTGGTCGATGATGATCTTCAGGCCGAGCCGGTGGGCTTCGGCGACCAGCGCATCAAAATCGGCCAATGTGCCGAACATCGGGTCGACGTCGCGATAATCCGATACATCATAGCCCATGTCGGCCATCGGCGACTTGAAGAAGGGCGACAGCCAGACAGCGTCGACGCCGAGCGAGGCGATATAAGCGAGCCTTGACGTAATGCCGCCGAGATCGCCGCTGCCATCACCGGTCGTGTCCTGAAAAGAGCGCGGATAGACCTGGTAGATGACGCAGCCGCGCCACCATTCGGCTCCCTGCCCCAAACTCTCACCGGTCATCACGAACCCTTCCTGACGCCGCCGTTTCCGGTTCGGCTCTCGATCATGAAATTGACGCTGCGCCCCGGCAGCGGGCGCGCAAGGTCAGTCACGTGCGTTTCGATCGCCGGATGCCATCGAAAACCTTCCCGCGCCGGCAAGGTGAAGACGCATTGGCGGCGGTCGCCATTGATCAGAACGGCAAGCCTGCCTTCCTCGCCGCCAAGCAGCATGACGAGGCGATGCCGGCTGGTATCGTTCCAGTCGGTCGCGTCGAGCAGCTCACCGGTCTCGGTCAGCCAAGCGACGTCGGGAACGCCTGATGCCGCAATCGGTTCTCCGGTCAGGAAACGCGTGTCCGACAATGCGGGCACCGCCTGGCGAAGGGCTCCGAGCGTCCATGCGTAATGCTCCAACGCTTGATCGCGGCCTGCCCAGTCAAGCCAGGTGGTGGGGTTGTCTTGTGCGTAGGCGTTGTTGTTGCCCTTCTGGGTGCGACCGAATTCATCGCCCGCGGTCAGCATGATAGTGCCGCGCGAGGCGAAGAGCGTGGCGAGCAGAGCGCGCTGGTCGTCGAAACGGGCCTTGACGATTGCCGCGTCGTCCGTCTCGCCTTCGACGCCATTGTTCCAGGACAGGTTCTCGTTATGGCCGTCGCGGTCCTGCTCGCCATTGGCCGCGTTGTGCTTGCGCTCATAGGCGACGATATCAGCCAGCGTCATGCCGTCATGGGCGGCGATAAAATTCACGCCGCGGCTTGCCGGCTCCCCTGCCCTGTTAAACACGTCGGACGAACCAGCAAGGCGCGTTGCGAGAGCACCGACCATGCCGGCATCGCCGCGCCAGAAGCGTCTGACATCGTCGCGATAGCGGTCGTTCCATTCAAGGAAAGGCGGCCGGAAATTGCCGAGTTGATAGCCGTTTGCCCCGATGTCCCAAGGCTCGGCGATCAGCACGCGGTCGTAAAGCACCGGATCATGGGTGATGGCCTGGAGCAGCGGCGCTTCCGGATCGAAGGCACCATCGACCCGGCCCAGCACCGGGGCCAGATCGAAACGGAAGCCGTCGACACCGGCCTGGCGAACGAAGTGACGAAGTGTGTCGAGCACCATTTCCCGCATCACCGGATGGTCGCAAGCGATCGTGTTGCCGGTGCCCGTGTCATTAACCAGCCCGCCATCCGGCCGGTGCCGATAGTAGGCCTTATTGTCGAGGCCGCGCAGCGAGAGCGTCGGCCCCAGCCTGTCGCTTTCGCCGGTGTGGTTGAAGACCAGGTCGAGAATGGTGCCGATGCCGGCCCGGCGCAACGCGGCGACCGTGTCCTGCAATTCCGTCAGGCCGCCGGGCGCGAGGCGCGGGTCGAGCGCCATGAAGGTGACGGGATTGTAGCCCCAGGCGTTGCTCAGGCCGAGCGGCGGCAGATGCCGCTCGTCGATGGAGGCCGTGATCGGCATCAGTTCCACGGCGGAGACGCCGAGCCTTTGCAGATGCTCGATGATGGCCGGATGGGCAAGAGCGGCGATCGTGCCGCGCTTTTCTTGCGGTACATCCGGATGCAGCTTGGTGAAAGCGCGGACGTTCAGTTCGTAGATCAGGCCGCCCGGGCGAAACAGGGGCGGCAGGATCGGTGGAGCCGTGGGCGAGGCCTTGGTCACGGCCTTGGGCATCAGCGACGCGGTGTCGGCGCCCTCATTGCGCCGCGCGGCGAGCCGCCAGTGATAGGCGTAGGCCCGGTCGATTTCGACGGCGTAGGGATCGGTGAGCAACTTGTCGGGGTCGAACCACAGCCCCCGCTCGGGCGCATAGTCGCCATCGGCGCGCAGGCCATAGCGCGCGCCCGCGGCCAGGCCGGAGACAAAGAGTGAATGGACGCCGTTGCCTTCCGACGCCAGCTCGAGACGATCGAGTTCGCGGTTTCCCTGCTCGTCAAAGATCGAAACCCAGAGCCGTCTTGCCGACGAGGACCATGCGGCGAAGCGGATGCCTTCGCTGGTGATGGTGGGGCCGAGCTGGGTCAAGAGCGCTCCACCGCCCTCAAGTAATGACGCTCGGCTTGTTGCGCCCGGTGTGGCTCTTGATCCCGGCAATGTCGTCGGCCGCCGAAATCAGGTCGGCGAGCGCCTCCTGGGTGTCGAGGTCGTGCCTCGACTTGTCCGGCTCATAGCGCTCGATATAAACGCGCAAGGTCGCCCCGGAGGTTCCGGTGCCGGAGAGCCGGAAGACGACGCGCGAGCCGCCTTCGAACAGCACTCTTATGCCCTGGTGCTCGCTGGTCGAGCCGTCGACCGGATCGTGATAGGCAAAATCATCGGCATTGGCGATCTTCAAGCCGCGCACGCTGGTGCCCGGTAGCGAGCCGAGCTTGGCCCTGAGTTCGTCGACCAGCGCATTGGCGCGGTCGCTCTCAACCTCCTCATAATCATGGCGCGAGTAGTAGTTGCGGCCATAGGTCTCCCAATGCTCGGTGACGATCTGCTTGCAGCTTTCGCCGCGCGCGGCGAGGATGTTGAGCCACAAGAGGACCGCCCACAGACCGTCCTTTTCGCGGACATGGTTGGAACCGGTGCCGGCACTTTCCTCGCCGCAGATCGTCGCCATGCCGGCGTCGAGCAGATTGCCGAAGAACTTCCAGCCGGTCGGCGTCTCGTAAATCCCGACACCTAGCTTGTGAGCGACGCGGTCGGCCGCGCCACTGGTCGGCATCGAACGGGCGATGCCTTTCAGCCCATCCTTGTAGCCCGGCGCCAGGCGGGCATTGGCGGCGAGCATGGCGACCGAATCCGAAGGGGTGACGAAAATGCCCTTGCCGATGATCAGGTTGCGGTCTCCATCGCCATCGGAGGCGGCGCCGAAATCGGGCGCGTCCGGTCCCATCATCTCATCATAAAGGTGCTTGGCATGGACCAGGTTGGGGTCCGGGTGATGACCGCCGAAATCGGGCAGCGGCTTGAAATTGCGGCAGGTGCCGTTCGGTGCGCCGAGGCGGTGTTCGAGGATTTCCTTGGCGTAGGGCCCGGTCACCGCATGCATGGCGTCGAAACGCATGCGGAAGCCCGACTTGAACAGTTTGCGCAGCGCATCGAAATCGAACAGGCTCTCCATCAACTCGGCATAGTCGGTAACCGGATCGATGATCTCGACGGTCATGCCGGCAGCCTCGACTGTCGCGACCGTATCGATGTCAATCGGGTCGATGTCGGCGATCTTGAAGCTCGAAATCGTCTTGGTCTTGGCAAAGATGGCGTCGGTCAGCTTTTCCGGCGCCGGGCCGCCATTGCCGGCATTGTACTTGATGCCGAAGTCCTCGTGCGGGCCGCCGGGATTGTGGCTGGCCGAGAGGATGATGCCGCCGAAGGTCTTGTATTTGCGGATGACATGCGAGGCCGCTGGCGTCGACAGGATGCCGCCCTGCCCGACCATCACCTTGCCGAAGCCATTGGCGGCGGCCATCGCGATGGCCTTCTGGATGACCTCCCGGTTATAGAAACGGCCGTCGCCACCGATCACCAGGGTCTTGCCCTTGAACCCGTCGAGTGCATCGAAAATCGACTGGATGAAGTTCTCGGCATAGTGCTCCTGCTGGAACACTGGCACCTTCTTGCGCAGGCCCGACGTGCCGGGCTTCTGGTCGGAATAGGGCTTGGTGGAAACGGTGCGTATCATGCTTCAGGCAACCCTTTTCGAAAGCAGCAGGCGATAGAGTTCGACGTATTTTTCGGCGCTTCGATCCCACGACACATCGGTCTTCATGCCCTGGCGCTGGATGGTTTCGAAGATTGCGGGACTGGCGTGGGCGTCGGCCAGGCGTCGGATCGCGTGCAGCAGCGCGCCGCCATTGTTGGGGGCAAACTGGAAGCCGGTCGCCACGCCGGCGGCAAACGCTGCTTCATTGGCATCGATGATGGTGTCCGCCAGGCCGCCGGTGCGGGCGACGACCGGCACGCAGCCATAGCGCAGGCCGTAAAGCTGCGTCAGCCCGCAAGGCTCGAAGCGCGACGGGATGACGATGGCGTCGCAGCCGCCCTGCATGGTGTGCGACAGCCCCTCGTCATAGCCGACGACCACGCCGATGCGGCCACGATGGCGTGCGGCCGCGGCCAGCAGCGCGCCTTCGAGGCCGGCGTCGCCCGAGCCGAGGATGGCCAGCCTTGCGCCTGTCGCGACGATGCCGTCGACCACCGTCGCCAATATGTCCATGCCCTTCTGCCAGGTCAGGCGGCTGACGACGCAGACAATCGGACTGCCGTCGCGGTCGAGGCCGAAACGGTCCTCGACCGCGGCCCTGTTCGGCGCGCGGGCCTTCAACGTTTCGGCCGTATAGGTAGATACCAGATGCTTGTCGGTTGCCGGATCCCAGATGGCGGTGTCGATGCCGTTGACGATGCCATGGAGATCGCTGGAACGCATGTTGATAAGGCCGTCGAGGCCCATGCCGAATTCCGGCGAACGTATCTCCTGCGCATAGGTCGGGCTCACCGTGGTGATCGCCCAGGCGGCCTGCAGGCCAGCCTTAAGGAAGCCGACGCCGCCATAATATTCGACGCCGTCAAGCGCCATCGCCGCGGCAGGCAGGCCGAGCTCGCCGAAGATACCGGCCCCGAACTGGCCCTGGAAGGCGAGATTGTGGACGGTCATCATCGATGGCGTGCCGACCGCCTTGCCATAGCGCATATAGGCCAGCGTCATCGCCGACTGCCAGTCATGGGCATGGACGATGTCGGGGAGGTAGCCCGAGATGGCGCCCCCGGCGATATCGGCGCCGGCCTGGCTCAGCGCCGCGAAGCGCCGCCAATTGTCCGGCCAGTCCGCGCCCGAGGCGTTGCCATAGGGGCCGCCGGGGCGATCGAACAGATGCGGCGCGTCGAGCACGAACAAATCGAGCCCGGCGACTTGGACAGCATGGACCGCGGCCTTGCCGCCTTGCAGCAAGGGATACTGATAGACGGCCTTCTTTTTCTTGAAGGCGCTCATCACCACAGGAAAGCCCGGAACGAGCGTACGCATGGCCACGCCCTTGGCCGCGAGCGCGATGGGCAGCGCCCCAGTCACGTCGGCAAGCCCGCCTGTCTTGATCAGCGGGAAGATTTCGGGCGTGACCGACAGAACCTGCATGCGCTTAACGATCCGCTTCCCATCCATGCCGCCCAAACCGTGTGCGGTTTGGACCACGACATGCACAAAACACCCTAAAGTGACAGCCTGTTGATCACCTGTTCAGGTTGACAACTTGTTGATCATGTCCTGTGTGATCAGGCAGATACCCTTTTCCGAAACCCGGAAGCGCTTGGCGTCGAGGACGGGATCCTCGCCGACCACCAGCCCTTCGGGTATCCTTACGCCGTGGTCGATGACGACGCGCTTCAACTTTGCGTTCCGGCCGACATGAACGTCGGGCAGCATGACAACCTCTTCCAGCGTCGAATAGGAATTGATGCGCGCGCCGGTGAAGATCAGGCTTTTCTTCAGCGAAGCGCCCGAGACGATGCAATCGCCCGACACCAGTGACGAAATGGCGGAACCGCGCCTGCCGTCCTCGTCATGCACGAACTTTGCCGGCGGCTTCAGTTCGGCATAGGTCCAGATCGGCCAATCGCGGTCGTAGAGGTCGAGTTCGGGCGTCACGTCGGTCAGGTCGATGTTGGCCTCCCAATAAGCATCAACCGTGCCGACATCGCGCCAGTAGGCCTCGTTTTCGGCGGTCGAACGCACGCAGGACTTGGTGAAGCGGTGCGCGATCGCCTTACCGTGCGTGACGATATAGGGGATGATGTCCTTGCCGAAGTCGCGGCTGGAGCCCGGCTCGGCGGCATCGCGGCGCAGTTGCTCCATCAGGAACTTGGTCTTGAAGACGTAGATGCCCATCGAGGCCAAGGCGAATTCCGGGTTACCCGGAATGCCGGGCGGGTCAGCGGGCTTTTCGACGAAGGCGATGATGTTGTCCTTGGCATCGACATGCATGACGCCGAAGCCGGTCGCCTCCATGCGCGGCACTTCGAGGCAGCCGACCGTGACATCGGCGCCGGCATCGACATGCTGGCGCAGCATCATCTCGTAGTCCATCTTGTAGATGTGATCGCCGGCCAGGATTACCATGTATTCCGGGCCATAGGCCTCGATGATATCGATGTTCTGGTAGACGGCGTCCGCCGTGCCCTCATACCACTGCGTTTCCGACACACGCTGGCTGGCCGGCAGGATGTCAAAACTCTCGTTTCGTTCGGGCCGCAGGAAGTTCCAGCCGCGCTGCAGGTGGCGGATCAGCGAATGCGCCTTGTATTGGGTGGCGACGCCGAGGCGGCGGATGCCGGAGTTGAGCGCATTGGAGAGCGCGAAATCGATGATGCGTGTCTTGCCGCCGAAATAGACCGCGGGCTTGGCGCGCCGGTCGGTCAGTTCCTTGAGGCGGCTGCCGCGCCCGCCGGCCAACACGTAGGCCATGGCGTCGCGGGCCAGCGGCTGCGTTCTCTTCAAGTCTGCCATTTATACCCTCCCAAGTTACTCGTATCGATGCGCTAACCAGCCTTAACGAGTTCAGTCGGCAGCGAGTTCAAGCATGATCGTCGACAGCGGAGGCAGGAGCATCGTTGCCGAGATGCCCTTGCCCTCCGCCCTTGCCTCGACCATGCCGCCATTGCCCATGCCGGAACCGCCATATTCGGAAGCGTCGGTGTTGATGATCTCGCGCCACTTGCCGGCCTTCGGCAGCGGCACACGATAATTGTCGCGCGGCACCGGTGTGAAATTGGAGATGACGGCGACCGGATCGCCGCCGGGAGCGCTGCGCACCCAGGCGAAAACCGAATTCTGGCTGTCGTCGACGATCAGCCAGGAAAACCCTTCCGGCTCGCAGTCGCGGCCATGCAGGGCCGGGCGTGAACGATAGAGATAGTTGAGGTCGCGCACCGTCTGCCAGACCCCGCGATGCGGGCGGAAATCGAGCAGGTCCCAATCAAGCGCGCGCGCTTCGCTCCATTCGCGGCGCTGCGCGAATTCCTGGCCCATGAACAGCAGCTTCTTGCCGGGATAACCCCACATGAAGCCGTAATAGGCACGCAAGGTCGCGAATTTCTGCCAGTCGTCGCCGGCCATCTTGCCCAGCAGCGTGCCTTTGCCGTGCACGACCTCGTCATGCGAGAGCGGCAGCACGAAATTCTCCGAGAAGGCGTAGGTCAGGCCGAAGGTCAGCTCGTTGTGGTGATGCTTGCGGAAAATCGGCTCCTTGGAAAAATACTCCAGCGTGTCGTGCATGAAGCCCATGTTCCATTTGAAGCCGAAGCCCAGCCCGCCTTCATGGACAGGCGCCGAGACCTTTGGCCATGAGGTCGATTCCTCGGCGATGGTCATGACGCCCGGATGGTGGCCGTACACCTCCTTGTTCATCTTCTGCAGGAAGCTGACCGCCTCGAGGTTTTCGCGCCCACCCTTCTCATTGGGGATCCAT
This sequence comes from Mesorhizobium sp. BR115XR7A, assembly GCF_020165315.1. Lineage (NCBI taxonomy): Bacteria > Pseudomonadati > Pseudomonadota > Alphaproteobacteria > Hyphomicrobiales > Phyllobacteriaceae > Mesorhizobium > Mesorhizobium sp. BR115XR7A. The sequence goes on from NZ_JAIUHW010000013.1 coordinate 109,195, forward strand.
TCGCCGGCCTTGCGCGAATAGTCGAGGTAGAGCATCGAGGCGACCGCGTCGACGCGAAGACCGTCGACATGGTATTTTTCGGCCCAGAACAGCGCGTTGTTGACCAGGAACGACACTACCTCGCGGCGGCCGAAATTGTAGATCGCGGTGTTCCAGTCCGGATGGAAGCCCTTGCGTGGGTCGGCATGCTCGTAGAGCGCGGTGCCGTCGAAATGGACCAGACCGTGCTCGTCGACAGGAAAATGCGCCGGCACCCAGTCGAGGATGACGCCGACGCCGGCACGGTGGGCGCCGTCGACAAAGCGGGCAAAGCCGTCCGGATCGCCGAAGCGGGCCGATGGCGCGTAGAGGCCGGTTGTCTGGTAACCCCAGGAGGGGTCATAGGGATGCTCGGAGATCGGCAGGAATTCAATATGGGTGAAACCGGTCTCGATCACATAGGGGATCAGCCGGTCGGCCAGTTCATCCCATGACAGGAAGGAGCCGTCATCGCCAAGCTGCCAGGACCCGGCGTGGACCTCGTAGATCGAGATGGCCTCGCGGCGAGGGTCGGCGTTGCGCCAGAAATTGCGATGCGCCTCGTCACCCCATGCATGCGCCGGCGGCATCGCGGTCACCGAGGCGGTTGCCGGGCGCAGCTCTGATTTGAAGGCGAACGGATCGGCCTTCAGCGGCAACCTCACGCCATCGGGACCGATGATTTCATATTTATAGGGCCGGCCAGCACCAATATCGGGGATGAACAGCTCCCAGATGCCGGTGTCGCGACGGTCGCGCATCGTATGCTGGCGGCCGTCCCAGTCGTTGAAGTCACCGACCACCGAAACGCGCCTGGCATTTGGGGCCCATACAGCGAAATGCACGCCGGACGCGCCTTCGTGCTCGATGACATGCGCGCCGAGCTTGTCGAACAGCCTGAGGTGCGAACCCTCGGCGATGTAGTAATCGTCCATCGGACCGAGTACCGGACCGAACGAATAGGGGTCGGTCAGCCACCAGTCGCCGTCGGCATTGCGGGCGTGGTAGCGCAGCGGCTGGCGCTTCTTGATCGACAGCTTGCCTTCGAAGAAACCGGCATCGTCGCGCCTGGTCAATTCGCCGACCTCGACGCCGGTCAGGGTGTAGGCCGTAACCGACTCCGCGTGCGGAACGAAGCAGCGTGCGAACAGGCTCTTGCCGGCCTCCTGGACACCGAGAACCGCAAAGGGATTGCCGTGCGTACCGGCGACAATCGCCTCGACATCGCTGGCTGGCGCCAGTCCGTCCGGCCCGCTTGTCGCAGCGGTCGCGCGCGGCTTCCTCATCAGGCGGTCGCCCTCCCCGGGCACCAAGTGTTTGTTTTTGCGGCCATCGTTCGTGGCCTTATGCAATCATATCAGACGGGTACGTTCCAGATTTCTTTCGCATATTGACGGATCGTGCGATCGGAGGAGAACCAGCCGACGCGCGCGACGTTGCGGATGGCGCGCGCGTACCAGTCCGGGCTGTTGCGCCAGACAGCGTCCACCTCGCGCTGACAAGCGGCATAGGCGTCGAAATCCGCCGCGACCATGAACCAGTCGCTGTCATAGAGGCCATTGATGAGGTCGCGGTAGCGATTGGGATCATCGGGCGAGAAGACGCCCGACGAAACGGCCGCAACCGCCTGCGCCAGTTCGGGCGATGCCTCGATGACGCCGCGCGGATTGTAGCCATTGTTGCGCCGCTCGGCGACTTCTTCGGTGGTGAGGCCGAAGATGAAGATATTGTCGTCGCCGACATGCTCCTTGATCTCGACATTGGCGCCGTCGAGCGTGCCGATGGTCAGCGCGCCGTTCAGCGCGAACTTCATGTTGCCCGTGCCGGAGGCTTCCATGCCGGCGGTCGAAATCTGCTCGGAAAGATCGGCGGCTGGCATCAGCACCTCGGCCAGGCTGACATTGTAGTTCGGCACGAACACGACCTTCAGCAGGCCGCGCACCGAAGGGTCGCTGTTGATCACCCTGGCGACGTCGTTGGCCAGTTTGATGATCAGCTTGGCGTTATGGTAGCTGGGCGCGGCCTTGCCGCCGAAGAATTTCACGCGTGGCATCCAGTCGCGTTCGGGATGCGAACGGATCTGGTCATAGAGCGCGATCGCTTCGAGGATGTTGAGCAGCTGGCGCTTGTATTCGTGGATACGCTTGACCTGAATGTCGAAGAGCGCCGAAGGGTCGAGCTTGATGCCAAGGCGATCGGCGACCAGATTGGCAAGCCTCACCTTGTTCTGGCGTTTCACCGCGGCGAATTTTTCGCGAAAGGCGGTGTCGTCGGCTAAGGGATCGAGCCCTTTGATCGCTTCGATGTCATCCATGAAGCGGTCGCCGGTCGCCTCGCGGGCAAGCGCGGTGAGGCCTGGATTGCACTGGATGAGCCAGCGCCGCGGCGTGATGCCGTTGGTCTTGTTGTTGATGCGATCGGGATAAAGTTTGTGGAGGTCGGCGAAGACCGTCTCCTTCATCAACTCGGTGTGCAGCGCCGACACGCCGTTGATCGAATGCGAGCCGACAAAGGCCAAATTGCCCATGCGCACCCTGCGGTCGCCATTCTCCTGGATAAGCGAGATACGGCTGATCTGCTCGTCCGAGAACTGATCGGTGGCGCGGGCTTCGAGCAGCACCTGCGCGTTGATGGCGTAGACGATCTGCATGTGGCGGGGCAAAAGCCTCTCGAACAGCGGCACAGGCCAGCTTTCCAGTGCCTCTGGCAACAGCGTGTGGTTGGTGTAGCCGAAGGTGCGCTTGGTGACATCCCAGGCGAGATCGAAATCCATGCCATGGACATCCATCAAGAGCCGCATCAGCTCGGGCACGGCGATCGCCGGATGGGTGTCGTTGAGGTGGATCGCCGCCTTGTCGGGCAGAGACTTGAGATCGCCATATTGGCTGAGATGGCGCTGCAGGATGTCCTGCAGCGAAGCGGTGGAGAAGAAGTATTCCTGGCGAAGCCTGAGTTCCTGGCCGGCCATGTGGGAATCGGCTGGATAGAGCACCCGCGACAGTGCATCGGCCTTGTTGCTTTCGGCCAGCGCCCCGATGTGGTCGCCGGCGTTGAACTTGTCGAGCCGGATCGGGTCGATCGGCATGCCGGACCAAAGGCGCAGCGTGTTGACGCGCTTGGCCCGCCAGCCAGCCACGGGCGTGTCATAGGCGACCGCAAGCACATGCTCCCTCGGCTTCCAGACGTGGCGTTCGAGGCGGCCGTCCTTCGAGGTGATCGATTCGACCGAACCACCGAAACCGACTTCGAAGGAGCGCTCGCGCCGCTCGAATTCCCAGGGGTTGCCGTGGTCAAGCCAGGTCTCGGGCAACTCGACCTGCCAGCCATCGTGGATTTCCTGGCGGAACATGCCGTTGGCATAGCGGATGCCGTAGCCATGCGCGGGGATGTCGACGGTGGCCATGCTTTCCATGAAGCAGGCGGCGAGCCGGCCAAGGCCGCCATTGCCGAGGGCCGCGTCCGGTTCCAGCGCGGCGATCAGGTCGAGATCGACGCCGAGCGACGACAGCGCCTCACGCATGTTCTCCATCAGGCCGAGGTTGGAAAAGGCGTCGCGCATCAGACGCCCAATCAGGAATTCGAGCGACAGGTAATAAACGCGCTTTTCCTGTTGGTCGTAGGCTTCCTTGGTCGCCTGCATCCAATGGTCGACGACGCGGTCGCGCACGACCTTGATCGTGGCGGTCAGCCAGTCGTACTGGGTCGCGACGGTGGTGTCCTTGCCGACCCGGTACTTGAGCGACATCAAGACTTCTTCAGCAAGCGTCTTGGGATCGGGATTGTCGAGAGCGGGGGCTTCGATCGTCATGGCGGATGTCATATCGCCTCTCGTTCGGTTTGGCCTGATCATACCGGCTTTCACCGTTTCTCCCAGCCCACCCTAGTGCATTGCAACATCTTTTCAATCGATTTAGAGAACGCCGTCATCTACTTACCCTGCGGCAAGTTGGCAGTCAGGCCGCCAATGCCGCCTCCGGGGGTGTTTTTGCCCCGGTCATGAAGGCAACGGCGTCGGACATCGTATATTGCTTGGGGTCGATGACGCACAGTCGACGGCCCAGACGGTGGATGTGGATACGGTCCGCCACCTCGAAGACGTGCGGCATGTTGTGCGAGATGAGCACAATCGGCAGGCCGCGCTTCTTCACGTCGAGGATCAGTTCGAGCACGCGGCGGCTCTCCTTGACGCCGAGCGCCGCCGTCGGCTCGTCCATGATGACCATCTTCGACCCGAAGGCGGCGGCCCGGGCCACCGCCACGCCCTGGCGTTGGCCGCCCGACAGGGTCTCCACCGCCTGGCTGATGTTCTGGATGGTCATCAAGCCTAGTTCGGTGAGCTTGTCGCGGGCACGCTTTTCCATTGCCGGACGGTCCAGCATGCGAAGCCACTGGCCGACGAAGCCGGGTTTGCGGATCTCGCGGCCGAGGAACATGTTGTCGGCGATCGAAAGCGCCGGCGACAAGGCCAGGTTCTGGTAGACGGTTTCGATGCCGGCTTCACGGGCTTCCATCGGCGACTTGAAGGAGACGGGTTTGCCTTCAAGCCGGATTTCGCCTTCGTCCGGCACGGCCGCGCCGGAAATCGCCTTGATGAGTGACGACTTGCCGGCGCCGTTGTCGCCGATGACGGCAAGGATTTCGCCGGGGTAAAGGTCGAAATCGGCATTGTCGAGAGCGGTGACGCGGCCATAGCGCTTGACCAGACCGCGCGCGGTGAGGATGGGTTCCTGGGTCATGCCGAAACCTTTCTGATCCATTGGTCGATGGCGACGGCGCCGATGATCAGCACGCCGGTAAGCAGCACTTTCCATTGCGGATCGGCGCCGAGCATGTTGAGGCCCATCGAGACGACGCCGACGATCATCGCGCCGAACAGCGTGCCGAGGATGGAACCGCGGCCGCCGAAGAGAGAAATACCGCCGATCACGGTCGCGGTGATCGCCTGCAGATTGTAGTCGGTAACAGCGGCGGACGGCGAGATCGAGCCGTTGCGGCCGATGGAGACCCAGGCCGCGAAAGCGGCGATCAGCCCGGCAAGGGTGTAGACCGTCATCAGCACCTTCTTGGTCTGGATACCCGACAGCTTCGCCGCCTCCTGGTCGTCGCCGACGGCGTAGACATGACGGCCCCATGCGGTGTGGTTGAGCACGTACCAAAGAACCAGCACGAGCACGACCGTGGCGATGACGCCGAGCGTCAGCACCGCCGTGCCTACCTTGAAGCTCAGGGCAAACAGGTGCAGCAGCGGTGCCTGGTTGTCGACATCGGTGTCGCGGATCGTCTCATTGGCCGAATAGATGAAGTTCGTGGCCATGACGATGTTCCAGGTGCCAAGCGTCACGATGAAGGGCGGCAGCTTCATATAGGCGACCAGCAGCCCGTTCAGCAGCCCGCAAGCCGCACCGGCGGCAAGCCCGATCGCCACGGCGAGCACGCTCGGCATGCCGTAGCTGACCGCGCAATTGCCCATGATCACGGCCGATATCACCATGATCACCCCGATCGACAGGTCGATGCCGGCGGTCAGGATGACCAGTGTCTGCGCGGCCCCGAGAATGCCAACGATGGCAATCTGCTGCAGGATCAGCGTCAGCGTGTAGGACGAGAAGAACCGCCCTCCGATCGTGATGCCGAAGATGACGATCGACAGAAGCAGCACGATCAGCGGCACCGCCGCCGGCGTCGAATGCAGAAAATGCTGGATGCGCTTGACGGCTGATTTGTGCTCGTCAAAAGCGGCTACACTTGTATCGCTGGCCGAGAGAACCTTCTCGAATTCCTGAGCTTGAGCCATGTTTCCTCCCCGTAGGGCTTCAGCCACGCGCTGACGCCGTCCACGCCTTCCGGTCTGTCGCCGGGATTATTCGCGTTTACAGTGATGCATCGTCCACCCGATGCGGCCGGGGATCAAGTCCCCCGGCCGCATCGGTTCCGTTGCCGGTCAGGCCAGTATCAGCCCCAGCACTTGGCGAGGCCTTCCTTGGTGTCGATGGACTTGACGCCCGTCGCCGGCTTGTCGGTGACGAGGTTGACGCCGGTGTCGAAGAAGTTCTTGCCCTCGGTCGGCTTCGGCTTGGTGCCGTCCTTGGCGAAAGCGGCGATCGCCTCGATGCCGAGTGCGGCCATCTGCAGCGGATATTGCTGCGAGGTGGCGCCGATGACGCCTTCGGCGACCGACTTCACGCCGGGGCAACCGCCGTCGACCGAGACGATCAGCACCTGGCTTTCGAGGCCGACAGCCTTGAGCGCCTGGTAGGCACCGACCGCGGCCGGCTCATTGATGGTGTGGATGACGGTGATGGTGTTGTCCTTCTGCAGAAGGTTTTCCATCGCCTTGCGGCCGCCTTCCTCGTTACCGTTCGTCACATCATGGCCAACGATGCGCGGATCGGTCTCATCGCCGATCTTGTTGGGGTCCTTCACGTCGATGCCGTAGCCCATCATGAAGCCCTGGTCGCGCAGAACGTCCACGGTCGGCTGCGAGGGTGTCAGGTCGAGGAAGCCGATCTTGGCGTCCTTGGCCTTGTCACCGAGCGTGGCGGCGGCCCAGGCGCCGATCAGCTTGCCGGCCTCCAGATTGTCGGTGGCGAAGGTCGCGTCGGCGGCGTCGATCGGATCGAGCGGCGTGTCCAGCGCAATCACCAGCAGGCCCGCATCGCGCGCCTTCTTCACCGTCGGTACGATGCCCTTGGTGTCGGACGCGGTGATCAAAATGCCCTTGGCGCCGTCGGCGATGCAGCTTTCGATCGCCGCCACCTGGCTCTCGCTGTCACCGTCGATCTTGCCCGCATAGGTCTTGAGATCGACACCAAGTTCCTTGGCCTTGGCGGTCGCGCCCTCCTTCATCTTGACGAAGAACGGATTGGTGTCGGTCTTGGTGATCAGGCAGGCGCCGACGCCGGCCGCGGACGCAGACGAAGCGAACGCCATCAGACCCAGCGCGGCCGCCGCGAAAACGGTGGACTTCAACAATTTTGTATTGGTCACGATTTCCTCCCAGTGGAACATTTTCGAATGCCGGCCAACCGGCACCCGCACGGCATCCAGGCGACTTCTCCCAGCGCGGATGCTCCCTCAAGGAACACCACGCCAGCGCATCTGTCAATAATTAAATCACTCTTATTTATTATTGACAGTCTTGCGTCGTTCACTCATTCTGACCCAAAAGCATTGTGGGGAAACGACGGGAGGAACAGGGTGGAGACGGCCACTGCGAGGCATGGTTCGCCCGAAGCGAACGAGAGCCTCATTCACCGCGGCACCAACCAGAGTGGCATGCGCGACCACAACGAGCGCCTGGTGCTTTCGCTGGTGCGCCAGCACGGCAGTCTGGCGAAGTCCGACATTGCCCGCATGACCGGACTTTCGGCGCAGACGGTCTCGGTCATCATGCGCGAACTGGAGGAAGAAAGCCTGCTCGTGCGCCAGGCGCCGTTGCGCGGCAAGATCGGCCAGCCCTCGATCCCCATGGCACTCAACCCCGAAGGCGCCTTCTTCATCGGCCTCAAGATCGGCCGCCGCAGCGCCGAACTCGTGCTGATCGATTTCCTCGGACAGGTGCGCGCGATGCTGCAGCATTCCTACCGCTACCCTGCCCCACGCGAGACGGTCGAGTTCGTCACGTCAGGCATGAAGGCGATGCGCGGCGAGCTGACGCCGGCACAGGACAAGCGCATCGCCGGACTTGGCATCGCCATGCCTTTCGAGCTCTGGAACTGGGCCGACAGCGCCGGCGCGCCGCGCGACGTGATGGACGAATGGCGCCATCGTGACATCAGGACCGACATCCAGGCGCAATGCGATTTTCCGGTCTATCTGCAGAACGATGCCACCTCCGCCTGCGGCGCCGAACTGGTCTTCGGCCAGACGGGCGCGGCGCGGGATTTCGTCTATTTCTACATCGGCGCCTTTGCTGGCGGCGGCATCGTGCTCAACGGCCGGCTGTTTGGCGGGCCGACCGGCAATGCCGGCGCGCTCGGCTCAATGCCTGTGCCGGGGCCGGATGGAAAACCGACCCAGCTGATCGACGTGGCCTCGATCGCCATGCTCGAAAAAACACTCAACGCGCGTGGCGTCGAGGCCTCGTATCTGTGGACCTCACCCGAGGATTGGGGGGAGATCGGCGCCGCGCTGGACGAGTGGATCGCCAGCGCCTCGCAGGCGCTCGCCTACGCCATCGTGGCAGCGTCCTCGGTCATCGATTTCGAAGCCGCGGTGATCGACGGCTGGATGCCGAAGGCCGTGCGCCAGAGGCTGGTCGAGGCGGTCGTGACGGCAATCGGCGCGATCGACGGCGAAGGGCTGAAACTTCCGGCCGTCCGCGAGGGAAGCGTGGGTATCCATGCCCGGGCGCTCGGCGGCGCCAGCGTGCCGCTTTCCGAACGCTTCCTGATCGGTTCGACGACGATCTCCAGGGGCGCGTGAAATGCTGATCGGGATTCCGGCGCTGCTTGGTCCAGAGCTTCTGGCGACGTTGCGCGCCATGGGCCATGGTGACGAGATTGCCGTGGTCGACGGGAACTATCCGGCACAGGAGCAGGCAAGGCGCCTCATCAGGACCGATGGCCACGCCCTCATGCCCGTACTCGACGCGATACTGACGCTGCTTCCGGTCGACGATGTCGTGCCGGAGGCGCTGTTTCGCGCCTCGGTGAAAGGCGATCCGTCGCTTGCCGACCCCGTCCATCGTGAAATGGAGGCGATCTGCGCCAAACGCGCGCCGGGCCGCAAGGTGGTTGCACTGGCCGGCGCCGACTTCTATGCACGGGTCAAATCGGCGCATGCCATCGTCGCGACAAGCGAGCCGCGGCTTTACGCCAATATCATCATCCGCAAGGGCGTGATCTATCCGCCGGAGACCGAGAAGCCATGATCCTCTGCTGCGGCGAAGCCCTGATCGACATGCTGCCGCGCACCACTACGGAGAATGAGCCGGCTTTTGCCCCCTATGTCGGCGGCGCTGTCTTCAACACAGCGATCGCGCTCGGCCGCTTGGGCGCGCCGGCCGGCTTCTTCTCGGGCCTGTCGTCGGACCTGTTCGGCGGTCAGTTCAGGGACGCGTTGGGGGCGAGCAAGGTCAGTTCCACCTACGCGCACACCTCGCCCCGACCGACGACCCTGGCCTTCGTGCGGCTGAACAATGGCCAGGCCACCTACACCTTCTATGACGAGAACACGGCCGGGCGCATGCTGACCATCGAAGACCTGCCGCAACTCGGCAGCGAGATCGAGGCGATGCTGTTCGGCGCCATCAGCCTGATCTCGGAGCCGGCTGGGTCGGCCTATGAGGAATTCATGCAGCGCGAGCATGAGGCTCGCGTAATGATGCTCGATCCCAACATCCGGCCGAACTTCATTCCCGACAAGGCCAAGCACCTCAGGCGCATCCGGGAGATGATGGCGATGGCCGACATCGTCAAACTGTCGGACGAAGATCTCCACTGGTTCGGCGAAGCCGGCTCGCACGAGGATGTCGTGCGCAATTGGCTCGACCGCGGCCCGAAGCTGATCGTCGTCACGCATGGCAGCGAGGGTGCCGTTGGCTATAGCAAACAGCATCGTGTCACCGTCATGCCGGAGACAGTGAAGGTGGTGGACACCGTCGGCGCCGGAGACACGTTCAACGCCGGCATCCTTGCCTCCCTGCATGAGCAAGGCCTGTTGACGAAGGCGGCGATTTCCAGCCTGTCCGAAGACGCCATCCGCAAAGCATTGGCGCTCGGCGCCAAGGCGGCGGCAGTGACGGTATCACGAGCCGGCGCCAATCCCCCGTGGCGGCACGAGATCGGCTGATCGGCTCTCCAGCGCGATCACTTTATGTTTCCAGGCGCCGGAAAACCTCGATAAGAACGGGCTGAATTGCACCGCCAAGCCCGGATTCCCGGCTTTGTGGGACAATATGCCGGCAAAACGTGGTAACGGGCTGCGACACTTGCACCAAGTCCCCGATCCGCAGCTGGCTTTTTCAGCCGCGCCAAGTCTGGTACCAGCGGGCCGGTTATTGGCAGGTATATTGAGGCCGACATGCAATTCATCGATCTTGGCGCGCAGCGCGAACGAATCCGCGATCGGCTGAAAGCCGCGATCGACCACGTGGTCGAGGATGGCCGCTACATCCTTGGCCCGCAGGTCGCCGAATTCGAGAAGAAGCTCGCCGCCTATGTCGGCGTCAAGCATGTGATTGCCTGCGCCAACGGCACCGACGCACTGCTTTTGCCGCTGTTCGCCGCCGGCATCGGCCCGGGTGACGCGGTGTTCGTGCCGAGCTTCACCTTCGCCGCCACGGCGGAAGTGGTGGCGCTGGCCAAGGCCGAGCCGGTTTTCGTCGATGTCGATCCGACAACCTACAACATCGACATCGCCAGCCTCGAGGCGGCGATCGCGGCCGTCAAGAAGGAAGGTCGACTGAAGCCGAAGGCGATCATCCCTGTCGACCTGTTCGGTCTTGCCGCCGACTATGAGGCGCTCATGACTATTGCCAATCGCGAAGGCTTATTGGTGATCGAGGACGCAGCCCAGTCCATGGGGGGCTCGCTCGAAGGCAGGATGTGCGGCGCGTTCGGCCATGTCGGCTCGACCAGCTTCTATCCGGCCAAGCCGCTCGGCTGCTATGGCGACGGCGGTGCGATGTTCACCAATGATGACGCGCTGGCCGACGCGCTCAGATCCTTCGCCTTCCATGGCAAGGGCGAGACGCAGTACGACAACATCCGCGTCGGCATCAATTCACGGCTCGACACGCTGCAGGCGGCGATCCTGCTCGAGAAGCTCGCCATCCTCGAGGAAGAAATGGTGGCGCGGCAGGTGGTGGCCCAACGCTACGCTGAAGGCCTTGGTGACATCGTCACCGCAGCCCGCAACCTGGGTGGCAGCCGCTCGGCCTGGGCGCAATATGCGATCGAAACGCCGAAACGCGACGGGCTTAAAGCGCATTTGAGCGAAAAGGGCATTCCGTCCGTCATCTACTACGTCAAGCCGCTGCATGAGCAGATCGCCTATCGCGACTACCCGCGCACGCCGACCGGTCTTGCCGTTTCGGAGGACCTGCCGAAACGCATCCTGTGCCTGCCGATGCACCCCTATCTCAGCGAGGCCGACCAGGACCGGATCATCGAAACGATCCGCAATTATATCGGCTCGAACTCGGCGCAGGCCGCGGCCGAATAGGCGTTGGGCACGGACACCCGACCGACACTTCCTTGGCATAGAGCGACGACGGCGCAGGCCGTGCGCTTCGCCCGTTATTTTGAGAAGGCCGCCGCGTGTCTTGTGGTCCCGTCTTCCATTCCCGATCGGGTCATGGAACGGCACTGCACTATGCAGATCCCCGCGGCGAAGACCAAAATGCCCAGCACCCATGACAACCAGATCCGATGGTCGACCGAGAGTTCGACGACAGCTATGATCAGGTAGGAGCTGGCTATGAAATGGCAGGGGCCGCTCAAACCACCGATCATTCTTATGATCGCCGCCAGGAGCACCCCATACACGATGATGCCCAGCGCTCCCAGTTCGTACCACAAATCGAATACGATATTATGTGCGCTTGGGAGATCCGCCTGCGCATAATATGTCGGACTCACGACAACCCCGGCCGCGTTTCTGATCGTATTGGCGCCATGGCCGAGGATCGGCTGGTCCGCGATGCGGGGCGAAATCATCTGCCATAGATCAAGCCGCGCTGCGAAGGTTCCTGGATAGAAAGCCAGCCATCCCGTTGTTTTGAGGTAGGCGAACAGCGGCGCGACGACGAAGGGGGCAATCAGGGCAAGAGACAAATAGATGGCGAAAAATCCAACCAAAACGTGCTGGCGGTATTTCGCGGGCATGACAAACATCACCGCCACGAGGACAATCGCCAGATTGACGCCGGTCGATCGGCCGTAGAGCAATGTCAGAACGGCAAAGAGAGCCGCAAGCCCTTTCCAGACCAGCCTCGGCTGGGCAAGAAATATGACGGCAAAAAAAGCTCCGTACACCGTGATCTTGTGAAGGGTGAAAACGTTCTCCACAAAGCGTGGATCTTCGGTCAGAAACGCAAAATACAGTTCCCAGCCCATCACCGATACGACGCCGATCAGCATGCCGGCCAATGACACCCACGCGAGCCGCTCGCGTTGAGCGCTCGCAAGCGCGAAAATGCCCTGGAACAGCAGGATAGCGGCGATCGAGTAGCCAAACACGTCCCTCGCCGCCATGAGAGAGCGGCTCGCATCGACCGACCACAGGGCGCTCGCAAGGACAAAGCCTGACAAGAGAGCGAGAGCAATTGCAAGGCCTGTCGTGCCTCTGCCAAAACGCGCACGCTTCGTCAAAAGGGCGAGAGCGCCCATGAGTGCCCCGACAAGCGTTAAGACCGTTGGGGACATTTCGACGAAGGCGAAAAGGGCGGGAGAAAGGGCGTAGAGGCCCAGCAACATCCTGAAGACTATTTCATCACGATTGCTGGTCCATGCGGGAAAGCCGCCCAAAATGACGGCATGGCATTTCTGAAACAAGGACATTCACTTACCGACTCAGGGGACGTCGACAAAGGATAGGCCATCGACGAGGGCTTTTCACGTACGTTCGATACGTCCCTGGATTGCAGCCTCGCCGCTGGCGATGAAATGCGGATTGGCGAAGTCCGCGTCATCGGCCTGGTTGCGCTTGCCATAGGTCAAGGGCTTGCCGTCCAGCGTCCGCGTCGTGCCGCCGGCGGCACGCAGCACCGCGTCACCCGCAGCGGTGTCCCATTCCATGGTGCGACCGAACCGCGGATAAACATCCGCCTCGGCATTGGCGAGGAGGCAGAATTTCAGTGACGAACCGACCGAGACGATCTCGGCGGCACCAAGGTCGCGAATATAGGCTTCGGTTTCCGGCGTGTTGTGCGAGCGGCTGGCAACCACGGCCAGCGGCGTCGCGGCCGTTCTCACCGAAATCGGCCGGCGGGAAACGATCCGGTAGTCCTTATCGACTTCGAGGGCTTCCGCCCTGCCCGGCCGGCCGGAAAAAAACCGGCCGCTGCAGGGTGCGAAGACAACGCCGACTTCCGGCACGCCATGGCGGACAAGCGCGATGTTGACGGTGAAGTCGGTGCGCCGGTTGACGAATTCCTTGGTGCCATCAAGCGGATCAATGAGGAAGAAGGCCTCGCCAAGTTCGCCCGGCATGACGCCGGCCGCCGCTTCCTCCTCGGCCACGCAGGGAATATCGGGGAATGCGGCGCGCAGGCCTGCAAGAATGATCTTCTCGCTCTCGCGGTCCGCCTCGGTGACCGGCGAGGCGTCCGACTTGCGGTCGACCGCGCACCCGGCGTGGAATACGCGCATCACCTCGCGCCCGGCCGCTAGCGCCAGCCGCTCGAAGATTTCAAGCATCGACGTGTCGTCAGATACCGCCGCCATTGTCATATTGGTCTTCGGCAATGTCACGCTCGTTCAGCCAGTGTTCCAGGGCATCTACCATCTCTTCAGCCGATCTGCCGAGCGTCTTCAGATGGATCTCCGGTTTCTCCGGTGCTTCGTAAGGCGAATCGACGCCGGTGAAATTCTTGATCTCGCCATTCAGCGCGCGGGCATAGAGGCCCTTCGGATCACGCCTGGCGCATTCCTCGAAAGGCGTATCGACAAACACCTCGATGAACTCGCCATCGGCCATCAATTCCCTGGCCATCCGCCGCTCGGCGCTGAACGGGGAAATGAAGGAGACAATGACGATCAGCCCGGCGTCGGCCATCAGCTTGGCCACTTCGGCGACGCGGCGAATGTTCTCGACGCGATCGGCATCGGTGAATCCAAGGTCGCGGTTGAGACCGTGGCGGACATTGTCGCCATCGAGAATGTAGGTATGACGCCCAGTGGCGAAAAGCTTCTTCTCGAACAGGTTGGCGATGGTCGACTTGCCGGAGCCCGAAAGCCCCGTGAACCAGAACACGGCGGGCCGCTGGTTCTTCATGTCGGCACGCACGCGCTTGCCGACATCGAGCGATTGCCAATGGATGTTTTCGGCGCGGCGCAGGGAGTGTACGATCATGCCTGCGCCAACCGTGGCGTTGCTGATGCGATCGATCAGGATAAAGGCGCCAGTGGTCCGGTTCTCGCCAAACGGATCGAAGGCGATCGGCGCCCGGGTCGAAATGTTGCAGATACCGACTTCATTCATTTCAAGCGACTTGGCCGCCTCATGCGCAAAGTCGTTGACATTGATGCGGTACTTCAAGTCGGTGACGGTGGCGCTGGTCTGGTCGGTCTCGGTGCGCAGGATATAGGAACGGCCGGGCAGCAGCGCGTTCTCGTCGAACCAGACGATGTTGGCGGCGAACTGGTCGGCGACCTGCGGCCGTGCGGACGGCGAAACCAGCATGTTGCCCCTGGAAACCTCGACCTCGTCGTCGAGAACGAGCGTGATGGCCTGGCCGGCCACCGCCTGTTTGAGATCGCCGCCATAGGCGACGATGCGTTTGACATGCGAGGACTTGCCCGATTTGGCGACCACGACCTCGTCGCCTTGCGCAACAATGCCGGACGCGATGGTGCCGGCAAAACCGCGAAAATCGAGATTGGGACGATTGACGTACTGAACCGGAAAGCGGAACGGCAGCTCGGCCGTGGCTTCCTCGACGGAGACGGTTTCGAGATGCTCGATCAATGTCGGGCCGGAATACCAATGCGTGTTTTCGGAGCGGCCGCTGACATTGTCGCCGTAGCGGGCCGACATCGGAATCGGCGCGATGGTCTGGAAGCCGAGATCGCGTGAGAACTGCCGGTAGTCCTCGACGATCCTGTTGAAGACCGCCTGATCAAAGCCGACGAGATCGATCTTGTTGACCGCCAGCACGATGTGGCGGATGCCGAGCAGCGAGGCGATGATCGAATGGCGCCGCGTCTGGCGCAGCACCCCCTGCCGGGCATCGATCAGCACGATCGCCAAGTCGGCGGTCGAAGCGCCTGTCGCCATGTTGCGGGTATATTGCTCGTGGCCGGGCGTGTCGGCGACGATGAACTTGCGCTTCGGCGTGGCAAAGAAGCGGTAGGCGACGTCGATGGTAATGCCTTGCTCGCGCTCCGCCTCGAGGCCGTCGACCAACAGCGCGAAGTCGACGTCGTCGCCCGTCGTGCCGTGCTTGCGCGAATCGCGTTCGAGCGCGGCGAGCTGGTCCTCGAAAATCTGCTTGGTGTCGGAGAGCAGGCGTCCGATCAACGTCGACTTGCCATCATCCACCGAACCGCAGGTCAGGAAGCGCAGCAGCGACTTCTTCTCCTGCGCGGCCAGATAATCGCGGACGCCGTCCGTTGGAGCGAGGCTCTTTGCCATGATGTGGCGCATGGTCAGAAGTACCCCTCGCGCTTCTTCTTTTCCATCGAACCGGCTTCATCGCGGTCGATCAACCGACCCTGCCGTTCGGAGGTGCGTGCCGTCAGCATCTCGCCAACGATGGCTTCAAGTGTGTCGGCGTCGGATTCGATGGCGCCGGTCAGCGGATAGCAGCCGAGCGTACGGAATCGCACCAACCTGTCCTCCACGACCTCGCCGGGCAGTAGCTTCATGCGATCATCATCCTTGAGGATCAGCATGCCATCGCGTTCGACAACCGGCCGCCGCTTGGCGAAATAGAGCGGCACGATCGGGATGTTTTCCTGCAGAATGTACTGCCAGATGTCGAGCTCGGTCCAGTTCGACAGCGGGAAGACGCGGATCGATTCACCCTGCGCGATACGTGTGTTGAAGATCTTCCACATTTCGGGCCGCTGGTTCTTCGGATCCCACACATGCTGGGCGTTGCGGAAAGAGAAGATGCGCTCCTTGGCTCGCGACTTTTCCTCGTCGCGGCGGGCGCCGCCAAAGGCAGCGTCGAAGCCGTATTTGTCGAGCGCCTGGCGCAGCGCCACGGTTTTCATCACATGAGTGTGGGTGTTCGAGCCGTGATCGAACGGATTGATGTTGTCGCGCACGCCATCTTCGTTGACATGAACCAGAAGATCGAAACCCAGCTTCTTCGCCATCTGATCGCGAAATGCGATCATCTCGCGAAATTTCCAGGTGGTGTCGACGTGAAGAAACGGGAATGGCGGCTTGGCCGGATAGAACGCCTTCATCGCCAGATGCATCAGCACCGACGAATCCTTGCCGACGGAATAGAGCATGACCGGCTTGGTGAAGGCTGCCGCGACCTCGCGGAATATGTGAATGGACTCGGCTTCAAGCCGCTGCAGATGCGTAAGCGCTGGTATCATGGACCGTGAGCGTTCTCTCATGCCTTGCAACAGAAGATCCTGCGTCAAATCATCGAGCCTTTTGCGCCCGGTTCAAAGCTTCGCTTCTGGACAAGTGTTTCGTGCGGGCGTTCTAGCAGATCGTCGCGGCCCAGAACAATGCAAGACGAGCCCGACAGCCATTCGTTCGGGAATGAATTTTCCACGGTTGCGACAAAACCCGGAAATTTCTGCTTGGAGAGCTTCCAGCCGTGAAAAGGCTGGAAAAATATTGCCTGTGAGAAGGCCGGGGATGCTGCAGGGTCAACCGGTGCCGACCGGGAGTTTCAGCGGCAATCGATCACGGCGTACTATCGAAACAGCGGCCCAGCCGCTATACGCTTAGAAGGGCAAGATGCATTATCAATGGGCAATTTCGAGGTGAGCATGTTGGGTTTCACCGAACACGATGTGCCGCATAAATTTTCTCGAGAATAGCGGGTCCGAAAATTGAACCGGCTTTCATTCATAAGACAGCAAATCACGCCTTCGCGGATCAATGTCTACTTCTCCATTCTCTGCTTCTTTTCTCCCCCGGTCCTGGGATCGGCGGTCAGCTTCGTGTTCAATGGCGGCGGACTATGGTCCGTCCTGTTAATCGCCTTGAAGAGAAGGCACTTCAATGTCGACCGGGCGATGATGGCGCTGACGATCGCGATCTACGCCTATTGCGCAAGCAATGTCCTGGCGTCCATCGTCAACCACGCGATCGTCAAGGACGCACGGCATCTCGTCCCGCTGATCACCTTTCTGTTTTTTCCCATTTCCTATTCGACCTGGAGCACTACGCAAAAAACAACGCTCGTCCGCATCATTGTGTTGGCCAGCATGGCGGCTTGTTTCGGAGCGCTGCTGCTGGCGGTTTATCAGCAATATCGACTTGGTATGCGCGCCGAGGGTGGGGCGGGGAATGCGATCGTTTTTGCTGAGGTCCTCTGCCTTGCGGTGGTGATCTGCGTGGCCGCTGCCCTATCCGGTATAGAGAAATACAGGATCGCCCTCGCCTGCGCCGCACTCGGCGGAACGATCGCCATCATCTACTCCGGTACGCGCATCGTCTGGCTGGCACTGCTGATTGTCGGTGTCGCCGTTCTGTTGATCAACCAGCAGAAGCTAAGAGGGAGAGATGCCGTTCGCGTGCTTTTGCTGCTGGCCGCGATTGCGGTCGCTATCGCGTTTTTCGGGTTCCAGACGATAGCGAGTCGCGTCGCATTTCTGCACTCCGACTGGGATGCGCTGGCGGCCCATGGTGACCACACGACTGCTTTGGGACTACGCGTCGCGCTTTGGGATATCGGCCTGAAGGCATTTCATGAGATGCCATTGTTTGGACATGGGGTGGGTGCCACCCGGCTCTTGATCAAGCAGGGCTTTCAGGATCAGTTCGGGATGGATGCAGGTTTCAGTCATTTCCACAACGGCTTCCTGACCGCCTTGGTACAAGCGGGAATCTTGGGTGCGGTGACGCTGGCGGCGATCTTTGTGGCTGCCGTCAGAAATGCAGCCCTGGTCCTCCGTGACAGCACCGATCCGATCGAACGGTTCGGCGCCACCATGATCGTCGCCGTCGTGATCACCTACCTGACTGCCGGCATGACGGGCATCCTGATCGGCCATGACATTCTTGACTCGGTCTTTATGGTCTTCCTGGTGTCGGGAACATATCTTGCCTGTGGCCGCCAGGCCGCGTTGGTGGAAAGGCAAGCCCTTCCACCAGTGGTGGGAGCCCAGGCGACGTCACCACCGAAAAGCCAAACCGTTCCACTGGTGACGGAAGCCATTCCATCAGACCTGGCACCTCCGCCAGCCGCCCGATAGCCGGTCCTGGCAAGACAATGAAAGTCCTGGTTACGGGCGCGACGGGTTTCATCGGCCGCCAGGTGGTCCATCGGCTTCGTGAGGCCGGTGTCGAACTTCGCCTTGCCTCCCGTCAGCCGGAGAGACTTGATGCCGGGCCCGACACGATGCAGATGCCGGGGTACGATGCACCTGCCGAGGCTTTCCTGGCGCTGACCAGGGATGTTACGGATGTCGTCCATTGCGCGGGTCTGAACAATGATCAGGGCAATGCCGCCGAAGCTGATTTTCGGGCAGCCAATGCGCAATTGAGCGCACGTCTGGCGCATGCCGCCGCCACGCAGGCAAGCGGACGGTTCATTCATCTTTCCTCGATCCGGGCCGTGATCGGCGCGCGTGCCAGCGCAACCATCGACGAAAACACGATCCCCGACCCACAAGACGCCTACGGGCGCTCGAAACGTGAAGCAGAAATCGCCGTGTTGGGCGCCTATGCCTCGCATGGCCGTGCCGACGCGGCCATATTGCGGCTGCCTCCAGTCTACGGGATCGGGATGAAAGGAAACCTGGCGACGCTGATGCGGCTCGCCGATACGGCTCTGCCGATGCCAACGGGCGCATTGACGGCGAACCGTTCGCTGCTATCATCGCAATCCGCGGCACGGGCGGTGTGGCATCTGCTTTGCCATTCCGAGCCACTTCGTCCGATCTATCTCGCCAGCGACGAGCCGCCGGTGTCCGTCGCTGCCGTCATCGGTGCCTTTCGCCGCGGCTTGCGGAGGCCGACGCGCCTGATGACCGTGCCGGCTGGACCGATGCGGACAGCCGCCACACTGCTTGGCAAGCGGATGTTCTGGGACAGCCTGACGGCGACGCAAATATGCGACCCGTCGCTGCTTGTCTCGGAAGGCTGGGCGCCGGAACCCAGCACGCTGGAGCGGCTGACCGAGATAGCGCGGCTCCGAAACCCCCGACGTCCTGTTTGATCCCGGCCCAAAGACCGGTTCCGCTTCTGGAGCGGGGCTGCTCAGCCGCGATAAAGTGTTCCAAACAGGATCCGAAGGTCGAGCCAGAACGACGCGCTCCTGAGATAGGTGGCATCGGTTTCGGCCAGAAGTTGCGGGTTCGACATGTCGATGCCCCTGATCTGGGCCAAGCCTGTCATCCCGGGCAAAGCCTGCAAAACGCCCAGCCGCCTGCGGCATTCGATCAGTTCCGTCTGGGTCGGCAGGCAAGGACGCGGCCCGACCAGGCTCATTTCGCCGCGCAGGACATTCCACAGCTGCGGCAACTCGTCGAGCTTGAATTTCCGCAAGCCCCTTCCAACCGATGTCACGGCGCTCACCGGGGTTTCATGCGAGGGCAAGGATGGCGTTCCCTGGTACATCGTCCGCAACTTGTGGCAGCGAAAAAGCACACCTTCGCGGCCAATCCGCGTTTGTGAAAAAATCACCGGACCGGGCGAGGATACCCGGACGGCGACAATGGCCAGCAATAGAATGGGAGAGGTTGCCACCAGCAGCACAGCCGCACCGGCGAGATCGAAGATTTTCTTGGCTGTCTTCATGTGGCCGATAGGGCTCCGTGCCAGGGCTCTACGCGATAACCGCCAGCGATGCCCGTCAATCCGGCCGGCGTAGCACGAGGTCGCCTTCCCAACCAAGCGCGCCGCGCGGTCCTCGATTTCAGATACGACCCAGGACAAAGGCGAGATAGAGTCCAAGGGTGCCGGCAAAAGTCTGTCGATAGACGCCGCTTTTGCGCAGGGCGCCCAGGCGTTGGAAAAGGGAACCTCGCCGACCGTTCGCGAACAGGTCGAGGCACGCCACCGCATCCTTCGTAAGGAGATCGCGATTGACGGCAAGGCCGGCAAGATTGAGATCGGTCCAGTCCGCGAACTGGCCCTTGAACAGGCGACCCAGCCGGGAGATCCGCGCCTGCCACGATGCATTGGCGCCGACCAGATCAAGCACTCAAGATTATTTTCTGCACAGCCTAAGTCGCCTGCCCAGCCGTTTTCGGGATCACCTCTTGAGGCGTGGCCCCCCTCGCCTTCTTGGCGCGGTCAAGACCGGCAAGCGCGGCAAGCGAAGCTGCCTTGTTCTGGCTCTTCATCTCCTGCTGAAGCGCCGCAAGTGCTGTCTGGACATCCGACCACTGCGCGACATCGGTGCTCAGGCCGAAGATCTTGGCAATGCTGAGTTCCACCAGTTCCTCGTCCTCGCCGTGCAGGGTCTCGTGGAGCTTTTCGCCCGGGCGGATGCCTGTGAAGCGGATTGGAATGTCCGTATAGGGGCTTTTTCCCGCCATGCGGATCATCGTTTCGGCCACTTCGACGATCGGCACGGGCTTGCCCATGTCGAGCATGTAGACGGCGTAATCCTGGCCGGCCGGCCGCGAGGCGGCATCGGCCGCCGACATGATGACGAGATCGACGGCTTCGGCGACAGTCATGAAATAGCGCGTCATGCGCCGGTCGGTTATGGTGACCGGCCCGCCGGCCTCGATCTGCGCCTGGAATATGGTCGCCACCGAGCCATTGCTGCCGAAGACGTTGCCGAAGCGCACGGCGATGAACTTGGTGGAGGCGCGACGCCCGCCCGGTTCGCCGGCCGGCGTGCCGTGCAGGGCGCTGACGATCTGTTCGGCGGCCCGCTTGGTCATGCCGAGCACGGAGGTCGGATCGACGGCCTTGTCGCTCGAGACCATTACGAATTGCGCCACTCCGCATTTGGCCGCGACCTCGGCGCAGACAAGCGTGCCGAAGACGTTGGTCTGGATGGCCGATTCCCAATTCTCCTCCAGCAGCGGAACATGCTTCAACGCCGCTGCATGGAAGATGATGTCAGGTTTGAATTCCGTGACGACGCGCGTCATCTGGCGCCGGTCCGCGACATCGACGATGCGGACCTTGAGGCGATCATGATGCTTCTCGTCGATATACTGGCTCAACTGGAAGATGCCGAATTCGGAATTGTCGGCGACCAGCACGGCCTCGGCTCCAAGCTCCAGCGACCGCTTGACCAGCATTCGCCCGATGGAGCCGGCGCCTCCCGTGACCAGGACGCGCTTGCCGCCGACGAAGGCGCCGATGCGCTCGATGTCGGATGGCACAGTCGGGCGGCGCAGGATCGTTTCCATCTCGACGGCATCGAGAACGAGCTTTCCCTCCTGGCCCAGCTGCGAAAGGCCTGCGAACTGCACGACCGCTATGTCGGCGTGACGCGCGACACGGACCAGCTCCGAGTATTCCTCGATCTCATGCTCGGCGCCGCTGCCGAAGATCAGCAGATCGAGGCTTTTGGTGCCGCTCGCATAGTCCTCCAGGACATCGATTAGGCGCGGCCGGGTCGCCACCACCGGGACCCCTTGAATGCGCGTGCCGAGCGGCGCGCCATGCTCGGTGGCCATGATGCCGGCTATGGTATGATCGGGGGGTTGCGCCGTGCGCGTGAAACGAATGATCAGGTCGGCCTCGCCGAGCCGCCCGACGAACAGGGCCTGCTTGGTGCGCGCCGTGTCGGCTTTGCCGCTGAGGACACCCCAGCTCGCGCCGTCACGCAGGAAGCGGTAGAACAGCCGGGGCGCCGAGATGACGGTGAAGGAGACGAGCAGGAAGACGATGAACTGGCGCTCGTTGAGCCCCGCGACAGGCTGAAAGGAACGCACGAACAGCGAAACGGCGTAGAGGACGAATGTCAGTATCGCGCAGCTCTTCAGGATGTTGAAGAAATCAGGCGTCGAAGCGAAGCGCCAGACCGTGGTGTAGAGGCCGCAATATCTGAACAGCAGATGGCTGATGACCACGATGCCGGCCCAGGTGACAAGGCCCTCCGTGGAGAGCGCCCCAAAGGAAAGATCCGACCGCGACAGGACGAGGCTGAGCGCCACGGCGACCAGGACCATGACCACGTCCTGGACCATGATGAAGGCGCGCCGCATCTGAGGCCTGAGCCCGAACACAGCTTCTATATAGGATACCATTGGGCAGTACTGAACTCCGGACGTGAGAACTTCAACACCAATGCCGCGCCAGGTCGAATACCATTCGCCACCGGCCACCTATGTTAGCGCAAATTTCTCGGCCCCCGCCGCCTTTATCGCATAGCGTGGACTTGAAGCCATCGCCAGGGATTTTTTCACCGGCGTCTCATGAACGAGCGCGTTGATGAAGATATCATGTAACAGCGACTGGAAAAGTAGCTTCCGCTTATAAACACTGTCGCGCGACTCAGGTGGATCACAAGACCGGCCGAAAGATTGGAAATTTCGGCGGATTTGACGCCGCCTTTCTGGTCAACTACTCACGAAGTCTCGCCCAAGCCATTACCGACGCACTATTTGGAGAGCCCGAGGAACACTGGACGGCTGGCCAAACGATTTCCGGTTGACAGATGGGCGCACTGCAATATGACGGCCTTCCCCCACACTAGCCAAAGTGAAGTAATGAAATTTGGATCGAGTGGCCTTCGAGGCTTGGCTTCGGAACTGGTCGGCAAACCGAGTGGACTTTATACTGAAGCCTTCGCTTGGCGCCTAGCAGCAGGCGGGCTCCAGCCGAAGGCCAAGGTGTTCATAGGTCGCGACTTGCGCGATAGTAGCCCGACCATTGCAGCCAACTGCATGGCTGCCTTGGTGGTTGGTGGATTTCAACCGATCGATTGCGGTGCCATTCCAACACCAGCTTTGGCGTTGTATGCTCGGCAGCATGGCGCAGCGGCGCTTATGGTGACCGGTTCGCATATACCCGCTGACCGCAATGGCATCAAATTCTATAACCCGCAGGGTGAGATCAGCAAGGCCGATGAAGCCGCTATAGCACGCTATGCCGCGGAAAGGTCAGACGCTTATAACGCCCCGCCGGCAATAGGAACGGCTTTGCCAGGACATCATGACCAGGCGATTACCGCCTATCGCGCGCGCGCTGACGACATCCTGGAGCCTGGATCCCTTTCAGGCATGAGGCTCGGCGTCTATCAGCACAGTTCGGTCGCGGCGGACCTTCTCGTGAAGGTTCTCCAATCTTTTGGCGCCCATGTGATACCTGTCGGGAAATCCGATACCTTCGTACCTGTCGACACCGAAGCCGTTGACCCGACCACAATTGCAAAGTTCAAGGGTTGGGCTCGAGAATTCAAGCTCGACGCCATCGTGTCGGCCGACGCCGATGCCGATCGACCACTTATCGCCGACGAGAATGGCGATCTGTTTCGTGGCGACCTGATCGGCCTCGCCACGGCCTTGTTCTTGCGGGCTGATATCATAGTGACGCCGGTGACCTCCAATTCAGGCATTTCGGAAGCCTTCGGTTTTACGGTTCTGAGAACAAAGGTGGGATCTCCATTTGTCGTCGAAGCCATGGAAGCCTCCTGTCATCCCGAAAAAATCGTCATTGGCTTCGAGGCCAATGGTGGCGTTCTCCTGGGGTCGGACTGTTCACTTCACGGAAAAACGTTGACGGCATTGCCGACACGAGATTCCCTGCTCCCCATCCTCGCCGTCCTCGGTATGGTCGCGTCGACAGGAAAATCCCTGTCGCGTTTGCGCGAACTGTGGAATCTTCCCGCCTGCGCAAGCGAACGTCTC
This sequence comes from Mesorhizobium sp. BR115XR7A, assembly GCF_020165315.1. Lineage (NCBI taxonomy): Bacteria > Pseudomonadati > Pseudomonadota > Alphaproteobacteria > Hyphomicrobiales > Phyllobacteriaceae > Mesorhizobium > Mesorhizobium sp. BR115XR7A. The sequence continues at coordinate 132,831 of NZ_JAIUHW010000013.1, forward strand.
GAAAATTTTCCGGTGGAGAGTTCCCGCAGCTTGATGCGCCGGCTTGCGGACCGGGATGCACTGCAGCGATTTCTGGCGCCGTTCGGGACCGTTGCCGACGTCGACGAGACTGACGGGCTAAGGACAAAAATGGAAACCGGCGAGATCATCCATCTGCGGCCGTCCGGCAACGCGCCGGAGCTTCGCTGTTATTCAGAGGCTATGGACCCAAGCAGAGCGACAGCGATCGTGGCGCTGACGCTCGAAAGAGCGCGGGCAATCACATCCACAAACGAAGCAGAGGTCGCGTAATGAAAGTGGTTCCCGTCATCATCAGCGGTGGAGCCGGATCGCGACTATGGCCCGCCTCGAGGCAATCGCACCCCAAACCTTTCCTCAAAGTGGCTGACGGACATTCTCTTATTCAGCACACAGTGTTGCGCGCAGCTTCGATAGAGCATGTCGTGGAACTCGTCGTGGTAACGTCCGGAGAACACCTGTTCCTGACGAAAGACGATTTCGACGAACTGGATTCCGTGATGTTGCCGCGCACATTTCTGCTCGAACCGGAAGGCCGCGATACGGCCGCCGCGGTGGCGGCGGCCGCTATCCATGCCAAGGCAACGCAGGGTCCTGAGGTGATTCTGTGTGTCTTCCCGGCGGATCACATGATTGGCAACCTGCCTGCTTTTCTGGCCGTGATGGGCCGGGCCATCGAACACGCGCAGCTGGGGCGGATCGCCACATTGGGCATCAGCCCGACCAGACCGGACACTGCATTCGGTTATATCGAAGCGGATGGTGAGAAAGTCGTCCGTTTCGTTGAAAAACCTGATCTCGAGACGGCCAAGGCCTATGTCGCATCCAAGCGCTTCTTCTGGAACGGCGGCATCTTCTGCTTCAGCGCACAAACCATGCTCGACGAAATGGCTTTGCATTGTCCCGCGGTGATCCAGGCTGTCTCCGACAGCTATGAGAACGGCCACTTCAGCCAAGGCGAAGGCTTTGCCAAGATCGAACTCGCGCCCGAGCACTTTGGCTCCGCCCCGCGAGTCTCGCTTGATCACGCGGTCATGGAGAAGACAAACAATCTTGCCGTGGTTCCCTGCGACATGGATTGGAACGACATCGGGTCGTGGAACGCAATGGCCGACCTGATCGCTCCCGATGCAAGCGGGAACAGGATACGCGGCGATGTTCACATGATCGACACAACCGGTAGCTATGTGAGCTCCGATAAGCGCGTCATCGGCACGGTCGGCGTCAGCGACCTGGTGATCGTGGATTCCCCGGATGCGTTGCTTGTCGCATCCCGCGACCGTGTTCAGGACGTCAAGAAGCTGTTTGACGACCTCAAGGCTTCTGGACATGAAGCGCACCTGCTTCACAGCACGGTGCACCGCCCGTGGGGTACCTATACGGTTCTGGAGGAAGGCGAGCGCTTCAAGATCAAACGCATCGAGGTGAAGCCTGGTAGACGTTTGAGCCTGCAAATGCACTACCATCGTTCCGAGCATTGGGTCGTGGTCAGCGGCTCCGCGAAAATAGTCAATGGCGACCAGGAGCTGTTTCTGGCGACCAATGAATCGACCTACATCCCTTGCGGCCACAAACATCGGCTGGAAAACCCGGGAAGAATCGACCTGGTGATCATTGAAGTACAAAGCGGCGATTATCTCGGCGAGGATGACATCGTGCGCTTCGACGACATATACGGTCGCAGCTGACAACCGGTTGGCTCGCTGTGCTTGGCGAGCAACTATCAGACACAACCGAGAGCATCGATGACAAAGAAAGCCTTGATTACCGGCATTACCGGGCAGGACGGCGCCTATCTGGCGGAACTCCTGCTTGCCAATTGATCTAGGTAGCGCACATGCAAGTCGCTTACCTCTTGGGAATACCTCGGTCCGGAACGACGCTGTTTTCGGCTCTGCTGAACCAGCATCCGCAAATCCACTGCCCCTCAGAGCCCTGGACAATGCTGGCCGTAGCCTCACTGGGCCTGGTCCCAGCGCCACATGCGGCAGACATGGAACTGATTCGCAACGCCACCGAGCCTTACCTCGCTGATATGCGCCTGCGAGGCGAGATCGCAATGAACATCTATCGGCGGATGCTTGTGGAAAGCCCAGCGCTGTGGCTCGTTGACAAGACACCCCGGTATCATCATTGCCTCGATTTCATCCGCAAGGCCATGCCGGAAGCGCGCTACTTCTGGATGATCCGCAATCCACTGGACGTGGCAGCATCGTACAAATCCACTTGGGCTAACGACGTTTTGGCCGCGTTGAGAGACGGGATCGACCATCCCATTCTATTCGATTTCGCTCTTGGCTTCCGCCGGCTCATCGACTTTGCGCGCGAAAACGATGTTCACCTAGTTCGTTATGAGGAACTGGTGAGAGATCCTGCTTCCGTTATGTCGGGTGTCTTCGGCCATCTGGGTCTCGAAGTCATCGATCTCGACAGCGACATCAGGGGCGGATTGAAACAACTCCAGGGTAGTGCCTTCGGCGACATGAAGATCGTCCAAACCCATAGCGTTCATCCCAATTCGGTGGGCCGCTATCTCGAGACGCTGAGCGTGGAAGACACTCGCCTGCTGTGTGCCTATCTAGGTCGCGAAGTGCTTGCGGACTTAGGCTATCCCGAACTATACGACATGCATGACGCCGGTTCTATTCCCCATGCTCAGGTTCTGCCCGAACGCAACCGACAGAAGGCCTTGGAACTTGAGGCTCAGAGACAAGGGCTTTCCTTGCGTCCGTACCGATATTGGCAGAGGCAGAGGCAATTGGCCGCGGAATACCACTTATCGCGAAGGCGCCAAGCCGCATCCGCAGCGTCTCACTCGCTCGCCAATGGCGGTCCAGACCAGGACGTTGCGCCGTTGCGGCGGGAGTTTGCCGAGTTGGGAGATATGCTGCAATCAAGGATCGCACAATTGCAGGAAGCAGTGGAGAAACGACTGACGTCCCCAGGTGCCCCGGACATTGACCTCCTACGACTTGATCTAGCTGCACTGAGGCAGGAACTACAAGGCGAGGTGGTGGCATCCCGTGCGACCATGATGCACGGGATTGCCGATCTCACCACCAAGGTAGAAGGCGTCACAGCCGCTTTGACGAACCTCGGCAATCTAACCAGCCAGTTCGACCTATACGAGAAGATCACCCGCCTGGAGCATCTGAACGCCGAGATGCGTGAGAGCAATGCCTTGCAGACCGCCGCAGCCGCTGAACTTGAACGCGAAAAAGACGAAGCGCGAAGTAACGCAGAGGTCTTGTCGGGTCGCCTGGACGATGCCCAAAAGTTAAGGGACGAACTGGAAGGCAGAATCTCTCAAGCCGCGCAGGAGGTCCACAGGCTCAAGTCCGAACTGAAGGCCCTTCGAAAGTCACCTTTGGTGCGGCTGTTCCGAGGGGGAGGCATATGATCCTGCCGCGTATCAGTATCATCGTTCCCAGTTACAATCAGGGTCGGTTCCTAGGGGAGTGCCTAGAAAGTATCGTCGGGCAGAAGTACAATAATCTTGAGCTTATTGTCATGGATGGCGGCTCGACTGACGAGAGCGTGTCTGTCATCCGCGAATTTGAGGCGCAGATCAACTACTGGCAGAGCCAACCCGACGGCGGCCAGTCAGCCGCCATCAACGCGGGTGTTGCGCGGGCAACCGGCGACGTTGTCGCCTGGCTGAATTCAGACGACCTCTACATGCCTGATACCCTGCATATGGTGGCTGACGGTGTGGAGCGCCATCCAAAGTATGGCCTTTATATCGGCAACGGGCTGCGGCTGGACGAACGCACGGGAACCAAAACGCCATTCACTCGGCACCATATTGCCCTCAATCGTCGGGCGCTCAAAGAAGGCCTAGACTACATCCTGCAGCCTTCGGTGTTTTTCTCTCGGGAAGCGTGGAAGGCAGTAGGCGGGCTAGATCCAGCCCTGCGTTTCAGCATGGACTGGGATATTCTGATCCGGATTGCGGAACGCTACCCAGCTTTAGCGATCAACGAGTTTCTGTCGATCAGTCGCGAATACGAAGAAACCAAGACGGCCAGCGGGGGAATGCTACGGGCGGCCGAGATCATCGCCATGACCGGCAAGCATAGTGGCAAACCTTTCACTGTCGGGGGTGTTCTCTATTTCCTCGAATCCTTACTGCAGCCTGGTATGCGGGAGGAATTGAGCGAAGGTACCCTGCAACAAATATGGCGGCTGCACGAGCAGATGCGCGCCGAGGATCTACAATCAAGGGCAGACTCGCGAGATGGATTTCCCGTACAGGGCGATGCGGGCGACGGCACATATGTACAGGTTGCCCGGACAAAAATGGTTGTGCCGGTGGCAGTTCCGATCCGACAATGGCCGCGGATATCTGTTGTTATTCCTTCGTTCAATCAGGCAGAGTTTTTAGAACGGACGCTCGCCAGTATTTTCGCTCAGAACTACCCAAAGCTCGAAGTCATTGTCATGGACGGTGGTTCGACCGACGGATCGGTTGATATTCTCAAGCGCTACAACAAGAACATCGCCCATTGGAAATCGGAAAAGGATCGTGGCCCCGCCCACGCCATCAATAAGGGGCTCGCTCGCGCGACGGGAGAAGTGCTGACCTGGCTCGCCAGCGACGACATGTATGCCGTGAATACGCTCCGCACCATTGGCCAGCTATTCGCGGCCAATCCCGATCTGTCTTTGGTGGTCGGCAATGCCCTCTACGTGGACGAGGAGGACAATCCCAAGATCATGGATCACGGGGAGTACAAGACCGCGCTATATTATGGCGTCGTCCAGCCGCGCGAGCGGGTGCCTGCCTACTGGTCCTATGTGCACAGCATCCCGCAGCCTTCGACCTTCTTCACCAAGAGCTTGCTGGACCGCGTCGGGCCTCTCAACGAAAGCTACCATTTCATCTTCGACTTTGAGCTATTCTTCCGTATGGTCTCCAGCGGCAAGACCATGAAAGTTGAGAAAACGCTGTCGTTATACCGCATTCACAGTGCTGCCAAGACCAGCGATTGGAACAAGTTTTTGGTGGAACTCTACCGGTTCAGCCGGGCCTGGTGGCCGCGCTGGAGGGACCCGGGATTCAAGTCAACTCTAAGATCCTTCACGGTCGCCTTCTTAAACCGGGCCTGGGGCGGCCGTCCTCGGGGCTGGAAGTTCAAGACCGTAGCGGCAGGCGTGGCACTGCTCGCGGCGACCCGCTACGTCAATGTGGAAAAATTGGCGCAGCGGCTGGCCCTCAAAGCTCCCAAGGCAGCCACAACACACAAGCTTCACAAGCCTAGGCTGGCCCAGCCCGATCTTGCCTATCACAAGCAAGTGCCGGCAACTGATCCGTCGGCGCCCCTGGGCTCGATTCTGTTTTGCTCTCATTTCCTGCCGCGTTATCCGGGGTTCTCCGGCGGTGAGATCCGAGACTTCCACATTATCGAGGAGTTGCAGAAGCATAGCGCACTCAGCTTCGCCGCAACGTCTCCCCAAGCAAACCAAAGTGTCGGCGACGTTCTCCGGCCGGCGCTAGACAAATATTTTGATTTTTCGCTGATCAAAGAAGGGACCGAGTTACCGGACTTGACCATGATCAAAGGCCTGCGCTCGCACGCATTCACCTTGAGCCGCGCCTTAAACAGGCTCAGCTTGACGGCGCGAACTCCTCGGTACCATTTCGACGCGAACTCCCAACTCCAGTTGTCGCAAGCCTACGTTGTCAATTTCGTTCGCCGCTTCCTGCTTGTGCACCGTCCGAGATTCTTGGTCGTCAGCCCGCAATCAAACGGCATTGCTTTGTTGCTAGAGAAGGATTTGGGCGAGACGCGCACCATCATGGCGAGCTACGACGTGGAATCGGTACGGATGGAGCGGTTAGCGATGGCGGCCACTGGCCATCGGCGACTCACCGGCAACGTAGAAGCTAAGCGCGCGCGGAACTTCGAGCGGCGTAATCTCGCGCTCTATGACGGTGTGCTGGCCGTCAGTGAGCTTGACCGATCTATCTTCATTGAGCGCTATGGCCTGGATGCGCGGCGCGTGGCGGTGGTTCAAAATGGGGTCGATACCGGCTATTTCGCATTCGAAAAACGCGTGCCGACAGAACTCCCCGCCATTACTTTCGTCGCCAGCATGGGCTATGAACCAAATCACTTGGCTGCTATGCGCCTCATCGACAGAGTCATGCCGCTGGTTTGGAAGGAATTACCCAATGCGCAGGCTTGGCTCGTCGGACAAAACCCTCGGCCCGAGCTAATTGCTCGTTCCGACGGCACGCGGGTCTTCGTAACCGGCGCGGTGGAAAGCGTGCGGGCTTATCTGCGCAACGCGCAGGCCATGTGCGCACCCCTGACAACGGGTAGCGGTACCAAGTATAAGGTACTCGAAGCTCTGTCAGCCGGCATACCGAGCGTTTGCACGAGCATTGCGGTCGAAGGACTGGACATCGAAGCTGACGTTCATGTCAAAATCGCTGACGACGATGCCGGACTTGCCTGCCACATTGTCACCCTCCTCCGGGATGAGCAGCAGGCGGCTCAGCTTGCTCTCAATGGTCGCGCTCTGGTCGAATCAAAGTATGCTTGGAGTGTGGCCCTGAACAAACTGCGCCCGTGGCTCGAGGACATTGCCCAAATGCCGAAAGCAAAGACCGGAGAACCCGCGAGCGAGAGCCTTTCTTCTGCTGCCCGTCAGCAGGAAAGGATCGAAGTCTGATGCGGAGAGCGCTGGTCACCGGTTGTTCTGGCCAGGATGGCTGGTATCTGGCCAAGCTGCTGGCTAGCAAAGGCTACGCGGTTCACGGCCATAGCCGTCGCGGGCTCGATTTGCCTGATGCGGCCGCGGTATATGAGGGCGATCTGTCTGATCATCACCTTCTGGACGACATCATTGATGCAGCCCGACCCGACGAGATTTATAATCTGTGCTCGCTATCGCGGCCACAGATGTCTTGGGATAAGCCGCTCGAATCCGGTCTGGTAAATGCCCTCATGCCCCACCATCTGTTCGATCGCATACGTCAGCGGTTGCCAGAATGCCGCGTGTTCCAAGCGACCTCCTCTGAGATATTCGGCGACGCCACTGAATACCCGCAATCTGAAAGCACGGTGCCGATGCCGCAGACGCCTTATGGCATTGCCAAGCTCTATGCTCACCAGATGACCGGGGCCTATAGACAGCACTATGGACTCTACGTGTGCAGCGGCATTCTGTTCAATCACGAGAGCCCAAGAAGGCCGCTCGGCTTCGTCTCGCAGAAGATCGCCTATGCCGCAGCTTGTCTGCGCTTGGGAATCCATACCTCGGAGGCCGTCGACGAACGCGGATCGCCCATTGTCAAAAATGGAATGCTTTATCTTGGCAACATGGATGTGCACCGAGATTTCGGATTCGCCGGCGACTATGTGGAGGCTATGTGGCTTATGCTGCAACAATCCGAGCCGCGCGACTATGTGATCGGCACAGGCGAGAGCCATTCAATCCGAGAGTTCTGCGAGGTGGCCTTCGCACTGGTCGGTCTCGACTGGAAGACCCATGTCGCTGTCGCGCCTGATTTGGTGCGCGCGGTCGATTCCAGGCGCACCATCGCCGATTCGTCACGCGCCCGCGCCGAGCTCAACTGGCGGCCGCGCACTTCGTTCGAGGAACTCGTGCGGCAAATGGTGGAAGCCCAGATCGCCAGCCTGCAAACTGCCAGCGCAACTCGGGACGCTACGCTTTGAAACCATCCTTTCAGGCGCGTGACACCAATGAAGCTTCGCCTGCTCTAACCCGGTAGCGATCAGCAGACAGCGCGATAACGTGCTTCTCAAACGACAGGAACGATATGCAGAGCTTTCAGGCAACGCCGGTGTCAGCAATCCAGTCTGCTATCCGGCATGGCTATCTAGTCCGACAGTTGATCTGGCGCGAAGTTAGCGGCCGCTATCGCGGCTCGATCGTGGGCCTATTGTGGTCCTTCATCAATCCGCTTCTCCTGCTGGCGATGTACACATTCGTGTTTGGCGTAGTGTTCAAAGCTCGCTGGGGCCTGCATCAGGAGACGACGTTCGACTTCTCGCTAATCCTGTTCGCCGGACTCATACTGCATCAACTTTTTGCGGAGTGCATTACCCGGGCGCCGTCTCTGATCCTCACCAATCCGAGCTACGTCAAACAGGTTGTATTTCCGCTTGAGATACTTCCCATAGTTGCACTCGGCTCAGCGGCCTTTCACGCTGTAATCAGCCTTGCGATTTTGCTGGCAATCTGGTGGGCCACTCATGGCAGCATTCCCGTCTCGGCCATATCCATCCCCTTCATCCTGCTGCCTCTTTGCCTGATAGCCCTGGGTGCCGGCTGGTTCCTCTCCTCCACAACCGTCTACCTGCGGGACGTCGGTCAAATCGTAGGCTTCTTGAGCATGGGGTTAATGTTCCTGGCTCCCATTTTCTACCCCGCCACCTCCGTCCCAGAACCCATGCGCGCATTCATGATCATCAACCCACTCACTTATGTGGTTGAGACACTGCGGGCGACACTCGTGCAGGGTGTGTTCCCTGACGGTGGTTCATACGCCCTCTACTTTACGAGCGCTTTGGTGACGTTCTCCCTCGGTTACGCCTGGTTCCAGAAGACGCGGTCCGGCTTCTCGGACGTGTTGTGATGAATTCTGTAGGTGTGTCAGACGTGCTGGTGGATATTCGCAACATTGGAAAATGCCACCGTTATTACGACCGTCCGCAGGACCGGCTGATGGAGACTTTGACCAGGCACCGCCGGCAGTATCACAAAGAGTTCTGGGCCCTACAGGGTGTTTCGATGCAGATTAGCCGCGGCGAGGCGGTAGGAATCATAGGGCGCAACGGTGCTGGCAAGAGCACTTTGCTACAGATCATCACCGGCACGATGGCGCCCACATCTGGCACCGTCACCGTCCGCGGCAAAATCGCCGCCCTGTTGCAGCTTGGCAGCGGTTTCAATCCTGATTTCACTGGTCGCGAGAACGTCTTCCTCAACGGCGCCATCCTGGGCTTCTCCAGGCAGGAGATCGAAGCTCGTTTCGCCGAAATAGCGGCCTTCGCCGAAATAGGCGATTTCATCGAGCAACCCGTCAAGAACTATTCTTCCGGCATGATCATGCGCCTGGCTTTTGCCGTCTCCGCGTGTCTCGAGCCGGAGATCCTGATCGTTGATGAGGCCCTGGCTGTGGGCGATGCGCTGTTCCAGCGCAAGTGCTACGCGCGTATCGAGCAGTACATAGAACGCGGCGGGACGTTGCTGTTTGTGTCCCATTCCCTTGAGACGGTGCGGCGAATCTGCAGCAGGGCGTACTACCTCAAGGAGGGTGTGGTGCGCCTGGCGGGACGCCCTCCGGAAGTCATTGCTGCATACGAGCACGATTTGGACATCAGCAACCGTCTGTTGACGACGGGCGACCAGACACTCAAGTCTACCATCGAAAGGTTTAATGATTACGGCAACCGCAAGGCCACTGTTGTCGAAACCTGGATTGAGACCCCCGGGGGCGAGCGGGTAGAAAGTGTCAATCCACCAGATCCTTTCCGCTGGTGCTACACAGTCGATTTCAATGCCGACGCGGACCGGATCGTGTTTGGGATGCGAATGGTAAACGTCGAGGGACAGGTCATATATGCGACCAACTCACTCATTCTCGACAAGTCGACTTTCAAGGTTACCGCCAGATCTCGGCGAACCGCGTGTTTCTCTATCCCGACTGAGGCTCTGCCGCCGGGCGACTATTTCTTTTCCGCTGGCGTGAGCGAACGGGTGGAAGGCGAGGATCATTTCCTGCACAGGCGCACTGATGTCGGTTTCTTGCGCGTGTCCGCCAACGTGTCTCCCGCCTATTACGGCATGGTCAACTTGCGCGCCGACCTGAACATCACATGACCCCGGCGGCCACGCAGCATACCACGGCTCTGTCGTGTGCCGGGGCGGCGGGCTCATCGGCGAGCATTGCTCTGCCGCGCGTTTCGATCGTCACGCCTTCATTCAACCAGGGCGCCTTCGTGGAGCGCACTGTCAGGTCCGTGCTCGAGCAGGGCTATCCCTGCCTCGAGTACATAGTCATGGACGGCGGCTCTACCGACGGCACCCTTGAACGCCTCGAGCCGTACCGCAATCACTTTGCGCATTTCGAGAGCAGGCCGGACGGGGGGCAAAGCGCAGCTGTCGCCGCCGGCTTGGACCATGCAACAGGCGACCTGATGGCCTATCTCAATAGCGACGATGTTCTGCTGCCCGGGACCCTTTCCTTTGTCGCGCAGTTCTTCACCGAAAATCCCGACGTCGCCTGCATCTACAGCCACCGTTGCATCATCGACGCCAACGACCGGGTTATCGGTCACTGGATATTGCCGAGTCATTCGAACTATTTGATGGAACGTTGGGATTTTATTCCACAGGAGACCTGCTTCTGGCGTCGAGCGCTCTTCGAGGACGCGGGGAATCTTGACCCGTCTTTCGCCTTTGCAATGGACTATGACCTGTTCGTTCGTTACATGCGACGCGGCCGCTTCAAGCGGGTTAATAGGTTCTTGGCAGCGTTTCGCGTCCACGAGGACGCCAAGACGACAAGACAGATGGCAACGATCGGCAGACAGGAAATCGCCAGGGTTCGTAGCAAATATGGCCTCCGGACCATGCCGGGAGGAGGCAAGTTGCTCTCGCTGCTGGTTCGCCTGCAGTCGGGCATCTACAATCGCCTGCGGCGCCGCATAGGAGGACTTCCCCCCGGGAAGGGCTTTTTCCTAGACACGGTGTGGCGACGCGATCTGGATCACGTAACAAACAGTGATCAAACAAGGAGAATGTCCCAGTGAAGAAAGCTTTGATCACAGGTGTGACCGGTCAGGACGGCTCGTACCTCACCGAACTTCTAATCAGCAAAGGCTACGAGGTTCATGGGCTCAAGCGCAGGACCTCACTGTTCAACACTGACCGCATCGATCATCTGTACGAAGGGCCTGAGGTTACTGACCGCAAGTTTATGTTGCATCACGGCGACCTCACTGACGCCAGCTCACTGGTTCGCGTTATTGAGTCGGTGGCGCCCGACGAGATCTACAATCTCGCTGCCCAGAGCCATGTGGCCGTGTCATTTGAACAACCGGAGTACACTGCCAATTCGGATGGTCTGGGCACTCTACGCATACTGGAGGCTATCCGAAATCTCCGAATGCAGGACAAAACCCGGTTCTATCAGGCCTCGACGTCGGAGCTTTACGGTCTCGTCCAAGAAACGCCTCAGACCGAGCGCACACCGTTCTATCCACGGAGTCCTTATGCCGTCGCCAAGTTGTATGCCTACTGGATTACGGTGAACTATCGGGAAGCCTACGGCATATATGCGTGCAACGGCATCCTGTTCAACCATGAGTCCCCGCGGCGCGGCGAAACTTTCGTCACTAGGAAGATTACACGCGCGCTGGCCCGCATCAAACTCGGGGTGCAGAGGACGCTCTATCTCGGCAATCTCGATTCGCTGCGGGATTGGGGTCACGCAAAGGACTATGTCGAAATGCAATGGCTGATGCTGCAACAGCACCAGGCGGAGGATTTCGTCATAGCGACTGGTGTGCAGTACAGTGTCCGTGAGTTCGTGGAGATCGCAGCCCGGCATCTGGGCATGCCCATTCGCTGGGAGGGCAAGGGGGTGGAGGAGCGCGGTTACGATGAAAATGGCAATATGGTGATAGCCGTCGACGAGCGGTACTTCCGTCCCGCCGAGGTCGATACCCTGCTCGGCGACGCGAGCAAGGCTCGGGAGAAGCTGGGATGGACGCCTAAGATCACCTTCGAAGAACTGGTCGAGGAAATGGTGCGCGAGGACTTATCCAGCGCGACTCGCGATCAGATCGTGCGTCAGGCCGGCTATATCGCCCATGACTACCACGAGTAAGCCGATGACACAGTCGATGAACACCTCAGCCAAGATCTTCGTCGCCGGGCATCGCGGCATGGTGGGCTCGGCCATCGTCAGGCGCTTGGCAGACCGGGGTTATAGTAATATTTTCACGCGCAGCCATGCTGAACTTGATTTGATGGACAAGCGGGCCGTGGCTGACCTGATGTTCGCTGAACGCCCACAGTTCGTGTTCATGGCGGCCGCCAAGGTAGGGGGAATCCAAGCCAACAACACGTATCGTGGTGAGTTTATCTACAACAATCTCATGATCGAGGCCAACGTCATCGATGCTTGCTATCGCGCTGGCGTCGACCGAGCCTTCTTCCTGGGATCGAGCTGCATCTATCCCCGAGATTGTCCCCAGCCTATCCGTGAAGATTATCTACTGACCGGACCGCTTGAATACACGAACGAGCCGTATGCCATAGCCAAGATCGCGGGGATCAAAATGTGCGAGGCCTATAATAGCCAGTACGGTTCCAAATTTGTGTCGCTGATGCCGACTAACCTCTACGGCCCCAACGATAACTATGATCTTGACACCAGCCACGTGCTGCCAGCTCTGCTGCGCAAGACCTTTGACGCGCACCGGGCGGGCGCTCCAGAAGTGGTCGTATGGGGCAGCGGGTCGCCTCGGCGCGAGTTCATGCACGTCGACGACATGGCTGATGCCTGTATCTTTATGCTCGAAAGTGGCGTTACCGGCGGACTCTATAATGTAGGCACCGGCTCCGATGTGACCATACGCGAACTCGCAGAGATGATCGGGCGCATCGTCGGCTTCTCCGGCGCCCTTCGCTTCGACGCCAGCAAACCCGACGGCACACCTCGCAAACTTCTCGATGTCTCGCGCCTGGCGAAGTTGGGATGGACGGCCTCGATCAAGCTCGAGCAGGGGATCGCCAGCGTCATTCCTGATATGAGGCGCAAGTTGGGCGTTGCCTAATGAGGTTGCCGATCGTCTCAGTGATCGTACCATCGTTCAACCAAGGAAGGTTCCTTGGTGCGGCCCTGCAGTCGATCTTCCAGCAGGACTTGCCCTTGGAGGTCTTCGTCCAGGATGGAGGCTCGACCGACAATTCGATGGCAGTGATCCAGACCTGGCGCCCTCGTCTTGCCGGTGCACGTTCTCACCGCGACGCAGGCCAATCGGCTGCCATCAACGAGGGCGTGGCGCAAGCGACCGCACCGTACGTCTGTTGGTTGAACAGCGACGATCTTTTGCTTGGCGGTAGCCTCGTCAAGCTCGTTGCTGCACTGGAGCGGCAGCCGAAAGCGCCTGCGGCCTATGGTCGGGTGTGGAACTTGGATGAAGCAACAGGCCGGCAGCGACCGGTCTGGGTTCAACCGTTCGCACGCCGCGCCTTGGCTCTGCGGTGCATAGTCTCTCAGCCTGGCACGCTCGTTCGCCGCAGCGCGTGGGATGCTGTCGGCGGGCTCGATGAGACGCTGCATATGGCAATGGACTATGATCTCTGGTGGAAACTCTATCAGTCCTTCGGCGACTTCATTTTTGTCGATGAGTTTGTTGCCGTGAACCGGAACCACGGGGCTACAAAGACGAACAAATTTCGTTCCGCGCACTACAGGGAGGCTATGAATGTCGTCCGCCGCCATAACGGATCGCTGCCGCTAAAATGGCGAATGTATCAACCTTATGCGGTCTGGTGGAAAGCCCTGACCAATGGCGCTTAAGATCGCTTATCGCTCTCGCTGACCCGGAAAGTAAGGAAAAGACTTATGTTCCGATAGCGTGGCTTCGATTTTGTTGGCGGTGAGCCAAGGCAGGATTGCGGGTTCTGTGTGAAATACAACTTTAGGTGCTAACCAACGTTGCCCGTCATTTAGCGCCATGCTACCCAACCGGCGTGATCGGAGACCCGCAATGCAATCCAGTTTTGAATATGCCCGTCCTCTCGATGTGAACAGCGTAGATGAGTGCATCTTTTATCACAGTTACGATTTGCCCGAGAGCGGCTATGTTCGTGGCCACTGGGATCTCCGGGGCCGTTTCGATGACTACATCAACGGAGAGAGTCTCGACGGTAAAAGAGTGCTTGATGTTGGGACCGCCAGCGGATTTCTGTCATTTGAGGCAGAGAAAGGCGGCGCGGAAGTTGTGTCATTCGATGCGGAATCGGCAGCCGTTTGGGATCGTATACCCTTCCCGAAACATAATGCGGCTGAAGAGAGGAGAATTTGGGTGGCCGGGGCGAATGACTACCTGACAAAATGGAAGCGCTCGTGCTGGCTTGCGCACCGCGAATTTCGCTCGAAAAACAAGATCGCGTACGGCAACGTGTACGATATCCCCGCCGAACTCGGAATGTTCGATACGGTGATCGTTGGCCAGATCCTGGTGCATCTACGCGATATGCTTGGTGCGCTTTCGTCCATTGCCCGCCGTTGCTCCAAGACCATGATCATCGCCGAAGGTATGATCGACAATGATGCGCCTATCTCCACGTTTCTTGGGCGTGCCGACAATCCATCTGACGACTTTAGTTTCTGGCACCATTCCACCGGCCTCTACATAGAATTGATGCAGATCATGGGGTTTCGTCTGCGGTCAAAGACTGTCGGTGCGTTTACCTGCAATGTGATGGGTCTAACCCCTCGAGACATCGATATCACAACGCTGATCTTCGACCGCAGGTAGAGGGCGGTCCACGCTCGCAGCCCGCTGGCTAATTAGGCCAGCGCAGTGCGTTTAATATCATGTCGGCATCCTAAATGCAGTACGCTTCACGTGGGAGGATCACGCTAAAGACGGAAGACCCGCGTTTGAAAGTCCTGCACTTCTTCAAGACCTACTGGCCGGATACGTTTGGCGGCGTGGAGCGGACGATCCATGCCATCGCGCAAAGCACGGCGCGCCACGGCATCGAAACCGAAGTGCTTTCGTTGAGCCGAAGCCCTGGAGAGAACACACAGGCTTTCGGTGGGCATATGGCCCGCAAGGCCAAACTGGATTTCGAGCTGGCATCGACCGGTTTTTCACGCGAGGTCTTTTGGGAATTCAGAGCGCTCGCCAAAAATGCCGACCTGATACATTACCATTTTCCATGGCCGTTCATGGACATCGTGCATTTTCACGCCCGTCACGGCAAACCGACGGTCGTCACCTACCATTCCGATATCGTCAAACAGAAACTCATCCTACCTCTTTATCGACCGCTGATGCTGCGCTTCCTGAAGGACGTCGACGCTATCGTCGCGACGTCTCCGGACTATTTGAAATCGAGCCCCGTTCTCAGAGCCTTGGGGGGCAAATCGACGATCATTCCCATCGGCATAGATGAAACGGCTTATCCCACGCCGACCGAAGCCGACAACAGCTGGTGCCAAGCGGCTGTGGCGGAGCCTTTCGTGCTATTCGTCGGCGTCTTGCGCTATTACAAGGGGCTGGACGTGCTGATTGAGGCAGCCGACAGGATCAGGTGCAAGATCGTTATTGCCGGGTCGGGGCCTATCGAGGAGAGCCTCAAGCTTCAGGCCAAGACGTTGCGCCGCAACAATGTGATGTTTCTCGGCGAGGTCACGGAGCAGCATAAGATGGCTCTGCTGCGCAACTGCCTCGGCTTCGTTTTTCCGTCTAACCAGAGGTCGGAAGCCTACGGGCTTTCACTGGTGGAGGCTGCCATGTGCGGCAAACCGATGATTTCGTGCGAAATTGGAACGGGAACAAGTTATGTGAACAAAGCCGGCGAGACGGGGCTAGTCGTTCCGCCTTCAAATCCAGCACGCCTGGCCGAAGCCATCAACCAGATCGTCGATTCGCCCGTCGAAGCAGCGAATTGGGGGCAAGCTGCCCGTGATCGCTACATCAGGCTCTTTACAGCCGACAGGATGGGAAAGGCTTATGCCGATCTCTACCGCCAGCTCGATAGTGGCCGCCGCTGAAGCGGCTTTGCGCCGCGACAACCCTCCACCGGCCGCTGCTTGGTCATGCAGTTAGGGACCGTTGGAGCCCCCGCTTACGAGACGATGGACCACTTCTCGGGCCGACTTCTGCCAGTCCGGCGCCGTCCATCCGAATGCCGCGCCAAATTTCGCGCTCGATAGCCGCGAGTTGACAGGGCGGCGCGCCTTGGTTGGGTAGTCCATCGTCGTGATATCCCGTACCCGCGCCCAGGGACCACCAAACTTCAGGCTTGTGTCGAGGATATGACGGGCAAAGCCGCTCCAGTTGGTCTCGCCCGTGCCGGCCAGATGACAGGTGCCGAACGCGGCGAAGCTCTTGTCGCCATGCAGCATGGTGGCCGCATGCAGGATCGCGTCGGCGACATCAAGCGCGGATGTGGGATTTCCCCACTGATCTGATACCACCGAAATCTCATCGCGGTCGGCGGCGAGCCGCAGCATGGTTTTCACGAAATTCTTGCCAAACGGACTGTAGACCCAGGCGGTGCGCAGGATCAGGTGGCGCGGATTGGCTGATGCCACCGCCTGCTCGCCGGCTAGCTTGGAGGCGCCGTAGACACCGAGCGGCGCCGTCGGGTCGGTTTCGATATAGGCATCGGCCTTGGTTCCATCGAAGACATAGTCGGTCGAAAGATGGATGACCGGCACGCCCAGCCTCGCCGCGGCCTCCGCCACCTTGCCGGCACCGGTCGCGTTAACCGCAAAGGCCAGATCGGGCTCGTCCTCGGCCTGGTCGACGGCGGTGTAGGCGGCAGCGGATACGACGATATCAGGCTTGGCACCCGCGATGGCGTCGATGATGGTGTCGGGCCATGCCAGGTCAAGCTCCGGGCGACCGATGGCGACGACCTCCACGCCCGCGCGCGCCTGGCCGGCCGCGAGCAGGCTTGCCGCGACCTGGCCGTCGCGTCCGGTGACAAGCAGCCTCACGCGCCCACCTTGCGGGCTTCGCCCAGTCTTTCGCCGGCATAGCGCTGTTCGCGGATCGGCCCCCACCACCATTCGTTGTCGAGGAACCAGTCCACGGTCCTGGCAAGGCCGCTGTCGAAATTCTCCCTGGGCGTCCAGCCGAGCTCGCGGCTTATCTTGGTGGCGTCGATGGCGTAGCGGCGGTCGTGGCCGGGACGGTCGGTGACGAAGGAGATCAGCTCGCGATAGCGCCTGCCGCCGGCGCGCGGACGCCTGGTGTCGAGCAGGTCGCAGATCGTCTCGACGACGGCAAGGTTGGTGCGTTCCGAATTGCCGCCGACATTGTAGCTCTCGCCCGGCTGCCCTTTCGTGGCGACGAGTTCCAGGGCGCGCGCGTGATCCTCGACGAACAGCCAGTCGCGCACATTGGCGCCGGCGCCATAGACCGGCAGCGGCTTTTCGTCGAGCGCGTTGAGGATGACGAGCGGGATCAGCTTCTCGGGAAAATGATAGGGGCCGTAATTGTTTGAACAGTTGGAAAGCACGACCGGCAGGCCGTAGGTCTCGTGCCAGGCGCGCACCAGATGGTCCGAGGCCGCCTTCGAGGCGGAATAGGGCGAGGACGGCGCGTAGGGCGTCTCCTCGACGAACATGCCGCTGTCGAAAGGCAGGTCGCCGAACACCTCGTCGGTGGAGACGTGATGGAAGCGGAAGCGGCTTTTCCTGTCGTCGGACAGGCCACGCCAGTATTCCAGCGCGGCGTTGAGGATCTTGTAGGTGCCGACGATGTTGGTCTCGATGAAGGCGCCCGGTCCGTCGATCGAGCGGTCGACATGGCTCTCGGCGGCCAGGTTCATGACGATGTCGATGTCGTGCCGGCGCAGAAGGTCGAGCACCGCCCTCTCGTCACAGATGTCGGCCTGGGCGAAGCTGTAATTATGGGCGTTCTCGATCGGCCGCAGCGAGGCCAGGTTGCCCGCATAGGTCAGCTTGTCGAGATTGGTCACCCGGTAGGCCGGGTTGGCGCACAAATGCCGGCACACCGCCGAGCCGATGAAGCCGGCACCGCCCGTCACCAGAAAATTCATACCGCAGTCCTCACGCAAACACCCATCAGGCGAATACCTCGGCGACGGCGAGCAGCGGCGCCTTGAGGTCCTTGTCCGAAAGCTGGAAGCCGCCGGCCAGCGACGGCCACTCGATATCGATGGCAGGATCGTCGAAACGGATCGACCGGTCGTGCTCGGGCGAATAGGTGTCGGTCACCTTGTACAGCACCTCGGTGTCGGGCACGAGCGTGACGAAGCCGTGCGCGAAGCCCCTGGGCACCAGGATCTGGTTGCCTTTTTGCGCCGACACTTCGAGGGGGACCCATTTTCCGAAGGTCTTCGAGGCGCGGCGGATGTCGACGGCGACATCGAGAATGCTGCCGCGGATCACCCGCAGCAGCTTGTCCTGGGCACGCGGCGCTAGCTGGTAATGGAGCCCGCGCAGCACGCCCGCGGCGGCGGAATAGGAGTGGTTGTCCTGCACGAAAACCAGGTCGATGCCGGCCTGCGAAAAACGCTCGGCATTGTAGGTTTCCATGAAGAAACCGCGCGCGTCCCCATGGCGTTTGGGAATGATTTCCAGCAGACCTTCGATGCCAAGGGATCTCACCTCGAGCATTTAGCCCTCCGACAGCTCGACGACACGTCGGCGTAGATAGGCGGCGTATTCGTTCCTTCCCAGGCGAGCTGCACGCTGCAACACCTCGTCAGCGCTCAGCCACCCTTGTTCGAAGGCGATTTCCTCCGGACAGGCAACCTTGATGCCTTGGCGGCGTTCGATTGTGCGCACGAACGAAGAAGCGTCATCCAGGCTGTCATGGGTGCCTGTGTCGAGCCAGGCATAACCGCGTCCCAGCCGATGCACCTGCAACTGGCCACGCTCGAGATAGGCATTGTTGACCGCCGTGATTTCGAGCTCGCCTCTCGCCGAGGGCCGGATCGTCGAGGCGATTTCAACAACATCGTTGTCGTAGAAATAGAGACCCGTGACGGCCCAGTTGGACTTCGGCTTTTGTGGCTTTTCCTCGATCGTCAGCGCGGTTCCGGTCGCCTTGTCGAAAGACACCACGCCATAGCGCTCGGGATCCTCGACATGATAGGCGAACACCGAAGCGCCGCTTTCACGCGATGCCGCCGTGCGGCAAAGCTTCGACAACCCATCGCCAAAATAAATGTTGTCGCCCAGGATCATCGATACGCTATCCGCACCAATGAAATCACGGCCGATGATGAAGGCTTCCGCCAGACCATTGGGATGCGGCTGCTCGGCATAGGTCAGCTCAAGCCCAAATTCCGATCCGTTGCCTAGCAGATCGCGGAAAACCGGCAGATCCCGTGGCGTGGAAATGACCAAAATCTCGCGGATTCCGGCGAGCATCAAAACGCTCAGCGGATAATAGATCATGGGCTTGTCGTATATTGGGAGTATTTGCTTAGAGACTGCCAAGGTCAACGGATAAAGACGCGTTCCGCTGCCTCCAGCAAGGATGATTCCTTTCAAGAAGCTCTCCTTGCCATGCCTAAGTCCCTCCCCTCAGGGCCTGTGCTTAGGTTTCATGCATTGGCTTGTCAATCGCGGCAAGCAACAAACGCATCGGCTGGGTTCGATACCGGTCTACCGGCGCCTCCCGCTTCGGCCGAACCCACCTGGTTCTACCTTGGCAAGGCCGATGCCTTGGCCGGGACAAGCAGATTGTCCTCGTCACGGCGGCTGGCCTTGCCCGGTTCATCCCTCTGGTCGAGCCGATCGGCAAAACCGCGGTGAAAGACAATACCGTTCAAACAGGCAAACGTCATCGCAAGGGCGGCGGTTCGCAAGGGATAATCGACGAGGGAATGAACGAGCAGAAAAGCCAGCGACAGAAAGGCCGCCTTCTGCAACGGTTCTCCGCGAATTCTAGCTGACGATGCGGACAGCAGCACCGCATAGGCAACCATCAGCAGGATAGCCGGCAAACCGCCCTCCAACGCCAATTCCAGATAATCGTTGTGCGCGTGATTGACATAAGACTTGAAGATCATGCTGCCTTTTTCATGGATCTGGTAAACCTTCTGAAAAGCACCAAATCCGACACCGGTGGTCCAATTCTGTTCAATTCCCTCAATCGTGGTCCGTGCGAATTCGGCTCGTCCAAAGGCCGGGTCGACCACTTTGGCATCGATCTTTGCCCACGCGCCGATCGTGTAGATCGAAAGACCGATGAAAACCGCGAGGATGCCATAACCACCAACCATCGAGCGCGCGGACAGGAAGACAACGGAGGTGGCGGTGATCGCCAGCCCGATCAAAATGCCGGCCCGCGAACCGGCGGCCAGAAGCAGCAGCAGGAGGGTTACTAGACCGAGCGCTCCTGAAAGAAGGTGGCCGCGGAACAAGCCATAATAAACCACGAAGGGGATCGAGACGAAGAGCAAGGCCGAGAAGTGGTTCTGGTTGGCAAAGAGACCCGCATTGATGGTAAACGGCAGCAGTCCCTCGATGGCAACGGTATCGGAGAGCGAATACTGGATCGCCGCCGCCAGGCCATTGCAGATCACCCCCATGAAAAAGAACGGCAGAAGACCGTGGACCTGCTCAGCGCGCAGGCGCAGGACGGCGAGGAAGAACGCCGCGGCCGCGACAAAATAGAGCATGCACTCGATGGTGCGCCCCACTCCGACGCTGACGAAGCGCAACCGGCTTGCGCCATCCAGCCATGGATCCGCAAGCAGCACCGCGGGCCGCACCCCCTCGAGCAGGGCGCCGGGCAGCGGCACGACCTGAAAACAGAACACCGCAACCACGAGAGCAAGCAACCACAACACGGCGCGGGGAATTGCCTGTTGCGACGGCCTCGAGAGGATCGCCGCGGCGGAGATGACCGCCGCAATCTCGATCAGCGTCTCGGTGTACAGACCGCTCGCGGTGCCGCCACCAATCAGCATCGATAGAAAGAGCACCGAGCCAAGAAGATATTTATCCCACTGCGTGGGCTGTCGCGACCGTTCTCTCACGACGATACACTTTCGATGCTCAATTTGTGCATGACCAACGTCCCGACATACCGAAACCGCCAACTCTGTGCGATCGCGGCCGTTTCCAGTCTCAGCAACTGCATCGGGCACGCCGCCGGCCCAACCGTGAAGTCCAGGCTCAGGCTTCGCCTGTTGAAGGTGCCTTCCGGTATGTTGAAGCGCGCGATCTCGTGTGAGGGAGCGACGCATCTGAGAGACCAGAACAATTCCTTCGGCAGTTTGAGATTCGTGGCCGAAGCGTTCAGGGAAATCCTGTAGGAGCCAGGAGGAAGTTCGATAAATTGCTGAAGCGCCGCGTTCTTGACGGGCGTGTTCAGAAATCGAATCGTCGCTCCGCTGTCGCTTTCACCTGCATCCCGCGATCCGGCGAAGGTGATCTCCATACCCGACCGGTCGTGTATCACCCAGTCGAATGGTTTGCCGCTGTGGACCGGTTCGAAGCCGCCGTTGAAAATGTAGCCGCCCAGTTTCCGTTCCTCGTCGGACAGGCTGAAGAGAAACAGCCGATAGGCCGGGTCATATTGCCTTTGCTTGATGTAGCCATCGATCACGGCCGACAATTCGTTGGACGTTGGAGACGTCGGGGACCCCGCGAGATCGAGCAACAGTTGGTTTGCGGCTGCCAAACCCTGGGGGTTCTGGCCAAGGGTCGAAAAAAGCTTGCCCCGCCATGGCGCCTCCGCCCGGATGGCGGCGAGCACGGCCCCGTACCCTTCGGGATTGGCGAGAATGGCCGGCCAACCGGCGGCCACGGTTGAAAATTGATCAGGCCACCGACGCAGCAAGATATCGATCTCGGCTACAGCCCTTACCAGGTTGCCCGTCTCGACGGAGCGATCGATGGATCTCTGCAATGCGTGTATTTCGGTCTTGGACAGCATTCGAGCCCGATCAAAGAGTTCGAACGCCTGGTCCTTCTCGCCCTGGCGATACTTGATCTCACCGATCAGGCTATAGAGGCGTGCATCCGCGACGTTGAAGCGAAGCGCATTTCGGGCCTTTGCGGCCAACCCATCGAGATCGGCACCGTCGTTCGTCTGGTTCAGTTCGCCGGCGATCTCGCCTATCAAAGCATCTACGTTCAACGGATCCAGCGCGAGAGAGACGCTCGGCGTTCCCGTCTCAAGAAGACGACTTAGCCCGTTCGACGAAGCCATCAACACCAGAACGGAGGCGACGAACCAAACGCCTGAACGCAGGAGACTTTGCATGCGCGGGCTGGCCTGCTCCACCATCGACTTTGCCCTCGATTTTCGGGGTATTCGTGCCGTATTCGTAATACTGGGAATTCATGTATTTGTAGGCGTAGTTGTAGTCGAACTTGTTCACCTGGAATTTCGACATCGCTGCCCCGATGACATTCGCTCCGGCTGCTCGTAGACGCTTCAGAGCCGTTTTGGCGGATTTGCGGGTTACCTGGTTGGTGGAAATCACCATCAGCGTGCCTTCGGCAAGCCGGCCGAGGATCGGCGCATCCGAAAGGCCAACGACGGGCGGCGCATCTATGATGACCAGATCGAAGCGCTTGCCGAGATTGGTGATGATCAGCGCCATTTTGGGCGAAGAGAGCAGGTCCGCCGGGTTCGGCGGTATCGTCCCCGACGTCAGAACAGTCACATTGGGATATTTCGTCGCTCTGAAGATACCGGCCAGATCTTCCTTGCGAACGGTGTTTGTCAGGAGATTGCTCAAGCCGATCGCGTTGTCGAGGCCGAACAGCCGATGCAGATTGGGTTTGCGCAAATCACCGTCGACAAGCAGAACCTTTGCGCCGAGAGCGGCAAAATCCTGGCCAAGCTTGAACGATGTGGTCGATTTACCCTCCGACGGTTCGGAGCTGGTCACCAGCAGCGAACGCGGCGCCCCTTCCGCTCCTGAGAATTGCAGCGACGTCCGCAACGAACGATAGGCCTCCGAAAGCCCCGACTTCTGATCGGCTATGCTGGCTATGAGTTCCCGGTCATCGACGAGCGGCAAGATGCCGAGCATGGCCAATCCGAGTTCTTTTTCGATCTGCTCCGGATTTGTGAAGGTGTTGTTGAGCAATTCGACGATGTAGATGATCGACGCACTCAAGGCCATGAACAGCGCCAGGGCTATTGCAAGATTGATGCTGAGGCGAGGAGAATAAGGGCTCAAGGGCCGGGTCGCGAAATCGACAACGGCAGCGCTTTGCGTCTTGAGCTCAGAACTCACGCCGACTTCGTTCAGCTTGGCGATCAGGCCGTCATACTGCGACCGGTTGGAATCGACCTCGCGCTTGAGGATGGTGTATTTGATGTTCTTGTCGTTGAAGACGATCTGCTGCTTTTCCAGCTCCGTGAGCTTGGCCTTGAGGTCGGCTTCCTTGTTCTGCGCTTCCTGAAATTTCAACCGTAGCGAGTCCGTTATCGCCAGTACGCCATTGTTGTAGAGCCGCTGCAGTTCCTTGATCTGCGACTGCAACTGCTGCATTTCTGGAAAGCCAGGTTTCAGGATGCCTAATTTCTGCTGGTATTGGCTTGTGAGGTCCGCGAGCTTTTCACTGAGCTTCTGCAGGCCTTCGCTCTCCAGAACCGGACCGAGACTGGCGCCACGCCCCTTGTCCACCTGATCCACCATCCGCCCGGCATCGAGACGCTCCTGGATTGCGGTCGCGAGTGCCGTGTTGAGGGCCTCGATGTTTGACCCGATCAGCGATTTGTCGCCGGTGACGGTAATGCCGGCATCCTTGGCATAGGCGACCAGTTCCTCCTCGGACTTCTGCAGCTTCTGTTTGACCTGCAGGACCTGCTCCTGAATGAACTGCCTTGCCAGATCCGACGTCTCGCTGGTCTGGTCGAGACGTTGATCGATGAAGCTCTGGGCGACCTGATTGGCGACATCGCTCGCATATTTCGGCTTCTGGTCGACGAAGGTGATCGACAGCAGGCTGGTGTTCGTCACCAGATTGACCGTGAGGTCATCGAGGACGCGCTTGATCGCCATGCCTTCCCGCTCTTCGGGCGTCTTTTCCTGGATCGAGAGCGATTTGGAAATTCCGAAGGCGCGGTAGAAGATGTTGCCTATTGAAAAACTCGGAGTCGGAAACAGGAAGTCCGGCTTTTCGGCTAGGCCCAGTTGAAAGACCACGCGCTGCGCCAAGGCCCTGCTCTTCAATTTCTCCCGGGCGGTCAGAAACGCCCGGACGTCACTGTTTTCGGAAACCACCTCAATGTCCTGGAAGACCTTTGCCGAAGGGACCAGAACCTCCAGCTGCGTCGTCGCTTGATATTTGGGTGTCTGCATCATCGTCACAATGACACCGGCGACGAGGCCCGCGACGGCCATCATGACGATCAGCCAGCGATACTGGATGACATAGAACAGCAAACGGAGCGGATTGAAGCCCTCGTCCTGGGCGGCATAGTCACGACCATACGGGCTATAATTCTGCGCCCCATCGTAATAAAGATCCGCGGACAGGGCTTGGCCATATCCGGGGCCGGCAATTTGGGGCTGCCTGTTGCGATCGAGCATGGCGCAAAGTCATCCTGGTTTGTCCGTGGCCGGCCGTGCCTGTCTTATGGAATGACCGCAATGCGGGCCGCGCTCGAGGCGAGACCCAACGCGTCCTTGAGATTGTTCATCGCGATTTTCGACTTCGAAGCGAAAACGACGATCACGTCGCCGCCGTAGATGCGCGGGTTGCGATTCTTGCCTGCGCGAATTTCCTCGACATTGTAGTTGGCGACCAGCCTGCTCTGGCCAAAATTGCGATAGACGAAGACCTTGCCGGCGTCGCCGACAGCATTGAATCCTCCGGCGAGTGCGATCGCATCCAGCAGGGAAGCGCTGCTGGACACCGGATAGATGCCTGCCCTGTTGACTTCGCCGTCGACCGTAATGCGCTGGCCTACCGATTCCTTCACGAAAATCGTCACGTCGGGCGATTGCAGATATTTTGCGCCGTACGCGGTCTCGATTTCCTTCTCGAGCTGACGAACGGTCTTGCCGGCCGCGGTCATCGCGCCAATGAGCGGAAGGGAAATCTGGCCGCTGGCATCGACCTGAACGGTCCTGTTCAAATTATCGACCTGGAAGACGCTGACTTCGAGCACGTCGTTGGCTGACAGCGGCTGCTCGCTGCCATTTTGCGTGTTTTGCGGCGCTGGCAGGTCTTTCACCACCTGCAGCGCACCACCGCCGGCAAGGGCCGTCGAAGACGATGTCGGTTGCAACGCTTCGACGGAGGCCGTCGATGATGTCGAAGAAGAGCTCGCGCAAGCAGAGAGTGCAAGCAACGCGGCCAGCGTCGGCATACCTGCATTGTTTCTGGCAAGATCGAAAATGTTCATCCCAGAGACCCGCTCTTGAACAGCCGACCCAATCCGCCGAAACGGCTCGCGCTGCCGGCATACAATTTCTTGGTGCTCACTTTTCCAATGGGCGCGAGCGGCTGATTCTGCAATATCGCGCCCGGGCGTTTCACCGCCATATTGTAGGCTTCATCTTCGCCGCACCGATTTGCGATGGCGACCACCGCCTGGGAAAGCCCCGGCCGACGCCTCGACGGGCCGTGCGCATCGGATGCGATGATGTCCACCCTGCCTTCGTCGAGCAGCTTTTCCGAGTAGTAGAGAGCGGTCCGGCCAAAGGCTCCTACGACCGAATCCGCCGTGAGCTGGATAAGGCAGCCCAATGCGTTCAATCGCTCGACTACGTCATAGTTCGATTTGATCCAGGTCAACCGTTCAGGATGGGTCAGGATCGGAATATAGCCCGCGCCAACGAGGCGGGAAGCGAGATCCTCGAGCCGCGGCGGCAAGATGTGATGCGGTGGCTCAAAGAGGAAATAGCGCGATCCGTTCAACGTCGGCACTTTGCCGAGCTTCAGCCGGTCGGGAAGATCAGGCGAAACATGAACGTCGGCGCCGACGTAGAGGACAAGCGGGATGCTGGCGCAAGCAAGTTCCCTGACCAGCGCCTCGACTGCCTGGGCAATATTTGTCGTGCCGTTCTCATAGACGCCGGGCATGACGTGCGGGGTGCACACCATATGCGTTGTCCCATCAGCCGCTGCCAGCCGCGCCATTTCGAGCGATTCAGCCAGACTGGAAGAGCCATCGTCGAGACCAGGCAGAATATGGGAATGCAGGTCAATCATTGGCGTTTCTGTCTGCATGGAGGCAAAGCGATGCCGCTGCCTCGACAAAATACAAACGCATCACCCGCATGGCGGCGAATGACGCATTTCACAAGCTTACGCAGAACAGGAACGCTGGGGACCGACTAGCGGCTGACGGCGTCATCGTCATCCTGCAGGCCGAGAAGAAGGGCCGCGCCACCGCCAATCGCACCGGCACCGAGGAGAACCGGCAAAACGCCGGGCTCGGAACCGGCCGGCACGACAGCGGCTTGCGGTGCATCGAACGACACGCACATACCGCCCTCGGCAGGGTCGATCTGGACGGTCACATTCGCCGGAACGTTGAACGCGCAATTGGTGCCCACAACCAGGGAAGCCGAAGCCTGCGCCCCCGTCATGATGCGTGCGCCCGAATAGACCGGCGCCTCGCCATTCACACCGGTATAACCGCCAGCCTGTGACATCCGCACGTCACCCTGGACGTTGGTCAACTGGCCGACCACACTTCCCGAAACCGGTATGGCCGCAAGGCAGGAACACTGCGCTGCCTGTGCGAAAGCCGCGGACCCGGCAAACAATACATTTCCCGCTGCGAGCGCTACAAAAGCAATAACAACTCCAACTCGACCCGTCATTTCCGCCCCATCGAAACCAGCTATTCCCCGCCAGGATCGCCCACACTATTTCAACAACTACTAATGCAATATAGTTAACGAACCCATCTAAAGACACTATCGGCGCGCCGCGGCCAATCACGGCAATGGGCCACAGCCTTCAACGGCTGACAGCGCTGTCGTCGTCCTGCGTAGCCGCAAGCACGCCGGTCGCAAGAAGCGCACCAGAAAAAATTCCCTCGGGCGGACCGAAACCGCCGACCGCTCCGCCAGACTGCTGGATGGCGGCGGTCTGCTCGGAGCCAACCAGCTTGAGGCAGATGTTGCCCTCGACGCGAGAGACATCCAGGCTCGAACTCGCCGGCACATCCAGGTTGCAGCCGCCAACGGCCACGGACGCCGACCCCTTGGCCCCGACCACCACACGACTGCCGGAATCAAGCATATTTCCTGCCTTGGCCGGGCCGTAGCCGGCGGCCTGCGACACCATCACATCGCCATTGACGGAAACAATGGATCCAACCGGATTTGACGCACCATGATAGGCAGTCGCGCAACTGCAAGATGCTTTCTGAGCAAATGCGGAAGCGGAACCGAAACCGACGGAAACAACAAATCCAACCACCACGGTTCTGACGATGAGATTCATTCGTTTTGCCCTTCTCTCGAAGCCGCTCCTTGGAACTTGCAAATCAAAAGTTCATGACATCAGCGCGTAACAGTTTTTTGCCACAATTCCAACCTGTTTCGCGCCGGCGCTAGAATTTTGACTTGCCTCGTGCCTTTGGGAGCTCACCATTTTAGAAATAGCGCATGAAAAGTTCTGATTATCGCCGGCGAATTTCAGATTACCCGAAAAACAATTGAGATATCCTTTGCCCCGTGACTGCGCGCGAGCGCTCCTGATCAGACTTGGCGAACGGGAAGGTGGTTCACCATCACCGATGCAGCCACGGCAGCTTGCGCCTGGTCGGACAATCGTGGACTGGCAGCGGCTCATGAAGCCCCGGCGATCGGCCGCTAAGACGGAAATAGATCCGGTGTCAGCCGGCTCACGGCCGGCGATGGCCGCTCATCACGTTGCGGCAGCCGTAAGCTTCTCTATCTGATGCATGTAGCTCTCGACGACGATCGTTTCCGAAAACTGCCGTTCAACCTTTTTCCGGCTCTCGTTCCCCATCGCGTCCCTGGAGTGGCCGTCCATCGTCACGAAATCGATCATCCGTGCCGACAGGTCGCTGGCATCCCTGACCTTGCAAAGGAAACCGTTGACGGCATGGTCCACCACCTCCTTGCAACCGGGCACGTCCGTGGCGATCAGAGGTTTGCCCATCGCGGCCGCCTCGAGCAGTGAGCGTGGGGTACCCTCCCTGTAGGAAGGCAGGACGACACAATCGGCAGCGTCCAGGAAAGGGCGAACGTCGTCGGTGGCACCGAGATACTCGACCAAACCCTCGTCGACCCATTGCTCGATTTCGGCGCGGCTGACCGCGGTTCGGTTCTCGACATCGAGAAAGCCAAGGAGTTGGAAGCGCACCGCAGGCGCTTGGCGACGGACGAGGCGGGCAGCCTCGATGAACTCACCGACACCCTTGTCCCATAGCAGCCTAGCCACCAGCAGAAATACGATGGCACCGGACGGCGCGCGCTGGCGCGGCGACGGCGAGAAGCGCGCGAGATCGACGCCTGAGCCGGGCAGCAGCGCGGTCCGTTCCTTGCGCACGATGCGCGCGCCGACGAACAGCATCCGGTCGTCGTCGTTCTGAAAGAAGACCACCTTCGAACGGGCCAGCGCCAGGCGATAAAGGGCTTTGGCGATTCCCTGGAGAAGGCCGCCCTGGAGGAAGACAGTGCCGAGCCCTGAAACATTGTTTATGACCGGAATGCCATTCAGGTTTGCAGCCATCGAGCCGAACACGTTGGGCTTGATGGTGAAGCCTACGAACGCCAGCGGCTTCTCGCGGCGCAGGATAAGCCAGTAGCGCCACAGAAGCGCAAGGTCGCGAGCAGGCGAGGTGCCGGAATTGTCGATTTCGATGTCGACGTGGCGGCAACCCATCCCTGGGATCAAGGATGAATACTCGTCCCTCGGCGCGACGACGACGACATCATAGCCGCGCCGCCGCAACGCCTCGATCAGGCCCTTGCGGAAATTGACCACGTTCCAGGACGTGTTGATCGAGATGACAATCTTCCTTCCCACCTCGGACCCCACTCCCCGCCCCTCCGGATGTCCTTCAGCTCATCGACGCGCGCGTCCGCACGGTTCCAGTCCCAAAAGTCTCGAACAACCGCAAGATCACGTCATCATCGGCAACTGAAGAAATGCGCATGAAACATGCATCCCTTGCAAGCCGCAGGTCCTCGGGCCGGGCAATAAGCCCGGCAACCGCGCGAGCGATGTCTTGCGGGTCGTCTGGGTCAAAGTCGAACCCGGACCCCGCAGGGAGGTAATGCCTCGTGCCGCTGTCGCGCGACATCAATACGGCACATCCCGCCCAGGCGGCCTCGACGGGAGATACCGCGGCAGGTTCCGTACGCGAGGGCAATATCAAGAGATCATGGCTGGCATAGATCGAGATCATCCTGTCATGAGCTATGTTGTTTTGAAACCGAAGTCTGTCCGCCAGTCCAAGCGCTTGGGCCTCTTGCCGCAAGGCCTCACAAAAAGCCGCGTCGGAATGCGTCGCCTCCTCGCCGCACAACGTTATGGAGAATGGTGTGGACGCCGAGATCACCGCCAGTGCCCTCAGAAGCAAACTGTGCCCCTTTCGCTCCCGGTATTTTGCCACCATCAGGATTCGGGGCGGCGAATGCAACGGCCTGCCTCGCAGCGCTCCGATCCGGATCGGCTCGAAGGGATTTCCGAATGGCAGGGGCATGGCGCCTCCCGCACCGACGGAGCCAGGATTCGACGGGAGCCGTGACGTGAAGTGCGCAATCCCGAGTTGCCGAAAGACAGCTCTGCGGATCCATGTGCCGCTCCATGCCTGAGGCCTGACATCCTCCTGATCGTAGATAACCAGCTTGCGGCCTTGCAAAATCGCACACAACGCGGCGACCCTGCAGAACCATCGCGTCACGCCGCGCACGATCACCACATCGGGATTCTCGACCCGAAGATGTCTCCAGTAGGAAACAAGACCGGGAAAGGAAAAGGGTGAGTTTGGGATATCGCTCGGACCCATGTGCATAACTCTTCGTGACAGCGCCGATGGTGCCACTACATTGGGAGAAACAAGTGTGTAATTCTCCGTTGCCCCTGTTTCGACGACGTCGATTGCAACATGATGCCCGGCCGAGGTCAGTATGCGCACCCAAGGCACAACATTGGTGTGGTATCTTGGTAGGCAAAACAAGTATCTCAAGCTGTCAGACCTGGGATATTTTCCGTGATTCGGATCTGCTTTTTCAGCAATAATTGCGAAACCACCATCATTGCCGTGTAGACCAGCGCCGATGCGATCAGACCGGCCCAGGCGATACCCGGAATTCCGATCCAGCCCGACAGGACGAACGAAAGCGGCAGGTAGACGATGAATGCCGACGCCATGATCTTGAGAAGCGGTTTTGTTCCGGCCAGAACCTGGATCAAAGGATTGAAATGCATTCCGGCCAGGCCGAGACACTCGGCCGCGAACAAGATAGCGAAAAGCAGCGAGGCATCGGCATAGGCCGAACCGGCGGCCAGAACCACGATGAATTTTTGCAGCACGACACCGCCCGCCGCCATGCCCGCGGCGACACATGCCGAGACCATCGTGATGCGGGCGTTCAGCCTGTTTAGGCGGGACGGAGATTCTTCGTTGGACAGTCTCGCGAGTTCGGGAAAGATCACCTGGTTCAAGGGCCCAGTCAGCCGGGACATCATCGTCGCCAGACGCGACGCCACGGAATAGGCGCCGGCGGCAACATCTCCTAAAAGACCGGCGACAAGGAACAAGGCTACATGTCGTCTAGCACTCACCAGGGTCGACAGCACACTGGTCCCGGTGGCCATGACAAGGAATGTCCAAAAGAAACGCCGCCTGGAACGGGAACGAAGCGGATTGAATAGTTTGATGTTCTCGCGTCGGGCATAGACAAGCAGCCGGACGAACAGCGCCAGATTGTAGAGCGCACCGATCGCCGCCAACACAGCCACATAGGCGATCAGAGGCGCTTCGATGGCCCAAAGGACGAGCGAGGCAACAACCACGGCAGCCCCCTGGGCGAGTTGATTGCCGGCAATGACGTCGTACCGCCCATTCAGGCGAAGCACGCCTTTGGGGGTGCCCGCGAGGCTGGCCAGCAAGGTGAGACTATAGATCAGCGCCAGAAGCCGATCCTGGTGGGATACGCCGATCGACTCCCCAAACAGCAGGACCCCACCAACCGCCACCGCAGTGGCGACAACGGCCGCCGAAACGTCGAGCGCGATCCCGCATGAAGCTGCCCGGCCAAGGCGCGAGCGGGACCTGGCGGACAGCCTGATGACAGGCTGCCAACTCTCAAACGTAGCGAGGCCGGAGATGAACGTGACATAGGCCTGGATTACGGCGAGGGTGCCAAAATCTCCGGGGCCGAGCGAGCGTGCATTGAGCGCCAACGCGATGACGGAACACAAAGCCGCCACTCCACTTGAGGATGTGGTCATGGTGACGTCCCGAGCGACCCTGCGCGCGCGTATCCATCCAGAAGGTTTGGCTATCGCCGTCATGTCCTCAGCCATGGTCCCGGCGCAGGCCCCGCACTCCCGCTTCCATCGCAGGCGCTTGCGGGAAGCACTTTCGATGGACATACACCAGCCCGAATATGAAAAGCGACACAAGGATGACCCGCTTGGCGGAGATGAACGCGCCGAGCAGTTCCTTGCGCTGGATGTAGAATGTGAGGTGGATGATCGCCACGATCAGACCAGACTTGAGCGTCGCGCTGCGCACGTTGCGGATTATTGCCTCGATGGCGACACAGACCAGGGAAAGAATAATGACGAGCAGCGGAAATCCGGCGTATCCGAAATTTGCATAGAACTCCGCCCAGATATTTGCCGCCACACCGCCACTGTAGCCCGGAAAAAGCAGCGGCTGGACCTGCTCGTTGTAAGTACAGCCATCCTTGCCGAAGACCGCATCCGAAAATGGAATGAAAGAAAGTGGCACCAACCAGAGATTGGAACAAGGCAAGGTGTAGTTATATTTTACGATAAGGTCCAAATGAGCCAATGTCACGAACTGCTCCAACCCGACAAGGGTGGAATCTGACAACTGGTCGAATTTTATTTTTTGGCCGACAAGCTCGAAATTCCCCGCCTTCACCGCGGAGTAGACAGACTTGTACACTGCCAGAAAAAAGAACGCTGAAAATCCGCCGATGACATACCGTTTTCTTATCATCATCAACGGAACATTCCTGTATCTTAGATACAGTAAAGATAGGATAGTTATCGCAACCGAGGATCTATGCCCAATATAGAGCGTTAAAATTAATCCTAGGCAGCTCAGGGCCATAACAAGCTTGGATTTCCTCCACCCGGCCAGAGCCCCAAAGACCACGCCGATGATACAGGCGTTGTAAAATATATACTGAAACCGACCAGTTGACGATAAAACATCCGCCTTAGACGCGGAGAAAAGTGCCGGGTTCGCAATCGAAATTCCGCCGAAAATAATGACCATCGCGATTATTATCAACGACTCTCCTTGGCTATCTCCCTCAATTTCGAAACTCTGGCGTCTCGGAACGAAGCCAACCATCGCCGCGGCGATGCAAACCATGGAAACGGCGATGGCATACCCCGTGCCCAAATCATATGTAAAATCATACTTCCTTCCGCCAACGTCAACGTACTGAAAGCCGCCGGCAAGAAATGGAACAAAATAAAGTAGGCTCGATATAAGCAAAAGCATTTGCGGCGTAAGCGCAAAGGGTGAAACCAGGTAATCTCTTCTGACGTCCCGCGCCTTCACCCTATTGCCTAGCTCCCAATATCCTCACGCCCGGCGGCTCACAAATCCGGCTGGTGTCTGCGGCCCTCCGAATGCCATCCGAGTGCGGTACGGCGGGCGACATGTCGTGCGGAACGGGCCTGCCGACACCTAGACCTCGGCCATGATTACATGGGCCTGAATTTTGGCGGCGACTTCACCGCTGCCGTGTCGGTCTGCGATGGCGGATGCCGCGTAATCGGTTGCAGCGTCCAGTTTTCCAGCTTCCCTGGCCTCGATTTCGGTGCGAAGAACAGTGCCTTGACAGTAGGCAACGGCCGGAAGGCGTGGCGAGGATGCGCGGCTCTGTTCGGCTCTCGTCTCGATCACCACTCGAGAGAAGCCTGCATCCTCTAGGTCGCGACGGATCAGCACCTTGTCGTGATAGCCGTGCGGCGTGCGTGCCAGGAAGCGCGGGGGATCGTCGGGAAAGATCCGTGCCAGAGCGTTGGTCACGTCATCGGCGAACACATTCTCCTCGATGCGATCCCATACATTGAACAAAAACCGTCCGCCGGGCTTCAGGACCCGCCTGGCTTCGCGATAAGCAGACGTGCGGTTCGGAAAGAACATCGCACCGAACTGACAACAGACAAGATCGAAGGCCGCATCTTCAAATGGCAGCGCCATCGCATCCGCTTGGCGCCACTCGATGCGGCTATCAGGAGTTTGTCGCGAAGCAGCGTAGTCGAGCATCGGCTGGTTTAGGTCGGTCACGACATAGCTTGCGTCGGGCGACAGTCTTGGCGCCAATGCGCGGGTGACGACCCCGGTGCCCGCGGCGATTTCCAGGACCGCGCCGGGCGATAGGGCCGCTGCTCGCCGCGCGATATCCGCAGCGAACGGCTCAAAGATCAAAGGCACCATGTAGCGGTCGTAGTTTTCCGGAATTGAGCCCGCGAACAGCTTGTCGGTTTCCAACATGACAATCCCCACCGTCTGCCTGATGACTCGCGAGCTTAACATATAATTGTCTGTTCCTGGTCGTTTCCGTGCGCTAGCCCTTGGCAGACAATCTTTCCCATAGCGCGCTGTATGCCCTTGCCATCCGCTCAACTGAAAAATCGGACGCGACGCGGTTGCGGCATGCCTGCTGTCTTGTCTCCCAGGATGGCGAGTCACGGTTTTCCAGAGCCATGTTTGTAATGGCGCGAGAAAGCGCGTCGGGATCCTGGCTCGGAACAACACATCCGGTGTTGCCGACAATCATGCCGATATCGCCGACATCCGTCGCTACGCAAGGCGTACCGCACGCCATGGCTTCGGCGACAACGTTAGGGAATGCCTCGCGCCTCGAGGCAAGGACATGGATGTCGAACGCACTCATGAGAGCGGCAACACCGTCGCTCGGACCAAGCAGCATCACCTTGTCGCGAACGCCGTAACGGTCCAGCAGTCCGGCAAGGTCGGTATTTTCAGGAGAGATTCCGGGGCCGGCGAGAATACATTTGAAAGGGAACTCGGCGCGCGCGGACAGCTTGGCCAAGGCAGCGGCGAGATTCCTGTGATCCTTGTCGGGATGCCAGCGGGCGACGCTTCCGATGACGAATTGGCCTTCATCTATCGACCAGGCCCGACGCAGCCGACTGCGCGCCCTCTCATCCGGCTCGAAGACAGCCAGATCATAACCGTTCGGAATTATCGTCCAGTTCGAAGCCGAGTAACCCGCACTCATATGGCGCCGTGACGCCTGTTGCGAACAGCTCACGATCTGGGTCGGGACCACCCGGGATATCAGCGCGCAGGCCCGGTCCGCCATCCGCGTGGCCAAGGGGGCGACAAGCGGATCCAGACCGGAATTGTGCATTCCCCAAACCACCAGCCGGATACCCGCAAGCCGAGACAGGACGCCTCCAACCAGATTTGCGTGGTACATCCAGCACTGGACGATATCAGGCGGATGGGCTGACAAGACACGCCGAAATGCCGCGAGCCCGCCGAGGCTTAGCCTTCCCTTCGGCATCGACAGACAGGTCAGGGGCACCCCCGCCTCCCGAAGCAGCGGGCCATATTTTCCTTCGTCTGAAAGCGAGACCACTGCGTGCGAATGAGTGTGCTCGGCCATGCAGAGACGGAACAAAGCCGCCTCAGCACCGCCATTGTGCAGCCCGGTGATGACATGCAGGACTTTAATCCGGGAGCTCCTTTCGGGTGGCGCTCGCCAGGCCCATACCCATCGCGAGCAGATACGCGTCAGCTACTTTTTCGACACTGAAATCCTGGGCTCGACGTCTGACATCGGGTGGGCTGATGTCATCGAGGCCGGCCAATATCGCGGCCGCGAAGGCTTGCACGTCGCCCACCGCGACAAGCCGCCCCCATTTGCCGTCCTCCAGGATTTCCGCTGGGCCGCTTTCGCAATTCGTGCTCACCACCCTGGCTCCGCAGGCCATGGCTTCGATAATCGTATTGGGAAAGCCCTCCCTTCGCGACGAATGGAGAAACAGCGCGGCGCGGTGCATCCACGGATACGGATTTTTCGAAAAGCCGACCAGGGCGACCGAGGAACGCAACTCGAGTTCATCGATCATCGTCTGCAGCGACGCGCGCAGCGGCCCTTCCCCCACAATCGCCAGTTTGACGGGTCGTTTCCTTACGACCTGTGAAAAGCTGCTAATCAGAGTGGCATGGTCCTTTGCGAAATCGAGGCGACCGACGGCGACCAGCAGGGACCTGCCGTCCTCGTCCGCGAACGGATGATCGATGGGCGCGCTGGCCTGTGCCTGAATGTGTTCTATATCCAACGGGTTGTGGATCGCTTCGACAGAATTCGGGTCGAGCCCGATGCGCCTGATCAGATCGTCCGCAACGCCATGTGAGACGGCTATTATCCTGTCAGCATAACCGTATGTCATTCGCATGAGGAACGGCAGAAATCTCTCACGGATCAGTTTCGTATCCGCAAGGGTCCTGGACAGGTTGCTTCTCTCGGATATGACCGTACGCACCCCTTGCCGTGACAGGAAGGACGACACTATTGCCAGGATGTTCGCGTGAGGCAGCGCCGCCAGCATCACCCGCGGCTGCTCCGCCTTGACGTAGCGAATAAGGCCGGACAGGGAAAACAGCATGCGAGACGCCTGCAGATCCACTATCCTTATCGTGTCGGGAACCAGGGGAAGATATTCACCTATCGCACATCCAAGTACGAGATCCGTTACCAGCCCACGCCGATCGAATTCCCGGGCCAGGGTAAGCATCGCGCGCTCGGTGCCACCTGCCCGCAGCGAGGGGATGAAGACGGCGATCCGGGCATCCGGACCGCCCGGCGACTTTCTATCTTTCCTCGTTCGCTTCATCCGGTTCGAAGCCCGGTCGCCGCCATACCGCCTCGTTCGGCTCTAGCTCTCCCGTTGGAAAGCAGGCGCAACCGGAAACGGGCCAGGACCGGCGGAGAATATCTTCGACGGATCACTGTTTTCGCCGAAAGACATAGGCATAGGTCTCCGCCGCATCCTTGCCGAGCAAGAGAGCGGCGATGCCAAGCCAGAGGCGCCAGGCTAGGAAAGCCGGCACGAAGGAATAGAAGTATGAACTTCTCCAGAACAGGCGCCGCTGGACAAGCTCCAGCCCATTTTGCGCCGCGATCCTTTCCACTTCGCTTGGCAGGCATTTGTCATAGAAAGCCGGAAATCCGTCATGACCCCTGCCTTTGTCGGGATAGATGGCAAACAGCAGCCGCCGCTTGATCCTCTCTGGCAAAATCAGGTTCAACCTGGCGAAAACGGCATTGCGTGACGGCGAGAAAATGGCAACCAAACCGCCCGGCTTGACGCAACTGGCGATGCCGCGAAGCGCGCCCTCTCCGTCGTAAACATGTTCCAGGGTCGCCTGGCATATGACCAGATCAGCGTCCTGCCTTCCCTTGAACACGGTAAGGTCCGCCTCGATCTGCTCGTCATAGAGTCCATCGGGGGCCTTGGACAGTTCCTCGGCAGCGAGATCAAGCCCGACCACGACGAGCCCGAGGCACCGCTTCTGCGGCAGGCTGACGAGCGGTCTTGCGCCTCCACCCAGATCGTAGACCAATGTGTCCGGAGACAGCAGCGCCGGCGCGATTTCGGTCGCAAACGTGCTATTGCCGTCCGCGCGAAGGCGTGGCGGCAAAGCCCTGTCAAGATATTCAGAGACCGCCACGTTCGCGCGTACAAACCCCCTCAGCAACGACACTGCCTCCTTATCGGTTCGCGCTATCCCCGCCCAAAATAATCCTGGTACCACTCGACGAACCGCCCCACCCCCTCGGTGACGGAGGTGCGGGGACGATAGCCGACCGCCGCCTGCAGCGCCGAAGTGTCGGCGAAGGTGTCGGGCACGTCGCCGGCCTGCAGCGGCAGCAGCTCGATCACCGCCTTGCGGCCGAGCGCGTTTTCCAGCGCCTCGACATAGGCGGTCAGCTTCACCGGATTGTTGTTGCCGATGTTGAAGATGCGCCAGGGCGCGCTGCTGGTCGCCGGATCCGGACGGCCGGAATCCCAGGCCGGGTTGGCCGCGGCGGGGCTGTCGCTGGCACGGATCACGCCCTCGGCGATGTCCTCGACATAGGTGAAGTCGCGCGTGTGGTTGCCGTTGTTGAACAGCTTGATCGGTTCACCGGCCAGGATGCTCCTGGTGAACAGGAACAGCGCCATGTCAGGGCGTCCCCAGGGGCCGTACACGGTGAAGAAGCGCAGCCCCGTGGTCGGCAGGCCAAACAGGTGGCTGTAGCTGTGCGCCATCAGTTCGTTGGCGCGCTTGGTGGCGGCGTAGAACTGCAGCGGATGGTCGGCCGGCCGATGCTCGGAAAACGGCATGTCGGTGTTGGCACCGTAGACGCTCGAGGTGCTGGCATAGGTCAGGTGCCCGACACGGCTGCCGCGGCAGGCCTCGAGCATGTTGGTGTAGGCGATGATGTTGCTCTCGACATAGGCGCGCGGATTTTCCAGGCTGTAGCGCACGCCGGCCTGGGCGGCGAGATGGATCACCCGGTCGAAGGCATGGTCGGCAAAGCAGCCGTCGACCACGCCCCTGTCGGCGAGATCGCCATGGATGAAATGATAGCCGGCATTGGTCTTGCGGCTCGCCTCGTCCAGGAGCCGCAGCCGCGCCTGCTTGATTTGCGGGTCGTAGTAATCGTTGATGCTGTCAATGCCGATAACCTCGTCACCGCGCTCCAGGAGCCGCCTGGCGACATGATAGCCTATGAAGCCGGCAGCGCCGGTGACCAATACCTTCATCAGAAGCGCCCGTCCGTAACGTCCCTAGGGAACAGCCCCTTGATGTCGTAGATTACACTGGGGTCCTTGCAAAGCGACTTCAGCCCCGCAACGCCCAAGCTGCGGAACTGCGCGTGTCCGACAGCGACGATGACGCCGTCATAGCGCGCGGCGGGCATCTCCTTCACGCTCGCCGTGCCGAAAGCGCGTGCGCATTCCTGCGCGTCGACCCAAGGGTCCCAGATATCGATGCCGGCATTGTACTGCCTCAGTTGCGCGACGACGTCGACGACCTTGGAATTCCGCAAGTCCGGACAGTTTTCCTTGAAGGCCGCACCCATGACCAGAATCCGGCTGCCAACGACAGGTATGCCCTTGCGCATCATCAGGCGGGCCGTCTGGTCCGCCGCATGCTGGCCCATGCCGTCATTGATGCGGCGCCCGGCAAGAATCACCTCGGGATGATAGCCGAGTTCCTGGGCCTTGTGGGTGAGATAATAAGGATCGACGCCGATGCAGTGCCCGCCGACGAGGCCCGGCGTGAAGCGCAGGAAATTCCATTTGCTGCCGGCCGCCTCCAGCACCTCCGACGTGTCGATGCCCAGCTTGCCGAAGATCAGCGACAGCTCGTTCATCAGGGCGATGTTCAAGTCGCGCTGCGTGTTCTCGATGACCTTGGCGGCCTCGGCCACGGCAATGCTGGAGGCACGATGCGTACCCGCCGGCACGATCGAGGCATAGAGCGCGTCGATGGCCTCCGCCGCCTCTGGCGTGGAACCGCTGGTGACCTTGACGATCGTCTGCAGCCGGTGCTCGCGATCGCCGGGGTTGATGCGCTCTGGACTGTAGCCGAGGAAGAAATCGCTGTTGTAACGCAGCCCGGAATGTTTCTCGATCAGCGGTGCGCAGACTTCCTGCGTGCAGCCGGGATAGACGGTGGATTCAAAGATCACCACCGCGCCCGGGGATATGACCTCGCCGACCGTCGTC
The DNA here is from genome assembly GCF_020165315.1 of Mesorhizobium sp. BR115XR7A. NCBI lineage: Bacteria > Pseudomonadati > Pseudomonadota > Alphaproteobacteria > Hyphomicrobiales > Phyllobacteriaceae > Mesorhizobium > Mesorhizobium sp. BR115XR7A. Next base: position 171,490 of record NZ_JAIUHW010000013.1, read on the forward strand.
GACGCCATGACGAGAGGCTTCAGGTCCGGCCTGTTGGCCCGGTCGATCGGCGTGGGCACGGTAACGATGAAAATTCCGCAGTCGTGCAGATCGGCTTTCTCGCTGGTGAACTTCAGCCCTCTGGCGGCGGCGATTTCCTCCTCGCTGACTTCTAACGTATGGTCCTCGCCGCGCTTCAGTGCCTCCACGCGCGACGGGTTGATGTCGAAGCCGATCACATCCCTGGTCGCCCCGAAGGCCACAGCCAGCGGCAGACCGACATAGCCAAGTCCGATGACAGCTATTTTCCTTGAGGCGAGATCCATTGCTTCCTGCACGTGCGATCGGATTCAGGCCCTGATTTGGCTATCGCGCACCAAAACCGGTGAACATCGTTTTTATGGTCCTGAGAACGATCAGCACGTCCAACCAAGGTGAGAAGTTCTTTATGTAGTAAAAATCATAGTGCAATTTTTCCATGACATCGCCGACCGCTGCGACATGGCCCTGATTTACTTGTGCCCACCCGCTCACGCCCGGCCTGACGATGTGCCGGTACCGGTAGAACGGCAATTCCGCCTCATACCATTGCGACAGCACGACAGCTTCCGGCCGTGGCCCGATCCAGCTCATCTCACCGCGCAGGATGTTGATGGCCTGCGGCAGCTCGTCGATCCTGAACTTGCGCAGGAAGCTCCCGACCCGCGTGATGCGATCGTCATCCCGTTTGGTGATCGCCTTGTCCTTGTCGCTGCCGGAGCCGGTCTGCTGCCTCATCGAACGAAATTTGTAGACGGTGCAGATCCTGCCCCGGTAGCCCATGCGGGGTTGGCGAAACAGCACGGGGCCTTCCGAGTCCAGCCGGATCGATAGGGCGACCAGCAGCAGAACGGGACAAAGAACCACGACAAGGACAAGCGCGGAGGTCCAGTCGATGGCCTGCTTGATCTTGAGATAAGCCTGGTTCGGATTGAGCGAGCCGAGCGTGTTCTCCGACAGATGTTCGATCTCGACACGACCGGTCAACGATTCGCTGACCTGCTTGACGTGATAGACGGGCGTGCCCGACAGCGCCCGGTCGGCGATGTAGCGCTCCCATTCGGCGCCGAGGTCCGCACGCAAATCGACAACAACGCCGTTAACTCTTTCGATAACGGTGCCGGGCGACTTGAGCCAGAACCAGTGCACGCCCGGCAGGGCCCTGAGGCGCTCGACATTGCCGCCGGGAATGACGGCCAGCCGGTACGGCTCAAGACGCCGGGTCATGAGGCTCAGGCCGAAATACCAGAGCGTGGACTGCGTGAAGCTGGCGGCGGCCTGAAACCGGCTATACTCGAAGCGGAAAAAGAAAATCGTCAAGAAAACAAGACCGTAGGACAGGACGAATGTCGGCAGGATATAGCTGGCCGCGGCCACGCCCGGAAAATTGCCAATGCGGCGATAGGCAAGAAAGCCGGTAACATGCGCAATGATGGCAGCCGCGACCGTTATCTGCAGATTGGCCGAATAGATCGCGTCCGGATAGGATGCTATCCGGATCAGTGCTGGCGCGATGATCGCGAATGTCAGTCCGCCGATGAGTTGAAAACGAATTCTGAACAGGAAGTGCCGGCTTCCGACAATCGTTGATGTTGCGACATTCAACTTCTTCCCCTTCCCCCGAAAGGTGCCCGTGTCGGCAATCGCCACTACACTTGGCAGGCCGTTCCTTCGCAAAGCGAACCGGACCCCTCACCATTGGCGATTCGACTCAGTCGAAGATCAAGAGCTACGCCAGTGCGACCTCACCAGCAAGCATCTATTTAGCGGGAATAGTTGGCAGAAGTTCTGATCGGCAGCATTGCTGCATTGCAATTTAAAAGCCGCGGCTAATGTCCCAGCTTATTCTCCAATCCTTGAGAAACCTGCCGAACCCTCAGCCGATATATAGAGGTGATGTCTTTGGTGCCGACCAAGCGCCCATGCCAAATCGGCCAACCGCCTGGCCAGATCGCCATCGATGGCCGGTCCGGGCCCGATGCAGCCAAGCGAAATCAAAAAGCCGTCCGGATTCAACCGTTTGCCGATACAGGTTCGAACTCCGACTTTCGCCCGCTGCGCTTGTGGACGCTGGACAATTCCCCGGTTCGCTTCACAATGCGATCAAAAGCGCACCGTGAAAAGCGTGATGGAGGAACCCGGTATGCTGGGACTGATGCAGGAATGGCCGCTGCTGTGCCACAAGCTGATCGACAACGCCGAGCGGCAGCATGGTGCGCGGGAGATCGTGTCGCGTTCGATCGAGGGGCCGATCGTGCGCACCACCTATGCCGACCTTCATCGTCGTTCCCTCAAGGTCGCCCAGCGCCTGGAGCGCGACGGTTTTGCCTTGGGCGACCGCATCGCGACGCTGGCCTGGAACACCGCCCGCCACATCGAGGCCTGGTACGGCATCATGGGCATCGGTGCTATCTACCACACCCTCAATCCGCGCCTGTTTCCCGAACAGATCGTCTGGATCATGAACCACGCCGAGGACAAGGCCGTCTTCGTCGACCTCACCTTCATCCCGTTGCTCGAGAAGATCGCGGGTGCCGTCAAATCGCTGAAGAAAGTGATCGTGCTCACCGACAAGGCGCACATGCCGCAAACGACCCTGCCCAACGCCGTCGCCTATGAGGAGTGGCTAGGAGAGGTCGATGGCGATTTCGCCTGGAGGAGCTTCGACGAAGGCACCGCCGCCGGCATGTGCTACACGTCGGGCACGACGGGCGATCCCAAGGGCGTCGTCTACAGTCATCGCTCGAACGTGCTGCACGCCATGATCGCGGCCATGCCCGACGCCATGGGCCTGTCGTCGCGCGACACGATTCTGCCGGTGGTGCCGATGTTCCACGCCAATGCCTGGGGTCTTGGCCAGAGCGGCCCGATGATCGGCGCCAAGCTGGTCATGCCCGGCTGCAAGATGGATGGCGCCTCTATCTATGAATTGCTCGATCAGGAAAAGGTGACGTTCAGCGCCGCCGTGCCGACCGTGTGGATGATGCTGCTGCAATATCTGGAGGAGACTGGCAAGACGCTTCCCCATCTCGGCAAGGTCGTGATCGGCGGCTCGTCGTGCCCGCGCACGATCATGACGAAATTCCAGGACGATTACGGTGTCCAGGTCATCCATGCCTGGGGCATGACCGAAATGTCGCCGCTCGGCACGCTGTGCACCTTGAAGCCGGACTATGCCGGCCTCGAAGGCGAGGCTCGGCTCGACGTCCAGAGCAAGCAGGGTTACCCGCCTTTCGGCGTCGAAATGAAGGTGACCGACGACGAGAACAATCCGCAGCCTTGGGACGGCAAAACGTTCGGCCGGCTGAAGGTGCGCGGCCCGGCCGTCGCCCGCGCCTATTATGGCGGTGCGGGCGCGGAGCAGTTCGACGTGGACGGCTGGTTCGACACTGGAGACGTCGCCCATATCGATGCCGGCGGCTACATGCAGATCACCGACCGTGCCAAGGACGTCATCAAGTCCGGCGGCGAATGGATTTCGACCATCGACCTGGAGAATCTGGCCGTTGGCCATCCCGATGTGGCGGAAGCCGCGGCCATCGGCGTCAAGCATTCGAAATGGGGCGAGCGGCCCCTGCTGGTCGTCGTTGCCAAGCCGGGCAAGGAACCGACCAAGGCCGGGATTCTCGATTTCATGGATGGCAAGGTGGCCAAATGGTGGATGCCGGACGACGTCGCTTTCGTCGGCGAGATACCGCACACCGCCACAGGCAAGATCCAGAAGATCACCTTGCGTCAGCAGTTCAGGGACTATCGCTTGCCGACGGATTGAGAGGATGTTGCGTGTTTCCGCAAAAAGGCACTAAACCTCCATCCGGGTTGGGGCAGCGCAGAGAATAATGGTTAGCATTCCCGAACGGCAAACGTCGAAGGCTGCCGGCTGGTCGCGGCGCACGGGCGCCTTTTCAGCGGTGCTTTTGCTGACGAACTTTGTCGGCCATCGGTTCGGCCTCGTCCAAACGCCGGTCTTCCTGTGGGTACTGGGCATTGCTGCCCTGCTGGCGGCGCTGGCGCTGCTGTTTGCCGGCCTGGCCTTTGCGAGGCTGTGGAATTTCGGTGACCGTGGTGGCCGTGATCTCACCGTCGGCGCCTTGCTGGCGCTGCTGGTGCTCACCCCGTACGGCGTTGCCGCCTACTGGGCGACGATCTATCCGCCGCTGCGGGACATTTCGACCGATTTCGATGAACCGCCCGCGCTCGATGTCAGCGACCGGACCAAGGACATGAACGCAGTGTCCCCGTCGACGCCGGGTGAGCAGACGTTGCAGACGGACAGCTATCCATTGGTCACCGCACGCAGCTACGACCTGCCGTTCGAGACCGTCGTCAATGCCGTTGAAACCGTGCTCGACCGGCGCGGCTGGGACCTTTCGGAGCCTTATCCCGAACTCGCCGGACAGACGGAGGTGACAATCACCGCCGTCGCCTCGAGTTTCGTTCTTGGCCTTCCCGCCGACGTCGCCATTCGCGTCACGGATGACGGCGACACGGTCATCGTCGACATGCGCTCCGCCTCGCGTTACGGCCGCCATGACCTTGGCGACAATGCCGCGCGCATCACTGAATTCCTCACGGAGCTCGATCAGGAAGTCGCCGGCCAGATCGGCGCGGCGCCGGCACAATAGCCATTTTTCGAGCAAATCGCGCGCCGCGACGATGATTGGTGAACGGGTGGGCGGCGGCAGGGCTATCGGCCAGGCGTGAAAATGCCATCTATGGCGGGAGCGGCGTCCGTCGCCACCACGCCGCGCGCCACCAGGTCCTCCAGATGGGCAAGCACCGACAGGCCGGCGGCGCCGTGCAGCCGGGGATCGGTATCCCTGTAGATCGCCTTGACCATGTCGGGGATTGTCCTGTCGCCGGCCCTGATCCGTTCCAATATGGCTCGTTCGCGCATCTTGCGATGGGTCTTCAGCCCGCGCATGAAAGCGCGCGGCGCCGTCACCGGTCCCCCATGGCCAGGCAGCAGCAGCCGGTCGCCGCGCTCGATCAGGCGGTCCAGCGATGCCATGTAGTCGGCCATTGCCCCGTCCGGCGGCGCGACGATCGAGGTTGCCCAGCCCATGACGTGATCGGCTGAAAACAGGATGCCGGTGCCTTCCAGCGCGAATGCCGCATGGTTGGCGGTATGGCCGGGCGTCAGGACGGTCCGGATCGCCCAGCCGTCGCCGCTGACCAGCTCGCCGTCCGGCAAGGCGATGTCGGGAATGAAAGCGGTGTCGGCGCTGGCGTCGAGCGCATTGGTTTCGCCAATGTGCAAGGGCCTCGCCGGCCGGTGCGGTCCCTCCGCCAGCACTTGGGCGCCGGTGCGCTCCTTCAACCGGGCCGCCAGCGGAGAATGGTCGCGATGCGTGTGGCTGACGAACATGTGGCTCACCGGCCGGCCCGCGATCACGTCGAGCAAGGTCTGAAGATGCGCCTCGTCATCGGGCCCCGGATCGATCACCGCCAGCGTATCGTGGCCCACGACGTAGCTGTTGGTGCCGTGGAAAGTGAAGGGACTGGGATTAGGGGCCGTGACGCGTTGCACGTCGGGGGCCACCCTTACACCTCGGCCGTAAGCAGGGTCGAAGCTGGTATCGAATTTGAGAGCCATGTCGGCGCTTTGTTCCCGGAACGGCAAAACAGATTGCCGCATAGCACGCAAGCCAATATAGGAAAATGCAAGACCGCGATTTCTGGTTCGCGGCAAGATTGGATTGGGGAAGACCATGACAACCGCAACGACGACGCGCCCGCTTGTTTTCCTGGCCTTGCCGCAGGAAGGTGCCGCGCGACTTGCAACGCAGTTTTTGCTGGCGATCGCCGGGACGCTGCTCCTGAGTCTTTCGGCCAAGTCCAAGGTGATGCTCGGGCCTGTCGACCTCTCGATGCAGACGCTTGCCGTCCTGCTGATCGCCGCCGCCTTCGGCATGCGGCTCGGCGTCGCCACCCTGCTGCTCTACATGGCTGAAGGCGCCATGGGCTTCCCGGTCTTCCAGGGCACGCCGGAAAAAGGCATCGGCATTGCCTACATGCTCGGCTCGACCGGCGGCTATCTCGCCGGCTTCGTGGTCATGGCGGCGATTGTCGGCTGGGCCGCCGACCGTGGCTGGGACCGTCATCCGATCAAGCTTTTCAACGCCATGCTGATTGCCGAAGTGGTGATGATGGCGATGGGTTTTGCCTGGCTGGCAATGCTCATCGGTCCGGAAAAATCCTGGCAGTTCGGCGTCGTGCCGTTCATCGTCGGCGATCTCATCAAGGTCGCGCTCGCGGCCAGCCTCGTGCCGGCCGTCTGGTCGCTGCTGAAGCGCTCCTGAAATTTGGGGGTCCCTGCCGCCGATCGAATGGCAGGAGCTTCAAACAGATTCCATCGGCGCAAACTCCTCGTGATCGGACCAACAGCAAAAAGTGCCATAATCCGGCCATCGTCGGTGTTAAGCTTCGTTAACGGGCAAAGGGGTGCGATTGGCGACTGAAAGAGGTTCGCATGGACGCGCTCGACGATAAGGTTCTCGAGAGTACGCTTGCCGAAAGCCTGGCCGATCTGGTGCCGGACGAAAAGACCGTTTCCGAAGACGAGTTCGTCGAAGTTGTCGGCGGCGCGCTCGAAGCGGTCGGCGGCACACTGCTGTTCAAGATGTGCGTCCAGAACGAAGGCGAAGGCCAGCACGTCGCGGCGGCATCCGTCGGTGATGGCGGCAATCGCCAGTTCCTCCTGCTCACCTTGCCAACCGTCGGAGGGGCGCTGAAGGTCGAGACGATCTCGAGAAGCAGCAACCCGGTGGCGGGCATCGCGGCCGCCTATGCCGGGCTGATGGACGCCTTCAAAACCGCTGCCTGATTTTCCGCTGCCACGCCAAGGCCAGTCTTGCGCCACGCACGGGCGCTTGGTGTCTCCTTGTTTGTGACCACGGGCCTTGTTCTATCCGGTCGCCCACCACACCTAAAGTCGGGGCAAGGAGAACCAGCATGGACAAGATCGCCAACCCGGCACCCGGCTTCCAGCGCAATCCCGACAAGATCATCACGATAGAGCCCTATTCCGGCACCGTCACAATCCGCGCCGGCAGTACGGTCATCGCTTCTTCCGCCAAGGCGAAGGTGCTGACGGAGGCCCCCTACCCCGCCGCCTTCTACATTCCGTTCGCCGATATCGATTTCGACAAGCTCAGCCGAACGGATCACGCGACGCACTGCCCCTACAAGGGTGATGCCAGCTATTGGAGCGTGCTGCCGGCGGGCGAAGCGGGCAAGGACGCGATGTGGGCCTATCGGCAGCCCTTCGACGAGATGACCGACATCCGCGACCACGGCGCGTTCTACGCCAGCAAGGTCAGCATCGAGGCCAAGCCGGACTGAACGCTTCGGCTTGAAGACACTCAGGGGCATTGATATTCGGGTGATGCCGGCCCTTAGTCGGTGGTGCCGTGATTACCTGTTCCGTCGGCATCGTCGAGGCGCACGAAGGTCATGCCCTTGTCCTTGAGCGCCAGCAGGCCCTGAACCACGCCCTCGCCGGCGGCATGGGTCGGCTGATTGATGTGGGAGATGATGACATCACCGTCCTTGGCGGCGGCGATGCGCCTGGCCGTTTCCTTGGCGCCGAGCAGCGAGCCACCGTCGCCATTGATCGAGAAGCCGGCAATCTTGAAGCCGAGCTTGCGGATCATCGCAATGGCCGAGGGACTGTATTCGGCTGTTGCGCCACGGAACCATTTCGGCGCCGGTTCGCCGGTCGTGGCCAGAGCCGCGGCCCCCGATTCGACTTCGGCAAGGACTGCTTCCGGGCTGCCGGCGCTGCGTATGCCATAGATCTTCTGTGGCGTGTCGACCGCCGGGATATGCCGGCCACCGTGATTTTCCAGCTCGAACAGGTCGGGATGCGCCCGCATGATCGCGACGGCCTCGGCGTTGCGCTTCAGCCAGATGCCGGTGACGAAAATGGTAGCCGGTATGTTGTTGTCCACCAACGCCGAGAGAATGCGCGTGTCGGTCTTGCCGCCGCAGGCATCGAGCGTGAGTGCAACGCGACCGGTTCCGCTTGCAGCCGGCTTGATGTGCAGCGTGGGTTCGACCAGCGGCGTGGCATGGGCGCTGGATATCAGCGCCACCGACATGGCGATCATGCAGAGATGTCTTTGCGGCAAATGCATCGAACCAAGTTCCCGACCGGCGGTTTCAAGCCGACATCCCAAGACCCGCATGAAGGCGGAAATCGGACGAGGGATAGCAGAAAAACGCCTGGCGCGGCAATTTGACCTCCCACTTGGTCGACGAGCCGTTCAGCGACAGTCTTGCCGTTCCATCGCCCTCAGACAGCGCGTTCATTTTTCAGCTCGGTGCGCGCGAGAATTTCGCGCGCCGCTTCGACAACCGGCTTCACCTCCAGGCGCCAAACGCAGCACGCCTTGCTGGGATCGGTTCGGCGACACAAATCCTTGGCCACGCAGTCGCATGGCATTGACGGCCGAAGCGCGATGCTGGGCACGCCGACAGGTCCCCAGCGTGACGGATGCGTCAAGCCGAAAAGGCCGACAACCGGGGTGCCGGCGGCAGCGGCCATATGCATCGGCCCGCTTTCATTGCCCACAAACAGCCGAGCCTGTTCCAGGACGGCCAGCAGGGTCTCGAGCGACAGCGCTCCGACCAGGTCCACCACCGGCGTCGCCGTCTCGGCAACGATCCGCGCGGCGGTTTCACCTTCGCCCGGCCCTCCCACCAGGACGATGCCCAGTCCGGTTTCGGCCGCAATCTGGTCAATCGCCTCGGCAAACCGTTCCGGCTGCCACTGCCGGCCCTTGAAACTCGCGCCTGCGTGGACAGCGACGAAGGCGTTCGGACGGATGTGGTGCGTGCCCAGAAGCGCCAAGGCTTTCGCGGCCTCGAATGGCGGCGGCTGGAGGCTCGGTACCGTCACCCGCAGATCGATGCCGAGCGCTTCAAGAGGGGAGAGATAGCGATAAACAAAATGCTGGCCGCCAAACCCGAATGGTTTGGCAAACACATTGGCGGGCTGCCGCTCCAGCAGCTTCAGAGGCCTTTCCGGGGGATTGTAGCCGACGCGCGTCTTTGCGTTGACCAAGCCGCTGATAAGCCGAGAGGTCTTCGAATCGGTCAGGTCGATCGTCAAATCGAAGCAGAAGCCGCGCAGCGCCTTCACCGTTGCGTAGAGCTCTTTTCCGCGCTCCAGCGGGGTGCCCCGCGCGCGAGCCCGCCTGAACGGAACCACCTCCGAAGCGATGCCATGCGCAATCACGAAGCTCTCCAAGTGCGCCTCGCAGAGGAACACGATCCTGGCACCGGGGAATTCGAGCCGAAGGTTCCTGGCGAGGGTCGAAGCGAGGACGATATCGCCTATGAACTTCGTTTGAATGATCAGGATCGAGCGGAACGGAGCGGGTGAAATCTGCAACATATGTTTCCGGAGACGTTTGGCGATCATCACGAAATTGGTCAGAAACAATGGCGGGATTGCGCGATACCTCTAGCACGTTCGCGTGAGTTTTCATACAAAACCGTAAGCTCGGACCGGTCTATCCACGCCCCGTGGTCGTCTGCACTGCAGCCTGCGCCGCTGCCAGTCTGGCGATCGGCACGCGGTAGGGCGAGCAGGAGACATAGTCGAGCCCGACCTCCTCGCAGAAGCGGATCGACGAGGGATCGCCGCCATGTTCGCCGCAGATGCCGAGCTTGATGTCGGGTCGCGTCGCCCTGCCCTTCTGCGCCGCCATGCGCACCAGTTCGCCGACGCCCTCAATGTCGAGCGAAACGAACGGATCCTGCTCGATGATGCCTTTCTGGCGATACGTCTCCAGGAAGGAGGCGGCATCGTCGCGCGAGATGCCGAAGGTGGTCTGGGTGAGGTCGTTGGTGCCGAAGGAGAAGAACTCGGCCGACTCGGCAATGACATGGGCGCGGATCGCCGCGCGGGGAAGCTCAATCATGGTCCCAGTCAGGTAATCGATGTTGACGCCGCTCTCGTCCATGACGCTCTTGGCGACGGCGTCGATGCGTGCCTTCACAAAATCGAGTTCCTTCGCCAGACCGACCAGCGGCACCATGATCTCGGGGACGACCAGCGCGCCGGCTTTCTTGCCGGCCTCGACTGCCGCCTCGAAAATGGCGCGCGCCTGCATCTCGGCGATCTCGGGGTAGGAGACGGCGAGCCGGCAGCCGCGATGGCCTAGCATCGGATTGAACTCGTGCAGGGCCTCGGTGCGCTGCCTGAGCTTGTCTGCCGACACGTTCATGGCGGCCGCGACTTCGGCGACTTCCGCTTCGGTCTTGGGCAGGAATTCGTGCAGCGGCGGATCGAGCAGGCGGATCGTCACCGGCAGGCCGGCCATGATCTCGAACAGCTCCAGGAAATCCGAGCGCTGCATGGGCAGAAGCTTGGCCAGCGCCGCGCGGCGGTCCTTCTCGGTGTCGGCCAGGATCATCTCGCGCATGGCGACGATGCGGGCGCCGTCGAAGAACATGTGCTCGGTGCGGCATAGCCCGATGCCCTCGGCGCCGAAGGAGCGCGCCATGCGGGCATCGAGCGGCGTTTCGGCATTGGTGCGCACCTTCATGCGGCGTACCGCGTCCGCCCATTCCATGATGGCGGCGAAATCGCCGGACAATTCCGGCTGCAGCATCGCCACGGCGCCCTTGAGCACCTGGCCGTTGCCCCCATCGATGGTGATGATGTCGCCCTTGCGGAAGGTCTGCCCCATCGAGACCAGCGTGCCTGCCTTGTAGTCGACGCGCAGCGAGCCGGCTCCGGACACGCAAGGCTTGCCCATGCCGCGCGCGACGACCGCGGCGTGGCTGGTCATGCCGCCGCGCGTGGTCAGGATGCCTTCGGCCGCATGCATGCCATGGATATCTTCCGGACTGGTCTCGATACGCACCAGGATCGCCTTGCGCCCCTGCGTCTTCAGATCCTCGGCATCGCCGGAAGAAAAGACGATCTCGCCGGTGGCAGCCCCCGGAGACGCCGGCAGCCCGACGCCGATGATGTCTCGTGCGGCCTTCGGGTCGATGGTCGGGTGGAGCAATTGGTCAAGAGAAGCAGGATCGATGCGTGCGACGGCTTCTTGCTTCGTGATCAGGCCGTCCCTTGCCATTTCAACCGCGATCCTGAGCGCCGCCTTGGCGGTCCGCTTGCCGGACCGGGTCTGCAGCATCCACAATTTACCGCGCTCGATGGTGAATTCGAGATCCTGCATGTCGCGGTAGTGCTTTTCCAGGCTGTCGGAGATGGTGACGAAGGACTGGAAGGCATCCGGCATCAGCTTCTGCAGCGAAGGCTTGTCGGAACCGGCCGCGATGCGCGCCGCCTCGGTGATGTTCTGCGGCGTGCGGATGCCGGCGACGACATCCTCGCCCTGCGCATTCACCAGGAATTCGCCATAAAGCATTTTTTCACCGGTCGAGGGGTTGCGGGTGAAGGCAACGCCGGTGGCCGAGGTCTCGCCCATATTGCCAAACACCATGGCCTGGACATTGACCGCCGTGCCCCAGCTTTCCGGGATATCGTGCAGACGCCGGTAGGTGATGGCCCGGTTGTTCATCCAGCTTGAAAACACCGCGCCGATCGCGCCCCAGAGTTGCTCGTGCGGATCCTGCGGGAACGGCCTGCCGAGTTCCTCCTCGACCTTGGCCTTGTAGAGCGCGATGACGCCTTGCCATTCGATCGCCGTCAGTTCTGTGTCGAGCTCGTGGCCGAGGCTGGCTTTCTGGTCTTCCAGGATTTCCTCGAACACCTCGTGATCGAGGCCCATGACGACATCGGAATACATCTGGATGAAACGGCGGTAGCTGTCATAGGCAAAGCGCGCATCGCCGGAATCGGCGGCCAGCGCCTCGACTGTCTCGTCGTTCAATCCGAGATTGAGCACGGTGTCCATCATGCCGGGCATCGACGCCCGGGCGCCGGAACGCACCGAAACCAGGAGCAGCTTCGACGGGTCGCCGAACCGGCGGCCAGTCAGCCGGCCGATATGGTCGAGGGCGACTGCGACATCAGCCTCCAATCCCGCCGGGTGGGTGCGACCGTTGGCATAATAGGCATTGCAGACCTCGGTGGTGATCGTAAAGCCCGGCGGTACTGGCAGCCCCAGGCTGCACATCTCGGCCAGGTTGGCGCCCTTTCCGCCCAGCAGATTCTTGTCGCTGGCACGGCCTTCCGCCGCACCATCGCCAAAGGTGAAAACCCATTTGGTCATGCTTGCTCTCCGGTTGCAGGAGATTGGAAAGATTGGCGAAACGCAAAGTTCCATCCGTGCCCGACTTTGGAGCGATATGATGCTGCAGTGCGAAAGGCAAGGCGTCGGCAAGCCGTTCGGCCGCTACAATCGATTAAGAAAAAACTCCGCCTGGGCCTGTGGCAAAAAGACTTGCCACCTCACGGCTCGACGTCTAGAACATAAAGGGAACAAGAGGTGCGCCATGAAACAGCCTGGAAAACTGGACTATCTGGAAATGCCGGCGACCGGCGGCACGCTGGATCGGTTGAAGGCCTTCTACAGCGCCGCCTTCGCTTGGTCTTTCACAGATTATGGGCCGACCTATTCGGCCTTCGCCGAGGGCCTGGATGGCGGCTTTCAGGCCGATGCCGCGGAAGCACCGGCCAAGCCGTTGCCCGTGCTTTACAGCGACAATCTGGAGGAAACCCTTCGCGCCGTCGAAAGCGCCGGCGGAACGATCGTCAGGCGGATATTCTCATTCCCCGGCGGCCGACGCTTCCACTTCGTCGATCCAGCCGGCAACGAGCTGGCTGTGTGGTCCCACTAGTCCGCTTGTGGATCACCAAGCGCCGATTGCACCGCTGGTCAGCCGAGCGTCTTCGCGGTCTTCATAAGCATTGTGCTTTTCGGCTGCTCTGCTAATAACGCGCCGCACAGCGACTCTGACGGCTATTGGGGCGTCGCCAAGTGGTAAGGCATCGGTTTTTGGTACCGACATTCCCAGGTTCGAATCCTGGCGCCCCAGCCAAGCGCAGACTCCATTCGAGGCCGAAGCGCGCACCGAATAAGCCCTGATCCAAACACTCTGCAGCCTAGACTTAACCAAGAAGTGTCACGCTCGGCAGTGCGTCTGCGATCTCGCAAACCACAGCGGGCGCGACCAGAACATGTCGTCAATCTGGGTGGGCCGGACCAAATCCTTCTGCACCCGAGCTGTTGAAGGCGCCTTATTGCCTCCGCGAGAGCAACTTTGTTTGCGGACATGCGTACTCATCGGCATATGCCAGAACAGGCTTGCTGTTGCCCATCTTCAATATCTTGTCTCGGGGCTTCAAGTTTCGATACCGGCATTTGATCCCGCCGGCGTCCCAAATGTGTGCTATTTTTGCTACATTTTTTGACCGTCTGCCTAAATTCTATGATTTAGTCACAGCTTAATAATGAAACGCGCACGTTAATTTGCAAGATAGTGGCAAGGTCAGGCGCCAAGCCCGGCTGGGGCGCTCTTAAAAAGCGCGGGGAAACGTGGGTGGGAAAATGAAGACGACAGGTCTGTCGACCAAGGTCATGGGCGTTGGTCTCTTGATGACGGCTACCATGCTGAGCTGCTGGGGCGCGCATGCGCTGACACTCAAGGAAGCCATGGCGGTCGCGGTGGAATCCAACCCGGAAATCGGCCAGGCCATCGAAAACCGCGAGGCCATCGAGTTCGAACTGCGGCAAGCAAAAGGGCTCTATCTTCCAAGCGTCGACCTGGAGGCATCCGCTGGTGCTCGCCGCCTGGACAACTCCTCCCGCCGCGCGCTCTCCATCGAGCACGATGCGCTTTATCCCGCGGAGACCGATCTGACGGTTTCGCAAACGCTTTATGATAGTGGCGCAAGGCGAGCCGAACTCAACCGTCAAGCCTCGCGAGTGGATGGCGCCTCATTCCGCGTGCTGGAGCGATCTGAGTTCATCGGGCTGTCTGTCGTCCAGGATTACCTGGAATACATGCTTCAGGCCTCGATCGTGGCCGAGGCAAAGAAGAATCTGGGCTTTCACCAAGCGATTCTCCACGACATCAGGGAAGGCATAGCAGGCGGCGGATTGAACGAAGCCGACCGGCAACAGGCCGAGGAGCGCTTGTTTGCGGCCAAGGCCCGCATGCAGGAGGCTTCCGAGGAACTCGAGGCCTCGAGAATACGTTTCTTCAAGACCGTCGGGAAACCGCTGACCAATGCATCGCGGCCAGGCGACGTTTCCTCTGCACTGCCAAGGTCCCTGGACGACGCGCTGGGCATTGCGCGGGAGAACAACCCGCGCGTCCACATGGCCAATAGCGATATCGCCGCCGCGGGCTCGCAGGTTGACGCCGCTCGGGCGAAATACGGCCCGTCGGTCGTCGCCGAAGGCGTTGCCCGGGCCGGATACGACATTGACGGCGACAATGGAGACACGTCCGATCTGCAGGCACGGGTGGTGCTGCGGTGGAACCTGTATCGGGGCGGCATCGACAAAGCGAATGAGCAGGAGCAGATCCGCCGCGCCAGCGAACAGCGGCTTGGGCTGCATCAGGTTCTGCGGGAGATCGAAGAAGCCGTTCGCACGTCGTGGGATCGCCGCTTCCGGCAAGCCGACCTGGCAAAGACCCTGAAGCTGCAAGCCGCTTCCAACGAGAAGCTGGTTGCCTCTTATCGCGAGCAGTTCAAGGTCGGACAGCGCTCGCTGCTCGATGTGCTGGATGCGCAGAATACGCGGTTCAACACAGCAACGCTGGCGGACACCGCGTCCTACGCATCCCTCTTTGCCCAATACCGACTTCTGGCGGCAACCGGGCAGTTGCTGAAAACGATGGACATCCAGCCGCCGAAGCAGGCCGCGGCCTACGCCAAGGATGAATTCGCGGTTCCGGAGATCCCAGACACCGAAACCTATGCACGGACCCCGTCGGAACAGAAGAACGACCTGCCCTTCGATATCCTCGCCCCTGTCAGGAAGAAGTGAGCCGTAAGGGGTGTTGAGGGTTCTGGCGGGCGGGTCGTGAATCAGCAGCCACATATTCTGTCGCCCAAGGAGGCGTTCAAGGCCTGCTTTTCGGCGGTGGCCGCCTATCTCGGCAGGCCGAGCGCCGAGACCGTGCTGTTTGCCGGAGTGCCGATTTCGGACACGCGCATCGAGGTCACCGAGATCCGGCATCTTGCCGAGCGCATCGGTCTCGAGACCCAGGGATTCAACCATCGCGACTTCCTGCGCGGTCGCGTCGATCTTCCGGCAATTCTCTTCCGTGTCAGTCAGTTGCCGATCGCCCTGCTGGCGGAAACCGACGGCGACGGGTATCTCACGGCCCCGCAGGAAGACGGGCGCACGACTGTCGGCAAATCCGAGCTGGCCGCAAGTTACATCAGTGGCGGGGTATCCTTCTCGATCACCTATGCCAACGCCACCGAGGGCATGAAGGTCGGGTCGGCGCAGCAGATCGAGCGGCGCCATTGGCTGACGGGGACGATCGGCGCTTTCTGGCGCACCTATTCCAAGGTCGTGCTGTCGGCGATCTTCATCAATCTTTTGGCCATCGCCTCACCGATCTTCACCATGAATGTCTATGACCGCATATTGCCGAACAAGGCGATATCGACACTTTGGGTGCTGGCGATCGGCATTGGCGCCGTCATTCTCTTCGATCTGCTTTTGAAAACGGCCCGAGCCTCGCTCATCGACTATGCCGGGCGCAAGGCGGATTTGCGGATATCGTATCTGCTGTTCGAGAAGGTGCTGAATTCATCCCTGTCCGCGCGCCCGGGCTCGACAGGCGAATATGCCAACCGCGTCACCCAATATGAGTTCGTCAGGGAATTTTTCACCTCCAACACGATCAGCGTGTTCATCGATACGGCTTTCGTCTTCATCTTCCTGCTCGTCATCTACGCGATCGGCGGCTGGCTGGTCGTCATCCCGGCCCTCGCATTTGTGGCGTCGGTGGTCGTTGGCCTGGTCACGCAACGCCGCATCGGCAAACGGGTCGCAGCCTCCATGAATGAAGCCTCCCAGCGCCAGGCTCTGCTGGTCGAGTCCATCTCCACGCTGGAAACGATCAAGTCGCTGCGCGCCGAAGCCTATTTGCTGAGGAAGTGGGGCGAGCATTCGAAGAACGCGGCCAACACTTCCGAGAAGATCAAGCAGCTCTCGGCGGCGGCCGGCAACATCACCCAGGCCATCCAGCAGCTTGTGACGGTCGCCTTGGTCGTGGCTGGAGCCTACGCCTTTTCGGAAGGGCATGTTTCGACAGGAGCCATCATCGGAACGGTGATGCTGGCGAGCCGGGCCGTGGCTCCGCTCGGCCAGATCGCGATCACCTTGTCGAGATTTCGCCAGGCCATGCTCTCCTTGAGAATGGTGAATTCCATCATGGCACAGCCGGAGGACCGGCCGGATACTGTGGGCTTCGTCAATCGCCCGATTCGCAATGGCGCGATGACGTTCAAGAATGTCGGCTTTGTCTACCCCGGATCGGAAAACGAGGTTCTGTCCGGCCTGAACTTTTCGGTGAAGCCGGGAGAGCGCATCGGCATCATCGGCCGCATCGGATCGGGCAAGACGACGATGGGACGCCTGATCGGCAGGCTTTTTCTGCCAAGCTCCGGCGAATTGCTGCTGGATGGCATCGACATCCGCCAGTATCACCCGTCAGAGGTGCGCGCCGCCGTCGGCATCGTCGCGCAAGCCGGCGATCTGTTTTCGGGCACCATCAAGGAGAACCTGCTGATGGCATCTCCGGAGGCGACCGACGAGCAAATCATCGAAGCCGCGAAAGCCGCCGGCGTCGACGAGTTCGTGTCTCGCCATCCGCGCGGCTACGACATGAACGTCGGTGAACGGGGCACCAATCTTTCCGGCGGGCAGAGACAGACGGTGGCGATCGCCCGGCTGCTTTTGACCAAGCCGAAGATCGTCTTTCTGGATGAACCGTCCGGCTCAATGGATCTGGCGTCGGAACGGCAACTGATAAAGCAACTCAAGACCGCTTTCGACCACAACACGACGCTGATCGTCTCGACGCATCGCTTCAGCATGCTCGAATTGGCTGATCGCCTCATTGTTATCGAACAAGGAAAGATAGTTGCCGATGGGCCAAAAGAACAAGTCATTCAGGCGCTGCAGAGAACGAATTCCTGAATGAACAAATTATATCGGGCTGAAACCGATATGATAACGGGGCGTGGGAAATGCTTGCCAGGGAAGACCGCCCGCCGCTTTTCGCGACGGCGTCCATATTCATCATAGGGGCGCTCTTCGCCGCCTTTGTCGCTTGGTCGTCCTTCGCCGAGGTCGACGAGATCGCGCGTGGCGACGGCAAGGTCATACCGGCCTCCAAGACCCAGGTCATTCAAGCCAGCGAGCCGGGCGTCGTTCAGGAAATCGCCGTGAAGGTGGGGCAGGTCGTCAGGAAGAACGACCTTATTATCCGTCTCGACAATACTTTGAACACATCCAGCCTCGGCGAACAGCAAGCCAAGGCGCGGGCCCTGCAAACACGCATCGCCAGGCTCAAATACGAACAGAGCGGCAGCATCACCGGATCGTTTCCCTGTCCGCAGGACATCCAATCCGTGGCGCCGGAAATCTGTGACAACGAACAAAATCTCCTCGTTGCCCGGCGCGAAAACTTCGACAACAAGCTGTCGGTGCTCAAGTCGCGACTCGACCAGCGCGAAAAAGAACTGGACGAGGCGAACGCCAATCTCGACCGCCTGACAAAAAACCTGGCTGTGAGCGACCAGCAGGCGAAGCTGGTCGAGGCGATGGTCAAGAAAGGTCTGATGGCAAGGACCGAGCAGCTCAAGGTCGAGCAGGAACAGACCGAACTCAACGGCCAATTGAACCTGGCCGGCGAGACGATAAAGAAGGGCAAGTCGGCGATCACCGAGGCGCAGCTCCAGGTCGAGGAACTCGGGCTGCAGTTGAAGCAGGAAGCGCTCGATGACCTGACGCAGGCCTTGGCCGATCTTTCAGTGGTGGACGAAACCATTCGCGGCGCGACCGACAAGGTCGCGCGAACGGATATCCGCTCGCCGGTGGACGGCATCGTCAACACTATGGAACTGAACACCGTCGGCGCCTTCGTCCAGCCGGGTACTGTCGTGGCCGGCATCGTGCCCACTTCCGAGACATTGCTGGTCGAAGCACGTGTTTCGCCCCGCGATGTCGCGTTTATCCGCCCAGATCAGGATGCCTTGATCAAAGTCACGGCTTACGATTTCTCGATCTTTGGCGGCATCGAGGGCAAGGTTTCAAACATAACCGCCGACAGCCTGGTCGATCAGAAGACGGGCGAGCCCTACTATCAGGTGCGTGTTTCAACCGATAGATCGACGCTGGAGCGAGACGGAAAGGCATATTCGATCATCCCCGGCATGATCTGTTCCGTGGATATCAAGACCGGTCGCAAGACGATCCTGAGCTACCTGCTGAAGCCGATCAACAAAGCCCGCCAGGAGGCAATGAGTGAGCGCTAGCGCCACCTCTCCCGCGACCCGGAGCGACCACTTGCTTCTGCCACTCCCGACAGAAGATTTCGAACTCGAGTTCCGCGTCGTGGCGCGCGGCGGCATCAGGCGCGGCATTCGGCTTGAACGGGCTTTCTGGGTTTCGCTGAAACAGATGGCTGAAAGCCGCAAATGCACGATCGGCATGCTGGTCGACGAGATCGCCGAAGGTCACGCGGAGAAAGGAAACTTGACCTCGGCAATCCGGGTGGCCTGCATACGCGAGTTGGGGCGCGAGAACCTGAATTTGCGTAGGCTTGCATCGATCAGGACGATAAACGCCATTCTGCTTGCCTGCCCGTCGCCGGCCTTCGCCTTGGCCTCGACGAAGAAGATCGTGACCTTCAATGCGCCGTTCCAGCAATTGGTCAAACGACAATTGCCGGCGGCATTCGACGAAGACACGCGCCAGGACCTGAAGCTGGCGCTGGATCTCAACGTAGCCGATATATTCGCCCGCCTCGACACCAATGGCGATGTTGCCGTTGCGAGCGGATTTGTGATTGGAGCCGGCGAACGCCGTTACCGGGGCCAATTGAACGTGGTGCGGGCGCCGGTGCTGGACCTGGAATTGCTGATGGCTTTCGTCTTCAACGGCTAGCGCCGTTCATCGTTTCACGCAAACGCCGAACCGCCCTATCTGCTGACGCGATTCCGCCGGAAAACCAACAATAGACTTTTCCAGGAATTGTTCCGCCATTCAACCAGGACAAGAAAGCCGGCGCGCGGGCCCTTACTTGACTTCCACCTGGAGGCCTTCGCCAGGGGCGACGGTTGCGAAACCGCCCTTGACATCGGCCATCTGGGCGTCCCCCGACTTGGACCCGTGGATCCACGCCCGGTCGGTGCTGAACGAGTACAGTGGCTGATAATTCGGAAGGGCGCTGTCCTTGAGCACCGTATCGTTGAGACTGTCGAGAATATAAGCGCCGCTTGCGGTGCTGACCGAAAGCACGGCGTGGAAGAAGCCCCGCTTGCGGTCCTGGAGAACGACGAGCGACATGCTGCGTGCCGGAATGCCGGCCCTCAGCAACGCGGTCATCTTGAGAATGGCGAAGTCCTCGCAGTCGCCGGCACGATTGGCGAGGATCTCCGAAGGCTTCGCCCAATAGTCAAGCTTGCCGTAAACGACGCTGTCCTTCTTATAGGCGATCAGGTGGTTGATGCCGCTGTCGATGAACGACAGTTTTTCGACGAACCCCTTGCCTTGGGCGGCCGAGACCATGGCCGCGAAGGCCGGGCTCTCGTGATCACAGGGGCTGCCCGCGGTGCAATCGGTTATGGCCTGGTAGACAGGTGCCCAGCGCGCCGAAACGGGAAAATTGCGCATGGACAGCGCAACCGACCCGAAAACGCCCGGAATGATCGACGCCGTCGGCATCGGGTCGATACCCCTGCCCTCTTGCGCCATCGAGGCGCTGGACCCGTCTTGAGCGGAAACGGGACCATATCCGTTCAGGACAAGGCTGATCCGGTAGGGGGTGGCCGGCTGCCAGGGCTGGTATCTCTGCAGCGAAATGCCGCCGAGGCCAAGCGGCGCCTGGACCGCTCCAAGCAGTGCTGTTTCGGGCATGAAATTCCTGATGACGGGTCCGGCAAGGGCTGGCTGCGCCGAGCCGGCTATCCCCACCGCCAGCAGAAGCAGCTTGAGCTTGCACTTCCCCGGAGCATTCTTTTGTTTTTTCATGACGCCCACCTTTGACTGTGGACGCTACCAATTTTGTCTCAAATTACTGGAAAGGAAGATGGATAAATTTCCTACGAATTCACTTTGCTGATTTTAGTAAAATTTTACATGTATTTATACTTATATTTACCAAGTTTTCCGCGCCGCCGGTGGCGAAGCGCTATGCCTTCCAGACAACATATAACTGATTATATGTTCACAGTTTACCAAGCGTAAAAAAAGTCATCGAAGGCATATCCAAATATATAGAATGGATTGACGGACCGTTGCAAAGTCAAGCTGCCGCCTGTCTCTATCCGGGAAATACCGGAGGGGTTTAAGCTATGGCGAACAGTATTGAACTGGACAATCTTTCGAACTCGTGGGACGAGCATTCCGTCTCCAGCGATCATCACGACCTGACAGCGCCGACCCAGGTGGTGGCGCAAGCCGCGCCCGCCGAGCAAGCGGCGGCACCGGTCCAAACAGCGCCGGCCGCGGCCGAGCCTGTGCCGGTCGATGTCGGTGGCGGCGCGCCAGCGGCAGCTCCGCCAGCGGCAAACGCCCCGCACGAATACGTCGCGGACGCAAGCAACGTCGTCAAACTTCCCGCCAATGTCTCGATCGACAACATCAAGGTCGACGGCCACAACCTCGTGCTCGAGCAGGCGGACGGCTCGGTCATCGTCATCAAGGACGGTGCCCTGCATGTGCCGACCTTCATCATCGGCGACGTCGAAGTGCCGCGCGTGGCCTTGATCGCAGCGCTGGAAGCGAGCCATGTCGATGTCGCCTTTGGCGCGGACGGCTCGATATCGGCCGGTGGCAGCACGACCTCGAGCGCCGGCGGGAATTTCGAACAGCCTGCCGGCGGGATCGGCGACGGCTTCGGCCTGTCGGCGCTTCTGCCGCCGACGGCTTTGCAGTTTGGGCAGCTCGAGCGGCATGAGCTGTTTCCCTCTTTGGTCGACAGAGGCGTCTCCGTCGTGGCCATGTCGCTGACCAACCCTGATCAGGCGGCCAGCGAAACCGGACTCGATGCCGGTCCGCAACAATCGCCGGGCAGCGAGGCACCGACCAACTCCGAAACTTCCGGCGTCGGGACGATCAGCATCGACGCACCCGATGGCATCGGCTCGATCGTCATCAACGGCACCACCGTGACCGTCGTCGGCCAGCAAATTTCAGGGCAGTTCGGCTACATCACGATCCTGTCGTTCGATCCTGGCACGGGTGCCATCCAGTATGACTACACTGTCACCCAGTCGGTGACGCATCCCGTCAGCACGACCGGATACGACGTCAACGATACGGTTCCGGACAATTTCAGCATCACCGTCACGGATGTCGACGGCGATACGGCGAGCACGACCTTCACCGTTGCCATCATCGACGACGTGCCGACGGCGGTTGCCGACACCGACAGTATCGCAGCCGGCCAGTTCGGCCCCGCGACGGGCAATGTGCTGGTTGGCGGCACGGATGCGGGCGATGCCAACACGACGGACGGCGTTGCCGACATCCAGGGCGCCGACGGCGCGACGGTGGTGGGCGTTGCCAAGGGGACGACGAATGTCGCTCTGGACAATACGACCACACTCAACAGCCCGATCCAAGGTGAATATGGCAAGCTGACGCTGCACGGCGACGGCAGCTATACCTATGTGCGCGATGCGGGCACACCCGGAGGCGTCAACGACGTCTTCACCTACACGATCAAGGATGGCGATGGCGACACCTCGCACACCACGCTGACGATCTCGATCGGCAACTCGACGCCTGTAGTCGCCAACCTGACGCCGGAAGCCAATGGCGGCGACGTCATCGTCAACGAAGCGGCTTTGAATGTCGGCACGCCTGGTGGCCCCGGGTCCGATCCGGCAAGCACGGCCGAGACCGGCCCCGGCACCTTCACCATTTCCTCGCCCGACGGCATCCACGATCTGTCGATCGATGGCCACGCTTTCATCACCGACGGTGTGTTCACCGCCAGCTCGTTCACGACGACGCTAGGCAACACGCTGACGGTGACGGCCTACAATGCCGGCACCGGCGAGGTGAGCTATACCTACACGCTCAACGACAACGAGACACATACCTCTGTCCAGGGCACCAACAGCCTGTTCGAGAACTTCACTGTCACGCTGACCGACCAGGATCTCCAGAGCACCAATGGCACGCTCACCGTCAACATCGTCGATGACGTGCCGACGGCCCATGACGAGGCTTCGCAAGCGGTTGTGGAAGGTGCCCCGGTGGTGACGGGGACACTGGACTTCGTGGCCGGCGCGGACGGCGCGACAGTGACGCATGTCAACGGTACGCTGCTGACCTTCGATCCCGGCACGGGCTATTCGCAGTCGATCGACATCGGCGCCGGCACCATCCAGGTGAAGGCCGACGGGGCCTACTCGTTCACGGCCGATGCCTCGGTCGACAACAGCGGCGGTGCCGTGGCGGTCAACGCGACCTACACGGTGACGGACGGCGATCACGACACTTCGACGGCCAACATCGCCTTCACGATCACGGATGGCGCGGGCCCGACCGCGGGCGCTCCAATCACGCTGGCGCTCGACGACCAGAACCTGAGTGACGGCTCGACGCCACTCGGTCCGGACTCTGCCTCTAACTCGATCACCTTCACGCCGGGCTCGGACGCGATCACCTCGGTCGTCTTCGGCACAGACCTGGGCGGCCTGAACACCGCGAACCTGACCTGGACCCGGGTGTCGGACACCCAGGTCGTGGGCAAGGACGGCGCCGTGACCGTGGTGACGCTGGATCTCTCGGTCGCTAACAATGTGGCGACGGTGACGGCGACGCTGAACGACAATTACGACGCGCATCCCGGCATCAATCTCGACGACCTGGTCGATCTGGGCCATGTCGGCGTGGTTGCCACCGATACCGACGGCACTCAGGCGACCGGCACCGTCAACCTGACGGTGTCCGATGACGTGCCGACGGCCCATGACGAGGCTTCGCAAGCGGTTGTGGAAGGTGCCCCGGCGGTGACGGGGACACTGGACTTCGTGGCCGGCGCGGACGGCGCGACAGTGACGCATGTCAACGGTACGCTGCTGACCTTCGATCCCGGCACGGGCTATTCGCAGTCGATCGACATCGGCGCCGGCACCATCCAGGTGAAGGCCGACGGGGCCTACTCGTTCACGGCCGATGCCTCGGTCGACAACAGCGGCGGTGCCGTGGCGGTCAACGCGACCTACACGGTGACGGACGGCGATCACGACACTTCGACGGCCAACATCGCCTTCACGATCACGGATGGCGCGGGCCCGACCGCGGGCGCTCCAATCACGCTGGCGCTCGACGACCAGAACCTGAGTGACGGCTCGACGCCACTCGGTCCGGACTCTGCCTCTAACTCGATCACCTTCACGCCGGGCTCGGACGCGATCACCTCGGTCGTCTTCGGCACAGACCTGGGCGGCCTGAACACCGCGAACCTGACCTGGACCCGGGTGTCGGACACCCAGGTCGTGGGCAAGGACGGCGCCGTGACCGTGGTGACGCTGGATCTCTCGGTCGCTAACAATGTGGCGACGGTGACGGCGACGCTGAACGACAATTACGACGCGCATCCCGGCATCAATCTCGACGACCTGGTCGATCTGGGCCATGTCGGCGTGGTTGCCACCGATACCGACGGCACTCAGGCGACCGGCACCGTCAACGTGACGGTGTCCGACGACGTGCCGACGGCGCATGACGAAGCCTCGCAGAATGTTGCCGAGGGTGCGACGATCACTGGCACGCTGGACTTCGTGGCCGGCGCCGATGGCGCCACGGTGACGCACATCGGCTCTACTGTGCTGGTCTTCGGCAACGACGGCTACTCGCAGGCGATCGATATCGGCGATGGCTCGATCAAGGTCATGGCTGACGGCCACTACTCCTTCACCGCCGACAGTTCGGTTCTCGGCACCGGTGCGGCTTCGGCGACCTACACGGTGACTGACGGCGACGGCGACACTGCAACGGCCGGTATCACCTTTGCGGTGACCGACGCCAATACGCCGACAAGCGGCACGGCTACGGCTGCGGTTGACGATGACGGGCTTGCTGGCGGCAATCCGGCTAGCACCTTGGGCGATATCGACGCCAATCTCGGCGAGGTTCCGTTCAGTGCCAGCGAAAAGACCTATAACGGAGCGCTCGGCGGCAGCGTCGGTGGTGACGGCGCCGGCGCCAACGGCTTCTCGTTCGCAACGTTGGATGGCACCAATGGCACGGTCGGCCAGGAGAACGTGACCTACAGCTGGGACGCCGGCAGTGACACACTGACCGCGACAGGCCCTCGTGGCGTCCTGTTCACGGTGCATGTGACCGACCCGGCAACTGGCGCCTACACGGTGACGCTGGTCGACAACGTGCTTCAGGCCCAAGGCCCGAACGATGAGAACAATGCGACCGTCGATCTCGACTATGTGATCACCGATGCGGACGGCTCGACGGCACCGGGCACGCTGACCATTACCTTCAATGACGACGGCCCTTCCGTGACGGTCGGGACGGTTGCGGATAGCGCCCTGACATTGGTGACGCAGGACGCCGATACGATCGGCAACAATACCGACACGGCGAGCGCAAGCTTCGCGGCCGCCTTCCTTGGGGC